>NZ_JAFBBS010000001.1:2400000-3000000 GCF_016907315.1 Microbacterium esteraromaticum
TTCGGCTACGACCCCTCGACCCACGAGGGGGACATCGCGACGGTGCAACGGGCGATGACCATCGCTCGCGACGTCCGCCGCATGGGGTCAGCAGCGATCGACCTGTCTTACCTCGCGGCCGGACGTCTCGACGGGTTCTTCGAGCGGGGCCTGAAGCCCTGGGACTACGCGGCCGGCGCCCTGCTGGTGCAGGAGGCCGGGGGACTGGTCTCCCGGTTCGACGTCAACGCGCCGCGACCCATGCTCATCGCCGGCGGCCGCAGTGTGCATGATCGGCTCTGCGATCTGATCGCCCCGAGCCGATGAGCGATATGTTCGGGCTCATGGCTTTTTCAGCCTGAGCACGGTATCGTTTATCCGATCGTTACTTTCGTTACCCGAACGGCGAGAGTGTCCCAACGATTCCCCCAGCTTGACCTGAAACACGAGAGACTTCGTTTTGCCCCCTGAGCACACTGTGAACGCCGCGGCCCCCACGCGTCGTTCCAATCGACTTCGCGCCGTCTCGGCGAATCCTGCGAACTCGACCGCTCCGCTTGAGGAGCAGGTCCCATCAGCAGCATCCGCCGTGGCCGCTGCCGCCGCAGTGACCGCGGCCGCTGTATCGGCCGCCGCGAGCAGCCGCCGCGCTCGCCGAATCGCCGCGACCGGCTCTCCCGAGGTGCGGCCGGTGGTCGAGCCTGAAGCCGTCGTCGCCGAACCCGCCGCCGTGATCGCCGAGATCGTCGCATCGGTCGCCGCCGCGGCTCCGTCGCCCGCTCCCGCAGTGCGTGACGAGACCCCCGCATCCGTCGCACCGGTCCCGGAGCCTGCCGCTCAGGCCGTCGTGAGCGACGAAGACGCGTTCGCCGCGGCGTCAGAGGCTTTCGGCTTCCAGCCCGTCGCCGATGACGCGGTCGACGAGGTTCCCGTCGCCACCGAGCCGGTCGTGGCCGGAGTCGTCGCACACGTCGCTCCCCGCCGCCCGCGTGCGCGCCGGTTCGTCGCTGCGGGCGCCAGCCTCGGCGTCATGGGCGTCGCAGGCCTCATCGCCGTGTCGATGACCCTCCCCGTCTCGGCCATCGCCGCATCTCAGGGCGGCGCCGCCACTTCGCTGGTCGCCTCTGAAACTGCGGCGCCCACCTCGGCCAAGGTCGGCGACGACGAGATCCAGGCGTTCGTCGCATCGTCCGATGTTCAGGATGAGGCGCTCGTGCGCTCGGACTCGTTCTCGACCGTCTCGCTCGCCGAGGTCGCCGCAGACGAGGGCATCCAGTTCTCGCAGAGCCTGTACACGAACGATCCCGAGGCGGCCATCCAGTGGCCGTTCAAGGTCGGCGTCGCGATGAGCTCGGGTTACGGTCAGCGCTGGGGCCGCCTGCACGCAGGTATCGACCTCGTGCCGGGCGCAGGTGCCCCCATCCAGGCCATCGCCGACGGCACGGTTCGCCTCGCGACCGAGTCCGGTGGCAACTACGGCGTCACGGCGTACGTCGATCACGTGATCGACGGCAAGCTCGTGACCAGCCACTACGCGCACATGCAGTACGGCTCCCTGAAGGTCAAGACCGGTCAGAAGATCAAGGTCGGCGACATCATCGGAAAGGTCGGAAACACCGGCCGCTCGTACGGTGCGCACCTGCATTTCGAGATCATCATCAACGGCACGACGGTCGATCCGCTGCCGTGGATGAAGCGAAACGCCGGCCGGTACGAGTACTAGGCCTCGATTTCGCGAGAGGTGCACTCAGGTGCTAATCTCATCTGGTTGCCCGGAAACGGGTAGCACGCCCCGATAGCTCAGTGGCAGAGCACTTCCATGGTAAGGAAGGGGTCGTCAGTTCAATCCTGACTCGGGGCTCGCAGCACTTCGGATCTCCATCCGAATGCCCTGCGGCAGGGTAGCTCAGTTGGTGAGAGCGCACGACTCATAATCGTGAGGTCGCGGGTTCAAGCCCCGCTCCTGCTACAGAATGAAACCCCCGGTGACGCCGGGGGTTTTGTCGTATCCGGCCCGTCGCCGAACGCCTTGCACAAAACGTTTTGCCCTCCTACGCTGGCGAACCATGAAGCTTCTCCAGCACGCCAGCACCGCGACGAGCGCCGCCGACGGCGGCCGTGAACTCGGCGCCGAGTTCGCCCCGCAGTTCCGAGAGAGCGTTCGGCTCTACCTCGAGCACTTCGACGAGCTCGGAATCCCGGCAGAGACCGTCCGCATCATCGCCGAGCGCTCGCACGCATCGCTCACCGCATGGGCCCCTGGCCTGGCCGCCGAGACCGAGGCCATCGCCGCCTCGACGGGCATCGAGCTGTGGCAGCTCGCATCCGTCGGCGCCCGCACCGAGATCCTCGGCATCGCCCCGGCCCGCAGCGCCGAGTGCTCGACGGCGGTCTTCACCGGCGGCGACACCGCCCCCGAGACCATGCAGACCTGGGACTGGCACGAGTTCCTCGTGCCGGAGGGCCTCATGCGCGCGTACGTGTCCGAGGCGGGCCTGAACGTGAAGCTCTTCACCGAGTTCGGCACCGCAGCCAAGATCGGCGTCAACGACGCGGGCGTCGGTCTGCACTTCAACATCCTGTCGCACGTCTCTGATTCCGATGTCGGGGGAGTGCCGGTGCACGCCGTCGCGAGGCGCGTGCTCGACGAGGCCGGCAGTCTCGACGATGCGATCCGCATCGCCCAGAGCGCCACGGTCAGCGCCTCCACAGTGCTGACCGTCTTCGAGTCCACCGCTGCAGGATCTCGTGCGGCCAGCCTCGAGCTGTCGCCCGCAGGCATGGCGATCGTGCAGCCTGGGCCCGATGGCTGGCTCTTCCACACCAACCACTTCCTCGACCCGCAGCTGGCCCAGGGCGACACCATGCCAGACAGCGCCGAGAGCGTGCAGCGCTACGAGCACCTCGACGGAGTGCGCGCGACGCTGGCCGGTCTGACGCCCGTGCAGCGCGCGGCTGCGGCATGCGGCATCGAGGGCGACGGCGCAGTCATCTGCATCCGTCCTGACGACTCCCTGCCACGACTCGACCAGTGGCAGACGCTGCTCACCATCTCCGTCGACGTTCCCGGCTTCGCGCTCGACTACTTCGCCGGCGACCCTGCCGAGGCGGCTGCCGAGGGCATGTCACGCCTCTGAGCCGGCCCGCCTGGTCGAGGCCCGCGCCCGCAGCTGCACCTTCGTGCGGCGCGGGCCGTCACAGGTCCCCGACTCCAGCAGCTGCACGAGCAGGTCGAGCAGCGCCTCGGCGGTCTCTGCGGGGCTGAACGAGAACGCGGAGATCGCGGGCTTCGCCATGCGCGCCTGCTCCGAGTCGGACGCCGCGAAGACCATCACGTCCCGCGGAACGACGACTCCCCGTGACTGCAGTTCGGCCTGCAGTCCAGCGGCATGGCGTCCTGTCATGCACAGCACGGCGTCCGGCATCCCGTCGGCGATGATGCGGCGCGCGACCTCGGCGCCGCCCTCGACTCCGCTTCCCTCAGGCTGGGTATAGCGACGCACCGCGGTGCCGGTGCGGGTGCACCACGCCTCATACTCATCGGCGTACTCGAGGTTCCAGGCATTGCGGTCGGTGCCGCTGACGAGCACGATGCTGCGCGCGCCGGCCGCCTCGAGATGGTGCAGCGCCTTGCGGGCGGCGTCGGCGTCGTCCTCTGACGCCCACGCGCGGTGCTCCCTTCCCGGCTCGCGACCATAGGTGACGTAGGGGATGCCTCTGCGCTCGAGTATCGCGGTGACCGGATCGTCTTCCTGCGGGGTCATCACGGCGTAGCCGTCGAGAGCGAATGCGAGGGGCGGCACCGCCTTGCCGCTGATGTCTGGCACGAGGGTCACGCTCAGTCCGCGCGCGAGGGCCTTGGCGGCGAAGATGCCGGCGAAGCGGTCGAACACGTACACCCCCTCGGGGGTGTAGTCGCCCAGCACGTCGAGGGAGCGGATCGCGAGCCCTACGGCGTCGATCCGCGATTGACGCATGCCACGGGCGAAGGCATCCGCCTGATAGCCGAGGTCCTCGGCGACTCGCCGCACCCGCTCGCGGGTCGCGGCGCTGACCGTTCCCTTGTCGTTGAGGGCGTGCGACACGGCGGTGATCGACACGCCGGCCTTCGCTGCCACGTCGCGAATGGTGACTCCTGAACGACGCATGCCACTCCCTCTCGTCCGAGTCGGATGCGTATTGGTCACCAGTGTTGCATAAAACGTTTTGCGTAACTAGCTTTGCCAGCGCCCCTCCACCGGACCCCGAACCGGTCCTTTCGCAGATTCAAGGACGAATTCCATGACGAACACTCAGACCGCGCCCGACGGTCGCGCCGAGGCTCCCGCCCGGCGCGTCACCGGATTGCGCACCTTCTTCATCTCCGGGCTCGGCACCGCGCTCGAGTTCTACGACTTCATCATCTACGGCTTCGCCGCGTCGCTCGTCTTCCCGCAGCTGTTCTTCCCGACCGAAGACCGCCTGGTCGGCACGCTGGTCGCCTTCGCGGCCTTCGGCGTCGGCTTCGTCGCCCGCCCGCTCGGCGGCATCGTCGTCGGGCACTTCGGCGACCGCATCGGCCGCAAGTCCATGCTCGTGCTGACACTGCTGCTCATGGGCATCAGCACCTTCCTGATCGGCTGCCTGCCGACGTACGACTCCGTCGGGGTGCTGGCGCCGATCCTCCTGATCGCGCTCCGCCTGGTGCAGGGCTTCGCGGCCGGCGGTGAGTGGGGCGGCGCGTCGCTGTTCGGCATCGAGAACGCTCCGGAGTCGCGCCGCGGACTGTGGGGCAGCTTCACCAGCATGGGCATCGGCCTGGGCAGCGTGTTCGGCACGATCGTGTTCCTCATCATCGCCGCGATCCCCGGGCTCAGCCTCGAAGACGGCGCCTGGCGCATCGCCTTCTGGCTGGGGGGTCTGCTGGTCGTCATCGGCCTGATCGCGCGCACCCGGATGCCTGATGAGAAGGTCGACAAGCAGGCCGCGCCGCGCGTGCCCCTGCTCGCGGCCATCCGGCGTCACCCGAAGCAGATGCTGCTCGCCATCGGCGTCGCGTTCGGCTACAACACCGTCGCCTACGTCGGCACGATCTTCGCCATGACCTACACGCTCAACCGCGGGTGGGACGACAACGAGACCCTCGTGTTCCAGCTGGTGGGCTCGGTCGGGTTCGTGACCGCTGCTCCTCTCATGGGGCTGCTGTCAGACCGCATCGGACGCAAGAAGGTCGTGATCGGCGGGTCGATCATCTACGGTCTGTTCTTCTTCGCGTTCCTCGGAACCGTCGACAGCGGCATCCTGCTCCTCGCCATCGTCGGCAACATCCTGATGAGCGTGTTCATGGCCATGCCGCAGGGCGTGATCCCGGCGTTCCTCGGCGAGCAGTTCTCGAAAGAGAGCCGCTACTCCTCGATCTCGACCACCTACCAGATCGGCGCCGCGCTCGGCGGTGGCACCGCAGCACCGGTCGCGACCGCGCTGTTCATCGCCTTCGACCGGGGCTCGCTCGGCGTCGGCCTCTACTCGGGAGCGGCGTGCGTGCTGCTCGCGCTGTGCGCGTGGGGGCTTCGCGAGACGTTCCGCACCCCGAGCGCGCAACTCGGCGAGCACTGACCCCACGCCGCTCTGACGCGAGACTTCCGTTCCAGCACGACACCTGCCCGCAGCGGCGCGGTCTCATGCTGGAGCGGAAGTCTCGGCATGAAGGCGGGGGCGGGCGGGCGAGTCAGATCACGCCGTCGTCTGCCTCGGCAGGCAGCTCCGACACGGGAATGACCACGACGTCCTGCACCTTCCAGTCGAGTCCGGCGATCATCGACGACGCGGCATCGACATCCGCCACCTTCACCCGGCCGCGGGCAGGCACGACGAACGCCTCGACCTGGAAGACCTGGCCGAGGTCGCGCACGCGCACGGCGGCATCCGTCACCCAGCCCTGCTCGCGAAGCTCCTGCACGATCCGGCCTGCGAGCGGATGCGCGCTCCTGTCGTCATAGGTCGTCGCGCGCTGATCCATCAGATCGAGCACGGCGCCCTTCGTGTTGCGCCAGCCATCCCACACGACGCCGAGAGAGATGAAGATGGCGGCCGCGCCGTCGAGCCACCAGGCTCCGACTCCGATGCCGAGCACGCCGACGATCGAGGCGACGTTGGTCTGCCAGTCGGCTTTCGCCATGTCGGCGTCGGCGTAGAGCAGCTTGTTGTGCAGCACGGGCGCGAGCCGCGCTTTCGCGGGCCCGTAGATGAAGACGGGGCCGACCACCACGACGACCATCACCGCGACCATCAGCCAGCCGAGCCAGATCGTCTGGCCGAAGATCCGCACGGTTCCGATGGTCGGATGCTCGCCCGTGACCAGTCCGATGACGGACTCGACCGCCAGATTGGCGCCGATCACGAGCAGGGCGACCCCGGCGACGAGATGTCCGACCCCCATCGCGCGGTGCAGGCCATAGGGGTGCCTGCGTGTGGGGCGTCGCCGCACGAAGATCAGCGCCACGAGAAAGGCGATCTGCGGCGTCAGCGAGAGCATGTCCTCGATCCACGCGGTGCGCATGGCCTGAGAGTTGCCGACCACCAGCGCGACGACGGCGATCGTCACGCTCGTGTAGCAGATGGTGAAGATCTCCCAGCGAACGGCGCTCTTCAGCGCCCTCTGCTGCTCGGGAGGCAGATCGGTGCGCCCGTACTGGTGATCGGCCCGATGCGAGGAGGTCACGAATCCACCTCCTTGTCGAGGAACCGCTCGAGGTCGCTGAGGAAGGCGTTCTCGCCGAGCGGTACGAGCATCACGATCTTGCGCCCGTCGGCACCGGGGATGCCGCTGTAGCCGCGAGTGATCCCGGCCTTGTCGATCCACGGCGTCTTCTCGGTGAAGCCCCCGACGATCAGATCGAGGTCGCCCGCCTCCAGCATCCCGACCAGCGTCTCCTCGCTGCCGACCGTCCACTCGGGCGAGGCGTCGAGCGTCTTGGCGAACTCGCCCGCGAGGTCGGGCAGCGGCCCGCTGGGCGTCGAGGTGCCGATGTCGACGAGGCCGTGGTCGGGTGAGGCGCCGATGCGCAGTTCGCCCCCGGTCACGTGCTCGAGAGTGCCGTCAGGGTCGGTAGGGACGCTGATTCCGCAGCCGCTGAGGGCGATCGCCAGCAGAAGGGCGCCGGCGGTCGACATGGTGCGACGTGTACGTCGGTTTCCGGTCACGGTTCTCATGATGGCGCTCCTGTGCGACGAACGGAACCCGGTGGACGCGAGCGAGGCGGTACCAGCGATACGTTCGTGGGGTTATCATTGGTACGTGACCACGAGGACAGCGATACTCGAGAAGGCGGCGGAACTGCTCGCGCGCTCGCCGTCGGGGGAGATCTCCACGCGCGCCGTCTGCGAGGCGGCCGGGGTCACGCAGCCGGTGCTGTACCGGCACTTCGGTGACAAAGACGGCCTGCTCGCCGCCGTCGCCGACCAGGTCTGGGGCGAGTACCTCGCTTCGAAGCGCGCGGCTGGGCACTCCGCCGATCCCCTCGACGACCTTCGCGCGGGGTGGGACAACCACACCGCGTTCGCGCTGCGGCATCCGCACGCCTACCGCCTCGTCTTCGCCTCGACCCTCGCCACCCGGCCCGCCGCGATGGCGGAGGCGATGGGGCTGCTCGAAGACGTGCTGCAGCGGCTCGCGTCGCAGGGTCGGCTGCGGATGCCCGCAGCCGATGCCGCCCGCATCGTCATGGCTGCGAACAGCGGAGTGGCCCTCGGGCTCATCCTGCGTCCGGAGAGCTATCCGGATGCCACGGCTTCCGCCTCGACGAGGGATGCCGTGCTCCGCTCTCTGGTCGTCGACGGCGTGCCGCCGAGCGACCCCGTCTCCGCGGCGGCGACGACTGTCGCCGCCCGCCTCGGAACCTCCGAGGCTTTCACGCCCGCAGAGCGCGACCTGCTCGCCGAATGGCTGCAGCGGCTCGTCTGACCATCGCCCGACAAGAGAAGAAGAACACATGAGCACCACCTCCAGCACCCGCGTCGCTCTCGTCACCGGCGCCTCCGGAGGCATCGGCAGGGCCGTCGCCCAGCGGCTCGCCACCGATGGCCTCGCGGTGGCCGTCCACTACGCGGGCAACGAGTCCGCGGCCGACGCCCTCGTCGCCGAGATCATCGAGAACGGCGGACAGACCGTCGCCGTCGGAGGAGACGTCGCCGACGAGCAGGCCATGCAGGCCGCGTTCGACGCCGCCGAGCACGCGTTCGGGGGCATCGACGTCGTCGTCAACACGGCCGGCGTGATGGTCCTCGGCTCGATCGCCGACTACTCGCTCGACGACTTCGACCGCATCGTTCGCACCAACCTGCGCGGCAGTTTCGTCGTCTCGCAGCTGGCTGCGAAGCACATGCGCGCCGGTGGAGCGATCATCAACTTCTCGACCAGCGTCACCCGCACGCAGTTCCCGACCTACGGGCCCTACGTCGCCACCAAGGCGGCGGTCGAGAGCCTGTCGCTGATCCTCGCGCGCGAACTGCGCGGGCGCGACATCACGGTCAACACCGTCGCTCCCGGCCCCACGGCGACACCGCTGTTCCTCGAGGGCAAGAGCGACGAGGCGGTGCAGGGTCTCGCGAAGGCCGTTCCGCTCGAGCGGCTCGGTGAGCCCTCTGACATCGCCGAGACCGTCGCCTTCCTCGCCGGCCCGGCGCGCTGGGTGAACGGCCAGACGATCTTCGCGAACGGCGGTCTGGCATGAGCACAGCTCTCATCGTGGGGTGCGGCGATCTCGGCACCGAGATCGGCCTCCGCCTGCACGCGATGGGCGAACGGGTGATCGGCTGGCGCCGCACCCCGCCCGCCGCCTCGACCTCGGGCATCGAGTTCGAGGCGATCGACATCACGGTCGGCGCCGCCTGGCCCGGTGCCGAACTGCTGGTGATCGCGGCGGCGCCTGGCCGCGGTGACGACTATGAGCACACCTACCTCACCGGGCTTGATCGAGTGCTGCAGTCCATGGATGCCGCGGACGCGGCACCCCGGCGCGCCCTGCTCGTCTCGTCGACGGCCGTGTACGGATCGATGTCGGGCGTGGTCGACGAGACGACGCCCATCCCCGCGCCTGAGGGGCGCGCGGCAGTGCTGCTCGAGGCCGAGCGCCGGTTCCTCGACTTCTTCGCCGGACGGTCGACGGATGCTGTCGTGCTGCGCCTCGGCGGCATCTACGGACCGGGACGCACGCGCCTGATCGACCTGGTGCGTGACGGGCGCGCGGTGATCCCGCAGACGTCAGCGATCACGAACCGCATCCACCGAGACGACGCCGCAGCGGCTGCCGTGCACCTGCTCACCAGGCCGGGGCCACCCGAACAGCTGTATCTCGGCGTCGATGAGGCGCCCGCCGAGCTCGGCGAGGTGCTGCGGTTCATCGCCGGCAGGCTCGGGATGCCCGAGCCTCCCACCGGTGACGTCGAGCGCACACGGGGAGGGGCGCGACGCTGCTCCAACGCCCGGCTCCTGGCATCCGGATTCCGCTTCCGCTTTCCCGACCACGAGAGCGGCTACGGCCATCTGCTCACCGACGGTCGTCGCCGTCATCCCTGACGACACACCGGTGCTGCGGAGGGCCACGGACCCGGCGGGTGGATTCGAACGGGCCGGCGGCGTCGATAAACTGGAGCGTGTGACTGGCGCGCGTGCCGAGGCGGCATACTCTCGCTCCCTCGCGGCTTTCCGTACGCCGACGCTGGGGCTGCTTCACGGTCGCCAGGCGCCCTTCGTCATCGCCGCGCTTTCGATGCTGTTCTCTGCCGAGCGCCCCTCCGTTCCCGTCGCCGACGCGCATGCGGAGGTCGCCGAGGCGCTCGATGAGCTGCGCTCGGCTGGTCACGACGATGACGACCGGCGCATTCCCGCAGGCAGTGGTCGTGAGGTGTGCCGCACCTGGGCGAAGCAGGGCTGGCTCGTGCAGCAGATCGACGACGACGTCGAGGTCTACCGCCTCTCAGCGCACGCGGTGGAGGCGCTCGAGATCACGGGCCGCACGGGCGGCGGACGCACCAGGGTCTCGAACTCGCGTGTGCGCACCCTGCTCGACGCCGTCGAGCGGCTCGCTGACGAGGCCGAGGGCGATCCCGTCAAGCGCATCGCCCGCCTGACGGCCGAGCGCGATGCCCTCGACGCCGAGATCCTGCGGGTTCAGGCGAACGGCACGGTTCCCGTCGACGACGAGGAGCTGTACGAAGAGGCCGAGAACATCCTGCATCTCGCGCGCGAGCTGCCCGCCGACTTCACGCGTGTCGCCGAGTCGCTCAAGGCCATGCAGCGCGATGTCGTCGCACATCTGCGCCGCGACGAGCGCCCGACGGGTGAGGTGCTGCGCGAGTACCTGCAGCGCGCCAAAGACGTCATGCAGTCGACGCCCGAAGGCCGCGCGTTCGCCGGGGCGCTGCGCCTGATCGGCGACCCCGAGCGCATCGACGCTCTCGCCGAGCAACTGCACGACCTGCTCGCGCACCCCTTCGCGCGCCACCTCGACAGCACGCAGCGGGCGGAGTTCGACGCGATCGGCCGCCGGGTCGAGCTCGGGGTCGAAGAGGTGCTCGCGGCTCAGCGCCGCGCCTCGCACGTGATCACGGGCCAGGTGAAGACGCACGACCCACTGCGGGACAGGCAGATCGACGACCTGCTGCGCGACGTCATCTCCGGTCTGCATCACTGGGCGCAGACTGCGCCGTCGAACGCGATGGTCGACCCGGTGCGCAGCCTGCCGCTGATCGACCTCGGCCGACTGCGCCAGACGGTCGGCGACGTGCGCCCGCCCGGCGCGCCGGCGCCGCTGACCGATGCCGACGATGTCGAGTACCTCGAGGCCGATTCGCGTTCGTGGGGCGGGCCGCGGTACGCCGAGCTCGAGGCGTACGTCGAGGGCCTCGGGCAGGAGTTCGACCTGGGGGATGCCTTCGCCGGCGCCCCCGATGACACGCGGCGCCCCGTCGACCTCGTCGGTCTGCTCGAGATCGCGCACCGCAACGGCATGAACGAGACCGACGGTCTGTCGACCGTCGAGACGCTGCGCCCCGACGGCACCGTGAGACGCTTCGCATTCGTCTCGGCGACCGCCCGCGCGGCTGAGGAGGATCACGATGACTGACCAGGCTCTCGACAGCGGTGCGGTGGAGACCGCAGAGCAGCCGGACGCCGAGCCGGAGGCCCCGTTCATCGCGCCGGTCGCGATGGAGGACGACCTCGATGAGCTGTTCCCTGGCGACCGCGGCACGCTCGATGCCGAGGTGCGCCGGGTGCTCGTGCACGTGCTCCAGCGCCGTTTCCTCAGTGCCGACAGCCGCGCCGAGTGGGCGCTGCTGCTCGAGCATCAGCAGCTGATCGAGTCGCGGATGCACGACCTGTACCTGCGCCTGGTCGTCGACCTCGGACGGGGTGTGGCCTACAAGCAGCAGGTGCGCTCCGACGAGTTCGAGGTGCCGGTCCTGTTGAAGGATGCCCCGTACAACCGCACCGAGACCCTCGTGCTCGTGCATCTGCGCACCGTGTTCCAGCGCGAGTCGGCGGCGGGCGAGCCTGCGCCGCGTATCGACGTCGAGGACGTCGAGCAGACCGTGCTCAGCTACCTGACCGAAGCCGACGGAAGCACCGCACGCCAGCAGAAGGCGATCCGCGCGGCGCTCGATCGCCTTGACCGCGAGGGCGTGATCGACGAGGAGACCCTCGGCCGCTACCGCATCAGCCCGCTGGTCGAGGTGGTGCTGAGCGCAGAGAAGCTCGCCGAGCTGCGCGCGTGGCTGCGTGAGCAGGCGTCGCGGCAGGCCGCACACGCCGAGAAGGCTCAGAAGGAGGCAGCGCTGTGACGATGCTCGACACGCTCTTCGGGCTGATCCCCGCGGAGTCCCGTGGCCAGCAGTGGGTCGCCGAGGACCTGCAGCTGATCAACTGGGGAGGGTACGACGGCGGCCCGCACCGGGTGCGGTTCTCGCCCAACGCGACCATGCTGTGCGGTGGCTCCGGTTCGGGCAAGTCGACCCTGATGGATGCCTACATCGCCCTGATGATGCCGCACACGACGCCCTTCAACGGCGCATCGAACGGCGGTATCACAGGTCGCCCGCGCGGCGACGAGCAGCGCAACATCCTCTCGTACGGTCGCGGCAAGATCGACGAGTCGCGGACCGACGAGGGCACCAAGCTGCGCGTGCTGCGCGGCGACGGCGAAGACACCTGGACGGCTATCGCCATGACGTGGCTCGACCACGACGGCTCGCGCTTCACGGCGCTGCGCGCCTGGTACATCCCGGCCGGCGCACGCATCCTCGAAGACACCGTGCGCGTTCGCGCGACCGCCGACGGTTTCTTCGATCTCGCCCGGCTCGAAGAGGCTGCAGCGCACCGGCTCGCGGATTCCTCCCTTCGCTCACTCGGCCTCGACACGCTCGCGACCGACCGCGAGTTCTCGGCCCGCCTGCATGCCGTGCTGGGCATCGGCGCCGCGGGTTCGGGCGCGAAGGCGATGAGCCTGCTCGCGCGCATTCAGGCCGGCCAGCAGATCACCACGGTCGACGACCTCTACAAGCGGCTGGTTCTCGAAGAGCCGGAGACGATGGCGACGGCGGATGCCGTGGTCGCGCACTTCGATGAGCTCGAGAGCACACGCACAAGCATGATCACCGCACGGCAGCAGGTGAACGCGCTCGAACCGATCCAGGGCATCCAGGACCGCATCGCCGCAGCTGCCGAGCAGGTGAGGCTGATCGACCAGGTGGGCGACTTCGCGTCGCCGGACTCGCGCGCCACGCTGTGGCGGGCCGAGCGCCGCCTCGATCTGCTGCGCGAGGTCGAGGCTGAGCTGCGCGATCGCACGCACGCGCTCGATCTGACCCTGCGCGAGAAGAAGGCCCTGGTCGACGCGGCGGAGGCCGAGCGCGACGGCCTTCTCGACCTGCTGCGGCAGTCGGGCGGCGACCGTCTCGAGACCGCACAGCGCGAACTGCGCACGGTCGAGCGACGCCTCGCCGAGGTGCAGCGTGAGCGCGACCGCTTCGACAGCGTGCTGCGCGAACTCGGCCTGTCGGCATCGACGGCCGAGGAGTTCGCCGAGGTGCAGGCGGCTGCGCGGGCGGCCCAGTCCGAGGCATCCGCTCGCCGCGAGGCGCGAGCGACGTTCGCAGAGGCGGAAGCGGCTCGGCAGGCACTCGCGAAGCGCCGCCGCGAGCTGGCTGAGGAGCGCGCCGAGGCCGACCGTCTGCGCGGCAGCATCCCCGCTCCTCTCGACCGGGCCCGTGCGCTGCTGGCGGAGGCCGCCGGTCTCGACGCCGACGATCTGCCGTTCGTCGGCGAGCTGATCGAGGTGCGCACCGAGTTCGAGCCATGGCGCGAGGCATTCAACCTCGCCCTCGGCGGCTTTGCCACGACGCTGCTCATCGACGATGCCCACCTCGCTCGTTTCCGTGCCGCCATCGACAAGGTGCGCCTGCCGATCCGGCTGCGGTACGAGGGCGTCCAGACCGGCCTCGCGGAGTCGGCCAGCGCTGACGCGCGCACCCTTCCCGGCCGTCTCGACCACCGCTCGACGCCGTTCACGGGCTGGCTGCAGCAGCGTCTCGACGAGCGCTTCGGCTTCGTCTGCGTCGATTCGTCGGCGCAGCTGTCTGCGCACACGATGGCGCTGACGATCGCGGGGCAGATGTCGCAGGGCAGCCGCGGCGCGCACGGCGGGCACGGCCGCGAGAACTTTCTCGGCTTCTCGAACGAGCGTCGCCTGCGTACGCTCGACGAGCAGGCCGCCGCGCTCGAGGCCGAGGTGTCGGCGGCGACCGCCGCGGTGACGGAGGCGGAGGTGGCGATGGATGCCATCGAGCAGCGCTCGACGGCCTTCGCGATGATCCATGACCTGACCTGGGAGCAGATCGACGTGGCCTCGCCGGCAGCGGAGGTCGAGCGGTGGGCGGCCGTCGAGGCCGAGGTCACGACCGCGAATCCCGAGATCGCCGATCTGCGCGAGCGTGCCGAGACACTCAAGGTGCGAGCAGCGGTGCTGCGGGACGAGATCGGGGCGATCGGCGCGCAGCGTGCCGAGACCCAGGAGCGCTGGGGCGCCGTGACCGACGACGTCGATGACTGCCAGCGGGTGGTCGACGATGCGTCCGACATGTCGGTGGATGCCGCTCAGGCCGCGTTCCTCGATGAGCGGTTCATGCTCTCGGCGCCCGGCGACGGCGATGGCCTGTCGGCGAGCGATCGTCTGGCGCGCCTCGACCTGGCACTGAAGTCCGCCGCGGCGCGTCTGGCAGCGGATCGTCGTGCGGCCGAGGAGGCGTACGACGAGCAGCGTGAGCGCATGCGCCAGCTGATGTCGTCGTTCCTCGAGCGATGGCCGAACCTGAATCTGCTCCCCGATCCGGACGCCTCCGTCGGAGAGTTCCTCGGCATTCTCGAGGCGCTGCGCACCAACGGCCTGCACGAACTCGAGGGGGAGTGGCGCGACAGCCTGCTGAAGCTGTCGGGCAACGATCTCACGAGCCTGGATTCGACGCTGAGCCGCTCGGTGCGCGAGATCAAGGAGCGCATCGAGCCGATCAACAGCATCATGCGCGAGCTGCCGTTCTACGACGACCAGCACCGGCTGCAGATCTCGCCGCGCGAGAATCAGTCCGAGGCGCGCAAGCGGTTCCGCCGCGATCTGCGCGAGGTGCGCGGGCTGATCGAGGCCGCCTCGACCGACGACGAGCGCGAGCATGCGTACAGGCGCATGAGCCGGCTGATCGGGCGGATGCGTCGCACGGCCCCGGACTTCGCCGAGCTGATCGACGTGCGCAACCACGTGCGGGTATCGGCCGAGCGGGTGCTCGCCGCCACCGGCGAGCATGTCGCGCTGTACGACCACATCGGCGAGAAGTCGGGTGGAGAATCGCAGGAGCTGGTCGCGTTCATCGTCGGGGCCGCGTTGCGGTACCAGCTGGGGGATGCTGGTGCATCGCGTCCGCGATACGCGCCGGTGTTCATGGACGAGGCGCTGATCAAGGCGGACGCCCACTTCACGAAACGTGCGATCGGCGCGTGGCGCGGGCTGGGGTTCCAGCTCGTGATCGGCGCTCCGAACGACAAGTACAGCGCGATCGAGCCGCACGTCGACGTCGAGTACACGATCCTGAAGGACACCCGCGGCCGGTCGTGGGCGAAACCGAAGGTCGCCGTCGGAGACTGACGTCCGCAGCAGCCTCGGATGCCGCTACTCCGCGTACGGCTCCCAGCCCAGTGCCTTCGGCCTGGCGTGCCGCTCGGCTTCGGCATCCCGGATGCCCTTCTCGACGACCTCGGCGAAGATCTCGCCTCCGGCTGACCCGGGGTGGATCTGGTCGCCGGCGAGCAGATCGAGGTGGGGAGCGATCGCCCCTGACCAGTCGGCGACGACGACGCCCGTGCGGGCGTTGGCGAAGGCGGCGAGGTCGCGGTTGACGCCCGGAATCCATTCGCGGGGCGCGTAGGCGTTCACCAGCACGAGGTCGCGGTCGCGTCCGACGGTGCGGGCGATCTGCTTCAGCATCCCCTGGTCGACCGGGCCGTTCGTGCCGAGCGCGACCACGACGTGCTCGCGCAGCTGCCCCGACGACTCGAGCGAGTCGATGATGTCGCCCCCGGCCCAGAGCGAACGCGACACCTCCGCATCGACGGCGATTCCCGGCATCCGCTCGTACAGAGCGGGGGCGGATGCCAGCATCACCGAGTCGCCGACGGCCGTGACGTCCTCGCCCGCGAGAGCTGCCGGCGTCGCAGGGGTCGTCGGCACCGGCGTCGGCTTCGCTGCGGCTCCGGCCCGTATCACCATCTCCGAGGTCGTCATCTCGGGCGCGCTCGCGACCGCGGCGGTCGTGCCGCCGAGGGCAGCCGTGCCGACAGCGATCGCGCCGACGACCCGCACTCGGCGCATTCGGACGCCACGCCATGCCCGCCGGAAGCCCTTCCGCCGCACCGGGGTCTCGACGTACCGGTACGACGCAGTGGCGATGAGGAGTGTCAGCACGAGCGTCACCGAACCGGCCCATACCGGTACAGCCACGTTCGAGCCGACGACGACGCCTGAAGCGGCGGACACGAGCACGAGCAGCGGCCAGTGCCACAGGTAGATGCCGTACGACCGGTCGCCGATCCAGCGCAGCGGCGCGACGTCGATCGCGCGACCGAACCACGAGCCGGGGAGGATGCCGGCGAAGACCGCCAGCAGAGAGCCGGCGGAGGCCAGCAGCAGGGTGCCGGGCAGGGCGGCAGCATTCGTGGTCGCGGCGTAGACGATGAGGCCGATTCCGAGCATCCCGAGACCGAACACGCCGAGCTGAGCGGAGCGCGAAAGCCGATATGCCGATGACGGAATGTGCTGCACAGCGAAGGCCAGGGCGATGCCGAGGAGCAGCCCGAAGGCGTGCGAGTCGGTTCCGAAGTACGCCCTCGTCGCGAGCGCGTCTCCCGCGAGCACAGACATCCACCACGCCGAACCGCCGGCGGCGGCAAGAGCTCCCACGACCCGCACCCACCGTCGCCTGATCCCCGCGACGACGAGCAGCAGCAGCGGGGGCCAGAGCAGATAGAACTGCTCTTCGACGGCGAGAGACCACACGTTGCGGAACAGCTCGGGCTCGGCGGCGGCGAAGTAGTCGGAGCCGTCGGCGAGCGCGAGCCAGTTGTAGCCGAATGTCGCCGCGCCCAGCAGCTGGCGTCCGATGCCGACCAGCACATCGCCGCCGATCACCCACGCCGTGGTCGCACTCACACCGAGCATCAGGAACAGCGCAGGCAGCAGCCGTCGTGCCCGACGCCGCCAGAAATCGAGCAGACGATGACGTACAGGCAGCCGCGACTCCCGCAGCAGCAGCGAGGTGATCAGGAACCCGCTGACGACGAAGAACACGTCCACGCCGACGAGCCCCGAACGCACCCCGAGACCGGGGAACAGATGGTACGCGAGCACCACCACGACGGCGATCGCGCGAAGTCCGTCGAGTCCCGCGTAGCGGGGCCGGGGCGCAGAGGAATCAGTCATCGAGAAGAAGGGTGGGGGTGAACCGACCGTCCAGTTTAGGTGCCCACCCTCACACCGAGCTGGAAGCCCTGCCGCGCGCCCTGCCGTCGCCGTCGCCCCGCCTTCGTAATCTGAAAGGGCCGCGCCTCAGCGCGACGACCGGCGCCCACAGCGCAACGACGCGTACTAAGGTGACTTCCATGACTTCCTCCCGAGAATCACGCAGGGGCGCTGATGCGCTCGTACAGGATCCGGCACTGCCGCCGGTAGCCGTTCCCGAAGCCGAGCTCGAGCGCGAAACCAGGATGACGCTGCCGAAGATCGTGCTCTGGGTCGCCATCGCGCTGCTCGGCGCGGTGGCCTGGACCATGCTCGCCATCGTGCGGGGCGAGACCGTCAACGCCATCTGGTTCGTGTTCGCGGCTGTCTGCACCTACCTCATCGGCTACCGGTTCTACTCGAAGGTCATCGAGCGCTACATCACCCGCCCCGACGACCGTCGTGCGACGCCCGCCGAGGCGAAGCAGGACGGCAAGGACTACGTCCCGACCGACCGTCGGGTGCTCTACGGTCACCACTTCGCCGCGATCGCCGGGGCAGGCCCCCTCGTCGGCCCCGTGCTCGCCGCGCAGATGGGCTTCCTTCCCGGCACGATCTGGATCATCGTCGGCGTCGTGCTGGCCGGCGCGGTGCAGGACTACACGGTGCTGTTCTTCTCGATGCGCCGCGGCGGACGCTCGATCGGCCAGATGGCGCGCGACGTGCTCGGCAAGGTGGGCGGCACGGCGGCGATCATCGCATCGCTGCTCATCATGATCATCATCGTCGCGATCCTCGCCCTCGTCGTGGTCAACGCTCTCGGCGAGAGCCCCTGGGGCGTGTTCAGCGTCGCGATGACCATCCCGATCGCCCTCTTCATGGGGCTCTATCTGCGGTTCCTGCGCCCCGGACGCATCACCGAGGTCTCGCTGATCGGCTTCGTGCTGCTCATCGCGGCGATCGCCGGCGGCGGGGCGGTCGCGGCGACCGAGTGGGGCCAGGCCCTCTTCCACCTCGACCGGACCACCATCGCGTGGGCCATCATCGTCTACGGCTTCATCGCCGCCGTGCTGCCGGTCTGGCTGCTGCTCGCCCCTCGTGATTACCTGTCGACATTCATGAAGATCGGCGTGATCGTCATGCTCGCGGGTGCCATCGTGCTGGTGCGCCCCGAGATCGAGGTGCCCGCGTTCACCGAGTTCGCCGAGACCGGCCTCGGTCCGGTGTTCTCCGGAACGCTCTTCCCCTTCCTGTTCGTCACGATCGCCTGCGGAGCGCTCTCGGGCTTCCACGCCCTGATCTCGTCCGGCACGACCCCGAAGCTCGTCGAGAAAGAGCGTCAGACGCGCTTCATCGGCTACGGCGGGATGCTGATGGAATCGTTCGTCGCGATCATGGCTCTCGTCGCGGCGATCTCGATCGACCAGGGCATCTACTTCGCGATGAACTCGCCGGCCGCGCTCACCGGCGGCACGGTCGAGGGCGCTGTGGCCTTCGTCAACTCGCTCGGGCTCACCGGAGTCAACCTCACGCCTGACATGCTCACGAGCACGGCGGCGGCGGTCGGAGAAGAGACGGTCGTCTCGCGTACCGGCGGCGCCCCCACACTCGCGCTCGGTCTCGCGCACATCATGCAGCAGATCGGCGGCGGCACGGCGATGATGGGCTTCTGGTACCACTTCGCCATCATGTTCGAGGCGCTGTTCATCCTCACAGCGGTCGACGCGGGCACGCGCGTCGCGCGCTTCATGCTGCAGGACTCGATCGGCGCCTGGGTGCCGAAGTTCCGCGACATCAGCTGGCGACCAGGCGTGTGGATCTGCACGGGCATCATGGTCGCCGGCTGGGGCTACATCCTCATCCTCGGCGTCACCGACCCGCTCGGCGGCATCAACACCTTCTTCCCCCTGTTCGGCATCGCCAACCAGCTGCTCGCGGCGATCGCGCTCGCCGTGGTATTCGCCATCGTCGCCAAGCGGGGGCCGAGCTACGTGCGCTGGCTGTGGATCATCGCTGTGCCGCTCGCCTTCACCGCGGTCATCACGATCACCGCATCCATGTACAAGATCTTCTCGCCGGTCCCGGCGATCGGATACTGGGCCAACAACGCGAAGTACCGTGCGGCGCAGGCAGCCGGCGACGGCAGCCTCGGCGAGCCCGAGGTCGTCGAGGCCGTGATCCGCAACACGGCCGTGCAGGGAACCCTGTCGATCGTGTTCGTCGTGCTGACCATCGTCGTGATCGCCGTCGCGATCATCTCGGCGGTGAACTCCATCCGCAGAGGCGTCACGGACGACGGTGAGGATGAGCCGACCCCGTCGCGCATCTACGCACCGTCGGGTCTCATCGCCAGCAAGGCCGAGCGCGCCCTCGAGGCGCAGTGGCACGAGCACGATGCCGCCACCGGCACCGTGCGCAGCAGGGGAGCGCACTGATGAGCGCCACGCAGCACGAGCTGCGCTCCGCACCCGACGTCGTGTGGCGCCGGGTGCGGAGGGCGGCCTCGGGCATCCGGTGGTACCTCACCACTCTGATGGGCGACCGCGCGTACGACACGTACGTCGCGCATCAGCGAGCGCACCACCCGGATGCCCCGGTGCCGACCGAGCGCCAGTTCTGGCGCGACCGCATGCGCGAGCAGGATCGCAACCCCGGCGCGCGCTGCTGCTGACGCGCGAGCACGAGTCGCTCCCTCCTGCCCTGGCAGGAGGGAGCGACCCGTTTAGGCTGGACGGGTGCGCATCCGTCTCGACATCGCCTATGACGGCACCCATTTCCGTGGCTGGGCGAAGCAGCCGGGCCTGCGCACGGTGCAGGGCACGATCGAGGCGGCACTCGCGCGCATCGTCGGATCCAAGGCCCAGCTGGTGGTGGCCGGAAGGACGGATGCCGGTGTGCACGCCTCGGATCAGGTGGCGCACGTAGATCTCGATGAGAGCCAGTGGTCTCGGGTGCAGACGCGTCATGGCCACGCCGCCGCCGATCCGGCGGGGTCGCTCGCCCGCCGCATCCGAGGGGTGCTCGGAAGCTACCCCGATGTCACCGTCACCCGCACGAGCGTCGCACCCGACGGGTTCGACGCGCGCTTCTCCGCAGTCTGGCGCCGGTACATCTACCGGCTGGCCGACGCGACGGTCGGCTACGACCCGATGCGCCGGAACGACACGACGACGATCCCCGCGGCTCTCGATGTCGACCGGATGGATGCCGCGGCCCAGACCCTCATCGGGCTGCACGACTTCGCCGCGTACTGCAAGCCCCGGGAAGAGGCGACGACGATCCGCACCCTGCTCGACTACCGATGGACGCGCGATCACGACGGCGTGCTCGTCGCCGAGGTGAAGGCCGACGCCTTCTGCCACAGCATGGTGCGCGCGCTGGTGGGCGCATGCGCCGCGGTCGGGGAGGGAAAGCTCGAGGTCGCCGACGTCGCGCGGCTGCGCGACGAGCTCACCCGCACGAGCGCGTTCAAGGTGCTGCCGGCTCGGGGCCTCACCCTTGCCGAGGTCGGCTACCCGGCCGACGAGCTTCTGGCGTCCCGCGCCGAGCAGACTCGCGCTCGTCGCGACCGTGACGGCGAAGACGGGCACGAGCCCGACGATGCGTGAGCCGCGACGGATGCCCGCTCCCCCCACACTGCGGTTCGACCGGACTCCCCGTATCCGCGAGCTCGATTCGCGCGGCGTGCAGGTGACCCATGCCCTCGGCGTCACCACGGTCGCCATGAGCGTGACGCTCGTGGCCACATTCCTGGCAGTCGTGGTGGTCGGCATCGTGAATCTCGAACTCGACGGCTTCGGCGAGATGTTCGGGCTCGCTCGTGACCTCGACGACCTGCTGCGCGCCATGTTCGCTCCCATGCTCATCGTGGGTGCAGCGCTGCTGGTCATCGGCCCCGTGGTGTTCGTCGCGCACCGAGCGGCCGTGTTCGCAGCCGCGAGCAAGTTCGCCGCTCAGCATCCGACCGACGCGCCGCCCCGCGACGTGCGCGACCGGCTGCGCAGCACCACGCCGGGTGGATCGCTCGAGACCGCCGGAGTCGTGGGCGTCATGGCGTTCGGCTTCCTCTTCCTGATCGGGGTGCTGCTGACGATCGGATCCATGGTCGAAGATCCCGAGAGGGTGCAGGGCAGTGTGACCTTCATGGTGTGTGCCGCGGTCGCGGCGCTGCTCAGCGGGGTCGCGATCGGGCTCAGCAAGCGGCGCGAACCGGCCCAGAAGCGGCGCGCCGAGATGCTTCAGGGGCAGTGGAAGGCGACGGCGCGCAGGGCGGCGAAGGCCGAGAACCGTCGCCGGCGCGCGTTCCCCCGGGGCGAGATCCCGCACATCCTCCGCGGCGGAAGCCTGTGGTGGCTGTACGGGATCCTGTACCTCACGGTCTGCCTGGGCATGGTCGTGTTCATCGTCGGCGTCCTCCTGCGCCAGCCGTGCCGGACCTGTGAGCCGCGCGTGCTCGACCCGTTCGGCGAGAGCGCGATCGACGTCTTCAGCGGTACAGGCGGCGCGCTGCTGATCGCGAGCGGGGTGGGCAGCGCGGTGCTGTGGCTGCTGCTCGCCGGGTTCGCCTTCGCCCGCGAAGAGACGCTGCGCACTTGGCTCACCCGTGCCGGCGGCGTGCGTCTCGAGGGCGAGCATCGCCGGGAACTGCTCGGCATCCCCTCGGCGATGACGATGCTCGCGGCGCTGCTCGCCGGTATCTCCAGCATCGTGCTGGCCGTCAGCGGAGGGGCGATCGCGGTCGACTGGCCCAACCTCGACCCGCTGACGGCCTGGCTGACCGGTGGCTCGCTGACTGTCGCCGCATTGGTGTGCGGCATGATCGGCCACCGCCGTGAGGTGCGACTGCGGATGCTGGTGCGCGACGCCCTGATGCCCGGAGACATCACGGGCCGCGACGACGAAGACGCCTATTGACCGATCGCACGCGCGATTTCAACCCCGTCGCGTGCTCAGCGTGCGGCGGTAACGTGTGGGCCATGAGAGTCATCTCGTACAACCTTCGCAAGCACCGTGCCGCGACCGAGCTGGCCGAACTGGTCGCGGCGCACGACCCCGACATCCTCTGCCTGCAGGAGTGCGACACGGCAGCGCTCTCGGATGCCATCGGCGGGCTGTCCCTCGTGCACACGACCAGCGGAAACCGGCTGGGTCTTGCGATGTACCTGCGTCGCAATCAGTTCACAGTCGAGCAGGTGCGCACGATCGGGCTGAAGAAGTCACTGCACGACCGCGTGCTGAAGCCGGCGCACGAGCGGGTGCTGGGGGCACGGCTGCGCGACATCGACACCGGCCGGGGGCTGATCGTCGCCTCGTTCCATGCGGCGCCGCTGACCGCGTTGAACTCTCTGCGGCGCAATCAGATCAGGGCGGGGCTCGATGCGCTGCAGGAGCTCGGTCCCGGGATGCCCGTGCTCATGGTGGGCGACTACAACTACCCGGTTTTCAAAGAGAGCCTCGGCCAGACCGTGCGCGACCACGGCTACACGCTGACCCTGAGCGACGACCGCACCTACACCCGCTACCGGGTGTTCAAAGGTCACTACGACTTCGCGACATCGGTCGGCTTCGACATCTCGAAGATCACCACGCTGCCGCAGGCCACGAGCGATCACCGACCGATCCTCATCACCGCTGAGGCGGCGTAGGACTCAGATCTCGCGCAGGATCAGCCCCTGAGCTTCCAGCGCCGCGAGGAAGGCGTCGAGTCCGCCCTCGCCGAAGTCGACGGTCATCTCGAGTTCGGCGATCTCGCGCTCGATCGCCGAGGCGTCGGTGAAGCCGTCGGTCAGCAGCGACCACACGAGCCAGGCGGAGCCTGCGAGCTCGAACAGCTCTGCCGTGTCGAGTCTGGCGATCCAGACGATGTGGTCCTCCCGCCCGCCGTCTTCGGCTTCGACCCACGCGAGCTCCGGGCTGAGCCGGTACGGCTGCCGGCTCACGACGACCGCCCGAAGCGCCGGAACAGGTGCGAAGCGACTGATCGCACAGCGTGCGCGGCGCGCGCCGCGTGCTCGCGAGCGACGTCACCGCGTGAGGGCTCGCGCTCGAGTCGCAGACGCAGGTGCGTGCGGTTCACCCGCATTGCCTGGCGCAGCACCGACAGTTTCGCGGCGAACGTCGACGCGCTGCGCAGACGTGCCTGCCACTCGTCGAGTCGGTCTCCTTCGGAAGCAGACCAGTAGGCCCAGAGAGCGTGATCGGGGGCGTCCGCATGGGCGTCAAGCTCGCCGATTCCAGCGGCGAAAGCCGTCTCGGCCTGCAGCTCGGCCGCCAGCGCGCGCACGGCGTCGCGGTGATCGTCCGGGCACAGTGCCCAGGCATCCGCGGGCTCTAGGCCGTGCGACCGGGCTGAGTGCAGCGACTGCATCAGCACCTGGGCGGGTAGCGACAGCACGGTGCAGGGCCGATGGCCGATGAGCACCTCCGTGCGTGACGTCCAGAGGCGCTCGAAGACGGCATCGGGAGCAGCGAGGGGCCCGGGCACGGCGCGATGGATGTCGGCATAGGTCCATGACGGATGGGTGAAGTTCGCGGCATGGCCGAACGGCGACCCCTCGTCGAAGTCGGTGAACAGCTGCCAGCCCTCCTCCTGCATCCCGGCGATGAGTGCGGAGATATGCGCGGGCCGCACCAGCACATCGGCGTCGGTGGAGTCGTGCCGCCCCCTGCGCAGCGACCGCAGGGTCGACGGTCCCTTGATGTGCAGCACGTCCGCGCCCACCCGGTCGGCTGTGCGCTGCAGTGCTGCGTGAGTGAGGTGCGTGAGCGCCCAGACGGGAACCTCGGGCGCAAGCATGCATTTACTCTAGAGGTGACCGGAGGGGAGTGCCGTGGCGACGACCGAGCGCGATTCGCAACTGGTGCTGAGCCTGTTCGACGAACGCTGGCTGATCGATCTCTCGGCCTTCTCGGACCCGGCTCCGTATGTCGAGCGGCTGCGGCATCTGTGGGCGCGTGGCGTCATCGACACGACCGGCCACGACGTGGTGTTCCGCCCGCTTCCCGCGGGCGCAGACCGGAATGACCCAGACGGAGCCGTGACGGCGTTCATCGCCGAACGCGATGACGGATCGTTCCCCTACGCCTTCTCCCGGGCGATGACCCAGGCTCTGATCTCGCGCCTCACCGGTTCGGGACTGCTGCTGCACGCTGCCGGTCTCGCGTCGCCTGAAGGGGGTCGCGGCGTCGTGCTCGTGGCCTCGTCCGGCACGGGGAAGAGCACCGCGGCTCGCACCCTGGGCCGTCGGTTCGGGTATCTCAGCGACGAGCTGATGCGGGTCGATGCCGAGCACCGCATGCAGGGCCTCACCAAGCCCCTGTCGATCATCGTTCCGGGCTTCCCTGGTGGCAAGGACGAGTCGTCTCCCGATGACGTGGGTCTCGCTGCGGCGCCCAGGGAGGCGCCGGAGCTTGCCGCGGTCGTGTGTCTGTCACGGAGCACCGACGCCGTAGCGGCCGTGCTCGAGCCGATCAGCGTGCACGAGTTCATCGCGGAGGTTCTTCCGCAGTCGTCGTCGATCTGGCGCGGTGAACGGCCGCTGCACCATCTGGTCGAGGCCGGCGTGCTCGGAGGAGGCCCGTACCGGCTGCGGTACTCGGAGATCGTCGAGGCCGAAGAGCTGATCGCGTCGCTTCTCAGCCGGGATGCCCGGGCCGCCGTGACCCACGAATGGGTCGGGCATCTGCCTCATGACGAGGAGCGTTGGACGACGACCGATGCCTCGGTGGCGCGATTGCCGGAAGTGCTCTCGGACGACGCCGTGGTGAGCCGGATGCCCTGGACCGACGCCATCGAGTCGGAAGGCGAGATCTCGGTGCTCGCTGGTGCGGAGTTCTCACGGATCGCCGGAATCGCGGCGCCCATCTGGCTCGCGTGCGCGCGGCAGCAGACGGTACGAGAGCTGCGCGAGATGCTCGATCGGGAGTTCGGCCCGCACCCGGAGGCAGTCGAGCTGATGCGCGCAGCTCTGGCGGAGTTGGCGTCCCGAAGGCTTGTGCGGCTCGACGAGATCTGAGCGGAGCTTCGCACCGGGCGATCTGCTTGACCGAGCATCGGGCCGTTCCGCTACATTGTGAGCATCGCGCGCCGGACCCGTGCGCGCGTGCTCTGAGCCCGAGGAGTACCGGTGCCGGTGGAGGCCATCGATCACGTCACACTTGCGACCAACAACGGCGCAATCGGTGGTGGCGAAGTGATGCTTCTGCGTATCGCAGAAGCCCTGCGCGAGCTGTCGGTCGGAGTGACGGTTGTGACTCCTGCCACCCCTGGAGGGGTCGGCGACGCCGCGAAAGAGGCAGGCTTCGAGACAGTGCAGCTGCACGTCGACAACCGGGTGTCGTGGATGTGGCAGCTGCGCAGATGGGACGCCCGCCATCGCAAGGGGATGCTGTGGTGCAACGGGCTCGTGCCCGCGACCGCCACATGGGGTCATGGCAGGCGCATCGTGCACCTGCACCAGCACCCTGATGGCCTCCACCGTGTGCTGAGCGCGCTCTCGCGCGTCGGCGCGGTCGCGACGCTCGTGCCGTCGGCCCACATGCTGCGCTCGGTGCCAGGTGCCCGCGTGATGCCCAACTGGACGGCGCTGATGCCGCGCAGTGAGCGAAGCCCCCGGCCCGATGATCCCTTCACCGTCGGCTTCCTCGGCCGCCTCGGGCCCGACAAAGGCGTGCACGTGCTCGCCCGGGCGATGCGCCTGCTCGATGAGCAGGAACCAGGTCGGTACCGTCTGGCGCTCGCAGGCGAGCCGCTGTTCGTCGCGAAGTCGAAGGTCGCCCAGGTCGAGGAAGCGCTGGCGGAGGTCGACGCGCTCATCGACCGGGTCGGCTGGGTGCGGCCGACGGAGTTCTTCGACACGATCGACCTCCTCGTGGTTCCGTCGTTGGCGGATGAGTCATTCGGTCTTGTGGCTGCCGAGGCCATGTCGGCGCACGTACCCGTCCTCGTCAGCGACGCGGGCGCTCTGCCCGAGGTCGTCGGCGGTGAGACGGGAATGGTGACCCCCAAGGGTGACCCCGAAGCTCTCGCCCAGAGGATCGCGCGGGTCGCCGCGGGAGACGCAGATGAGGGTGTGGCTCAGCAGCACGCGCGATGGGCCGCGAACTACTCGCCTGAGGCGGGCACGGGCCGCGTCCGTGAGCTGCTGAGCACGCTGATCCGGTAAAACGGTCAGCGGTGCTCGGAAGCGGGCTGACCTGAGGGCAGCGGCGGGAGCATGCGCGCAATCCCGATGCCGAGGACGACGAGGCCGATGGGAGCGAGGAACACCTCTCCCAGGCGAAGAGCGCAGCAGAAGACGACCAGCGTCGCGGCGGTGATGACGCGAGATTCGCCGGACGTCACATCGACGCCGACGGCGCGCGGGGCGAGCCCGAGTCCGGCGACGACGAAGAGCCCGAGGACGACGGCCGCGAGGACGAAGCCCCCTTCGACGATCAGGGCCTCGTACGCGTTGTGGAAGAACCACGTGCCGCTGTCGAGCGACACGGTGGCTTCCCCGAGGCCGAACCCATGCCAGGGTGCGGCGGCTGCTTTCAGCGACGACGCCGCATCGATCCTGCTGCGGAACTCGTCGGAACCCTCGCGGGTCTCTCCGTAATCGCCGATCGTCGCGAGGTTGTCGTCGGCCCAGAGAAAGGCCAGGAACGCCATTCCCAGAGTCGCCAGCTGCGCGGTGCGGCGCAGGTAGCGGCTGGACAGAAGCCATACGAGCGCGACGAAGCTGGCCGCCATGGTGGTGCGTGAATCCGTGGCCGCGATCGCCGCAGCGCCTGCGACCACGAGCAGCAGCCGGCCCCAACGGCTCCTGATCACGAGGAACAGAAGGAACGTGCCAAGCGCGATCACGAGCGCCCCGGCGTTCTTGTCCTCCAGGAACCCGGTCAGACGCCCCTGGTAGTTGTCTGGGGCGACCCCGGCATAGAACAGGGCACCGTTGAGAAGCAGGCCGACGCCGATGCCCTTCACTGCGGAGCCGACGTCGATGCGGCCGCTCGCCAAGAAGAGCGACATGACGATGAGAATCGCGAGGTTGCCGGCCCGACGGACGGGGTCTATGCCCTGAAGCCAGGTCTCGATGACCAGAAACGCGAGGAGCCCCAGCATCGCGGCGGGAACCCACCACGCGTGAACGAACGACCTAGTCGGTCGCCTGAAGCAGCCGACGATGACGAGCACGGCGATGCCGATCTGAGCGACGGGGAAGGGCGTGCCTGGCAGGCTGACCCGGACCACGATGAGGCCCATCAGAACCGCATCGAGGATGCGTGCGGAGTGCGCAGTCGGGACGAGAGTCGCGCCGCTGATCGCACGGGCAGCGCGAGCTGTCGGACTGGCGAGGGTCATGTCCTCATCATCCCAGACGGCGGTTACGGGGGTGGCGGTACCATGGCTCGAACAACGGCCAGCGTCCATCCCCCGGTACCGGACACGGCCCTCGTGGGGACTACGAACTTAGGAGCGCATTCGTGACGGTGCTGGAATTCTTCACGCTCATCAGACGCGGCTGGCGGGTGCTCCTGATCGGCGCCATGGCCGGCATCCTCGTCGGGGTCGGGTACTTCTTCCTGACCCCTAAAGTTTACGAGGCGCGAGCGACCGGATTCATCGCGAGTTCCTCCGAGGACTCGTTGGTGAGCGGTTCGGATGAGGCCACGGCCCGGGCTTCCTCCTATGTGGCTCTGATCACCAGCGGGACGGTTCGCGAGGCGATTGCGGAAGAGCTCGGCGAGGAGCCCGGTTCGCTGCAGGGCGCGCTCAGTGCGCGCGTCGTTCCTGGCAGCACTCTCATCGAAGTCACGGCGCAGGCGAGCAGCCCCGGCACTGCACTGAAGCTGGCGAGCGGTGCGCTGGACGGGCTGACGACCGTCATCGATCAGATCGAGTCGAAGGGCGGACAGGCATCGAAGATCACGGTCGTGCCGCTCGACGACGCAGCCGAACCATCGGCTCCCGTTGCGCCGAACCTCCGCTTCTCGGTGATCCTCGGCGGGGTCGGCGGCCTGGTCGCGGGGCTGATCGTGCTGCTGCTGCGACGGGTTCTCGACGTCAAGGTGCGCACCCACACCGACATGAGCGAGCTCATGGGCACCGGTGTGCTGGGCCGCGTTCCCAAGCTGGGCAAGAAGGGAACGGCCCCGGCAGACTCCCGCGTCGCCAACATCGCAAAGGAATCCTTCCGGCAGATCCGCACCGGTCTGCGCTTCTCGAGTGTCGACGCCGAGGTGCGCACGGTGATGATCACCAGCGCCAATCAGGGTGAGGGCAAGTCGACGGTTGCGGCCTCGCTGGCAGAGGTGTTCGCCGCAGCGGGTCAGCGCACGATCATCGTCGATGCGGACATGCGGCGTCCGAAGGTCGCGCGCAACTTCAAGGTCGACGGTTCGGTCGGGCTCAGCGGCGTGCTCAGCGGACAGGTGTCCGTCGCGACCGCCGTGCAGGCGACGAGCGACCCGAATCTGTTCGTGCTGCCCGCAGGGGCGGTGCCACCGAACCCATCCGAGATGCTCGGCTCGGCTGCACTCAAGAACCTGCTCGCTGAACTGAGCCGAGACTTCTTCGTCATCATCGATGCTCCGCCCGTGCTGCCCGTCACGGATGCCTCGATCATCAGCACGATGGTCGACGGTGTCGTGTACGTGTCGGCGACCGGCACGACGCGCAAGGCTGCAGTGGGGGCAGCTCGAACGCAGCTCGAGCAGGTCGGAGCGCGCGTTCTCGGCGTCGTCCTCAACTTCGTGTCGTTGAAGGATGAGGGCGGGTACGGATACGGATACGGCTACTACCGTCAGAACAGCAGCTACTATCTGACGCCCGAGAAGCCGAAGAAGGGCAAGAAGAAGACATCATCCGAGCAGGCCGCGGCACGTGCGCCGCAGCCTGTCGCACCGATCGTTCCCGCTACTCAGGAACCTGAGGCGATGCGGCCCGTTCAGGTGGCCGAGTCCGAGGCTCCTCCGCTGAGGAGGCGTTCGCGCGCATGAGCACCGACCGGCCGAATGCTCCCGCTGGGGATAGCGAGCAGCGGGCCGATCTCATCACTGGTGTGTCCGTGGTGATTCCTCACTACGGCAGCCCCGCACCCGCGCAAGCGCTCATCGCCCAGCTGCTCGAACAGCGCGACCTGGAGATACCGCTCGAGGTCATCGTGAGCGACGACCTCTCGCCCGAGCCCTTTCCCGAGACCGCCGGGGTCACTGTCGTGCGCCGCGACTCGAACGGCGGTTTCGGAGCGGCGGTCAATTCCGGCGCGGCCGCGGCGCGACAGTCCCACCTGCTCATCCTGAACAGCGACCTCGAGGTGGAACGCGACTTCGTCGCACGTCTGATCCGCTCGGCTGAACCATGGCAACCGGCCGTGTGCGCACCGATGCTCGTGGGCACCGATGGCCAGACGCAATGGGCCGGACGTCATTTCCCTCAGCACCGTCACCACATCATCGAGTGGCTCACCCCGCTCGCGCGCTTCCGTCCCCGGCTGCATGAGGCTGTCGGGCACGACACCCGCTGCGCAGCGGGAACGACGGTTCCGGTCGACTGGCTGGTCGGAGCCGCGCTCCTCGTCCCCCGATCGGAGTTCGAGGCCGTCGGGGGCTTCGATGAGCATTACTTCATGAACTCGGAGGAAGTCGACCTCCAGCGGCAGCTGCGCGAGCGCCGCATCCCCTCCGTCTTCCTCGGCGACGTGCAGGTTCGACACGAGGGCGGTGGCTCGTCCGCGAATGAGAAGCGCGTGCGCTGGGTCACGCAGTCCCGCATCCGATACGCCCGAAAGTGGAATGAGCATCCGGCCGCGCTGCGGCTCGGCTTGCGCGCCGCGAGCCTCGTCAACCTCGCCTTCAATGTGGGTCGTCGACTTGCCGGCCGCCGCCTGCACCCGCTTCAGACGTTCAAGCGCGAGCTGAGCAGCATCAGTGCGGCAGGGCCGGACCGATGAAGATCCTGCTCGTCAGCCCCGCCTTCCATGGCTACTGGCACGCCATAGCCAACGCGCTCACCGAGCTCGGCCATGACGTGACGACTCACCGTTATGACGCCCCGAACCTCCGGGGACGCATCACGAATGCGGTCGCACAGCGCGTGCAGGGCGTGATGGCCCGGCGGGCAGCCGAGTCCGCTTCCGAACTCGCGGTCGCCGCGCTTCGCCGCAGCGCGCCAGATGCGGTGCTCATCGTCAAAGGTGATGCACTGACCGCGACCTGGTGGGATGCGCTGACGCGCTCGCGCGCTCGGTCGGCCGTGTGGCTCTACGACGAGCTCGAGCGCATGCACTACGACGTCGAGACTCTTGGATCGCTCGGTGCGGTGATGAGCTACAGTCCGAGCGATGTGAGCACCCTTCGGAACCGGGGGATCTCGGCCTCGCATCTGCCCGATGGATTCGACTCGCTCACCGCGTATACCTCTCGACCGTCGAGTCGGGTGTCCTTCATCGGCGCCCGCTACCCGGAGCGCGAGCGCCTGCTGCAGATGCTGTCCGCAAGCGGCGAGGATGTGGAGGCATACGGACGCGAATGGTCCCGGCACATATGGGACGTGCTCCGTACACGTCGATGGGAGGGGTCCGGAGTGCGCGCCCATCGAGACGTCACCCGTGCCGACTACTACGGCGTCATGGCAGGGAGCGTGGCGACCCTCAACGTCCACGGCGCCGGGCATGACGGCTTGAGCATGCGGACATTCGAGGCGCCTGGTGTCGGGGGACTGCAGCTGATCGACCGGCCGGAGGTCGCGGCCCACTACGACGTGGGAAGTGAGACGCTGGTCTTCACCAGCGACGACGAGCTGCTCGATCATCTGGCTCGCGTCCGGCGGGATCCGAAGTGGGCGGAGGGGGTCCGTACGGCCGGCCGAGCGAGGACTCTCGCGGAGCACACGCTGGTCCATCGCATGCGCAAGGCGGTGGCCCTATGGGGTTGAGGTTCCCGTCTGATCTTGCGGCGTGGCAGCGGTGGCAGCACAGGCAGCACCCGCTCCGGCGATTGCGGCATGCCGCCCGCAGACCGTCGCCGATCACGATGCATCTGCACATGCGCGGCATCGAGCCCGCCGTCCTGTTCGCGCTGGACGCGACCACGCCCACGGCGCTGGCGTCTGTCCTCGAGCCTCTGGCGCATCTCGGTGACACACCCGTAGCGGTTCTGGCGCCGCACGATGTCGCATCCCGGCTGCCTGGCGACTGGACCGTTCGCCCTCTCGACTCCGTGACGACGGTTCCGCGGGGTCTCCGGGACGTGCGCGCCGTCGTCTCGGCAGGACACTTCCTCGCGGCGGGGTTCGCGGCGCACGTATGGGCCGAGGCACTGGGCGCTGAGTACTTCGTCGTCCAGCACGGGCTGCTGACACCCTTCATGGCGCCGCTCGCGCCTCGTTCCCGCCTGCTCGCGTTCTCCGACAGGGATGCCCAGTTCTGGCGCTCGAGCCGGACCGACGTCACTGCTCACGTGGTCGGCAGCCAGCTCCTGTGGAGCGCCGCCGACCGCGGCCGGGAGAACTCATCGGTCTCGGCGACGGACGAGCCGGTGTTCCTCGGGCAGCTGCACGGCGCTGAACTGCCACGGCGCATCAGCGGAAGCACAGCGCAGAGGTTCTGCCTTCAGACGGGGGCCGAATATCGACCGCACCCGGCGGAGGTGGACCGGCTCTCGAAGTTTCAGCACTCCATGTGGCGGCGGCGTGGTGTCGGGTTCGCGAAGCCCGGGGCGCTGCTCGACGAGCGCCGCCCGGTCGTATCCATCTTCTCGACGGGCGTTCTCGAGGCGGCGGCGGCGGGCATCCCCTCATGGGTGACATGCGAGCGACCCCCGATGTGGGTGAGGGAGTTCTGGGACAGGTATGAGCTGTCGATGTGGGGGAGCCGACCGACTTCGCCCCCTGTTCTCCCCGATATCGAGCCCGCCCGAGCCATCGCGCAGCACGTCGAGGCGGCTGTCGGGGGCGAGCGCTGAGGGGGCGGCAGAACGCATCGTGGAACAATCGAGCCGGCGGTCGATGAGATGATCCGCCATTCGGGACGTCGACGGCGTCCGCTTCGGCGCCGCCGAAGGACAATCGGCGTGCCGAGCGTGGGGCTCGCGCGTCACAGGGGAGTAGCAAATGATCATCGAGCGTGACCTCACGCCGTACATCGTCTTCGCGGAGGATCCGGTACTTGCCGGGCTCGGCAAGATCAACGCGAACAAGCAGCGCATCGTGTTCGTCGTCGACGCGCATGGGATCCTTCAGGGGTCACTGTCGGATGGTGACTTCCGCCGGTGGATCATCGCGAATCCGACCGCATCGCTGGATGTCTCGTGCGTGACTGTCGCGAACCCCGAGGTGCACGCTGTGTCTCAGGATTCGGCTGTCGCGGACATCGCGCCGCTGATGGGGCAGCGCGGCGTGCATCACGTGCCGCTGGTCGACGAACGCGGGCACCTTGTCGCCATCGCGATCGACAGCGCCACTTCCATACGCATCGCCCAGCACGAGATCGGACCTGGGCATCCCGCCTTCGTCATCGCCGAGGTCGGCAACAATCACAACGGATCTGTCGACCTCGCCAAGAGGCTCGTCGATCTCGCGGTCGAGGCCGACGCCGATGCCGTGAAGTTCCAGCTGCGCGACATGGACGCGCTGTACCGTCAGCGCGGAGCGGCGACCGGAGGAGAAGATCTCGGCGTCCAGTACACGCTGGACCTGCTGCGGAGATTCTCATTGCCGGCCGAGAAGCTCTTCGAGGTCTTCGACCACGCTCGGGATGCGGGCATCGACGTCATGTGCACTCCCTGGGACGCCCCGAGCGTCGCCGCGCTCGCCGACTACGGCATCCCCGCGCTGAAGATCTCTTCTGCCGACCTCACGAATCACGAGCTGATCTCGACCGCTGCAGGACGAGGGATGCCTCTCGTCCTGAGCACCGGTATGTCGCGTGAGGCGGAGATCGTCGAGACGGTCTCACTGCTGCGGGGCCAGGGCGCTCCGTTCGCGCTGCTTCACTGCCAGTCGACCTACCCGGCGCCGTACAAGGATCTGAACCTCGCCTACATGGACCGCCTGGCCGAGATCGGCCAGAGCGTCGTCGGATACTCCGGGCACGAACGCGGCTGGCACGTTCCGGTGGCAGCCGTCGCTCGCGGCGCCCACATCATCGAGAAGCACTTCACGGTCGACAGGACGATGGAGGGCAACGACCACACGGTGTCGCTGCTGCCCGACGAGTTCAGGATCATGGTCGAGCAGATCCGAGACATCGAGACCTCGATGGGCAACGGGGACGCGCGAATCGTCTCGACGGGTGAGCAGATGAACCGTGTCACACTCGCGAAATCGCTCGTGGCCGCTCGCCCGCTCACCTCAGGCACCGTCCTGTCCGGCGACGACGTCACCGTCAAGAGCCCCGGCCGTGGGCTGCAGCCCAACGCGCTTCCGCAGCTCCTCGGGCGCACGCTGACTCACGACATGGCAGAAGGAGACTTCTTCTTCGCTGGCGACTTGAAGGACGCGACCCCCACCGGGCGCCCCTTCACCTTCCGACGTCCGTGGGGTCTGCCGGTTCGATACCACGACTACGCGGCGCTCATGGCGCAGTCCAACCCCGACTTCCTCGAGTTCCATTTCTCGTACAAGGACCTCGATGTCGACATGGACTCGTTCTTCACGGAACGTCTGCCCATCGGATTCACGACCCACCTTCCTGATCTGTTCGCCGGCGACTTCCTCGTGGACCTCGCATCAGATGATGTCGAGGTGTGGGAGCGCTCGATCCGCGAGGTGCAGCGCACGATCGATGTCACCCGGGATCTGCGTCGCTGGTTCACGATGGACGAAGATCCGATCATGGTGGTCACCATGGGCGGCTTCACGAAGGACAAGCACATCGCCCCGGGTGAGCGCCCTCACAAGTACGCGCGCGTCACCGAGGCGCTCGCCCGCCTCGACTCGACGGGAGTGCGCATCGCCGCACAGACTCTGCCGCCGTACCCGTGGCTGATGGGCGGACAGCAGTTCCACAACCTGTTCGTCGACCCCCGCGACACCGCGGAGTGGGCTGCAGCCACAGGCACCGCGCTCTGCTTCGACGCCTCCCACACGAAGCTCGCGACGAACTGGCTCGGACTTCTCTTCTCGCAGGCGGTGGAGCTTCTGGCCCCGCACAGCATCCACCTGCACCTGGTCGACGCCACCGGGGTCGACGGCGAGGGCGTTCAGGTCGGCGAAGGCGACATCGACTGGGAGGAGTTCGCGGAGGGGCTGGACAGGCTCGCGCCCCGCTCGCCGTTCATCCCTGAGATCTGGCAGGGGCATGTGAATCACGGCGAGGGTTTCTGGACCGCCCTCGACCGGCTCGAGGGTCGGTTGTGACGTACAGGGCGAGCATCGTCGTCCCGTCACGTGGTGGGGCGGCTCGGCTCCCGCATCTCTTCGACGCGCTCCGAGCTCAGAAAGAGAGCTCGTGGGAGGCGATCGTCGTCATCGACGGCGATGTGGACGGCTCGGCCGATGTCGTGGAGGCTGTTCGAGACGAGCTCCCGGTGACCTCGATCGTGTTCCCCGAGAATCGCGGTCGGTCGGCAGCGCTGAATGCCGGGTTCGCCGCGGCGTCGGGAGACGTGCTCATCCGCTGCGACGACGATCTTCGTCCGACGCCGGACTATGTCGGTCGTACCGTCGACCGCCATAGTCGTGACGCGCCTCTCGGCGTGATCGGCCTCGTGCAGAACGTCTTTCCCGAGACTCCCTACGCGCGTGCGTACGGGACCGCCCGTGATGCACGCTTCCGCGCAGACGCGTACCGCCTTCCGGAGGCGCGACGGTGGCGGCATTGGTGCGGCAACGTGTCCGTGACGCGGGAGACCTACGATCGAGTCGGGGAGTACGACACGAGGTTCCGGGCCTACGGGTGGGAAGACGTCGACTGGGGCTATCGCCTGCACAGGAGCGGAGTCGAGATCGTCTTCGCCCCGGAGCTGGAGACGCCGCACCACATCGCCGCCGTCACGACGGAGATCCGTGTCAAGCGCGCGTTCTATTCGGGCGCCGCGAAGACCGCTTTCTCGGCCAAGCACGGCGAAGACGTTCTCGGCGCGAGGCGGACGGGAATCGGGGCGTGGGGGCGGTTGATCGAGCGGACAGCCGAGCGGAACGGGCTGACGGACCTCCTCGCCCGAGCGCGCAGGGCCGATGCCGCGCTCGACAGGATGCCACGCTGGGCGGCGGAGAAGCGCGTCTCGTGGCTCGTCGAATCGGCCGCGATCGCGGGCGAACTGCATCCGGACCAGGTGGCGAACGATGTCTGACGCCGAACCTGTGGGCGGCACGGAACAGGGCGGCGCGACGCGACCTCGCCGCGCCCTCTGGGTCGTGCCCGTCGCTGATCTCGGCGGCGTAGCCCGTCACGTGCTCGACGTGGCACGCGTCGGCATCCCGGGATGGCAGCTGACCGTGCTGTGCCCGGACGGACCGCTCGCGGACAGCCTTCGCGCTCAGGGCTCTGCAGTGACTGCGGGCGCGTTTGGAACCGAGGCGGGTGCGCTCGCATCGCGGCGCACGCTGGCAGCTGTCGCGAAGGCTCTGCGACCCGAAATCGTCCATTCGCACCTCGCATTCGCGGACATCGTGAACGCCTGGACACGTTTGCCCGAGGGCACTCGACGCTTCACGACGGAGCATGGCATCGCCGGTGACGATGGCGTCTACCACGCTTCCGGCCTGCATTCGCGGGCGATGGCGCTCGTCCACCGCGCGCGCTTCCCGCGGTTCGACGGCGTGATCGCGGTCGCTGAAGCCACAAGACGAGCCATGATCGAGAAGTGGCATGTCACGAAGCGCATCGCCGTCATCCACAACGGAGTCGATCTGCCGGAGGGAGTCAGGCGCCGCGACCCCGCCACGGTCTCCGGCCTTCGAATCCTGTCGCTGTCACGCCTGGCGCCGGAGAAGCGGATAGACAAACTCATCGAGGCATTCGCATTGATCCTGCGAGACCACCACGACGCAGTCCTGACGGTCGCGGGCGAGGGGCCCATGCGAGCAGAGCTCGAAGAGCTCGCACGACGCCTCCGCGTCGCTCATGCTGTTCGGTTCCGCGGTTTCATGGACGCGGAGTCGGCGATGTCCGAGGCCGATGTGATCGCTCAGCTGTCGGTATGGGAGAACTGCTCCTACACGATCCTCGATGCAGTGGCGCGCGGGCTCCGGGTGGTGGCTACCGACGTCGGCGGGAACGCCGAGATCCTCCGCGGCGGAGTCAGCCTTCGCGACACGAGCCCTGATCTCGTCGCGGCCGCGATCCGAGACTCGCTTCCGCAGCCCGCCGCTGCTCAACAGTCCGTCCAGCAGGCCAACGCACGGTTGGCGGAGGAGTACCTCAGGGGAGGCCATCATCTCTGATTCACAGGCGACGCCGCTGAGGCGTCAACTACGCGACTTCCTCGACCTTGCGGGAGTGACGTCGAAGGGATGGATCGTCTTCACGGTTCTTGGCGCGATCGGTCTCGCGGCGCTCGACATGCTCGGCGTCGCGGCGATGGCTCCGCTGATGTCCGTCTTCACGGGAGCCGACCCGAGCACGGGCGTGATCGGCATGGTGTCCCGCGCGGTCGGAACTCGGGACGTCGCAGCCCTCACGGCGACCCTGGCAGGGTTCGTGTGCCTCGTCTTCGTCCTGAAGAGCGCCGCGACCATCCCCTTCCGGTGGTGGCTGCTGGGCCGGATGGCCGTGATCTCCACGTCCGCGTCAAAGGAGCTGATGAGGCGCTACGTCCTGTCCCCGTTCGTGGTGCACCGGTCGCGGAACCTTCCTGAGATCTATCGCAACATCGACGACATGTCGGAGCATGCATCGAATGTGCTCCTTGGCATCCTGACGGTCATATCGGACGTGCTCATCCTGACGGGCATCCTGGGCATCCTTCTGGTGACGTCCCCCTTGGTCACGCTGTTCACGCTCGTCTTCTTCGGGTTGCTCGTCGCCGGATCGCAGGCGCTGCTCCGGGAGCGGCAGAAGCGCTTGGGTGAGGAGATCGCCGCAGCCGATCTGAGGGGCTGGCAGTTCCTGCTGCCTTCGTTCGACGGCTTCCGGGAGGCCCGCCTGACCTCCAGCGGCGAGTCCTTCGTGCGCGGGTTCGGAGATGCGCGCCGAGCGAGTGCCGAAGGCCACCGACGGCTCACCTTGGTGTCGGAGATGCCGAAGTACCTGCTCGAGATCGGCTTCGTCGTCGCGATCGCTGTCATCTCGGCGATCCTGTTCGCCGTCGGAACGAAGGAGGCCGCACTCACTACGCTCGGCATCTTCACGGCGGCTTCTCTCCGCGCACTGCCCACTCTCAATCGGATCTCGGCGAACCTCGCGTCGATCCGGAGCAGCCGCGTAGGGCTCGACATCCTGGACGATGCGATGAAGCACCTCTCGGCGCACGCGACGCACGACGAGCGCCCGAAGTCGGATGATCGCTATCGCGGGGACATCCGTCTGGAATCGGTGTCGTTCCGCTATCCCGATGCGGACGAGGACATCGTCGCCGGTGTCGATCTGGTCATCCCGGAGAATACGACCACGGCCTTCGTCGGATCGAGCGGCGCAGGCAAGAGCACCGTTCTCGATCTGATTCTCGGACTGCTCGTCCCCACTCAGGGAGCGATCACGTGCGGCGGTCGACGGGTGGATGACGACCTCGCCGCCTGGTACGCCGGGATCGGGGTCGTGCCGCAGGACGTCTTCCTCTTGAACGCCTCGCTGGCCGAGAACGTGGCGTTCGGCGTGGACGTGGCAGAGATCGACGGCGCTCGAGTCGCCGAGGCCATCCGAATGGCCGAGCTCCACGAGTACGTGGCAGAGCTGCCGGACGGGGTGGAGACGATCGTCGGTGAGCGAGGGGTGAGGCTGTCAGGGGGGCAGCGGCAGCGAATCGGTCTCGCTCGGGCGCTGTATCGCCGGCCCCGGGTTCTGGTCCTCGACGAGGCGACCAGCGCTCTGGACAACGAGACGGAGCATCAGATCTCCAACACCCTCCAGAGGCTCAACGGACAGCTCACCGTGATCATCGTCGCGCATCGCCTGTCGACTGTTCGCCGGTCAGACAACCTGGTGTTCCTCGAGAACGGGCGGGTAGCGGCCCAGGGGACCTTCGCGCAGGTGCGTGAGAGGAATGAGCATTTCGGGAGGCTCGTCGATCTCGGCGAACTGCACTGACGCGTGACGGGCCGGCGGCCGCGTCCGCTTCCCTAGGGCCGGATGGTCCAGTATCGCTCCGTGTAAGGAAGTGTGGCTGCCTGATGGAGGCGGCCAGAGGGGTCCAGAGCAGAGAGCTGGCTGGCGTACTCGCGGAGATGATGCTGCTTTCGATCTCGATCCACCGGCAGCTCGAACGGTGACACGTTGAGCCCTCGGGCTGCACTCAGCCTCGCGACCTCCCCGTCCGCCGCGACACTCCACAGATACGGAAGCTCGTTGTAGAGGATCACCCGCACCCCGCCCAATCGATTCAACGATTCGAGGATGGCGTCTCTGACGAAGAGGTGGTCTGGGTGCGCCGGTCCGCGGCCCGCGAGTGCCTTGCGGCGCTTGCGCACGTACGCGCGATGCTTCAGTGCGCGGAGCCAAGCCAGCGCACGCCCGCCCACGGGTCGAGCTCCGGAGGTGACAGACGGAGGCGGCGTCCTCGAGACGTGCGCTCCTGAGCCGGCGGGGATGGCGATGGCGAGATCCTTCTCGGGCGAATCCTGCTCGCGGATCCAGCTCGTCACCGCACGCACGATGGCTTCCGCATCGGACACGTCGCGCTGGCCAGTCGTGTACTGCAGATCCACCAGAGGCAGCCACCAGTGTCGAGCGGCCACACCAGCCAGCGCGCGATCGTCTTCCTCGCGCCGCGCGTGGATCGCCTCTATGCCGTCTCGGAAGCCGCAGGCCGCGTCGGCCACGGTGCTCTTTCCCGCCGCCGGCAGGCCACCGAACACGGTGAGGACGTCGGCTGCGCCCGCGGGCTCTCGATCGAGCAGAGCCCAAGCCGAGAGCACCGCGTCGTCGAAATGGGGGGAGACCACCAGGATGCGGGTGAGGCGGTTGACGTCGTTCACTTCGCGCCCCGCATCGGTGGATTCGCTCACCGCACACCCTCCGCACCGTCGCGGGCTGCCCCGATCCGTCGCACGAGCCGACTCCATCGCTGCACGACTGACGCAGCGGTGTACGGCTCGCACCGCGTGCGCGACTCGCGCCCCATCCGATCCAGCTCTTCGGGGGCGGACAACAGCTGCCGCAGTCGGGCGACGAAGGCGTCGTCGTCGTCAGGGTCGACGAGCACGCCGCCGAGATCGCGTGTCAGATCCGTGATCCCGGGTGAGCACGCGAAAGCCAATGTCGGCGTGCCGTGCTGGGCAGCCTCCAGTACGTTCATGCCGAACGACTCGAAGCGCGACGTGGACAGCAGCAGCGCGGCCGCGGAGAGAACGGCTTCGCGCTGGTCGGTCCAGCCCATCAGGCGAATCCGATCCGTCGCCCCCGGCGTCTGCGCGATCCATTCCTCGAGATGCAGACGCTCGTCGCCCTCGCCGTAGATGTCCAGACGCCAGTGCCGCAGGTGTTCCGGCTCTGTCGCTCGGAGGAAACTCTGCATCATCCGATCGAGTTGCTTCTCTCCGGACAGGCGGGAGAGGGAGACCACTGTGCTGCGGCCCGCATGAGCGCCACGGTCTCGAGGCGGTTCGGCCGGGACGAGTGCGGGTGATGCGATCGGATTGGGTATGGCGATGCACTCGACGCCGAGTGCATCGGAGAAGAGCTCCGCGTCGGAGCGGTTCACCGCGACGAAGGCGTCGGGGGAGAGACTGCGGCTCCTGGGCAGATCTTCCCCTTCGACGTTCAGCTGCGTCTCGAAAGGGATGTGGAACTGCACGGCCAGCATGAACCGATCCGGCTGCGCATTGATCATGCGCACGGGCAGGTGATGGGCGACGTTCGGTCCAGTGGCGATGATCAGCGTGCCGTGAGGGAGTGAGGTGAAGAGGCGACGCAGTCGTCGTCGGCCGGTCAGGATGTCCCACCGCTTGATCACGAGGAGGGGGAGCGACCTGAGCGAGTTCAGGGCGATCCGACGGCTACCAGTGATCGAGCGCTCATGCAGGTGCGGCCGGCGCCCGAAAAGCGTCGTCGTCTGTGTCTGGGGACTGCCTACACCGGGGAAGACCGAGATCACCTGCACCTGGGCGCCCGCCGATCTGAACATCGGGACGAGGTTGGAGACGACCGACTCGACGCCGCCGCGGCCGGGGTACCGAGCAGTCGCGATCACGACGTTCGTGCACCATGCGGGCCAGCCATCACTCGACACGTCGACGCCTCTCTTCCGCGTCAGGACGTGGGACGTATGCAAGCCCGAGCGCCCCCTGCAGACCGGCGGCTACTCGCGTCCAGGAGTACAGCTCGCTCCTGCGACGGGCGCGCTGTCCGGCGGTGGCGGCCGCGATCGGGTCGCAGAACTCGAGCATCGCCGCAGTCAGGGCCTGGGGGTCCTCGGGGTCGACTGCTCGGCCGGCATCGCCGATGATGTCGGGCGCGCCACCCTGCGTGGTGCCGATCGCGGGGATGCCGGCGTGCATGGCCTCGACGTAGATGATTCCCGCCGGTTCGAATCTGGACGGCACGACGCAGCAGGTCGCCGTCGACCACAGCTCCAGCATCCGGTCGCGGTCCGCTGGGACGGCGAGGTCCAGGTGCCCATGGCTGACGATCCCTGGCCGATCGATCGGTGGCAGGTGACCAGCGAGATGCAGTTCGGCAGCCGGGAAGAGCTCCCTGACCCGGGCGAAAGCCTCGACCACAGCCGGGCCGTTCTTCCGGGACCATTCACGGCCAGCGAAGAGGAATCGCGGGGTCGCCCAATCTCTGCGGCGGACCGGGCCCGCGGTGAAGTTCGGGCCGATTCCGACGACATGTGCCTTCTCGGGCGGACAATCCAGCTGCGTGACAGCGGACTGCGCTGCCCAGTTCGTGCTGAACGCCGCCGCGCGGTTCCGCTTGTACGCCGAGGCCTGTTGCCGCACGCGCGCCTCTGCCATGTAGTTCGGGACGTCGCCCCAGAACGTGTCAGGCCAGGCCAGCGCCTGCACGGTCGTCATGTCCTCGTACGACACGACATTGCGATGCGGGACGGCGAATCCCGTGCCCATCTGCACAACTCCGTCGATCGCGCCGATGCGCGCGAACTGCCGGCGGGCGGTGCGCGCGCGAACCCGAGCCAGCACCATCGACTGCTGGGCCACACGCCGTTCGCGATCCAAGCCTGCCCGCAGACCCCGGCGGCCGAGGCCCGCCAGCACCCGTGGCAGAGCGACAGCGTCGACGGCGGGCATGTCCAGGTGGGAGCGCAGGTCTACTCCGATCACCTCTGCGCCCGACGCGCGGAGAGCCTGCACGATGTTGCTCGGCGTGCCTGACCACAGCGAGGGGCTTTCCGGATCACCGATGGCGACCACCGCGATCCGCGGAGCGATGTCCGTCACGCCGGCCGAGCCTCGACGGTCACACGCGCGAAACAGAACGAACGCATCCAGAACTTCCCCGGGTTGCTGGCATCGAATGAGACGACACGAGCATAGCAACGGGGTGTCCGCGCCCCGCGTCAACGCCTCTTGCTCCTGCAGCAGGAGCCTCCCGGACGCCCATCCGGGAGGGGTCGGGACGGGTCCAGGCGCCGGCGCCGAAACGGATGGGGGACTGGCGGCCGACGATTCCGGCGCTGTGCTGAGCGGAGTCGAGCCGGTCAGAAACTCGCTCTTTCTGAGACGCCTGTGAGCACGCTAGTCTGACCCCCATCGGGCCCCAGCCCGTTCGACCGGCGCCCGCAGGTCGGACACTCTCGTCGCTGAGAGGTGTTGTTCCGCGACGGCTGTGTCGCACCGCAGAAAGTGTGATCAGAGGAACCTCCCCAATGGTTGAAGAAGCCACAGATTCCCCCAAGCCGTCGTCCGGTCTTTCGCGACGTTCCGTCATGAAGGGGGCGGCCTGGACCGTTCCTGCACTCATGGTTGCGACGGCTGCGCCGGCATACGCTCTCAGCTGCATCGAGGGCAACTGGGCGGCCATCGGCCGCGGCAAGATGCTGAGCGGCGGCCTGTTCAACATCGATCTCGACACGCTCGCGTCGGTCGATGGAACGATCGCCTCTGCGCCCACGCTGGTCGCGGAGACCGGCTTCGTGCACGGCCCCAATGCCGAAGGTGACCCGGACAAGCACGCCAACCCGCTGAGCGTCACCGCACTCGGGACGATCAACGTCACCGCCACGGGGCTCACCACCACCGTGTCTCAGCTTCTCGGGCTCGTCGCGAGCGCCCCCGACGGGACTGGCCTCCTGAACCAGTTCGGATTCGCTCAGAGCAACGGGCTCTCGATGGGCGCATCCGGCTATGTCGACGACAACGGAACCATCCGTGTGGCTCCTGCTGGCGGATACCCGCAGGTCGCCAGCCTCGACCTCAAGCAGTTCCTGACCCCGCTGCTCGGATCGGCGACGACCGGTTTCCTGGCCAACGTCACCAACCTCAAGCTCGACGTCGGCGCCCTTGTGGGACGCGCCGTTCTCGAGCAGATGTGCAACACGGTGGTCAACCCGCAGGGCTACAGGCTCACTCGCGAGTACCTGGTCGCGTACCTGAGACTCGTGCTGACGTCGCCGCTGGTCGGCAGCATCGTCACTGCTGTGACGAGCGCGGTGAACACGGCGAACCTGTCGGTGGATTCGGCCGCTCTGCTGACTGCACTGGGGCAGATTCCGCTTCTCGGGCCGGTGGTGAGCGCTCTCGTGGCGGCTGCTGCGCAGCCGACGGTCAAGATCAGCGCCAACGTCGGGCAGGTCATCACCGCGCTCACGTCCTCGCCGATCGGGTCGGGGACGGCGATCATCACCGACCTCGGCGGCGGGACCGTCACGATCGATGTCGCCTCGCTCCTCGGCAGCGCGTTCCCCGGCGGCGCGTCGGCAATGGCCAACTCGCTCCCCGCGAACTCGGTCCTGTTCGTCGACTATCCGTTGCCGACGAACGTGCTCGCCGATCAGCTCTCGCAGATGCAGAACGAGATCATCACGCGGATCGCGGGCTTCGTCAGCGTCGAGATCTCGTACAGTATCGCCGGCGGCCTCACGACGCTGAGGGTCTCTGGAACGCTGGCCGATCTGCTGAACGGCAACGCGACGATCACGGCCACGCTGCTCGGCTCATCGGTCGTGAACGGTCCTATCACCAACGCCGCGCTCGTGACGGTCGGGAACATCGTCCGTGGTGGTCTGCTCGCCACAGGCGGAGTGATCAACGTCGCACTCGTTGCGCTGAACAATCTGCTCGCGACGATCTTCGACGCGCTGAAGAACCTGCTGAACATCACGCTGAACGTGCAGAACCTGCCCCAGGCCAACAACAACCCGAGCATGCCGGACAACGGACCAGGGCCTGCACGCTGGTCGTCGGGAGCTCAGGCGCTCCCGACAGGACGGTTCGACGTCGCAGCTCTCGGCATCACCGCCGTGGCGGCGCTTCCGGTGCCGAGTGTTCTGGATCTGTTCCTCGCACGTGGAAGCGTCGGGCCGCACACCGCAGCCTGAGCGTGACGCTCGACTGAGAGGCCGGTCCTTCGGGGCCGGCCTCTCGGCAGTCCGGCTCCGTCCCCGCCGGAGCCGGACCGGCGGGGGCGCCTGCCTTCGTCTCGCTTTGCGCCGGAAGCCCCTGATGCCGTAAGCTATCCCCTTGGTGCCTGCTCTTCGGCTTGCCGAAGATGCGGGTACGACGAACGTGAGCCCTCCACTGGCGCGTGTTTCGTCTCGGTTCCTGCGAGATGAAACCCACCCCGGAGTGGGATTCACGAACCTCTCCGTTCGAATCAAGAAAGCAGCACTATCGTGACGCGCACTTACACCCCGAAGGCCGGGCAGGTCCAGCGTGACTGGATCGTCATCGACGCGACCGACGTCGTTCTCGGCCGTCTGGCATCGCACGCAGCAGCAATCCTGCGTGGCAAGCACAAGGCAACCTTCGCTCCTCACGTCGACACCGGTGACTTCGTCATCATCGTCAACGCAGAGAAGGTCGCCCTCACGGGCCAGAAGCTCCAGAAGAAGATGGCCTACCGCCACTCCGGTTACCCGGGCGGCCTGACGGCCACCTCGTACGCCGAGCTTCTCGAGAAGCACCCGGTTCGCGCCGTGGAGAAGGCCGTCCGCGGCATGCTCCCGAAGAACACCCTGGGTCGTCAGCAGCTGTCGAAGCTCAAGGTCTACGCAGGTGCCGAGCACCCGCACGCCGCTCAGCAGCCCACGCCGTACACCCTCGACCAGGTCGCGCAGTAAGCGCCCCTCAGATTTCTAAGGACATACTCGTGGCTGAAATCCAGGACACCACCGAATTCCCGCAGAACTTCTCGACCTCGAGCCCTGAGGCCGAGGTTCAGGAGTCGGCTCCCCGCCCCGTGCTCTCCGTTCCCGGCGCCGCAGTCGGCCGTCGCAAGCAGGCCATCGCCCGCGTGCGTCTGGTTCCCGGCTCGGGCACCATCACCGTCAACGGCCGCACGCTCGAGGACTACTTCCCGAACAAGCTGCACCAGCAGCTGATCAACGACCCCTTCACGGTTCTGAACCTGCAGGGTGCGTACGACGTCATCGCTCGCATCTCGGGTGGCGGCGACTCGGGTCAGGCCGGCGCTCTCCGCCTCGGCATCGCCCGTGCACTGAACAACATCGACGCCGAGAACAACCGTCCGACCCTCAAGAAGGCCGGCTTCCTCTCGCGCGACGCCCGCGTCATCGAGCGCAAGAAGGCTGGTCTCAAGAAGGCCCGCAAGGCTCCTCAGTACTCGAAGCGCTGATCCCTACAGTTCCCTCTATGGCACTGTTCGGAACGGACGGCGTGCGGGGGCTGGCCAATGGCCAGCTCCTCACCGCCGAACTTGCGCTCCACCTGGCCCAGGCGACTGCTGTCGTCCTGGGCCAGGGCCGTATTGCCGATGCGCGTCGCGCTGCCGGCAAGCGGCTCACCGCTGTCGTCGCGCGTGACCCGCGCATCTCGGGCCACTTCCTCAGCGCCGCAGTCGAAGCCGGTCTGGCGTCGTCCGGCGTGGATGTGCTGGATGCGGGAACCCTGCCCACGCCGGCGGCGGCCTTCCTCATCTCCGACATCGACGCCGACTTCGGCGTCATGATCTCGGCTTCGCACAATGCTGCTCCCGACAACGGCATCAAGATCTTCGCCCGTGGCGGAGTCAAGCTGCCCGACCTCGTCGAGCAGCGCATCGAAGAGCACATCGAATCGGGCGTCAAGTTGCAGCCCACTGGTGCCGAGGTCGGTCGCGTCATCCGGTTCTCAGATGCTGAGGACCGCTACATCATGCACCTCCTGGCCTCGCTGCCGCATCGCCTCGACGGCATTCACGTCGTGCTCGACTGCGCGAACGGCGCAGCTTCCGGCGCATCGCCCGAGGTCTTCCGCGCAGCGGGCGCCAAGGTCAGCGTCATCGGCGCCGATCCCGACGGCCTGAACATCAATGATGGTGTGGGTTCGACTCACCTCGACAAGCTCGCGGCCGAGGTGATCCGAGTCGGGGCCGACGTGGGCATCGCCCATGACGGCGACGCCGACCGCTGCCTTGCGGTCGACGCCGACGGCAACATCATCGACGGTGACCAGATCATGGCGATCCTCGCGGTCGCGATGAAGAGCCGCGGCACGCTGGTCGATGACACCCTCGTCGCCACGGTCATGAGCAATCTCGGGTTGCACATCGCCATGCGCGAGCAGGGCATCGCCGTGCGCCAGACGGCAGTCGGCGACCGCTATGTGCTCGAAGACATGAACGCCGGCGGCTATTCGCTCGGCGGCGAGCAGTCGGGTCATGTGATCATGAGCGACTTCGCCACCACCGGCGACGGCTTGCTCACCGGACTCCACTTGGTCGCCGAGATGGCGCGCCAGAAGAAGTCGATCGCGGAGCTCGCCTCGATCATGACGGTCTACCCGCAGGTGATGATCAACGTGAAGGGCGTCGACAAGGACGCCGTCTCCGATCACCACGGTGTGCAGGAGGCCGTAAAGGCCGTCGAGAACGAACTGGGCTCGTCGGGCCGCGTGCTGCTGCGCAAGTCGGGCACCGAGCCACTCGTCCGCGTGATGGTCGAGGCGTCGGACGCCGAGACCGCTAATGCCCATGCGGCGTCGCTTGCGGAGGCCGTGCGCACACACCTCGCTCTGTGAGGCGCGTGCATAGGTGAAGGCGGGCTGCCTGGGAGCAGCCCGCCTTCATTGTTTTGCCTGCCGATTCCCCCCCCCCCCCCGGGACGGCAGAGCCGATGGCGGCTGCTGTCACTGGGGGTGAGAGCTCAGCCATCGGGTCAGGGTGGGTCAGAGGAGCACCCCGTCTTCGCGGGCGAGTCGGGCGAGGTCCAGTTTGGAATGCGCTACTCGTCCGAGCTGGATGTACTTGCGTTTCACACGTGCCAGGTACTTGCGGGCGGTGTCTTCCTTCGTGCCGATCTCAAGGGCGACGGCAGAGATGGATTTTCCTCGCACGTAGAGGTCGAAGACCTTCGATTCCTGTGGTGAGAGATCGGGAGTTCGTGGATCGGGTGCGGCGGCATTCCGCGCGAGCGCGGAGACATGCTCTTCGCCGGCGAGCACCTCGTCGACGCAGTCGAGCAAGGTGGACTCGTCGTCTTCTTTGGTGATGAGACCATCGAGGTCGAATTCGAGAAGCGTGCGAGCGGCGGCCTTCGGGCTCATCGACGAGATGACCATGACCTTGATGCCCGCTTGGCGCAGCGAGGTGAGGGTCTTGCGTGTCTGCTGCGCGTCGTCGAACGGGAGTGCCTCGACCACGAGCAGGTGCGGCCATTGCGAGCGCGGCTCGGTGCGCAGCCACTCCATCAGCGCGGCGATGGACCCGCTGGTGTGGACGATGGAGATGCCGGCCACCTCTTCGAGGATCTCGACCGTGCGCAGCCGCTGCAGCACATGCGGCTCGACGACGGCGGCCCGGCGCCACGTGCGCCGATACGCAGGCTTCACACGCATTGACGATCTTCCCATCACTCAGGAGACACCCGAGGGAAGTCTCCCAAGGCAGCACGCGCACGGCCGAAGATTGGCCGAGATTGGCGCATGCATTGTCGCAAGTAGGTGAACCCCAGGATTCCGGGTGTGATCGTCGCATATGTGAAGGCGGGCTGCCTGGGAGCAGCCCGCCTTCATTGTTTTGTCTGCCGATTCCCCCCCCGGGTCGGCAGAGCCGATGGCGTCTGCTGTCACTGGGGGTGACAGCAGGCATCACCGGGGCCTAGGGCTTCAGAGAAGCAGTCCGTCTTCGCGGGCGAGTCGGGCGAGGTCGAGCTTTGAATGCGCTACTCGTCCCCGCTCGATGTACTTGCGCTTCACGCGCGCCAGGTACTTGCGCGCCGTGTCTTCCTTCGTGCCGATCGCGCTGGCGACGGCGGCGATCGTCTGACCGTGCACATAGAGGTCGAGCACCTTCGATTCCTGTGGTGAGAGATCGGGAGTTCGTGGATCCGGTGCGGCGGCATTCCGCGCGAGCGCGGAGACATACTCATCGCCGGCGAGCACCTCGTCGACGCAGTCGAGCAAGGTGGACTCGTCGTCTTCTTTGGTGATGAGACCATCGAGGTCGAATTCGAGAAGCGTGCGAGCGGCGGCCTTCGGGCTCATCGACGAGACGACCATGACCTTGATGCCCGCTTGGCGCAGCGAGGTGAGGGTCTTGCGTGTCTGCTGCGCGTCGTCGAACGGGAGTGCCTCGACCACGAGCAGGTGCGGCCATTGCGAGCGCGGCTCGGTGCGCAGCCACTCCATCAGCGCGGCGATGGACCCGCTGCTGTGGACGATGGAGATGCCGGCCACCTCTTCGAGGATCTCGACCGTGCGCAGCCGCTGCAGCACATGCGGCTCGACGACGGCGGCCCGGCGCCACGTGCGCCGATACGCAGATTTCGCATGCATTGAAGATTTCCCGTCAGTCTCAGTTCGTGCGATTCGGCATCGCAGTCCGTCTTCTCAGTTGTCGTGTCTGTGGTTTCGACGGCAGGACCTCCAGAGGGAGGGAGGCCCTGCCGTCTTTTCGCGCAGCCGGTACTCCCCGGTACGGCTCGCGGGGCGACGTGACCACAGCGCAATCCCCCGATTGCTGGCACTCTCGTCGCCTACATATAGAGATGGGCGCCGATTCGAGTCATCACGCAGCTCGACGCAGATGGCGCATTCCGGTCTACGAGCTGGCGGAAAATAGAAGCGCTGAGCTTCTTCTCCTCGCCGATGAGCGGGTTCTCGCCGGTCACCCCTTCGGCGGTCGAAGCCGGCTCTCGGCGGTTCGCCGACGCGTCGTCCTCATCAGCGCAACCGCACCCGCGCCTACCACCGCGCCGATCGTATTCACGAGCACATCGGCGGCTGAGGCATCCCGGGGCAGCGCCGCGAACTGCACCAGCTCGACCGTGGTCGACAGGGTCAGTGCGATCAGCGCCCACAGCCACCAGCGCACCCGTGGCCAGAGTGTCGCGGCCAGTGCGACCGGCAGCGCGAAGAGCAGCAGGTTGAGAGCGACGTCGTAGGTCTCGATCGTCACGAACGGGGGGATGCCCATGCTGCGCCCCGCGTAGTAGAGCCAGACGACGAAGCGGTTGAGCATCCATCCGATCGGCAGCAACACGATCGCGAGCCCGCCGATCAGACAGGCGCCGAGGAGGGCGACAAGCAGCGACCGCCGCGCGGGGCGCTGCTCACGAGCCGGCCTGGACATCAGGCCATTGTCGCAGTGACGACGACGGCTCCTGAGGCCTCCAGCCCCATGAGGTGTCGCCACCCGTCATGGCCCCCGCCGACGCCGGGGAGAACCGATCGAGGACCGTGCTACCGCGCTGACCCCTTCCGGCGTCGCTGCGCCAGCCACGTGCGGCCCCATCGCCTGATCGGGGACTCCACGAACCGGTACGACAGCGCGACGACCGCGGCCGTGAGCACGATGTCGATCGGCGCCGCGAGCTTCAACTCGATTCCCGGCCACAGCAGTGGCACCAGTCCCATCAGGGTGAGGCCATAGAGATACACCCCGTACGACCGAGCGCCGATCCACACGGGGACCCGCGATCCGAGCATCCGCGAGACCACCGTCGGCGGACCGACGGTGAGCTGCAGCAGCAGCGCGGCCGTCGCCACCGACGCCGCGATGAAAGTCGCCGGCCGCAGGGCCGGAACGTCGGTCATGGCGGCGAAGACGAACACGGCGCACGCGGCGAATGACACCCAGCGCTGTTCGATCAGACGCCGCACCCACGGGGTCAGACCACGAGCGCGCTGCTCCGCGGCCCAGCATCCGATCACCAGAGGCAGCAGATGCCCGGTGGGGAGGAAGTAGTTCGGCCCGGTGAACGGCACGATCGCCGCCACGAGCACCGAGACGTGCAGAAACCATCGTTGGGTGCGCAGCGATGCACGCAGCAGCACGAGCACCAGCAGCGGGGGCCAGACGAAGTAGAACTGCTCTTCGACGCTCAGCGACCACGACTGGTTGAACGCCGTAGCGACCCGGTCGGTCCACGCCTGCTGGAAGTCGTTGAAGTAGAACAGCGCCCCGGCGACGCTCCACGGAACCTTCTCGCCCTCGCCGCCCAGAACTGCAGTGAGGGAGGCGATCGGCAGCCACAGCAGCAGCGCCGGCAGCAGACGGAAGGCTCGCCGCAGGTAGAACGCCCCGAAGCGCACCCGACCAGTGCCCGCGTACTCCGCCAGCAGCAGGCCGGTGATCAGGAAGGCGGACAGCACGAAGAACAGATCGACGCCGACGGCCCCACCGGGGAAGTACGCGGCCGCCAGATGCAAGAGGAAGACGGCGATCACCGCGATCGCGCGCACGCCGTCGAGCGAGGGCACGTAACCGGCTGTCGCGGGCGTACGCTCGGCCACTGTCGGGGGCTCATGCATGGCGATCGCGCTCAGCCTAGCCGCGAGCACCTGCGCGAGGGCACCCCGGGTGCGATACTGAGATACCGGGTGGGGGAAGGAGGGGCGATGACGCTCAGCCGTGCCTCAGTCCGCACTCTTCTCGCCGACTTCTGGGCGAACCTCTGGCGGTGGATGCTCTTCGCCGTCGCGACTGTGCTGGCCATCTACTTCCTGCTCGAGCGCGCGCTGGACGACGGCATCGCCAGTGCCATCGCCCTCGCCGTGATCGTGATCGGTGTGGTGATCACGCCCAGGCATCCGATGGTGCTTCCTCTGCTGGCCGTGCCGGGAGCATTCGTCACAGCGCGTGTCGGCTTCGGCGGCGCCGACCTCACGGTCTCGGACCTCGCCATCGCGATCGGATTCTTCACCGTGGTGCTGCTCTCGCAGCGCGACTTCCACCCGACGCTGCGCGCCATGCTCTGGTTCAACGCCCTGTACCAGTTCGCCACCCTCTTCACCGTCATCGTCAACCCGTACCCCCAGAACGTCGTCGAGTGGTTCCACGCGTGGCTTCTCATCGGCGGAGCGCTGGTGCTCGGGTGGGGCATCGGTCGCGCAGGGATGCTGCGCACCGCGCTGCTGCTGATGATCGGGGCCGCGACCGTGATCGCGCTCGGCACCATCGCGACGGCCGTCGTCGTCTTCGTGACCGAGGGAGTGCAGGCGATCTACCCGCGCTGGCCGTGGAGCATGCACAAGAACTTCGCAGGCTTCGCACTCGCGACAGCCGTGCTGATCGTGTTCATCAGACCGCCGGCGGCGAACCTGTCGCGGCGTCTCACGGTGCCGTCGATGTGGCTGTTCCTCGTCGCGCTCGCGCTCACCCAGTCGCGCCAGGCGGTCATAGGCCTCATCGTCGTCCTGCTGCTGTACGTCGTGCGCTCCGGCGCGAGCAGGCACAAGCTGCTCGTGGCTGTGCTCGCGGTGCCCGGTGCGGTGCTCATCGTGCAGAGCGTGATCGAGCAGGTCGAGTCGCAGAACAAGTTCAACTCGACGTACCAGCGGCTGGAGTGGTTCCGTGAGGTCTACGCGCTCTGGAAGCATTCGCCGTTCGTCGGCCACGGACTGCGCTACTGGTACGTGCACCCGACGGCGAACTTCCAGCCGCCGCAGGCCGAGCTCGAGGTGCTCGCATCTGCCGGCCTGATCGGCCTGGCGGCGTTCGCCGTCATGTGGGTCGGCTTCGCCGTCGCGCTCTGGAAGTTCTGGACGAGCAGCAGCGCGTTCGGCGCGTTGGCTTTCGCCGCCGTGATCTCGCGCATCGTCGCCGCGCAGTTCGACCTGTTCTGGGTGGCCTCCCAGGTGTCGGTGCCGTTCCTCATCGCAGGCCTCTGCCTGGGTGCGCAGGTGCACTGGCAGAACTCGCAGACGCAATCGGGTGCGGAACGCGTACCTTCTAATATCGATCACGAGGGAAAACTGGGGGTGGCATGGAACTCCGTGACTACGCGAACGCGCTGAGGCGGCACTGGCTCGGAATCGTCCTGCTGACCGTTCTGGGACTCGCGGCGAGCTACGGCTGGTCGGCGATTCAGACGCCGGTGTATCACGCAGATGCCAGCGGCGTCGTGAGGGTGCGCACGGCGCCAGGCGAGGTGATCACGCCGGGTGCCAACGAGACGCTGTCGAATGCCAAGGTGCCGACGTATCTCGAGATGGCGAGCTGGCGCAGCGTCGCCGAGAAGGCGGCCGAGACGCTCAACCTCCCCGACAAGCCCGAGAGCCTCGTGCAGCGTGTCACCGTCGACAACCCTCCCGGCACGCCGATCCTGAAGGTGACCGCGGCTGCATCCACCCCCGAGGCCGCGCGCGATCTCGCCGAGGCGTGGGTCAACGGTCTCACCGAGACGATCGAGGAGCGCGAGGGCACGGGCGCCGTGAACTCCGCCCCGTTCACGGTCGAGCTCGCCGAATCGTCGGCACTGCCCTCGGCACCCTCGTTCCCCGACAAGCGGATGGCTCTGCTCGTCGGAGGCGTGCTCGGTCTCGGCATGGGCATCGCCTTCGCGCTCGTTCGTGCAGTCTCCGACCGGCGCGTGCGCTCCACTGACAACGTCGAGCAGCGTCTCGGCAGCTCGGTCGTGGGCACCCTGCCGGCTGCTGAGGAGGTGCAGGGCGGCCACCGCCTGCTGACAGAGGACCAGACCGGCACGAAGTCGAGTTACGCGATGCGTGAAGCGCTGCGCGTGATACGAACGAACCTGCAGTTCATGGACGTCGACAACCCGCCCCGCATCATCGTCGTCAGCAGCGCGGTACCCGGCGAAGGCAAGTCAACGGTCGCAGCGAACCTCGCCGCCACCCTCGCCGCCAACGGCGCCCCCGTGGTGCTGGTCGACGGCGACCTGCGCCGGCCGACGGTCGCGAGCACCACGGGGGTCGAGGCTCCAGCCGGCCTCACCGATGTGCTCGCCGGTCGCGTGGCGCTGGGCGATGTGCTGCAGTCCACCCCGCATGCGCAGAGCCTGGCCGTGCTCACGGCGGGCACGATTCCGCCCAACCCGAGCGAGGTGCTCGGTTCGGCGCGCATGAAGTCGGTGCTCGACGAGCTCGCGGAACATGCGACGGTGATCGTCGACGCCCCGCCGCTGCTCGCGGTGACCGACGGCGCAGTGCTGGCGCATCAGGCCGACGGGGTTCTGCTCGTCATCTCGGTGGGCAAGACCACCTACGACCTCGTCGAGAAGGCGAAGGAAGCGCTGAACAAGGTGCACGGCCGGGTGCTGGGCGTCGTGCTGAACCGAGCGCCGCTGACCGGTGCCGAGTCGTCGGTGTACACCTACGAGTACACGCCCGCAAAGGAATCGAGGCGACGCGCCCGGCGGGCGAAGCAGGCGGCAGCGGCGTCCGCCGCCACCCCGCGCCCCGTGGATCCCGTGACGCCGGAGCCCACCGCGCACGAGGCCGATGACACCCGCATCTCCGAGAACCCCGAGACGGCGTCGCCCGCAACCGAGGACTTCGACGAGCTGCTGCGCGGCGCGACCGTCGAGGTGCGGCCGCGCCGGGCACCGCGCAATGCCAAGAACAAGTGACGGCGACGGCAGTGACGCGAAAGCGTCGCCGCGCCGCGTCGCGCTGATCGCCTCGTCGTTCGCGCCCCACGTCGGCGGCGTCGAAGAGCACGTCGGCCAGATTGCGAGGCAGCTGCATGCACGCGGTCACACCGTCGAGGTGTGGACGGTCGACCGCGGCGTGCGTCCGGATGCGCCGTTCGCCGCCCATGACGGCAGCGAGATCACCGTGCGCTACCTGCCGACGCCGCTGCCCGCGCGGTCCGTTGCGGCCATGCTGCGCTTCGGCTTGCGCGTCGCACCGGCATGGATGCGGTGGGCGCGGGCCCATCGCGGCTTCGCCCCCGAGGTGCTGCACGTGCAGTGCTTCGGCCCGAACGGCATCTACGCCGAGCGGCTGCATCGTCGCTTCGGAACCCCGCTCATCGTCAGCTCGCACGGTGAGACCCTGGGTGACGACCACGGCATCTATGCCCGTTCCGCACTGCTGCGCGCCCGGCTGCGCACGGCTATCGCCGCTGCCGCCGCCGTCACCGCCCCGAGCCGGTTCGCCCTCGACGATCTGAAGGCGCATCACGGTCTCGACTCGGCGGGCGAGATCGTCGCGAACGGCGTCGATCTGGATGTGGTTCCGGATGCCCTCCCGGTCTCGGATCAGCCCTACCTGTACGCGGTGGGGCGCCTCGGGCTGCCCAAGGGCTTCGACCTGCTGATCGACGCCTACGCGCGATCGGGCCTCTCACGCATTCCGCTCATCATCGGCGGCGAAGGACCCGAGCGCGATGCCCTGCAGCGGCGGATCGATGAGGCCGGACTCGACGAGCGCGTGCGTCTGATCGGAAGGCAGTCGCCGCAGCAGGTCGCCACAGGCATGGCCGGAGCGCTCGCCGTGATCGTGCCGTCGCGGTTCGAATCGTTCGGGATCGTGGCACTCGAGGCGTGGCGCGCGGGCACCGCACTGATCATGACCTCGCGCGGCGGGGCCGTCGACTTCGTGCGGCATGAGCAGAACGGCCTGCTCGTCGATCCGACAGACGTCGACGAGCTGGCTGCGGCGCTCATCCGCATCGTCTCGGACGATGAGCTGAGGGTGACGATCGCCCGCGCCGGCCACGAAGACGTCGACGCCTTCACCTGGGCACGCGCCGCCGAGGCCTATGAGCGCATCTACGATCGACTGCGGTGATGCCGCCGCGCCGAGGGCGCGTCGATCAGCCGCCGAGACGCTGCCACACGCGGGCATGCCCCTCGGCGCTGCGCTCCCACGTGAACTGGGCGGCATGCGCGCGGGCCCCGCGCACCAGGCCGTCGAGCTGCGCCCCGTCGTCTGTCGCGTCGAGGATGCCCGCCGCGATCGACGCGCCGTCGACACCGACCATGATCGCGTGCCCGTCGGCCACCTCGGTCAGGCTGCTCGTGTCAGCCACCACCGCCGGCACACGCGCCGCCATCGCCTCGAGCACCGGCAGCCCGAAGCCCTCGACGAGCGACGGCACGACCACCGCGCTCGCACCTGCCACAAGGCCAGGCATGACCTCGTCCGGCAGGCGACCGAGCATACGAACGCCCGGCATCCCCTCGAACAGGGCCGTCCGCCGGGGGTGATCCGGCCCCGCCAATGCGAGGGTGAGGTTCGGGCGACGGTGATGCACGGTCGGCCACGCCTCCGCGAGGCCCTCGAGATTCTTGCGCTGCGCCGCGCCGCCGGCGTGAAGCACGTAGGGGCCCTCGAGTCGCAGCGCAGCGCGATCACCGACGACGAGCGGGGCCGGATCGAAGTAGCGCGGGTCGACCCCGTTGTGCACGACGATCGGGTCGCGAACCCCCAGCAGATCCGCGGCCTCCTGCGCGGTGTACTCCGACACGCAGATGACTGCGGCAGCCCGACGCAGCTCCTCTGCGGCGGCGGGAACCGGAGCCGACTCGTCGGGAAAGCGCCAGGCGACCACGTCGTGCAGCGTCACCACGTCGTGTCGCCCAGGCGGCAGCTCCAGCGCCATGCGATGCGTGAGAGTGTCGCCGGCGAAGACAGCGGCCCCCAGCATCCGGCGCACGGCTGCCGGCGCCTTCGCCACCCTGCCGATCGGCAGGCGCCGCTCGCCGGGAAGGGGCGAGCGCAGCGACCGGATCGCCACCTCGCGCACGGCCCACGGAATCGGCGAGATCGCGGCCAGAGCATCCGCTGCCCGGTCAGAGATCTGACGCACGTACGCCTGAGCGCCCATCGGGTTGGCGGTCGCGATCGTCGCAATGCTCAGGCGGTGCATCCGGCTGCCCCCATCGAGTGTCTTCTGCCGCTGTGGTATCAGTATCGTGGACACGGGGAGACAGGCGAGTCCAGGCTCGTCGGAGTGGGAGACATATGCCTGACCGCACTGCCGTGGTCGTCATCGCGACGTATCGCAGGCCCGACCACGTCCGCACCTGCCTCCAGCACATCAGGCTGCAGACCGTCGAACCCGAGCGCGTCGTAGTCGTCGACGCGTCGCCCGACGACCTGACCCGCCGCGTGGTCGACGGCTTCCCTGGTGTCGAGTACCGCCGGAACGATCTCGGCGTCGGACTGCTCGCGACGTCGCGCGCCATCGGAGTGCAGGGCGCGACCGAAGACGTCATCGCGTTCATCGACGACGATGCCTACGCCGAACCGCAGTGGCTGGCCGAGATCCTCGCCGCATACGACGATCCGGCGGTGGGAGCCGTCGGCGGGCGCGCCGACAACGACCGGCCGGGCGAAGAGCGGGAAGGGTGGGACCGCATCGGCCGTCTGCTGCCTGACGGCACCCTGACCGGGAACTTCGGCGCCGACCCCGGGCGCGTGATCGAGACCGACCACATGCTCGGCGCCAACATGACCGTGCGCACCGAGGCGCTGCGCAGCATCGGCGGCATCCACGACTACTACCCCGGCACCTGTCTTCGTGAGGACTCCGATCTCGCCCTGCGAGTGAAGGCAGCCGGATGGAAGGTCGTCTTCGCGCCCCGGGCCGCCGTGCTGCACGTGGCGGGGGAGTACGCCAAGGGCAAGAGGTTCGATCTTCGCTACCGCTTCTACGGCGCGCGCAACCACATCCTGCTGCTCACCACCGTGCTGGGCCGCGGCGATGCGCACCTCGTGCGCCACTACGGCCGGGTGGCCGCCGGCATGGCGGCGGAGATCGGCGCTGGCGTCGGCGCTGTGGCGCACAAGCACGGTCTCGTCGCGAAGGCGCGCAGCGTCGTCGGCGGTTTCGCGCGTGCGGGCGCCGACCTGTTCGGCACGGCGGCGGGCATCGCAGCATCCATCCGCCCGAATGATCGGGCCGCCGACGCCTCACGGGAGTGGCGGCGGTGACCAGGCCGCTGCGGCTGCACGCCTACGTGCTCGTCGCAGACCCGAGCTATCTGCGGGAGAGCCTGGAAGCCTACTACCCGCATGTCGACCGGATCGTGCTGTCGTACGACCGCACCGCGACCTCGTGGACGGGCACGCCCCTGCCTGTCGAGCAGTGCCTCCGCATCATCGAAGAGGTCGACGTCGCCGGCAAGTGCGTGCACGCCCCCGGCGATTTCGCGCGACTCGATCACGAGCCGCTCGACAACGACACATTCCAGCGCCAGACGGCGCTGGACCTCGCCTCGGAGGGTGCTGATTGGGTGATCCAGCTCGACACCGACGAGGTGATGGCCGATCCGGCGCTGTTCATCGAGATGCTGCGCAGGGCCGATGCCGCCGGCGCCGCGGGGCTCGACTACCCCGCCCGCTGGCTCTACACCCGCACGGCCCCCGGGCGCTACCTCGAGGTGACTGATCGGCTCTGGCGTCACGCGGCCTCGTACCCCGGCCCGCTCGCGGTTCGCGCCGGAACGACATTGCGGCACGCGCGCCAGATCGGCGGTGAGCTGTTCCGCGTCGATCTCGCCCCGCAGAACACCGATCCCTGGCATCCGGCCGACGCGCGCGTCGATGCGGTGATCGCGCCCGAGAGCGCCGTGCTGCACTTCTCCTGGGTGCGCGATCCTGAGGTGATCCGCCGCAAGTTCGACTGGTCGGGTCACACCGCGTTCATGCGACCGCCGATCGTGCTGCGACGCTGGCTGTGGCGCACCCGGCATCCGCTGCTCACTGTGCTCACCACCCCGCTGCGGCGCAAGGAGGACGGCTGCTACCGCCTCTCCCGCATCCCCGAGCCCCCCGGTGGCGAGCCGATCGCCGTCCCGTTCGGCGACGGCGAGGCGACCCGCCGATGACCGGCATCATCCGTCCCGCGAAGCGCGTGGCGCGACGCGCCGCCGACGCGGCCGTGCGGCATACGCAGGACGCCGTCGATCTGCTGCGCCGGGGCGAGCGCACCGTGCTTCGCACCCCGCACGCCGGCATGCGGCTGGGCAACCTCCTCTATCTGTGGCTGCAGGCGCATCTCCGGTCGGCTCTCGGGCGGCCGGTCCGGGTTCTCGAGTCGCGCGGGATGGGGGAGTGGTGGGATGCCTTCCCCCGGCTGCGTGAGCTCAGCGTCACGGCCGACGAACTGCGATTCTCGGACCGCCGTGAGTGGGAGCCGGAGTGGCTGTATCAGCGCTACGGCGTCGACTTCACCCGCGAGCAGCTGCACGCCTTCATCGACGACGCCCTCGCACCCCTGCTCGTCCCGTCGGCCATCGACGCGCGACTGGTGATCAACGTGCGGCGCGGTGACTTCTATGGCACAGAGTTCGAACCCAAGCACGGTTTCGACGTGATCCGATACGTCACGGCCGCCGTCGCGCTCTTTCCCGATGCCACCGCGGCGCTGGTCGTCTCGGACGACGCCGAGTGGTGCCGCGCCCATCTGGGCGGGATGCTGACCGACCGCATCGGAGACGTCGCGTACGCCGACCCCGACCCCCTCGCCAACTTCCTGGCCATCGCCGGCGCCGAGCAGCTGATCGGCGCGAACTCGACGTTCTCGTACTGGGGGGCGTACGTGGCGGGCCGCAGGCACCCGTCGGCACGGATCGTGATGCCCCGCTTCATGGCGCGCATGGCCCACGGGTCCGACGCCCATCAGCTCGACCCTCGTTGGGTTGCGCTCGACGGGTTCCACTGAGCGGATCTAATCGAGTCGACCCAGCTCGACCAGACGCGCGAACTCGGGGTTCGTCGCACGCACCTCGTCGAATGTCCCTCGGGTGGCGACCCGCCCCGACTCGAGGAAGATGAGGGTGTCGGCATCGCGCACGGTCGAGAGCCGGTGAGCCACGATGATCACGGTCATCGTTCCGCGCAGACGATCGAGTGTGGCCGCTATCTCGTGCTCGGTGGCGTTGTCGAGTGCGCTCGTCGCCTCGTCGAGCACCAGCACGCGCGGTCGGCGGTACAGTGCCCTGGCGAGGCCGAGCCGCTGACGCTGTCCGCCCGATAGGCGCACGCCGCGGTCGCCGACGACGGTCTCGAGGCCGTCAGGCAGGTCGGCGACAAGGGAGTCGAGCTGCGCGATCGAGACGACCTCGGCCATGCGCTCACGGTCGAAGCGGTCGGGCGCGATTCCGTAGGCGATGTTCGCGGAGACCGTGTCGTTGACCAGGAAGACGTCCTGCGGCACGACGCCGAGATCGGCGTACCAGGTGGCGAGATCGTCGTCGATGCGCCGCCCACCGCAGGTGATCTCACCCTCGGTCGGGTCGAGAAGACCGAGAACCAGGTCCAGCAGTGTGCTCTTTCCCGCGCCGCTCGAACCGACGAAGGCCGTCGTCTCATCGGCCGGGATGCGCAGCGACAGATGCTCGAGCACAGGCACGTCGGCGTCGGGGTAGCGGAACGTGACATCGTGCAGCTCGATGTCCCCCGTGAAGCGGGCTTCGCTGGAGGGTGCGGGCTCGTGCATCCCCTCGGCCTTGAGCTCGCCGATCGCCTCCGTGAAGATCTGCAGGCCGGCAGCACCCGCGCGCATGGTCGCGACGTTGGCGGTCAGGCGGTTGAGCGTCGGCAGTGCGCGCATCGATGCCGCCGCGAACAGACCGAGCACGGACACGATCTGATCTGCCTCGCCGATCGCCATCAGCAGGATGGCGATACCCGCGATGGCGGTGATGAAGCTGACCTCGAGCAGATACCGCGGGATGTCGCCGAGAAAGCCCATGAGGCGGTTCTGATGCGCGCCGGCCAGACGTGCTCGGCGGAAGCTGTCGATCAGGCGCTCGGCGCTGCCGCTGAGGCGGGTCTCGCGAAAACCGTCCAGCCCGGGGAGGAGGGACTGCCACGCCTGCAGCCCCGTCTCGGCCAGGACCTCCCCGATGCGCAGCTGGCGACGCCGAAGCACCTGCTGCACGCCGAAGACGAGGACACCGAACAGGGCGACGGCGAAGAGGGTCACGCCGGGCGACGTCACGAGCAGCACCGCGACGATCGCGAGCAGCACGAGCACGTCTGTGAAAAGGGTCAGCCCGGCGAGGAGCACGCTCGCGGACTGCGTCGAGGCATCGTTGATGTTGCGGTAGATCGTGCTCAGGCTGCGCTGCCGGTGAGCGCTGTAGGGAGCCATGACGTAGCGCCGCATGAGCTCGACCGACGCCAGCGCCGAGACCCGCGTCGTGCGACCGAGGAGCCACCACCGGAACAGCAGTGAACCCGCGCTCTTGACGAGGAACGCGATCACCACGATTCCCGCGACGACGGGGATCAGCACGTGCAGATCACGTGTGCCGAGCTGATCGGCGATGGCGCGGTTCGCCCCCGTGAGGGGGCCGTCTGTGGTGACCAGCTGCATCAGCGGGACCATCGCTGCGACGCCCAGCATGTCGAGTGCTGCGAGCGTGATCGACGCGATCACGGTGCCGGCCACCCACTGCGAGGGCTTGGCGCCCGTCACGCGCAGGATGGTCAGCAGCTGCGGGATCATCCCGGGAGCGGTGCGCGCCTCACTCATCCGGAATCCTTCGTCAGATTTTCGCTCTCAGCGGGGGTGTTCGCGAAGCAGACAATACGCTAGCATTATCGCGATGGCATGGAGGATGCCATCAATTTTCTTTCAAATCGCTCTGGGGCTTGAGCGAATCGACTGGGGGCATCTCAATGTCTGAGAACGATCAGACCGGCATCAGCCGTCGTACCGTGACCAAGGCGATGGCGTGGGCGGTTCCGGCCGTCGCCGTCGCATCGACCGTGCCGTTCGCTGCCGCGTCGGCCATCGTCACCGTCAGCGAGGCAGGCGACGCCTGTAAGCTGCCGGGCAATTCCTGCAAGGACGCGGGCTACTCGAAGGGCTACCTTCAGCCGCTCAACATCTGCAACAACAGCATCGTGCCGATCACGGTGACGATCACCACGCCGGCGACGCTGACGTTCAACGGCAACGTGACAGCGTTCACCCCGATTCCCGCGTCGTTCACCGTCAATCCGGGCGATTGCCAGCGCGTCGTGCTGAACCTCAACCTCCAGGACAACAGCGAGCAGTCGTCGATCTACGGCACGCTGTACTGGACGTGGACCGAGAACGGCGGACCGCAGAGCGGTTCGGGTGAGACGGCGATCTCGACCGACGTGACGCCTCCGTGCGTCAACTGCACCGTCTGACACACGCAGAGCCTGCGAGAAGCCGTCGCCTTCGGGCGGCGGCTTCTGCTTTTCAGTGAGCGTCTGTCCCGGTAGCCAGCCGTCAGGGCGCAAGGCCGTGCAGCACCCGCGCGACCTGGCGCACCCGATCGGACCAGTCGTCAGCCGTGCCGTCGGCTCCCGCAGGGAAGGGGAGCGAGGTGCGCACCGCTGTCGCGACCGCCTCAGCGAAGCGCTCGCCCGTGTCGACGGTCGTCGCCTGATCGTCCCGGAACCCGGCGACAGGCGTCGAGAGAACGGGGCGGCCCACCGCCCGGTACTCGTAGAGCTTGAGCGGGTCGAGACTCTCGGTGAACGCCGTCACGACGTGCGGCACGACAAGGGCATCCGCGTGCTGCAGGTACGCAGGGACCTCGTCGCGCGACTTCGCCCCCAGCAGCACCACCCCGGCGGCGAGCAGCGATGCCGAGTCCTGTGCGGGCAGGGCATTCGGCCCGACGAGCACCAGCGTTGCCTCGTCGCCGAGCGCCCTCGCGGTGAGCACGCACAGGTCGACATCGAGGCGGTCGCGGTGCAGAGTGCCTGCGTAGACCGCCACGCGGCCGGCGGGAAGGTCACGCGGCCGCTCGGTGGGCATGCGGTAGCGAGTCAGATCGACGGCATTCCGGACGAGCGCGATGTCGTCGCGCTGATCGCTCTTGCGGCGGATGAGCTCGGGTGAGCACGCCATGACGGCGCCGGCGTTGCGCGTCAACCAGGCCTCCCCGTCGGCGACGCGCGCCCGCTCGGCCTCGGGGCGGTCGGCTTCGAGCCAGTCGTCGGTCATGTCGTACAGCGAAGTCCACCCCGAAAGGCGGGCCACGATCGCCGACGCCGGATCGTTCACCCAGAGGATCGGCCGCTGCATCGTCAGCCTCGAGGCCGCCGCGATGACCTTTCCGGCTCTCCGCTCGTCGGCGCCAGGGGCGAGCCTTCGAGGCAGGGACTTGAGCGGGCGAAGGGTCCACAGGCGATCCGCCACCTGGTGCACGCCGTGGCCGAACCCCGGCATGCGGCGTCGGCGCAGCGCGTGGATCGGATCATCCGGCGGTTCGACGAACAGCACCCGCAGGCTCGGGTCCTGAGCGAGCAGTCCGGCGATGAGGTACTGGTTGCGGCGCCACACCTCGTCCCACGGCTCCAGCGACATGACGACGAGATCGGTCATCGGGCACCCCGCTGCGCGATCACACGTCTGTACACGCCCTCGGTCGCATCCGCCTGCGCTCGCAAGGTGAACGACTCGAGCTGGCGTCGACGCTGAGCCTCGCCCAGACGTGCGCGCCGGGGCGCATCGGCCGACAGTGCGGCGAGCAGTGCGGCCGCGTCGGCGGCGTCGCCCGGAGCGTACAGCGCAGCGCCTGCGAGCGGGCGGAGCATCTCCGAGTGGCCACCGGCATCGCTGGCGACGATCGGAAGGCCGGATGCCATCGCCTCGAGTACCGTGAGACCGAAGTGCTCGAAAGGCGACGTCGCGAGCAGCATGCCCGCCGAGCGCATGAGGTCCGGCAGATCGTCCCGGAAGCCCCGGAAGACGACCGCATCGCCGAGCCCCAGATCGTCAGCGAGGGTACGAAGCCACCGCTCCTGCGGGCCGGTGCCCGCGATCTCGAGCCGCCAGTCCGCGGCGGCGAGGCCGGAGGCGGCGAACGCGCGCACGCCGACGGCGGTGTCCTTCTCGGGCTGCAGACGCTGCGCCATGAGCACGGTGCGCTCTCGCTCCGACTCGCTCGCCTCGACCGGATCGACTCCGGGATGCACGATGGTCGACGGCACTCCGATCGACTCGGCGACGGCCCGGCTGATCGAGATCTCGGCATCGAGCATGCGCTCGACGGCGCGGTAGGCGATCGACGGGCCTCGCGACCCTCGCCGCAGCGCGAAGTGGCGGGTCGAGACGAGCGCCGGGCCGCGTCGCGTGACGAGTCCCGCGATGGCCGCTGCCGTGTCGGCCGCCGTCATGTGCGAGTTGACCACGTCGACATCGGACGACCGGATCGCTGTGAGAGCCTCTCCCACGCTCGTGGCCGGAGCGAAGCTCACTCCCGCTTCGCGTAGCGGCAGTGCCATCCGCCTGGTGTCGCCGCCCGCGACGAAGACCTCGTGCCCGTCGGCGGCTTGGACCGCGGCCAGCCGGCGGATGAACTGCTCCACGCCCGCGAACCGATCAGAGACCGTCACATGCAGGATCCTCATGCCGCTCCCGCTCGCTCAGGAGCGACGTCGCGCAGCAGCGCGATGTACCGCTCGGCCGTCGCCCGCCAGGTGAGGTGCGTGACACTCGCCCGGCAGCGCTCGCGCCACTCATCGACCTCCGTGGCGGCGATGCGCTCGAGCGCGTGGCCGATCATCGCCGGATTCCGATCCACGAGATACCCGTTCACGCCATCGTCGATCAGGTCGGTCGCGCATCCTGTACGGGTCGCGATCACCGGGATTCCGCTCGCGAGGGCCTCGGTGATCACCAGGCCGTAGGACTCGTAGTAGCTGGGGAACAGGAATAGGTCAGCGGCGGCGAAGAACCGCGGCAGATCTGTCTGCGGGCCCGCGAACAGGACGCGGTCGGCCACGCCGACGGCTTCGGCGCGACCGCGCATCTTCTCGATGACCGACTCGTATCCGCCGACGACGAGCAGCAGCACGGTGGGAGCGTGCACGAGGGCATCGATCGCCTCGCCGACGCCCTTGCGCTCGAACTCGTGCCCGACGAACAGCGCCACTCGGTGCTCGTCATCGAGGTTCAGTGCGGCCCGGGCCGTTGATCGCTCTGCTGCGTCCGGCGGGCGAAAGCGCTCGAGATCGACTCCATGCGGGATCACGGTGATCGGCGGCGCGACCCTGCCATACGCACGCGACAGCTCACCGACCTCGTTGTCGGTCAGTGCGACGATCGCGCGGTGCGTGTGCCCTCGATACCGGATGCGGTCGCGCACGAAGGTGAAGGAGTGCAGCGGATTGCGCACCATTCGCCAGAATGTGTCGCCTCGCGCCCGCATCGATGAGAAGACGATGCCGTGGTTGACGTAGACGTCGCCGGCCATCACGGCGTTGTGGCAGATGGACACTGCCTCAGGGTGCTCTGCGAGGAATCGCCTGGCCTTTCGCGTTCCCGCGATCGAGAACTCGACCGCGTACCAGACGCGTGAGACACGATGCAGCAGCAGGGAGCGGGGACGAGCGCGACCGTGGCCGCGCGCCATGTCGGCGGTGAACGCCTCGACGGTGTGGCCCAGACGGCGCAGCTCCTCCGACAGGCGCATCGCACTGCCTCCGACACCCGAGCCGGAGCCGATCGTCGGAACGATCTGCACGATGTGCATCAGACGACCATCCGCTCGACCTCAGCCGCATCGGCGCGGAAACGCCCTTCGACGCGCACGGGCCCGAGGCGGTACAGCGCGGCTCTTCTTCGTGCTTCCCGGCTGCGCTCGCCGCGCAGCAGGACCGAGCGCACGACGGCGCCCAGCCAGCCGGCTGTGCGGGCCGACGCCCACCCGGCGGTGCCGAAGTGCTTGCGGAAGAAGCGCTCCTGCGATGCGAAGAACAGCGCTTCACGGCGCCGAGGGTCACTGCTCGTGCCTGCGCCGACGTGCAGTGCCTCCACCCCGTCGGCGACGCCGTGCCGCCACCCCACCAGGCGCGCGCGGTACGCCCAGTCGGTCTCTTCCGCGTAGAGGAAGAATCGCTCGTCGAATCCGCCCAGCTGATCCAGCGCCTCCGCGCGCAGCAGCAGAACCGACCCGATCACGAAGCCGTCGCGGTCGCGTCGCCGCCGCCCGAGTCCGGCAGCATCGAGCCATGCGCCGGCGGGCGAGGGAAACGGCCAGCGCACGCGCGCGCGACGACCTGCGCCGTCGACCTGCCGGGGGCCGATGCTCGCCAGGTGAGGGTCCGCGTGCAGCGCGTGCTGCAGTTCTCGGACGTCGGACTCGGCGATCACCGCATCCGGATTCAGCAGCAGCACATCGGCGTCCGGCTCCAGACGGTCGCCCAGAACCCGGTTGACGGCTGCGCCGAAGCCGAGGTTGGCGCCTGCGTCGATGTACCGCACGCCGAGCTCCGCACACAGCTCGCCGATCTCGGCGAGCGAGGAGTTGTCGATCACCGTGACGGGCAGCGCCGCGACCGGCTCGAGCGCGCGACGCAGCATTCCGGGTGAGCCGAACGCGACGACGATGATCTCGAGACCACGATCGGATGCCCCGGTGGTTCGGGCCGCGGCGCGATAGAGCTCGCGATAGCGATCGGCCACCGCGTCCCACGCGCACTCCTCCGCGCGGATAAGTCCGTCGGCTCGCAGCCGCTCTCGTTCGGGTCCGGATGCTCTCCCCAGCGCAGCGCCCAGCGCCTCGGCGTCTCCGCGCGGCACCACGAGGCCCGCGCCGCCGACCACCTCGGGCAGAGCCCCCGCGTCGCTCGCGACAACGGGCACACCGGCGGCCATCGCCTCGACGGCGACGCGGCCAAACTGCTCGGTCCAGCTCGATGTCGGCACGCTCGGCACGGCCACCACATCGAGCGAGGCATAGAACTCGGGCATCCGCTCGGGTGGCACCGGCCCGACCAGCTCGACGCGGTCGGCGATGCCCAGCATCCGGCTGCGCTCGGTGATGTCTGGCGCGAGAGGACCAGCCCCGGCGAACCGCACCCGCAGCTGCGGGAACGCGGCGACCGCGTCGAGCAGCACCTGGACGCCCTTCTCCTCGACCAGCCTGCCGACGAAGCCGACCACTGCCCGACCGTCGTCACTGCTCGGGCGGCGGCTCTCGGACCGTCCCGAGGTCGAGATCTCGACCCCGAGCGGAATCACCCGAGGCCGGCCGGAGAAGCCCTTCTCGACGCAGATCGCGCCTGCTTCGCTGTTGCAGACCGAGAGCGCCGAGGCGGTGCGCAGAGCCGTCCGCTCGGACCAGCGGAACGGCGCGGGGTAGCGCTTGCGGATGTTCTGAGCGGAGTAGAGCGCGAACGGCGCTCGCTGCCGGCGCAGCGCGCGCAGCAGCAGCACCTCGGCGGTCGCGAGCGCGAAAGGCTCCTCGTGGATGTCTATGACGTCCCACTGCTCGCCGAGCGCTCGCCAGAGCGGACCGGGGGAGTAGAGGAAGAGCGCGGGGTGCCGGCCGAGTGTGGATGCGGGCCGAACCCAGGGCTCGGCGTCGTCGAGGGAGACCTCTGCGCCACCGGCATGCCAACGTCGGGCCGTGATGAGCTCGACATCCTCACCGCGCCCCCGCAGCGCCCTTTCCCGCTCGCGCCACGGCCCCACCGTCGCGCTGTGGGAAATTCTTAGTACACGCAACCCGACTCCCCTGTAGGCTACGAACAACAATAGACCGCAGGCGCTACCCCCTGGTGCCTGAGGTGACACTTGACGGACGTCGGGAAACGTCCGTCGAGGAGGGTCAGGGGGCGCGGCAACTGGGAGCCGTGAATCTGGGGATTGCTGGGGAATCTGGGGATGGATGCTTCGCGTTTCGCGAGTCCGCATATCGTGCACCTCGCGCACACCACGGCGGCAGGAGGCGCAGAGCTCGCGCTCAAGCGCCTGCTCGACGCCGAGACCGACTGGCAGGCGAGCCTGCTCGTTCCCGCATGCGAGGATGAGGACGTCTTCGCGGGCGTGAGCTGGCGCTCCGTGCGCGGCGTTCGTCAGCTCGCGGGGGCGAGTTCGGGCGGACCGCTGCGGATGGTCGGGCTCGCCGTCCGACTGCTCGTGCAGGCCGCTGTGACCCGATGGCATCGTCGCGTACGTGACAGCGATCTCGTCGTCGCCAACTCGACGCGCGCGGCCGCGTACGGCGCTCTCGCTGTACTGGGCACCGCTCGCCCGTTCGTCGTGCACCTGCGTGACCACGTCACCCCTGAGGCGCTCGGATCATTCGGCTACCGGATGATGACGAGTCTGGTGCTTCCACGGGCTGACGGCGTCATCGCGAACTCCAACGGCACGCTCGCCACCGCAGTCTCGTTCCTGCGCGACGACGCGGTGAGCGCGGTCGTCCCCAGTCCGTCGGGGCTTGAACGACTGCGCGCGGTGCCGCGGACCGAGGGCCAGCCCCTGCGCATCGGGATGCTCGCGCGCCTCGATCCGTGGAAGGGTCAGCTCCCCCTCATCGAGGCATTCGCTCAGGCCTTCCCCGACGGTGACGTCGAACTCGACCTCGCCGGGGCCGGGCTGTTCGAGCACGATGCCTTCATCGGTCAGCTGAAGCGTCGTGCTGCAGAACTCGGAGTCGCGGACAGGGTCAACTTCCTCGGTCACGTCGACGACATCGCCTCGCTGCTCGCGACGTGGAGCATCACGGTGCAGTACTCGATGCGCCCCGAGCCGCTCGGCCAGAACGTGCTGCAGTGCCTCGCAGCCGGCACGGCTCTGGTCACCGCCGACGAGGGCGGTCCGGTCGAGTGGGTGCGTGACGGGCAGAACGGCCTTCGCGTCCCGCCGCGGGATGCCGGTGCACTCGCCGCGGCGCTGCGCCGTCTCGCAGACGACCCCGAGCTGCGGTCGCGCCTGGGCCGTGCGGCGCGATCGACGCCGGGACTGCTCGATGACGCCGAGATCGCCGCGATCCACGCTCATCTCTATCGCGATGTGATCGGCGCGGCAGACAGCGGCCGCGTCGCAGAGAGAGAACTCAGCCCAGTCGTGACGATCCCGTTCCATGCGTCGCATCCGCTCGCGGCATTCCAGGCCATCCCTGTTGCGGGAGCCCGGACGAGCTGATCGTCTAGGCTGACGGCGTGATCGACTCCGCGCCGGGTGCGCCCGCAGCGCGCTCGGTCCCGGCTGTCCCAGGGCGAGCGCGACTGGCCCTCGCGCGCGCCGCTGTGCAGGTCATCGCCGACGGGCTGGGCACGCGCCTGCTGCACATCAAGGGCGACGTGGTCGATCCAGCGCTGCAGCCCGCTGCCAGACCAGGATCGGACGTCGACGTCATCGCCGATCCGAGCGCCATCCCAGCTCTGCACCGTGATCTGCTGGCCCACGGCTGGAGCGTGTACAGCACTTTCCGCTTCGGGTCATCATTCGAGCACGCTCAGACCTACACTCACCCGGTATGGGGCCATCTCGATCTGCATCGGCGCTTTCCCGGCATCGGCCTCCCGGATCAGGTCGCGTTCGAGCACCTGTGGCGCGATCGCGCTCGCCGCGACGTATGCGGCGTCGAGATCCGCACGCCCAGCATCGACGCACAGCTGCTGATCCTCGTGCTCAACGCGGCCAGGAACCGCGGCACGATTCCCGAGGCCTGGACGGCTCTCGATGACGGCGGCCAGGAGCGCATGCGACGTCTCATCTCCCAGCTGCGCGCAGAGGTGGCCGTCGCCGCTCTCACGGGCGATCTGGAACGCTACCGCCGGTACCGCGAGCACCTGCTGTGGAAGATCACCGTGAACGGCGGCCCCCGGATCGTGGAGTGGTGGGCTCGGATCGTCGCCCAGCCGACGCTGCGGGGCAGCCTGCGCGTGGCGGCGCAGGCGCCGCTGGTCAACACCGACCGGCTCACCCGGCGTCTCGGGCGCGTACCGCGCGGGAAGGAAGTACTGGGGGAGTTCTTCATGAGGGCAGTTCGGGGGCTGCGAGAAGGTGCGGCGCTGGTGGCGAGGAAAGCCGGGCGACGATGACCGCCGTGCTGTGCCCGCATCCGCTCTGCGGCGTCTTCGACGACGGCGCCGGGCTCTACGTCGCCCGCCTGCCCGACGGGCCGATCATCGCGCTCGACGAGGTGTCGGCGCTGATCTGGCGGTCGGCAGGCACCGGGTCGCGCGCCGACGTCATCGCGACGGTCGCCGAGGCGACGGGCGAGAAACCGGATGCCATCGCGCACCACATCCATGCGTTCCTCGACGACCTCGTCGACAGGGGTCTTCTGGTCGCCTCCGCGGTGGCCGACGAGGCCCTCTGAGGTCGGCCGCCGAATAGCATGGAGAGGTGACCTCAGCCCTGCTCATCGGCCCCGCTCTGCTGCTCGGCGGCGTGCTCATCGCCAGCGGCGCTCTGAAGCTGCGCCGCCCGGCCGACCTGACGGAGTTCGATCAGCTCGGCGTGCCCACGGCCCTTCGACGGCAGTGGATCGCCGCGGCCCATCCGTGGGGCGAGCTGCTGCTCGGCGTCGTGCTGCTCGTGGCCGGCGGCTGGATCGGAGCACTCGCGGCACTGGCGGCGACACTGCTGATGGCGGCCTATCTCGTGCTCCTCTCTCGCGCGCGGCGCGCGACTCCCGATGCGTCGTGCGCGTGCTTCGGCAGCTCCAAGAAAATCACCACAGTGACCATCGCCCGCAACGCGTGGCTGAGCCTGCTGGGTGCGCTTGCGTTCGTGGCGGCGTGGGCACTGCCGGTGCTCGGCGGGCCGCTGGCGGCCCTCGCCGGTGACGGCTGGGCGTGGCTGCTGGTGGTGCTGGCCGGGGCCGCGACCGTCGCGCTGGTGATGTGGCCAGAGCCGGTGGATGCTGTGGCCGCCGCACCACAGGCCTCCGGCGTCGGCGACGCAGCAGGGGCTGATGGGGAACTCGACTACATCCGCTCGATCACCCCGGCAGTCCCCGTGACGATGTCCAACGGATCGACGCAGACGCTGCGCGAACTGAGCTCGGCCAGGCCGATGCTGATGCTCGCCGTCAGTGCGACCTGCGGCTCGTGCACGAGCACGATCGAGAGCCGCGAGCGGTGGCGTGAGCTGCTGCCGGAGATCGACATCCGCCTGGTCATGACTGCGGCGCCAGACGAGACCGAGATCGCCGAGCGGGCTCATCCGATGTCGATGCACGACCCCGACCGCCGGGTCGCCCCTTCGCTCGGCTACACATCGACCCCGTCGGCCGTGCTGTTCGGCATGGACGGCATGCTCGCGGGCGGCCCCGTGAGCGGAGCCGACGCTATCCGCGAGTTCGTCGGCGACGTCTACGAGAGTCTGCACGGCGAGCGTCCGCCCGCCTGAGTACTTCCTTGCTCGCCTGCCGGAGTCAGGCGGGCAGCCACTCGCGGATGCGGCGGTCGAAGACCGTCGCATCGAACTGCCGAGCACGGGCGACGACCCCGTCTGCGGGCAGCTCGCGCACGCGGTCGACGGCATGGCGCACCGTCGACTCCGAGAAGTCGGAGACGAGTGCGCCAGACACCCCGTCGAGCACGGTCTCTGCCGTGCCGCCCACATCGCGGGCGATCACCGGAGTCCCTGTCGCCATCGCCTCGACGGGCATGATCCCGAAGTCCTCGACCGCGGGGAACACGAAGGCCACGCTGCGACGGAACAGCGCCACGAGGAGCGCATGCGACGGCCGCGACACGAAGTGCACCTCGGCGCCGAGATCGGCCGCGAGCTGCGCCAGCGCGTCGCGCTCTGGTCCGTCGCCTGCGAGCACGACGGGCAGCCCGGCGGCGACCCCCGAACGGATCACGAGGTCGAGCCGCTTGTACGAGACGAAGCGCGATGCCCCGAGCAGGTACTCCGACGGCAGCGTCGCCAGCACCGCAGCATCCGGTTCATCCAGCTCGTACTCGCCGGTGAAACGATCGACCTCGACGGGCGGATGGATCACGCCGGCATCCACACCCCAGTGCCGCTGGATGCGCTCGCGCACCGCCTGGCTGTTCGCGACGACCGAATGCGCCTCCTGCGCTCGACGTCGGTCGACGCTGCGCAGCGGGGGAGATGCCAGCCGCACAGGCAGTGACCGACCCCGCTCGTCGAGCTCTGGGCTCCAGATGTATCGCGCGGGCGTGTGGACGTACACGTACTTCGGCGCCCCTCGCGCCGGACCGGAGAACCGCGCGTGGTGAGCGAACAGATGAGAGCTGCACAGCACCCACTCCGCGTCGCTGCGGCCAAGGTGCCGCCAGGTGAGCGGTTCCAGAGGCAGAGCCAGGGCTTTGCGTCGGCGCAGCGGCGTGCGCGCGAGCCACGTCTCGGAAACGCCCTCGGGCGCGAACCGGTCGGGTGCGTCGTTCCAGAGGGCGTGCAGCCGGGCATCCGGAAACAGCCCGGTCAGTCTCTCGACGACGTTCTCGGCCCCGCCGAAGCGCTCCAGCCACTCGTGGACGATGGCGCCTGTCATCGGCGAATTCCTCTCAATACGCGCCGTCAGCCTTCGTCACCGCACGAACGGTGCGCCACAGCAGCAGGAAGTCGGTCGTGAGGGACCAGTTCTCAACGTAGTAGAGGTCGAGTCGCACGCTCTCATCCCACGACAGGTTGCTTCGGCCGCTCACCTGCCACAGGCCTGTGATGCCAGGCTTCACGAGGAAGCGGCGGCGCATCCAGTCGCCGTAGTGGGCGACCTCGCTTGCCAGTGGCGGCCGAGGACCGACCAGCGACATGTCACCGCGCAGCACGTTCCACAGCTGGGGCAGCTCGTCGAGGCTGTACCGGCGCAGAGTCTTGCCGATCTTGGTGATGCGCGGGTCGTCCTTCATCTTGAACAGCACGCCGTTGCCCTCGTTCTGGTCGAGCAGGCTGGCCAGGTGGTGTTCGGCGTTCGCGGTCATCGAGCGGAACTTGATCATCGCGAAATCGCGACCGCCGTGGCCGACCCGCTGCTGGCGGAACAGTGCAGGGCCTCCGTCGGTTCGCACGAGCATCGCGATCATCAGCATCACCGGGCTGAGCAGAAGCAGCAGTGTGGCGCTGACGACGACGTCGAACGCACGCTTCGTCGCGTACCTGACACCGGTGAACGACGGATAGTCGACGTGGATGAGGGGCAGACCTGCGACCTGGCGGGCATGGATGCGCGGACCTGCGATGTCGGTCAGCGCGGGTGCCACGATCAGGTCGACCCGGCGTGCCTCGAGATCCCAGCCCATCTCTCGAAGGCGGGCGGGTGAGATCGAGTCGCTTCCCGCGAAGACGACGGTGTCGGCTCCGATGCCGGAGATCGTCGAGGAGACGTCGTCGAAGCCGCCGATCCTCGGGACTCCGGGGATCACCTCGTCGTGGAAGGAGTCGGTGAGGGCGCCGACCACGAGGATGCCTGAGCCGGGTTCGCGGATGATCTGCTCGGCCACGTGCTTCGCCTTGTCGTGCTCGCCGATGACGAGAGCGCGCCGGACGAAGCCGCCCTGCTCGCGACGAGCGGACAGCCAGCTCCGCCACAGCCATCTGCTCACCAGCAGCAGGAAGATGCCGATCGGCAGCGCGAGCAGCAGGTAACCGCGGGCGATCTGCAGCTTGAAGACGAACGCGAGGATCGCGAGCATGCCGAAGAACCGCAGGCTCGCGTCGGCGACGCGACGGTACTCGGTGGTGCCGTTGCCGATCACCTTCATGTCGCGCGTGCCGTAGATCGACAGCGCGGCCAGCCAGCCGAGAGCGACGACGACCGAGACGCCCGTGTATGCGATGTCGATCTCGAGAGCTGTGCCCACGTTGGGCAGCACGTCTTCAGCGGTCAGGCCGAAGCGCAGAGCCTGCGCCGTGAACACCGTGGCGACGACGATGACGGTGTCGGTGAACCGCAGGCGCCCCGCGAAGGAGCGAAGCCATGTCTCCGCCCGCGGCGCGCGGATCAGCGACATGAAGCTCACCATCTCGCGCCCCACGACACGATCGCTTGATTGTTCCCCACTGACGTACCCCATCCCCAGGTCGAATACGCATGCCGATCACTCCCCAGTCATCGGTCTGCGTGTCTCCGCCTCAGCATTCGAGTGGTGCACGACGGCGACACTCGGAGTATACCCACCCGGGTAGAACGTCGATAGGTCGATTCTGGTGACGGATCAGTTCACGGCAGACCAGCGGGGGATCGGCCACAGTATGGCTCCCACGCGTCCGACGATCCCCTCGCTCTCAGCCCATCGCCAGCAGTCCTGAGCCGCGCCGTCGACGCGGCACTCGATCGCCGAATCGGCCGAGTTCGAGCGATGATCGCCGAGCATCAGGTATCGGTCCTCCGGCACGGTGACCTCGTCGAAACAGCGCGTCGAGCGAGGAGTCGTCGAGCAGTCGAGAACCCCCAGGTCGAAAGGCAGATCCTCGTAGACGTAGGGCTCGTCGATCGGCTCGCCGTCGACCATGACCTCACCCTGAGCCGAGCAGCACGCGACTCTCTCCCCCGGCGTGCCGATCACGCGCTTCACGAGGGTGTGCCGGCCCGAGGGGCCGAAACCGGTCACCTCGCCGACCCGGCGCAGGAGAGCGGTGAGAGGCGGCTCGTCCGGCTGCGCTCCGGTGTCCCACTCGGGGCCGGCATCGAAGACGACCACATCTCCCCGTCGGGGGTCACCCATTCCATACGCGAGTCGGTCGACCAGTACCCGGTCTCCGACCTGCAGCGTCTGCTCCATCGAACCGGACGGCACGACATACGGCTTCGCGACGAAGGTGAGCAGGAGTCCGGTGACGGCGAAGGCCGCGAAGAGGTGGAACCAGAAGCTGCCCGCGACGCGTCGCCAGAGCGGCGTCTTCGCGGCGCCGGGAGGCGGGTCGTCCTGATGCCCGGCGTCCGTCCCTTCAGGGGCGAGCCGACCGGCGTCCGGAGCCGACGCGCTCATCCCAGCGCCAGCCGGATGACGCGTTCGACCTGAGCCACAGCCGGCAGCAGCTCGGCTGCAGCCCGCTGGTAGACCTTCGACGACTGACGAAAGGGGTCGATGACATCGTCATCGACGGTCGCGGCCGTGGTGCGCGTGCCGGTGATGGACGCGACCGCGTGGCGCACCCGTTCGGCAGGCACATCCCCTCCTGCGGCGGCAGCAGCGAGAATCCGCTCGTCGGGCATGGCCTCGGCGAGGCGGGCGAACTCGCGCACCGGCACGACGTGACGCAGCTTGCCAGGCGTCATCTGCAGGGCGACATCGCGGTGCTCCCGGGTCATGGTGAGCACCAGATCGGCCTCGATGAGCATCGGCTCGACGAGGTAGCGAGCCCGGTGGGCCTCGGCGATCGAGGGATCGACTCCCGCGTGGGCTGCGAGTTCGAGGGTCTGCGTGGTCATGCCGTGCCCGACGAGCGCATGGGTGCCGGCGCTGTGCACCTCTACTGGCAGGTCGCTCAGCCGCTGCCGCAGCAGCGCCTCGGCCAGGGGCGAGCGGCAGATGTTGCCCGTGCACACGGTGAGGATGCGAGGCACCGCCCCCGCGGCCATCCGGCGGCGCTCGCGGCGCGTCTGAGCGCGAGGCGGAGCGGACGAGGATGCAGCGGACATGCGACTCAGCATAAGCGGGGTTCCCCAGGGGAAAGGCGCGGGCACGTCGGCCGTCTGTGCGACGATGTCAGCGTGAAGGGGATCATTCTCGCCGGGGGATCGGGCACGCGGTTGCATCCGATCACGTTGGGCGTCTCGAAGCAGCTGGTGCCGGTGTACGACAAGCCGATGATCTACTACCCGCTGTCGACGCTGATGCTCGCGGGGATCGACGACATCCTGGTGATCACGACCCCGCACGACGCCGCGCACTTCGAGCGTCTGCTGGGTGATGGGTCGCAGTTCGGCATCCGGTTGTCGTTCGCGCAGCAGCCCTCTCCTGACGGACTCGCGCAGGCGTTCACGATCGGAGCCGATTTCATCGGAGACGACAGCGTCGCTCTGGTGCTGGGCGACAACCTGCTGTACGGCCCTGGCCTCGGCACGCAGCTGAAGCGCTTCTCGCAGATCGACGGCGGCGCCGTGTTCGCCTACTGGGTGGCTGAGCCGAGCGCGTACGGCGTGGTCGAGTTCGACGCCGGGGGTCAGGCCGTCTCGCTCGAGGAGAAGCCCGCCGAGCCCAAGAGCAACTTCGCGGTGCCCGGACTGTACTTCTACGACAACGACGTGGTCGAGATCGCGCGCGGGCTCGCGCCCAGCTCGCGCGGCGAGTACGAGATCACCGACGTGAACCGCGAGTATCTGCGTCGCGGCAAGCTGCAGGTCGAGGTGCTGCCGCGCGGCACCGCCTGGCTCGACACCGGCACGTTCGATCAGATGACGGATGCCTCGGACTACGTGCGCACCATGGAGCGCCGCACCGGCATGAAGATCGGTGCTCCCGAAGAGGTCGCCTGGCGGCAGGGGTATCTCTCGGACGACGAGCTGCGCAGGTGCGCCGAGAAGCTGGTGAAGTCGGGATACGGGTCGTACCTGCTGGAGCTGCTGGAAAGGGGTGACCGATGAGACTTCTGGTCACGGGAGGCGCCGGCTTCATCGGATCGAACTTCGTCCACCACGTCGTGGGGCACACCGACCACCATGTGACGGTGCTGGACAAGCTGACGTACGCGGGCAATCGCGCCTCGCTCGACGGACTGCCCGAGAGCCGCGTGCGATTCGTGCAGGGCGACATCGCCGACCCCGAGCTGGTCGACTCGCTCGTGGCCGAGACGGATGCCGTGGTGCACTATGCCGCCGAGTCGCACAACGACAACTCGCTGCACGACCCGCGCCCCTTCCTCGAGACGAACATCATCGGCACGTACACGCTGCTCGAAGCGGTGCGTGCGCACGGCGTGCGCTTCCATCACATCTCGACCGACGAGGTGTACGGCGACCTCGAGCTCGACGACCCCGCGCGGTTCACCGAGACCACGCCGTACAACCCGTCGTCGCCCTACTCGTCGACCAAGGCGGGATCGGACCTGCTCGTGCGCGCGTGGGTGCGCTCGTTCGGGGTGCAGGCGACGCTGTCGAACTGCTCGAACAACTACGGGCCCTACCAGCACGTCGAGAAGTTCATCCCCCGGCAGATCACGAACGTGATCCGCGGCATCCGGCCGAAGCTGTACGGGGCAGGGCTCAACGTGCGCGACTGGATCCACGCCGACGACCACTCATCGGCCGTGCTGACGATCCTCGAGAAGGGGCGCATCGGCGAGACCTACCTGATCGGCGCCGACGGCGAGAAGGACAACAAGACCGTCGTCGAGCTGATCCTCACCCTGATGCGGCAGCCCGCCGACGCGTACGACCACGTGACCGATCGCGCGGGGCACGACCTCCGCTACGCCATCGACTCGACGCGCCTGCGGGACGAGCTGGGCTGGAAGCCGCAGTACGCCGACTTCGAGGCGGGGCTCGCCGCCACGATCGACTGGTACCGCGAGAACGAGGCGTGGTGGGCGCCCGCCAAGGATGCCACCGAGGCGTTCTACGCGTCGAAGGGCCAATGACAGTGATCCACGAGACCACGATCCCCGGACTGCTGCTGGTCGATCTGGCCGTGCACGGCGACAGCCGCGGCTGGTTCAAAGAGAACTGGCAGCGCGAGAAGATGGTCGCTGCGGGGCTGCCTGACTTCGGCCCCGTGCAGAACAACATCTCGTTCAATGACGCCGTCGGCACGACCCGTGGCATCCACGCCGAGCCGTGGGACAAGTTCGTGTCGATCGCGTCGGGCCGCATCTTCGGCGCCTGGGTCGATCTGCGCGAGGGCCCCACGTTCGGCGCCGTGTTCACCGCCGAGCTCGACCCCTCGACGGCGATCTTCGTGCCCCGCGGCGTCGGCAACTCGTACCAGACCCTTGAGCCCGACACCGCGTACGCATACCTCGTCAACGACCACTGGTCTCCAGACGCGTCGTACGCGTTCCTGAACCTCGCGGACGAGACCGTGGCGATCGACTGGCCGATCCCTCTCGCCGAGGCCGGGCTCTCCGACAAGGACCGCACTCACCCGCGCCTTGCCGATGTCGCTCCGATCGCACCGAAGCGCATCCTCATCACCGGTGCCGATGGTCAGGTCGGCCGCGCCATGCGGGCACAGTACGGCGATGCCTCGCACATCGAGTACGCCACGCGGGCCGACCTCGACCTCACCTCCGCAGACCTCCGCAGCGCCCGCCGATGGCGTGACTACGGCGCCATCATCAACGCCGCCGCGTACACCGCAGTCGACCTTGCAGAGACGCCGGAAGGTCGGGCGGATGCCTGGCGCACGAACGCCGCGGCAGTGGCCTCCCTCGCCCGCATCGCGACGGAGTTCGGCATCACGCTCGTCCACGTCTCGAGCGACTACGTCTTCGACGGCACGACCGGGCGGGCTTATCGGGAAGACGACCCGATCGCTCCGCTCGGCGTGTACGGGCAGAGCAAGGCGGCCGGCGACCTTGCGGCAGGCACCGTGCCCAGGCACTACGTCGTGCGGACCTCCTGGGTCATCGGCGACGGCAGGAACTTCGTCACCACCATGGCCTCCCTCGCCGAACGCGGCATCGACCCCACGGTCGTCGCCGACCAGACCGGACGCCTCACCTTCACCGAAGACATCGCCCGCGGCATCCGGCACCTGCTCGAGTCCGGCGCCCCATACGGGACTTACAACCTGACGGGCGGGGGAGCGGTGCAGACCTGGGCCGATATCGCACGCGATGTCTATCGCCTCACGGGCCACGACCCCGAGCGCATCAGCGCGGTGACGACCGCTCAGTACTTCGAGGGGGCCGCGGGCCCCGTCGCTCCCAGGCCGGCCGCGAGCGCGCTCGACCTGTCGAAGATCGAGGCGACCGGCTTCACGCCCGCCGATGCGGCCGAGTCGCTGGCCGCGTACCTGCGGGCCTAGCGCATCAGGCGACGCCAGCGGCTCAGCGCCGCGGCAGGAGCCGTTACAGCGAGGGCGCTCAGGAGCCGAGGGGTCGGCGGCGCAGAGGTGAACGCCAGCCAGCTGGTGTCGAGGACAGCCTCGGCGGAGTGCGCGGCGGCTGCGCTGGGCAGCGCCGAGCGGATCCGGGATGCCAGCTCGGGAGCATCCCGGAGCCGCCGCAGAGCGACGAGCAGCGCGTCGGCGCTGTCGCCGTCGGCCAGCACCATCGTCTCGCCGTCGACGCCCGTCTCCGTGTAGCCGGCGTAGCTCCCGCACACGGGGATGGCTCCGCCGTGCCACGCCGCGATCAGCTTCGTCGGCGGCTTGCTGCGTTCGTCCACCCCACGCCCATGCGTGCAGAGCACGACATCGACATCGCGGAAGTCCTCCCAGCGGCCGTCGTGCTCTGTGTCGACGCGCAGCGTCATGCCCAGCTCGGTCAGGGAGCTGCGGAAGCGCGCATCCGCCCATGCGGGAACGTTGTACGAGTACGCCTTGATCGCGACCGTCTCGAGCCGGTCACCGCGCCCGGCGTCCCGCGGCCGGATCCCGCGCTGCGGAAGCAGGGGCAGCACGCGCTGCCGGCTGAGGCGCACGCTGGCCCGCGTCGGCATCGCCTCGAGAGTCGTGAACGACGGAGCACGAACACTCAGGTAGGTGTCGACGCGGAGGACGACCATCCCCGGCATCCGACCGGGAGCGACGAGCGCCCGTCGCAGCAGTGCGAAGCCGAGGCGCAGACGCATGCGCGCCGGAATCTGCGGCTGATGCGCGACGAGCTCCTCCATCGACGCGACGACGGCGGTGGCGTATGCCGGGATGTCGACCCCGATCGACACAGGGAGGCCCGCGCCGCGCATCCGCTGGAACAGCTCGAGGAACGCGTGGCCGTAGGCGGTCAGGTGCAGTCCGGGTTCGAGGTCGGGATCCCACGCGGTGCGCGCCTCAGGATGCCTGGTCCAGAAGTGCACGTGGTCCGGCATCAGTCCCCGTCTCCGCAGCCTCGCATCTCCCGTCACACGGTACAGGTGATGTCCGGAGCGATCCCATAGGGTCGAACCGTGCGCATTCTTCTCACCGGCGGTGCCGGCTACATCGGGTCCCATGTCGCTCTCGTGCTGCTGGAGGCAGGTCACGACGTGCTCGTCCTCGACGACTACTCGAACAGCTCGCGCGAGGCCATCGGCCGCGTCGAAGAGCTGACCGGCCGCTCCATCGACACGATCGACTGCGACCTCGCCGATCAGGCTGCCTCCGCCGCGGCCCTGCGCGACGAGAAGTTCGAGGCCGTCATCCACCTCGCCGGGCTCAAGGCCGTCGGCGAGTCGGTGGCTCAGCCGTCGCGCTACTACCGCACGAACCTCGTCTCCACGCTCAACCTGCTCGACATCATGGCCGATCACGGCGTCACGAAGCTCGTCTTCAGCTCGTCGGCCACGGTGTACAGCCCCGCCGCCGAGGGCGTGCTGAATCTCGACGAGTCGCAGCCCTCCGGCACGGGCATCACGAACCCGTACGGGTGGACGAAGGCGATGAACGAGCAGATCATCCGCGACGTGCAGGCCAGCCGCCCCGAGCTCGAGGCGATCCTGCTGCGCTACTTCAACCCGGTCGGCGCGCACCCGTCCGGGCGCATCGGCGAAGACCCGTCCGGGATCCCCAACAACCTCATGCCCTTCGTATCGCAGGTCGCCATCGGGCGCCGCGACCACCTCGCCGTCTTCGGCGATCAGTACCCCACTCACGACGGCACGGGCGTGCGCGACTACATCCACGTGATGGACCTTGCAGAGGGCCACCTCGCGGCGCTCGACGGTCTGCGCCCCGGCGTCGAGGCGTACAACCTCGGCACCGGCGACGGGCAGAGCGTGCTCGACATCGTCAAGGCGTTCACGGCGGCCACGGGCCAGGAGATCCGCTACGAGGTCGTCGCCGCCCGCCCCGGCGATGTCGCCCGCGCGGTCGCCGATCCGACGAAGGCGAACCGCGAGCTCGACTGGCATGCGACGCGCACGATCGAAGACGCCTGCCGCGACTCGTGGAGCTGGCAGTCGCAGAACCCGAACGGGTACGCGGCGGTCTGAGCGACAGCTCAGCGGTGAGCTGGCGTCACTCGGCGGGCGCGCACACGCGGTAGTGGCGGGCCTCGACCAGCACCTCTGTGTCGCACTGCTGGCCAGTGAGACGCGGCGTGCGCGCCATGCTCGGCGCATCGAACAGGCCCACGTGCGCACCCGACATGACGATGGGCGCGACCGCGGCTCCCCAGGGGGCGGCTGCCAGCCACGCGGTCTGGGTCTCGTCGACCCATTCGGCGATGACTGCGACGTCCGCCCGCTGTGTGGCGAGTGTCTCGCCGCGGGGGACGGAGGTCTGCTGCACGTGCCCGGCGATGCTCCAGACGAGAGAGGCCGACAGGGCCGCTGCGAGAACGCCCCCGGCGATGCGGCGCACATTGACAGGCTCCGCCCCTGTGCTCGCGGAATCTGCGCGGGAGACGCGCGGTGTCATGAGCTCGTGTGCGCCCCAGTACGCCACGATCACCAGAGCAGGGAAGAAGGCGAGCACGCCGACAGCAGGATGACGCACCCACAGCGGGGTGTGCGCGGCGGTGGACCACCAGGACACGAAGACCAGAGCTCCGACCGCGGCGGTCAGCGCCAGCGCGAGGGATCGGCGTCGGAGGCGGCCGCGACGGCGGACCTCGATCAGTCCCGCGATGACCAGCGCGACGACGATCGCCGCAGTCAGCCACGCCGCCCATCCCGGCACGAACCACGCGCCGCTGAGCGTCTCCAGCTTCTGCGAGACCGTGGTCGCCTGCCCGCTCTGCCCGCCGCTCAGGAGGAAGCGCTTCATCTGGCGCAGGTGGTCGACGAAACCAGAGGGTCCGAGCGCGATGAGAGCCCACAGCTCGAAGAGCAGGGTCGGCACGCCGACCATCACCAGCGGCAGCCAGCCGCGCACGAAGGTCTGCCCGATGCGAGCCCAGCCTCGGCCTGGGGCGCCCACCCAGATCATGACGGCGAACGCCGGCAGGGCCAGAAGGGCGATCAGCTTGGCCTGGATCGCCAGCCCGACCAGCAGCCCGGCCAGCCAGGGACGCTTGCGCACCGCGATCAGCGCCCAGACGAGCAGCGCCGCCGCCGGGATCTCGCCCAGCAGATCAGCAGGACCCTGAATCGGCGAGATGCTGCCCAAGCCGTTGAATGCCAGTGGAGCCGCGGCACCCAGCAGGGCCGCCCAGCGGCCGCCCACGCGAGCGCCGAGCACAGCCAGGCCGGCGATGAGCAGCGACCAGAACATCACGGGGACCAGCCGCGCGCTGATCACGGGATCGCCGCCGAACAGCAGCATTCCCGCCACGGGGAGCAGCACCGCTGGCCCCGTCGAGATGCGGGCGTCGAAGGGGGTGATGGTCGAGCCCGAGAGAGCGCCGTCGCTGGAGTAGCCGAGGCCGGCGAGAAGATTCAGGGGAACGGTGAGGTTGAACGCCTCGTCCTCCCAGAATCGCGCTGTCAGGCTGTGCTGGATCACGACGAGGTGACAGACGAGCAGCCCGACCGCCAGCATCCAGAACGCGATGGTGCGGGACAGCCTCATCGTCACGGCTTCCGGATGCTGCGCAGCGGTGCGTTCGGGCGAAGCGACAGCATCCACGCCTCGCGCAGCGCGCCGACGACGAACCGCCGCAGACGCGGCGGCGGCACCAGCGCCTTCACACCACCGCCCCACATCGTGCCGCTCGTCGATGCCCCACGGCGCGGGATGCTCGTGACGGCGAGGTAGCGAACCGAGAAGTCGCCGCGCGCCTCGGCGAGCGAGAAGTGCACATGCGGCACGAGAAGCTCGGAGGGCGCTGCGTCGAGCAGTGCGCGCAGCGCCGCGGGCCGATAGGCGCGCAGCGGGGTGTTGACGTCTGGGACCCGGCGGCCTGCGGCCGAGGCGATCATCAGCCCGACCGCCCCGGTGAGGACGCGGCGGTACCAGGGGTCGGTGCGGCTGTGGCGCACGCCGTGCACGACATCGGCGGCGGTGGTCTGGGCTGCCCCCACGAGGCGGGCGAAATCCGGTCCGATGAACTGCCCGTCGCCGTCGACATGCACGAGCAGGTCGGGGTCGAGCGCGAGCCCCGCGCGGTACGCGGCGAGGGCGGTGGGCCCGTGCCCGCGATTGTCTGGCTGCGGCTCGACCTGCACATCGTCGATGCCCGTGAGCGCTGCGACCGTGGCATCCGTCGACAGGTCGTCCGCGACGACGAACGACAGCCGATCGGTGAGGGGTGCGACGTTCTCGCGGATCTCGTCGATGAAACCGCGGATGCCCTCTGCCTCGTTGTAGGCGGGCATCACGATGACGAGATGGGGTACTGACACGCGGATCCTCACGGTGAACGGGAGCGGTACAGTGCCACTCGCTAGTAGCCTAGTTGAGCCATGAAGAATGACTCTCGCCTGCGGCGACTTGCCTCGGTCGGAAGTCGCTTCCTCGTCGTCGGCGCCCTCAGCACCCTGATCGAGATCGGTGTCTTCAACCTGCTCGTCTACGTCATGGGGGTCGACGTCGTCTGGGGCAAGATCATCGCATCGCTGGTCGCCCTGGTGAACGCCTACATCGGCAACCGTGAATGGACGTTCAAGCACCGTGACCGTCGCGGCCGGGTGAATGAGCTCGTGCTCTTCCTCATCACCAACGCGGTGTGCACCGGGCTGGGCGCACTGCTTCTCTGGCTCGGCGTTCTCGGGGCATCGGCGATTCTGGGCCGAGACGCAGGCCCGTTCGCCGTCAACTTCGTGAACCTGGTCAGCATCGCGATCGTCGTTCTCGTGCGATTCGCGCTGTACCACGGCATCGTCTTCCGCGTCGCGCCGCCCAAGCAGCCGTGATCGCGATGGCCGGCGGAGGTCCGCCGGCCATCGATCAGCTCAGTCGCCGCAGCCCGCGGCGTCGACGGTGAGCGCCGTCGGGCGCACCATCGGAGTGTGGCGAACCTCGAGGGGGCCGTATTCGCCGGCCGCGCCGTCGAACGTGGCCGAGACGGTGTGCTTCTGGCCGGGGGCGTTCTGCACCTGCACGAGCACCGCCGGGCGTCCGAGATGCGGCTTCAGCGTGGCCTTCGCGGGCTTGCCGTCGACGGTGACCGTGGCGGTCTTCGCGCCGATGGGGCCGTACAGCACGAGGTTGGTCGCGACATCGCCCTTCTTGAAGAAGCGCGCCGGCGCGATGTAGCGAGCGAGGCCGGCCGCCTGGTCGGCGTTGAGCGTGTTGGTGAGGGTCGCGGTGACGCCGAAGACGGGGGCATCGGGTGCGGTGCACTGGGTCGATGACGCGGCGAGGTCGAGCTGCATGTAGTAGTCGAGCTTGCCCTCGGTGATGTCGTTGACGTATGCGCCGACCATCGTCGACGAGTCGTTGGTGGTGGGCAGCTTGCCCGCGAGCCGCGATTCGCCGACCAGCTCGGCCTCGGACTCGGTGGCCGGCTGATACATCAGGCGTCCTTCGTCGGTCGCCTGAGTGAGCGCGGCGAGCAGTGCCTTCGGCTCGGCCTTGCCCGAGGTGAGGCCGGTGAAGACAGCCTGCGCCGAAGCGGCGAAGACGGCGTCCTGCCTTTCGGGAACCGGGTACTCGGAGTAGATGCCGTTGAGCAGGAAGGGAACGGCGTTCTTGTCGGTGAGCGTCAGCGGCTCGTCCATCACCCGCACCTTGTAGCCGAAGCCGACGTCCACGGGGTCGTTCGGCACGGTGACGGGGCCCGTGGCCTTCAGCAGGTAGCCGAGCGCGACGGGGTCGAACGAGACGACGGCGTCGATCGGCGTGCCGAACTCCTCGGCCCACCACGCCCGCATGATCCCGGCGGTCTCGGTGAAATCGGGGGAGAGCGTGGAGTCCTGCATCCAGCGCCCGATCTTGTCGCCGTAGAGACCCACGGTCTCGGGGTTCAGCTTCGTGACCGGAGTCTTGCGGCCGTTGTCGAAGTCGCCGCTCGATGCCTGCTGTTCGATGCTGATGCGGCCCTTGTCGACCTTGATCACGACGAGCGCCGCCGGATTTCCGCCCGTCCCGCGAGACTCGGCGTTGTTCTGGATGAGCACGAGATAGTTGCGCGGCTTCTCGTCGCCGAGCGCGGCGGGCAGGACGCCGAGGATCTCGGCCGCCGGCTTCAGCATCGGCTCGAGCTCGTCGACGGTGCCGGTGAGCTTGCCGAGGGCGCCGGAGACCTGAGAGATCAGCTCGTCTTCCTGGATGGTGTCGAGCTGCGTCGCGGCCTTCGACACGGCCGTGGATGCCTGGGAGACGACGCCCTGCATCGACTTGATGCCGGCGAGATCGATCGCTCCGTCGGCCGGCTTCAGAGCCGCGAGCGACAGGTCGGTCGCCGGGGTGAGCGCATCGCGGACGAGGTCGTCGGTGACGGATGCGGCGGTGCGGACGGCGTAGAGGTTCGGGCCGGCGACGGGAACCCACTCCAGGCTCTTCCAGATGTCGTCATCGGTCTGCTTCCTGGCATCCGCGGTCAGAGCGGAGATCTGCGCGACGGTCTCCTTGGCTGCGGCGTTGTCGCCGGCCATCACATCGTCCGCCGCCTTCGACGCGAGCGGCATCGCCTGCTCGAGGGAGCTCTTGGCCGCCATGGCGCGGTCGTACACGTGCTTGCCCATGAGGCCGCCGATCACGACCACCGCGATCAGGATCAGAAGGATGCTGATCGGAACCCAGAAGCGGAAGCTGCGCAGCAGCGGACGCCGCGGGGGCCGGCCGTCATCGCCTGATCCGGCGTCGGTGTCGAAGATCTCCCGGGAGAACTGGTCGAACGCCTCAGTCTGCTCGCGCTGCTGCTGGGCGCGACGTTCGGCACGTGTCTGCATTCCTCCATCGTAGGATCCCTCGGGGGTGTGAACGATGTGAGCGCCGGACGGGCGGGAATGCGTCGGTAGCATGGGCTCCGTGACCGTCACCTCCCCGACCCCGCCGCTGTCTCCGTATCGCGAGATCGACCGCGCCGACTGGGCGCGGCTCGCGGCGGGGATCGACCAGCCGCTCACCGAGACCGAGGTCGTCGGCATCAGGGGCATCGGCGACCGGCTCGACATCACCGAGGTGCGCGAGGTCTATCTGCCGCTGAGCCGACTGCTCAGCCTGTATGCGAGCTCGACCCGGCAGCTCGGAGCCGCGACCAGCGCGTTCCTGCAGGAGAACGACACCACGACCCCGTTCGTCGTGGGCGTCGCCGGCTCGGTCGCCGTCGGCAAGTCGACCATCGCCCGCCTGCTGCGCGAGCTGATGAGCCGCTGGCCGGGCACGCCCCGGGTCGAGCTGGTCACGACAGACGGGTTCCTCTACCCGAACGCCGAGCTCGAGCGGCGCGGCCTGATGGACCGCAAAGGCTTTCCTGAGTCGTACGACCGCCGTGCCCTCATCTCGTTCCTCACCGAGGTGAAGAGCGGTGCAGCCGAGGTGCGCGCTCCGTTCTATTCGCACATGCGCTACGACATCGTGCCCGACGCGCACGTCGTGGTGCGCCGCCCCGATGTCGTCATCGTCGAGGGACTCAACGTGCTGCAGCCGCCGCCCGCACCCAACGACGTCGCGGTGAGCGACCTCTTCGACTTCTCGATCTTCGTCGACGCCGACACCCGTCACATCGAGCGCTGGTACATCGACCGGTTCCTCGCGCTGCGGCAGGGCGCGTTCAGCAATCCCTCGTCGTACTTCAACGTGTTCGCGCACCTGACCGATGACGAGGCCGTGACGACGGCCCTCGGCTACTGGAACGAGATCAACATGCCGAATCTCGTCGAGAATGTGATGCCCACCAAGCACCGCGCCACTCTGGTGCTGCGCAAGGGCGCCGACCACGCCGTCGAGAGCGTGCAGCTGCGTAAGGTGTGACCGCGTGACAGACGAGTTCACGCGCATGCTGCAGTCCGCTCGGCCCGCCGCGCCATCCCGCCCCTCGACAGGAGGGCTCCGAGCCGGGATCGCGGTGGTGCTGCTGCTTCTGTGCCTCGCGGTCGTGCTGTGGGTGACCATGTCGCCCACTCCGATCAACCTCGGGCGCGAGGAGGCCATCCGCAAGCTGCTCATGGTGCTGCACGACAACGGGGTGCCCGAGTGGTTCGGGTACTCGAAGCTCGAGTTCACCGCGAACATCGCGATGTTCGTTCCGCTCGGCCTGCTGATCGGCCTGGCGCTGCCCCGGCGCGGGGTGTGGCTCGGACTGGTTCTCGCGCCCGCCTTCTCTGCGGGGATCGAGCTCGCGCAGGCGCTGCTGCTGTCGCAGCGCACCGCCTCGGTGCAGGATGTCATCGCCAACAGTCTCGGAGGATGGACGGGCCTGCTGTTCGCCGTCGTCATCCGTGCGCTGGTACACGCCCGTGACCGCAAGGTCGTGGCGCAGAGTCAATGGGACCAACGCTGGGCGCGGCGCTGATGAGGGCCGCCCGGCGATTCGCCGCCCCGGGGGCTCAGTGGGCGGTGCGCCCAGGCGCGATGACCGCCTTGATCGTGCGGAACAGGATGTGGAGGTCCTGCGTGAAAGACCAGTTCTCGACGTAGTAGAGGTCGAGACGGATGGAGTCCTCGGGGGTGAGCTGCGACCTTCCGCTCACCTGCCACAGTCCGCTCATACCAGGCTTGACCATCAGACGGCGTTCCACGACATCGTCGTAGAGGGCGACCTCGGCGGGGCGCTGGGGCCGCGGCCCGACCAGGCTCATCTTGCCCGAGAGCACGTTGAGCAGCTGCGGCAGCTCGTCGATCGAATGGCGACGCATGATCCGGCCGACACGGGTGATGCGCGGATCATCCGTGACCTTGAAGAACGGCTGCTCGGGGGCTCCCTGCAGGTCGAGCAGGCTGGCGAGCTGGTCGTCTGCTCCCTCGACCATCGAGCGGAACTTGAACATGGCGAACGTCGTGCCCCGTCGCCCGACGCGCTCCTGCGTGTAGAGCACCGGTCCTGGGCCCTCGAGACGCACCGCGACGGCCGCGGCCAGCATGATCGGCGACGTGAGGAGCAGCAGCAGGATCGAGCCGACGATGTCGAAGGATCGCTTCGCGAAGCGCCGGTACCCCTCGAGCCGAGGGAAGTCGACGTGAACCAGGGGAAGGCCGGCCACGGGCTTCGCGTGGATGCGCGGGCCCGCGACGTCGGTGAGCGCGGGCGCGACGACCCAGCTCACATCCCGTTCGGCCATCGCCCAGCCGAGCCGGCGCATCGCGGTCGGATTGATCTCGTCGGCACCGGTGAGGATGAGGGTGTCGGCGCCGGTGGCGTCGATGGCCTCTTTCGCCTCATGCAGCGGGGCGAGCACCGGCACGTCGCCGATCATGTCCGAGACGCCGTGCGGGGTGACGGCGCCGACGATCACGTACCCCGTGCCGTGGGTGCTGCGGATCTGCTTCACGACATGCGCGATCTTCTCGCGATCCCCGAGGATGACCGCTCGATAGACGTATTCTCCGGCCGACTGGCGTCTGCGCAGCCACTGGCGGCACCACCACCGTCCCAGCAGCAGCCCGGTGAGTCCGACGGGCAGCGCGAAGAGGAAGAGCGTACGGGCGACCTCGATGCGCAGGAAGAACGCGAAGATCACGATCGCCGCGAAGACGAACAGGGTCGAATCGACCACGCGCCTGTACTCGAGCACCCCGTGGCCGACGATGTGACGGTCGCGAGTGTCGAACGCCGCGAGCGTGAGCATCCAGAGCAGGCCGACGATGGTGAGCGGCACGAAGTACGGCACGTCGTCGGGCCCGTTCGGCCACACGATGCTGGCCTGCAGACCAGGCAGCATCAGCAGGCCGAAGACCACCAATGTGGCGACGAGGATGATCACATCCGTGTAGAGGAGTCGTCTCGAGTAGCGGCGCACCCACGATGGCACACGCCGTCGCTGGATCGTCGCGCCCGCCGCACCGGAGATGGACGGGGCTGCGGGGGCAGTCCTCGGTCTGGTTCCGGAGTACGAGGGTCGTGGGAGGAACGCACTGTTCCCCTTGTTCGACTCGGTCGTCACGTCATCCGCTCTGCATTCTTGTACTGCAGCACCTCGCCGCCCCTCAGCGGCCGGGTGGATATACCAGGATAATACTCATCACCGCTCATTTTCGGCCGAGCGGCGCGTCGGATCCGGCCGCTGGGCGTCAGTCTCGCCCGAAGATGTCGCGGGTGTAGACCTTCTCGGCGACATCGTCGAGGGCATCCGTCGCCCGGTTCGCGATGATCACGTCCGAGCGCCGCTTGAAGTCGTCGAAGTCGCGCACGACCTCCGAGTGGAAGAACTCCTCGTCTTCGAGCGTGGGTTCGTAGATCACGACGGTCAGCCCCTTGGCCTTGAGCCGCTTCATGATGCCCTGGATCGACGACTGCCGGAAGTTGTCGGAACCGGACTTCATCACCAGACGGTAGATGCCGACCGTCTCGGGGCCGCGGGAGAGGATATCGGCGGCGACGAAGTCCTTACGGGTGCTGTTCGCCTCGACGATCGCCGCGATGAGGTTCTGCGGCACCTCGGAGTAGTTCGCGAGGAGCTGCTTCGTGTCCTTCGGCAGGCAGTATCCGCCATAGCCGAACGACGGGTTGTTGTAATGCGAGCCGATGCGCGGATCGAGCCCCACGCCCTCGATGATCTGACGCGTGTCCAGCCCGTGCACGGCGGCGTAGGTGTCGAGCTCGTTGAAGTAGGCGACGCGCAGCGCGAGATAGGTGTTGGCGAAGAGCTTGATCGCCTCGGCCTCGGTCGAATCGGTGAGCAGCACCGGCACGTCGGTGTCGATGGCTCCCTCGACGAGCAGATCGGCGAAGCGCCGGCCGGCGGGGCCGCGGTCTCCCACCACGATGCGCGACGGATGCAGGTTGTCATAGAGCGCGCGACCCTCGCGCAGGAACTCGGGCGAGAAGATGATGGTCGCTTCGGGGTGCTGTGCAGCCAGCCCCGCGGTGAAGCCGACAGGCACGGTCGACTTGATGACGACGATCGCGCGAGGGTTGACCTCGAGCACGACGCGCACGACCGACTCGACCGAAGAGGTGTCGAAGAAGTTCGCGACCTCGTCGTAGTTGGTCGGCGTCGCGACGACCACGAAGTCGGCGTCACGGTAGGCGGCCTCGGCATCGAGCGTCGCGGTCAGATCGAGCTCGCCAGTGGTGAGGTACTCCTGCAGCTCGTCATCGATGATGGGCGAGAGCCTGTCGTTGAGAAGATCGACCTTGTGCGGGTCGATGTCGACAGCCACGACTTCGTGGTGCTGAGCGAGGATGACGGCGTTCGACAGGCCCACGTAGCCGGTGCCGGCGATGGCGATCTTCATGACGTCAAGGCTATCTGGCCGAAAGGGGTCAGATTACCCGCGTAACTGCCGCAGATAGACTCGAGTGCCATGGCCGTGCCTCCTCTGACCTCGATCGTCATCCCGGTCTTCAACGACGAGAGCACGATATCTGCCGCGCTGCGGAGTGCACGCAGGCAGACGGTAGAGCAGATCGAGATCATCTGCGTCGACGACGCGTCGACCGACGGCACGGCAGCGGTGGTCGAGAGGCACCGAGCCGAGGATCCTCGGGTGCGACTGGTGACGCATCCCCGGAACCTCTCGGCTTTCCAGTCGCGACGCACGGGCATCCTGGCCGCTCGGTCGGAGCGCGTGCTGTTCCTCGACGGCGATGATGAACTCGCGCTCGATGCGGTTGAGAAGGCCCTGACTGCGGCGGATGCCTCCGAGGCCGACCTCATCGGCTTCGGCGTCACCGTGATCGAGAAGGACGGCCGCACGGGCGGCTCGTACGAGCGCAGGCTGCAGCCGGCGCACCGGCACCTCGACGGCACCGAGGTGCTGCGCGGACTGTTCCCGGTCGGGCGAGCCGCACAGGGCCAGCTGTGGCGCATGATGTTCCGCACCCGTCTCCTGAGGGAGGCGTATGCGCTGCTCGACGACGACCTGGTGTTCCCTCGCGTGAACGACCTGCCCCTGATGCTCCTCGTCGCGGCGCTCGCCTCGTCGTACGTGTCGATCGACGACCGGCTCTACCTCTACCACTTCGGTCGCGGGGGGAGCGGACACGACGTCGACAGCGTGGAACGTGCGCGCTTCTACACCTCGGCGATCGACCCGATCACCGCCATCGCCCCCGCTGTCGACGAGCTCGCGTCGAGGCATCCCGACCCCGGGCTTCTACGCGAGACGTACGAATCGGCGCGCCTGTCGATCGTCGGCTACGTGTGCTCTCAGCTCATCGACCGCAGCGACGGGGCCATGCTCGGCGCCGCGCTCGCCCATCTGCACACCGTCGCTACGGCGCACGACATCGTGCATGCGGCTGCGCGGTTCTACCCCCGCACGCTGAGCACACTGAAGTTCCACACGCCGCCGCAACCCGCCGAGCGGATCGCCGCGCGCAACGTGCTGCTCGTGACCTCGACGCTGCGCACAGGCGGGGTCACGGCGGTGATCTCCTCTCAGGCGCAGTACCTTCGCGCGGGCGGGCACCGTGTGACAGTGGTCGCCCGAAGTGCGGGGAGTGAGCCGGCAGCCGTCCCCCCTGGTGTCGAGTTCGTCGAGTTGACCGGTCGCACCCTCGTCGACCGCCTCGAGAACTGGGGTCGGATCATCCGCGATCGTCGCGTCGACGTCGTGATCGACCATCAGGTGCTCTACACCGATTCGTGGCCTGAGTTCGCCCTGATGGCTCGGGCCGAAGGTGCCGCGACCGTCGGATGGATGCACAACTTCGTGGGCCGCCCGCTCTACGAGGGCAACGGCCGGCTGTCACTCATCGAACGCTGCGCCGCCACTCTCGACCGGCTCGTGGTGCTGTCGCCCCTGGATGTCGCGTACTTCCGGCTGCGAGGAGTGCGGAACGTCGCGTGGCTGCCGAACCCGCCCTCCCCGCTGCTGCTCGAGTCGTCCGTGAACCCGGTGCAGAAGCAGGCGCCCTCGGGACGCATCGAGCTGCTGTGGTGGGGCCGACTCGAGCAGCGCACCAAGCAGGTGTACGAGCTGATCGAGATCGGCGCCCAGCTGCGCTCTCTGGGCGCAGACTTCCGTCTCACCATCGTCGGACCCGACTGGGACGACGTCACGGCGGCCAGGTTCAACGCGCGGTCGCGTCGGCGGGGCCTCGGTGCGCAGGTCGTCGCGGTGGGTCCGCTGCGAGGTGCGGCGCTGCGAGACGCCATCGACTCCGCGCACATGTTCGTCTCGACGAGCATCATCGAGGGCTACCAGCTGACCATCGCCGAGGCACAGGCCCGAGGGCTGCCTGTGGCGATGTACGAGCTGCCGTGGCTGACGCTCGTGCAGGGGAACGAGGGCATCGTCTCGGTGCCGCAAGGGGACGCACGCGGGTTGGCGCGGCGGATCGTCGAACTCAGCGGCGCTCCCGAGCGCTACGTCCGACTGTCGCGAGCGTCGCAGGAGGCTGCTGATCGAGCGGTGTCATACGACTTCGCGCGGCTGTACGAAGACGTCGTCGCCGGCACTCTGCCGGATGAGTTCACGCCCGAGCCGAACCAGGACGATGCCCGGCGGCTGCTGGGGCTGCTCGTCTTCTTCGCGGAGCGCGGACGGGGCGGACAGCGTGCATCGACGCCGGATGCGGGGCTCGCGACGCGACTGTGGAGGTCGGCAGCACCGGCCGGTCGGGCGGCGCTGAAGCTCGCCCCCGGGCTCCGGCCTGTCGCGCATCGCGCGAAGAAGTGGCTCGGCGCCCGCTAGCGGACCCGGCCGTCCGGCGGGAAGGGCTATGTCGCCGGCGGTTCCTCGGAGCCGACGGGAGGCGGTTCTTCCGTGATGGGAGGGGGCTCCTCCGAGGGGGGAGGCGGCTCTTCGGTGGGCTCGGGCGCCGGAACGGTGGGCTCCGCGGTGGGCACGGGAATCGTCGGCAGTGAGGGCACGGTCGGCGCGGGCGCAGGCGACGTCGGAGGCTGCGACGGGCTGCTGGCCGGTGGCTGCTGCGGTGAGACGGGCAGGGGGAAAGTGGGCTGACGCGGGTCCTCGGGCGGCGCGGTCGGATCGATCTGACGCGTCACCGTCACAGCCTTCGAGACACGCGTGCCGTCTTCGCCGAGCGCAGTGAGCGTGTAGCTCTCGGAGTCGCTCGCACAGGGGAAGGGGAGCGTGGCGTTCGTCGCCTTCGGCGGCATGGTCGCCGGTGGAGCGGAAGAGTCGATCACCGTCGAGGTCAGGGCGACCTGAACGTTGGTCGCGTCGGTGACCTCCCAGCTGAAGGTGGCCAGCGCGGATGCGTCCTCGCTCGCGCACACGACCGGAGCCTTGGCCGCGCTGAACGTGACGACGGCCGGCTGGGCAGCCGCGGGCTGACCAGTGCTCGCGGCGGGGCGCGGAGAGGACGAACCGGCAGGAGCGGCTGCTGCGCCGCTCGTTGCGAGGGCGAAGGCCGCGCCGATGCCGATGGCGGCGAGGATCGCGCCCCCGGTGATGATCGCTGCGATGACACGTCTGCGGACGCGTCTGTCCGCCTCGCGCTGATAGCGCTCGCGGCGGGTCGCTGCACGGGCGTCGCTCTCGGCACGCGCGAGGGAGCGCTTCGTCTCCTCCGCGGCCTCACGAGGACTCGCGGGCTCGAGTCCTCGCAGCAGCTCGTCGAAGATCGACAGGCCCGCATCTGCTTCGGCGGCCTTGCCGGCAGCGGGTCCGCCGGGTGCGCTTGCGGTCGCCGGTCCGAGGCCAGCGGATGCCGGCTTCTCCGTCTTGGTCGCCGGTTTCGTGACGGGCTTCGAAGCCGCGCCGACGGCGACGCTCTTCGGATCCTTGGTCCACTTCACGTAGTCGGCGATCACGTCCTCGGCCGGGCCGTCGGCTCGGAGCTCGCCCTTGTGCACCCACAGCACACGATCGCAGGTGTCTCGGAGCGAACCGACCGAGTGGCTCACGATCATGACGAGCCCGGCGCTCTTGCGCAGCTCGGCGATGCGCTTCTCGCTCTTGAGCCGGAAGCGGCGATCGCCGACGGCAAGGGCCTCATCGACGAGCAGGATCGAGTGCGCCTTCGCCGAGGCGATGGCGAAGCGCAGCCGGGCGCCCATCCCGGCCGAGTAGGTGCGCATCGGGTGGTGGATGAACTCGTTCAGCTCGGCGAAGTCGGCGATCGGGTCGACCTGGGCCGCAGCCTCTTCGGCGCTGAAGCCCATCGCGAGAAGGCCGAGCTTGATGTTGTTCTCGCCCGAGAGGGAAGGAACCAGGGCCGCGTTGACGCCGAGAAGCACAGGCCTGTCGCGTGCCCAGATGGTGCCTTCGGAGGTGGGGACGAGACCGCTCATCGCGCGGAAGAGGGTCGACTTGCCTGAGCCGTTATGGCCGACGACGCCGATCGTCTCGCCCTCGGATGCCGTGAAGGTCACCCCGCGCAGAGCCGGCACTGTCTTCAGGCCACGCCCACCGCGGAGGGCGGCGGCGCTGAACAGGCGCTCTCGGGGGCCCATCCGCTTGCCCGAGGCGTAGACGCGGTAGTTGACGTGCGCGTTGTCGGCGACGATCATCGGCCGGGGCATCGCGGGCTCCAGCAGCTCCAGCCGGCCGTTCTGAGCGGATTCACTCGCCAAGGCCGTACCTCGCTTCAGCACGCCAGAAGAAGACCACGCCGAACAGCAGTGTGACAACGGCCCACACGGGCGCGAGGATCCATGCGATCGGCGGAGCCGTGTATGACTGCAGCAAGACGTCGCGTGCGATCCCGATGAACCCGTACGTCGGGATCATCTGAACGAATCCGAGGATCACGGGATGATCGGCGAGCGCGCCGTCGACGTCGAAGAAGATGCCCGTGGCGTACAGCAGCACGCGATTCATGATCGGGATGATCAGCTGCACATCGCGTGCATGCACTGAGAGGCGCGCAGCGATGAGCGCGCAGCCGAAGTTGAAGACCGCCATCACCGCGAGCAGGGGGAAGATCAGCAGCCACGACCAGGCGAGAGGCTCGCCGAACGCGAGAAGAATGACGAAGATCAGCCCGACGACGGGGATCATGCGCAGGGTCTCCTCGATCACGATCGAGGTCGGCAGCAGGATCCGCGGGAAGCCGAGGCTCTGCACGAGTTTGCCGTTGTTCGTGATCGATTTCGCCCCGCCCAGCAGCGACTGCGTGAAGAACTCGAAGAGGCAGATTCCGATGATGATGAACTGCGCGTACCCATCGGGTCTGGCCGAGCTCGACAGGATGAAGCTGAACATCGTGCCGTAGATGAGCGCCATCGAAAGCGGCCGCATGACCAGCCACAGGATGCCGAGCCGGTTCTCGAGCAGGCTGCCGATCAGGCGGTGGGCGGCGAAGGTGGAGGCGAACTGGCGTCGTCGCCATGCCTCGACCAGGTAGGCGCCCAGAGGAGGACGCTGGCCGACCGGGTGCAGCCCATCGAGTCCGGGGGACGACACGTCAGCCATGTTGCCGTGCCTCTTTCGTGATCGGATTCCGCCGCGGGCTCCGCGTGCGGGCTGGGGTGGCCTGGCACGGGGGACGGAGCGGGCGGCAACGTGCTGGGGGAGGTCGGGCGCGCGAGCGTGACCCGGATCCACGCGGGAAATCCGCGTAGATAGGATCTAATCTAACCCGTGTCTCCCGAATACGGGATCCGCGAGAGCGCCCGCTCCGCGAACGTAAGCCTGGAGGGCATGTGGCCGACGACGCGCGGATCTCCATCGTCATGCCGCTTTTCGACGATGAGAAGCATGTGTCGGCGGCTCTGCAGAGCTGTCTGGACCAGACGCTCCGTGAGATCGAGATCATCTGCGTCGACGACGCGTCGACCGACGGCACCGTCGGCATCGTGGAGCAATTCCAGCAGCGGGATTCGCGGATCACGCTGATCCGCCAGGCCGAGAACAGGTCGGCTTTCCAGGCCCGTCGGGCGGGAATAGCGGCGGCGTCCGCCCCGTACGTGCTCTTTCTCGACGGCGACGACGAACTCGACGCTCGCACCGCGCAGCTTGCTCTCGCCGCGGCGATGTCGACCGACTCCGATGTCGTCGGCTTCGGAGTCGAGATCGTCGCTCCCGACGGTGTGCCGACCCGTCTCGAGAAGGCGCTTCAGCCGACGTTCTCAGAACTGCGCACCCCGCACATCGTCCCGAACCTGTTCCCGGTCGGCGAGGTGGCGAACGGCCACCTCTGGCGGTACCTCTTCTCGACGGACCTGCTGCGCGCGGCCTACGACGGATTCGGGGAAGATCTGCGCTTCTACCGTGCGAACGACCTCCCGATCTCGTTTCTCGCACTCGCGCAGGCGAAGAAGTACACATCGATCCCGGATCGGCTCTATCGCTACCACTTCCGTCGGGGCACTAGCGGGCATCGCGTCGACGGCACGGATAGATTCGCGTTCCTGCTGAGCGGCATCGCACCCATCGTCGCGATCGCCGACCGGGTTCAGCTGATGGCGAGGGAATCCGAGTCGGGCGACTCGCTTCTGGCCGCCTACGAATCCGCGCGGCTGCACATCATCGCGAACGTGCTCCGCTATGCGATTCGCGATACCTCCGGTTCACTGCAGCGGGCGTGCATGTCGATGATGTCGACGAAAGTAGGCCTGCTCGATCTGGTGCGCGCAGCCGCGGCATTCTGCCCTGACGCTCTCACCGCGATCTCGGCGCACGCCGAAGCGCCACCGGCGCCGCAGTCTCCGCAGCGCGTGCTTCTGACGACGCGCCGGTTGGACACCGGTGGGCTTCAGAACGTGCTCGTCGACCAGGCGGCCCGGCTGACAGCCGCAGGTCATGAGGTCACGATCGCGGTGCTCGAGACTGCCGACAGCCAGCTCGAGGTGCCGGACGGCGTCGAGGTGGTGGAGCTGACGAACGCGAACACCCTCAGGCGGGTGGATGAGTGGGTCGCGCTGTGCCGGGAGCGATCGATCGACATCGTGATCGATCATCACATCCTCTACAACGAGCACTGGCCGTGGCGGACGCTCGCTGCGATCGCGATCGGCATTCCGACCATCGGCTGGTTGCACAACTTCGCCCTTCGGCCGCTCTTCGACCAGAGCAACCGCATCTCATTCCTCGACGAGCATCTGCAGACGCTCCTGTCCGTGGTGACCCTCTCGCCGACGGACGTGGTGTTCTGGAAGCTGCGAGGTCAGAACCAGGCCGTCCATCTGCCCAACCCTCCGTCGCCGCTCGCCATCAGCGCACTCGCGGGCGACCTGCAGCCGCGCCGGCTCGCCGGGCGTCTCGAACTGGCATGGTGGGGCCGGCTGAACGCCACCACCAAGCAGGTTCAGCATCTCGTCGACATCGCGGCCGAACTTCGCGCCAGAGAAATCGACTTCCGGCTGACGATCGTCGGACCTGGTTCCAAGGACCTTTCGGCGATGGACGTTCGCCGGTATGCGCAGCAGCGGGGCGTGGGCGATGCGGTGGAGCTGCTCGGCGAACTGAACGCATCTGAGTTGCAGAGGGCAGTGGCCGACGCGCATCTTCTCGTGTCGACGAGCGCGATCGAGGGCTACCAGCTGACCCTCGTCGAGGCGCAGGCGATGGGGATGCCGGTCGCCATGTACGACCTGCCCTGGCTCGCGACCGTTCGAGGCAACCCGGCGGTGCTGACGTCGCAGCCAGACGACCCGGCAGCGCTCGCCGACCTCATCGCAGGGCTTGCACGCGATCCCGAGCGGTACGCGCAGCTTTCGCAGCACGCCCGTGAACACGCGCAGCGGATCGCGGATGTCGATCTCGGCCTGCTGCTCGAGCAGCTGGTCGCCGGCGCGCTGCCCGCCGAGTACTCACCGGCCCCGAGTCTCGCCGAGGCGAGCCTGCTTCTCGACTGGTCGGTGCGAATCGGCGAGCGCAACGTGAAGACGGCTGCGGCGGAGCTCGCCGGCACCGATGCGGATGCACTGCGGCGCGACCGTGATCTGGCGCGAGCGCAGCTGAGACAGATCACCGAGGGACCGTCGTTCCGCATCGGGCGCGCGATCACGAAGCTGCCGCGCCGAGTGCGCGACCTGGTGCGCCCGGCGAAGAAGAGCTCGCTGTTCGCCGGCACCGCGACCGTCGTTCGCGCTGCGGTGTCGGCCCCACCGCCTCCCTTGCGGGCGAATCCGAGCATCCCGACGCCCGGCCGGGCGACCGTACCCGACGTGTCGTTCGTCATCCCGGTCTACAACGCCGAGGCCTGGCTCGAGGACTGCGTGACCAGTGTTCTTGCGCAGACGGGCATCGACGTCGAAGTGATCTGCATCGACGACGGCTCGACCGACGGTTCCGGCCGGATTCTGAGCAGGCTCGCTGATGCCGATCCGCGAGTGACGGTGATAGAGCAGGCGAACAGCGGGCAGTCGGTCGGTCGCAACAGAGGCCTGGATGCTGCCGCCGGGCGCTACCTCATCTATCTCGACAGCGATGACTACTGGCCGGGCGACGTGGCCAAGCGGCTGGTGCGGAGCGCGGACGAGAGCGATCTCGATCTGCTGCTGTTCGACTGCATCGCCTTCCGCGACGGTGACATCGACGACAAGGTCTGGAAGCGCTACTCGACCTACTATCAGCGCGCGCACACCTATCGAGAGGTGCGCAGCGGAGTGCAGCTGATGGCCGACATGCGCCGCAGCAAGGACTATCGACCGCACGTGGGGCTCTACATGGCGCGTACGAGCTTCGTGCGCACGCAGGGGGTGCGGTTCATCCCGGGGATCGTGCACCAGGACAACCCGTACACGTTCCGCCTGATGCTGCACGCGTCGCGCGCGGCTCACGAGAGCATCGATGCGTACGCACGTCGAATGCGTCCTGGTTCGACCATCACGACGCTGAACGCCGAGCGATCGGCGAGGGGCTACTACTTGTCGTACCTGGAGATGACACGCGAGATGAAGAACCATCGGCTGCCCGCGCAGGTGACCGATCCCGTGAACAACATCGTCGACTATGTGTACGACGGAGCACGAAAGCAGTTCGCACTGCTCGACCCGGCCGCGCTCGACGAGCTCCGGTCACTCGACCTGAGCGACGACGCGCAGCGGATCTTCGCCTCGCTCCTCGAGAGCAGCAGGGACGCATGATGGGCCCGCACTGTGCGGACGCGAGGAGCGATTCGGATGACTGAAAGACGGCGCGCGCTGATCGTCGGACCGTACAAGGCGCACAACTTCGGTGACGACCTCGTCGGCGGCATCCTCGCGAAGCACCTGCAGCAGCACGGCTATGACGTCAGCATCCCTCGCCTGAGCGAGGCCAACAGCGCCTGGCTCGGCACCGCGCATGCCGAGGGCTACGACGGCCTGTTCGAGTCCGCCGACCTCGTGGTCGTCGGCGGGGGCGGCATCATGAGCGACACGTCCGGCGCCAAGCCGGGGGCCTCGCACCTGCAGTTCGTCGCCGATGCGCAGCAGTCGGGAGCGCTCGCCGGCTCGACGCCGGTCGTCGTCACGAGCGTCGGGGCAGGGCCATGGCTGCGCGATCGTTCCCGCAAGCTGGCGCTGGGAGTCTCTTCGCGCGCCGACGCGGTCGGCGTGCGCGACCAGGAGTCCTACGACCACCTGCACGGTCTGGGCGTGCCGGCCGAGAAGATCGTGCTGGGTGCGGATGTGGCCCTGCTGACGCCGGAGTACCTCGATTTCGTGCCCACTCGCAGCGGCAAGCTCGGCCTGCAGTTCGACGTGAGCGCGTTCGAAGATGTGCAGGGCAACCCGGAGCTGCCAGCTATCGTGCAGACGCTGGGGGCATATGCCCGCAAGTGGCGGAAGGACGTCATCCTCATCCGCAACGGCCGGGCACGATCAGAGATCGCCCCGGCGGCGCCCGGTGCCGAACTGCTGAGTTACACGGCGCTGGAGGACTTCCTGCCGCGTCTCGCCGGCATGCGGGCCCTGTTCACCTCGCACCTGCACCTTGCGATCACGTCGTACTCGCAGCGGATCCCGACGTTCTCGCTCTACGTGCGTGAGAAGACCCGCAGGTTCTACGAGCAGATCGGGCACCCCGAGCGAGCTCTCGACCTGCGCGTGGCCACCGTGAAGGACCTGAAGCGCTTTCTCGCCGCGGCGGAGAAGGCGAAGTGGACCGATGCTGACGAGGCGACGCTGAGCAGGCTGAAGTGCGAAGCGCAGACGCTGGTCGATCTAGCGAATTAAGACTCGGTGGCGGAGTATCGGCATGCGCCGAACGTGCCGAGTGCACCCTGTGTGACGGGGTAGCCATGTGGACGTCGAGCATTCGCAATCGCGGGGTCAGCTCGTGGACCGCTGCGCCATGGTCTTGAGAGGTGGCGGGATCTGTATCGGGGATTCAGCCGAGCAGCGCGTCGATTCTCGCGTAGAAAGCGGCCGGGCTGAACTGCTTGGCTACGAAGTCCACGGCTCGCGCCCTTTGAGCGAAGTACAGTTCCGGCTCTTCGATGAACTTGTCGATCGTGGCAGTCACATCCTGGGCCTCGCAGTAGACGGCACCGTCCTCAAAGGTCGGTCGCGTGTAAGGCGGCATGATCACGACGCAGCCCGCGGCCATCGCCTCTACAGCGGCCATTCCGAATGACTCTGTCAAGGACGAATGATGCTGGTAGACCCAGAAGGGAAGTTGGCGCAGGAACTCCATAGGCGCGATGGAGCCGAAGTCATGGACCGTCCAATTCTGGGGCAACTCGCCCAGAACGTTTTCAGCGGTTTCTGCTCCGCCCAGTATTCGAACGTCGTATTCCGCGGAGTCCGGGTAACTTCCGAGCAAGCGAGACGCCGTTTCCGGCCACTTGAGAGCATGATCGCGGCTGTGGCGCCCGATTGTGCGAGTCGGAGCGGGGGCCTCGCCCGCCGTCGGCGGAGCCGTGATGATCCCAGGCCAGGTGGTCGCAAGCACCGAGCCGGGGGAGATGAGTCCTCTCAGGCTTGCTTTGATCACGGCCGATTCCGCGACGTACTTGGCGGGCCGGCCGAAGATGACCTCAGCAGTTTCGACCGTCCGAGGGAGGTCGTAGATCGATCCCAGACCATCCCGACCGAAAGGTGCGTGATTGACGATCACCACCAGCTCGTCGGTTTCGACTCCAGAGCGGGCTGCCTCCGGGTACTGCAGCACGGAAGGGTGCCGAACGATCGTCAGACGCGCTCGCACCTCATCAACGGGCGACACGATCGAAACCAGCGGATCATTGGAGATGGCTAGGAATCGAGGCTGGATGACCGCGCGCGCGGAGTTCACCGGGGAGGCCATCTGCATGAGTGCTACACGGTGGCCCTTCGCGACGAGAAGCTCGATCTCGGTGGCAGCAAGGGAGGAGTTGCCGCCGGGGAACCTGAAGTCGGTGACGTAGAGAATATCGACCTCGAGCGCACCCTTGTCGTGCTTGGAGCCGATCATGTTCGTGGGAGCAGAGAATGGCCTTGCGGTGTCTGGGAAAGCAGGCATGAACAGTGCCCGCCGATCACCGGCAGCGCGCTGGTGCCAGTCGCGCGACGACTGCTGATACCAGACTCTTCGCCGGTCGATGTATCCCCGGGCGATCTCCCCTGATGTCAGTGATCCGGATCTCACCCGCAGGAAGGAGAGCACATCCGTTCCCGCGACGGATGTGCCCGTCGGGTAGGCCGTTCTGAGACGATCGTGGAACTCCGCATCTGCACTTCGGTTGACGAGGTCCCAATGACCAATTTCGTCGACCACCGGATCGCGCCGGAACATCAGCGACGAATAGTTCGGCTGGGTGAACACCGGGTTGTTGTTGATGCGCGTGAAGATGAGCTCGGGGGTCGCCCGCGACAAGAGTGACATGTTGGCGACGAGAGACGGGTCAGCGAGAAGTTCCGAAACCTGCGTTTCGATCTTCCGAGGGTGTGACCAGTCGTCATCATCGTGCACGGTGATGAACTGCCCCGTCGCCAACTGGGTGACTGCGAAGTTGCGCGCTCTGTACGTGCCGCCGTTCTCCGGCATCCGATGAACCCGGATACGCGAATCCCGCTCCTGCCACTCGAGGAGGAAACGGTCGTTCTCTGCGGGCGAGGCGTCGTCCATCACGAGGATCTCGAGGTTTCGCCATGTCTGATTGACCAGAGACCGAAGAGCCGTCGCGATGCGAGGACCGCTGTTGAACGTGGGAACGATCACTGTGACCTTAGGGCCGTCCAGAATATGCTCGGCGGCGCCGCAGAGGATGCGATCGAACAGCGGATCATCGCCAGGGGCGAACGAGAGGGTCTCGATGCCGGTCTGGCGATAGCCGGCGTTGACGAGGTCGAGCCACGCGTCGGAGGGTTTGCGAGAGTGCTCTGCCAGTCGGTTCGCAGCGAGACTGTTGGCGGCGAGAAGATTGAGTTGATTGCGGTCCAGCGACTTCACTTTCAGGAGCTGTGCGTATTTCTGCACATCCTTGGCGTGACCAAGCGACGCGATGGCCTCCAGGAAAATCAGGCGGTCGGTGCGCGAGAGTGTCTTCAGACCGAACGCTCGCATTCCGGCCTTGTACATCTGTACTGCTTCGTAGGTCTCGCTCGCACCAGTCGCCTGATTCGCCATTATGCGAGTCAACGAAAAGAACGACTTGGGGTCGAACTGCGACATCGGCATCGACTGCGCAAGAGGTTCGTTCGCGGCCTCGTAGAACACGCGCGCGAGCAGTGCTCCGTAGTGCAAGGTGCCACGGGATATCGCCAGCGCGTAAGCGTCACGCGTCGCACGAGTGCGATTCTGAAGCGTGAATGTTTCGAGGTTCCCATGGCCACCGATCAGCAGGCGGCGCGCATACTCGGCGTCGGCTCCCTGCATGTTGGCCAGTGCGCCCAACTTCGTCACGTGAGGTCTCCATTCCGGGCGAAATTCAGCACGAGAGATCTGCCGACGAAGCCGCCCCGAGAGACCCCTGGGAGGTTCAGCCAGGTCTTGATGACCTCAGACTCGCCGGGTCGATCGGCATCGTCCACGAAGATCGTTGCGCGGTCAGCCAGCCGATCCATCAGGAGCGGGAGCGCCGGGTATCGGGCGCCGGGACTCTGTCCAGCAGGCGGACCATCGACGATGAGGAGGCCGATGTTCTCGACCGACTTAACCCACTGCGTGCTGTACCAGCGATGTTCGGTGCCATCGACATCGATGCCGGTGAGTGGAGCGAGGACTACCTGCGCGACGTGATCCGCATCAATTTCGGAGAGGTAGGTGCGCGTGGTCTCCGCATACATCGGATCGTGGTCGATCGCGATCAGGGCCGGGGGCTCGCTCATCTGCGCGAGTGCGGAGGCGATCCACGCTGTAGACACTCCAGAGCCGAGCTCGACGATGTCGTGGCGAGAATCGAGCCTTTCGGCGACCGTGCGGATGTACTGGACTGACAGGGGCGACATCGCCCAGCTGGCGAAGGTCGGCAGCCGCCGAGATATGCCCTGATCGTAGAGAGACGCGACAGCGGAGACCTCGGCCACGATTCTGCGCTCCAGAGAATGGGAGTTGCCACCGTCGAAGGCGACGGCGATCTTCTTGCCGACCGCATCCACGGATTCGGTGATGCTCGTCGTGCTCTCGAGCGTGCGCTGGAGCGCGGTGTGCTGCTGTGACAGGATCCCCCTCAGTTCGGCGAGGGCGGCGATCTGACGGTCTGTCGCCGCGCTCAGCGTTTCGTCGCCAGACGCTCGCAGCGCTTCAAGGACGTCAGACTGCCTGACGATCTGTGCGAGCACATCGTTCACGCTTCGCTGCAGCAGCTCTTCGGCCGAGTCGGCGGCGACGGCGCGTTCGGCCAGCCACTCGAACTGGGCATTCGTGCGCCCGGCCTGCTCGCGAATCAGACCAAGTTGTTCGCGGGTGAGGGACACCGTTCGCTTGTGCGCTTTGAGTTCGTCGGCGATCGCGCGCTGCGTACGGGTAACCTCTCGGCGCACGCTGATCAACCGCGCGCTGCTCCCTCGTTCTGCAGACGACAGCTTGATGAGGAACACACCGATGAGGGTGCACATGGCAACAAGCGGCAGCAGCTCTAGCGGACCGAAGGTGAGCATGATGATCGCTTGGGTCGCAGCGAGCGCGACAAGCAATGCGAGCGCGGCTTGGCGGACACGACCCAGCGCCTTCCACGCGGCGGACATGCGACGCACGACTGACTCAACCGGCAATGCCGCCCCCTGTGTTTCGACCCTGTTCGCGCTCTATTGACGCGCTCCTGGTGGCCGTGGAGATGGCCTGCACCAGAATATCAGCAGCGGTTACGCGCGTTGCTCGCGGGAGGATCACAAGGTAGGGATCCGGTACCTTCGGATGATGCAGCGTGTCTTCATCTACGGGTCCTGCGTCACGAGGGACGGGGTCGAGCTCTGGCCTGACTACGGCCTAGAGCTGGCTGGCTATGTCGCGCGTCAGTCGCTGATCTCAGCAGTCGCCCCTTCTCGCCCGAACGATTTCGATACGTCGACGATCTCATCGCCGTTCCAGCGCCGGATGGCGGAGGGAGACATCAGAGGCAACGTGGTTGCCAAACTGACCTCGAACCCGGACGACATCGACCTCATCCTCTGGGACCTCACCGATGAGCGACTCGGTGTCTATCGAGTGCCTTCCGGCGGATACGTCAGCAGAGTCGTCGACTACACGACCGGGATCTACAAAGGGCGGCCCGCGCTGGACACTCCGATACGCATAGGGACGAACGAGCACCGCACGCTGTGGGAACAGGCGTTGGTCGAGTTCCTTGCCTCCCTTGAGAACTCGAGGGTCCGAGACCGCCTCGTCCTGAACGCGATGCCGTGGGCGCTTCACGATGAAGAGGGTGCCAGCACCAGAACCACAGCGAACGATCCGGAGGCCTTCAACGCCGTACTCGCCGAATACTCCGCGATCGCCGAGCGCCATGGTGTGCGGATCGCTCGCCCGGACGTTCAGCGTATCCGCGGTGCTCGCGAACATCAGTGGGGTGCGGCACCTTTCCACTACACGCAAGACAGCTATCGGGCGTCCCTCGACGCGATTCTCCAGGTGCTCTGAATCCATGCGTTCCGCTGCTGGCGATAGGTACGTCCGCACCAGAGCGACCCGCACTTTCGTCTCGCTCACCGGACCCGCGGGAAACATCGGCGACGCCCTCATCCGGCGCGCAACTCTTGCCTGGGCGCTCGGCACGTCAGACGAACTGGTCGTCTACACGGGCGATTCGCCTGACGTGTGGTTGCGGCAGCTCGGCGTACCTGACGATGCGACCGTGCTGCGTTCCAAGCGCAGCGTTGCTCGCTGGCTGTGGATGCTGGCGACGGCGCCGGCCCGCCCCGTGCTCGTCTTCGAGGCGGGGGAGGTGCCGCTGCACAAGGGCAACGGGCTGCGCGAGTTCGTCTTCCTCGCAGAGACGGTCATCGTGCGGCTGAAGGGCGGCGTCGTGGTTCGTCCGCCTCGCGGGATCAGATCGCCGTCGAACCCGTCGACATGGCTGCATGCGCGCGCGGCTCGGCTGTCGCAGGTCGCGCTCTGGCGCGATGCGGCCAGTGCCGCGCTCGTCGGCGGGGGCGTTGTGGCACCCGACATCGGATTCGCCGCGGCGAAGGGGCATCCCGCAGCGGAAGCGCGAGATGAGCTCATCGTGAGCCTTCGCGGATCCCGCCCCATGCCCGGCGACGAGTGGATCGAGGCGGTGCGGCTCACCGCCGAGGCCGCAGGGCTGCGAGTGCGCACGGTCGTGCAGGTGCGGGAAGACGAGCCGCGGGCCCGCGAGCTCGCCGATGCGCTCGGTGGCGATTTCGAGGCGTGGGGCGATACGGACTCCGTCGCACACGAAGAGAACCTGCGAGCGCGATACTCCCGTGCGCGGCTCGTGATCAGTGACCGGATGCACGTGCTCGTGCTCGCCGCCATCGACGGCGCGGCGCCGGCCGAGCTCGTGCCGGCGCCCACAAGAAAGATCACCGACGCGTTCGCCGCGGTCGGCATCCGCGACATCACCCTCGACGCGGCGAATGCGCGGTCGAGCGACATGCAGGAGTTCCTGACAACCCAGCTGGGCCGCAGCGGCCATATCGGGGAACGCGTCGACGCCGCGCGCCGACGCCTCGACGAGCTCGAGCAGCAGGTGCGCGAGACGATCCGGATGAAGCGCGCATGACCGGGGGTCTGCGACGGGTGCTGTTCCTCTCTCACAGCCACGCCTTCCGCGCCTTCCGCGTCGGCAGCCACCACTACGCCCGCGAGCTCGCTCGGCGCGGCGCAGAGGTCGTGCACCTCTCGACTCCCATCTCCCACGTGCACCGTCGGCTGGGCCGGGTCAGCCACAGCGAAGAGTCGCGCGTTCCGCGCGGACCGCACCGCGATCGCGACGGCGTCACGCACCTCGTCCCGCGCACGACGATGCCGACGCCCTTCGGCACGCTCACCGCAGGTCGCGCACTGCGTCAGCACGGCATAGACACTCGCTTCGATGCCGTGCTGATCGATCAGCCCCTTCTCTGGGACGACTCCGTCCGCGGGCTCTCCGACCGGCTCGTATACCGGCCCACCGATCTCTATCCGGCTGGGGTGAAAGCCCGCATGCAGAAGGACATCATCGCTGCGGCCGACGGCGTGACCGCGACCTCGGGCGAGGTGCTGCGTGGTCTCGGCCCTCTCCGTCAGCCGCACCTCGTGGTGGGCAACGGCGTCGATACCGAACACTTCGTCGCCTCGGCGGAATCAGAGCGATCGGACGTGTGCATCTACGTCGGGGCCCTCGACCGTCGCTTCGACTGGCAGCAGGTCTGCGCGTGGGCGCAGGCCCGCCCGCGTGTGCGCTTCGTCGTCGTGGGCCCCTCGCCGGAACCGCCCGTCCCGCTGCCGGAGAACATCGAGCTCCCGGGCGGCGTGGCCTACTCGACGCTGCCCACGCTTCTGCACAGCGCGCGAGTGGGGATGCTGCCGCTGTCAGACGATCCGCTCAACGCGGGACGAAGCCCGATGAAGCTGTACGAGTACCTCGCCGCCGGGCTCTCTGTGGTCGCTCGTGAGACGCCGGTGCTCAGCGACGATGTGAGCGCGGGCCTCTTCACCTACTCCGACGAAGGCACTGCCATCGCTGCGCTGGACGACGCGCTGTCGCACGCTTCTCCCAACGTGGCAGGTGTCGGGCGAGCCCGGCAGCAGTCCTGGTCGACGAAGACGGATCTCCTCGTCGACTTCGTGCTGAAGCTACCGCGACGCTGAATCGGCAGCTACCGCGACGCTGAATCGGCGCGGCCGCGCCTGCGCCGCACGAGTCTCCACGCGATCCACACCAGCACGACGATCGTCGCGATCACCCCCACCAGCGCGAAGGCAGAGGTCACGACATCCAGCGGCATCGCGGGGGCGTCCTCGGCGCTCGGCGTCGCATCGTCAGCATTCTTCTGATCGGGAGCAGGCGTCGCTGTTCCGGAGGGTCCGCCTGCACTGGCCAGGCTGTGAGTCACCGCGTCCCACGCCGTCACATTGCCGGCGTAGCCTCGAACCGAGCCCTGCGCGGCGATGAAGTCCGCCAGCGGATCACTTCCGCGCTCCGGTGCCGGGTAGCCCGGAATCGAGATGGCAGGCATCTCTGCTCCCTTGCGGATGGCATACGCGTTGTACACCGCGTGGGCCGGCAGCTCGACCAGCGAGAGCGACGGGTCGAGATCGTCTGTGCCGCCGCAGAAGGATGCCGGCCACCCGCGCGTCTCATGATTCAGCGAGACCTGAACCGCATAGAGAACGCCGCTGATGATGCGCGCCTGCTGCTCTGCGTAGAGATCGTCGCCCTGGATCCATGCCGTCTCGGCAGTGTTGACGATGGCGCCGAGTCCCATGGACGCGTGTCCGAAATCGCGGCACGATTCCTGAACCTGTCCGTTCTGGAAGCGGATGCCCGGATCGGTGGGCGGATCGGTCTGGCAGCCTTTCGCCTTGCCGTCGAGCCACTGGCATCGAAGAGCTGTCGGCGTCCGGTAGAGGCCGGCGGCGCTGGCCGGCGCCACGGGAAGCTCGCCGTCCGTGGACAGATAGACGTAGGACTCCACCCGTTCACGCCACATCGCCAGAGCGCGATCGTAGAGGCGGCGATCATCGAGGAAGACAGCGATGCCGATCAGGCCTTCTGCGGCGGACAGCTTCCAGTTGCCGTTGAAGCGGCCATAGTCGAATGTCGTCAGCGTCGGGACGAACACCTTGCGCAGCATGGTGCCGAACGCCGTGACGTCGAACTCGTGCTTCTTCGAACTCGGCGTGTAGCTGTAGCGGATGAGCTCCGCCCCGCGGACCATCTGCCCGGCGGTCCAGGCCGTCATCAACGGCCCGTTCGAGCCTCGGCTGCCCGCGAAGCGCGCCGAGTACGCGTTGAGGATGGCGACCGCGCGCTGCGCATAGCGCTCATCGCCGGTGTAGAAGTACGCGAGCGCCTGGGCGTACACAGCTCGACCGTCTGCCTGCTGGTCCGCGCAGCCGACATCGGGGTTCTTGTTGAAGGAGCCGCAGACGCTGATGCACCCACCGCGATCGTCGGCACCGCACGTCTTGGCCGTCGGGGCGGACGCGGAGCCGAAGCTCGTGAAGTCCGGTGCACCGCGCTTCGCGTACGGCGACGAGGTGAGCTGCTCGAAGCTCTCAGCCCAGGGTGAGTCACCCGCGACGATGTGCTTCTTGGTCGCAGTGAGGTTCTCGAGACTGTTGAACACGCCGGGGTGGGTGAAGCCTGCAGACGAGACCACGGGCTGCAGCCCGTCCCGCGCTGGTGTCTCCTCAGCGTGCACGGCTGGGGCGACGGCCACGGAGACCACCAGCATCATGGTGAGCATCAGCAGAGCAGCCGCACGACGCACGTGCTCCAGGCCTCCAGCGCCTGACCCTGATCTGCTCAGCACGTTCGTCCCCTCATCAGTACGCATATTCGTCTCGGGGTATCCACTCTGGCTGACGGCCGATGCGGCACCAAACTGCGATCAGCCGAGCCCGCGCTCCAGCACGTCCGAGGCGACACGGGCGGTGCGGTCCCAGTCGTGGGCATTCGCCGGCGGTGACACACGACGCCGCGACATCGCCGCGTCTGTCATCGCACTGGCCCACTCCTCGGCATCCGACCACGACTCGAGCGCCCACCCGCGGTCTCCGGTCACCTCGGCCACCGCTTCGCATCCGCGCCAGAAGATCACCGGCACCCCGCAGGCGACCGATTCGAGGGCGGGCAGGCCGAAGCCTTCGATCGTCGACGGCATGACGGTGGCCGCGGCGCCACGGTAGATGGCCGCGAGCCGCTCGTCGTCGACGCCGTGCAGCCACTCGACGCGGTTCTCGACGCCGAGCGCGGCGGCCCGTGCAGCGGCCTCCGCGATCTCGCGATCGGGAACGACCGCTCGCAACCGCACGTCCGAGGCGAGTGCGAGAGCCCGAAGCACGACATCGAGGTTCTTGTGCCGACGCACATTGCCGACGAACACGACATAGGGGTCAACGGAGGCATCCGTCGCCCCGTCCGCCCGAAACGCGTCGGAGCACCCGTTTCCGGCGTCGACGATCTCGACGGCGTCATCACCGATCCACTCGCGAATCGCGCGGGCCGATGTCTGCGACACCGTGAGCACGACGCCCGCCTTGCGAATCGCGTGGCGCACAGGGCCGCGATAGTACGCCTCGAATTTCGCGCGCCCGGGCCACGGCATGCGCAGGTGGATGAGGTCGTGCACCGTCAGGATCTGCCGGGGCGCGCGGACGAGCGCGCCGTACCCAGGGGAGTAGACCAGAGCACCGGGGCCGACCCCTGGCAGCGAGCGGAACGCGTCGAGTGCCGAGTGGGCGTGCCCGCTGAGACCGAGGGAGCGCCACTCGGGACGCAGCCGCGGAAGGACCTCGCTCGCGTACCGTCCGATGCCGTGCGCTCCGCGGTAGCGGTCATCGACGTAGAGCTCGGTCACGGCTCAACCCTCTCATGGCGCTCGACGCTCTCCGGTTCGTTCGGATCCCTCGCAAAATGCGCCGCTTATTCTTGAGTCCATGTGTGGAATCGTCGGATACGTGGGCCCGCGGCCCAGCCAGGACATCCTTCTCGCGGGCCTCGCCCGCCTCGAGTACCGCGGCTATGACTCGGCGGGCATCGCCGTCATCGACGAGCAGGGTGACCTGGGCATGCGCAAGAAGGCAGGCAAGCTCGCCGTGCTGCGCGACTCGCTCGCCGAGCATGCTCTCGGCGACGGCACCACCGGCATCGGGCACACCCGCTGGGCCACGCACGGTGGCCCGACCGACGTGAACGCGCACCCGCACCTCGCCGACGACGACAAGCTGGCCGTCATCCACAACGGCATCATCGAGAACTTCAGCGCCCTGCGCGAAGAGCTCACGGGCGAAGGCGTCACCTTCCGCAGCGAGACCGACACCGAGGTTGCCGCAGCCCTGCTCGGTCGCGAGTACCGCCGAACGGGCGACCTGGCATCCGCATTCCGCGCCGTGGTCAACCGCCTCGAGGGCGCCTTCACGCTTCTCGCCATGCACGAGGACCAGCCCGGCGTCGTCGTCGGCGCCCGTCGCAACTCGCCGCTGGTGATCGGCCTCGGCGAGGGCGAGAACTTCCTCGGCTCCGACGTCGCCGCCTTCGTCGAGCACACCCGCAAGGCGCTCGCCATCGGCCAGGACCAGATGGTCACGATCACCCCTGACGAGGTCGTCGTCACCGACTTCGACGGCAACCCCGTCGAGGCGCAGCCGTTCGATGTCTCGTGGGACGCCGCCGCCGCCGAGAAGGGCGGATGGCCGTCGTTCATGGCCAAGGAGGTCGCAGAGCAGCCCGAGGCCGTCGCCAATACGATCCGCGGCCGCGTGCAGGGCGACGAGGTCGTGATCCCCGAGCTCGACGGACTCGACGAGCTGTTCATCGGCATCGACCGCGTCATCATCACCGCCTGCGGCACCGCCTCGTACGCGGCGCTGGTCGGCAAGTACGCGATCGAGCAGTGGGCGCGCGTGCCGGTCGACGTCGAGCTTGCGCACGAGTTCCGCTACCGCGACCCGGTCATCGGCGACCGCACCCTGGTGATCTCGATCAGCCAGTCGGGCGAGACCATGGACACGCTGATGGCCGTGAAGTACGCCCGCGAGCGCGGCGCACGCACGCTGTCGGTCTGCAACACCCAGGGCGCCACCATCCCGCGCGAGTCGGATGCCGTCGTCTACACGCACGCCGGCCCGGAGGTCGCCGTCGCATCGACCAAGGCGTTCTCGGCCCAGATCACCGCCCTGCTGCTGCTCGGACTGCACATGGGCCGTGTGCGCGGCACCCTGGCATCCGGAGCCGCCGCCGACGTCGCCGAGCTGCAGGCCCTGCCCGAGAAGATCGCCCAAGTTCTCGCGAACGAGAAGGAGCACGTCTCGCAGCTGGCCGGCTGGATGGCCGACACCCGCTCGGTGCTGTTCCTCGGCCGCCACGTGGGGTACCCGATCGCTCTCGAGGGCGCGCTCAAGCTCAAGGAGATCTCGTACATCCACGCCGAGGGCTTCGCCGCCGGCGAGCTGAAGCACGGACCGATCGCCCTGATCGAGCCCGGTCAGCCCGTGTTCGTGCTCGTGCCGTCGCCGCGTCATTCGGCGCTGGTGCACTCGAAGGTCGTCTCGAACATCCAGGAGATCCGCGCACGCGGGGCTCGCGTCATCGTCATCGCGGAGGAGGGTGACGCCGCCGTGCTGCCCTTTGCCGACGAGGTCATCCACATCCCGCTCGCCGGTGCCATGTTCGAGCCCGTGCTCGCCGTCGTGCCGCTGCAGATCTTCGCGATGGCGCTCGCCACCGCGAAGGGCCTCGACGTCGACCAGCCGCGCAACCTCGCGAAGTCCGTCACCGTCGAGTGAGCTGACCTCCAGCCCTCGCGTTTCAGGGGCCGGCACGCCGGATGTCAGACGGAATCACGCGCTCCGTCTGACATCCGGAGTGCCGGCCCCGTTTCACGTCCCGGCAGCGGATGGGTCCGGATGCCGCGGGCTAGGCTGAACGGGTGATCATCGGCACCGGCATCGACCTCGTCGACATCGCGCGGTTCGAGCGCTCGGTCGTGCGCACCCCGGGGCTGCTTCCGCGGCTGTTCACCGATGCCGAGCAGCAGCTCAAGCTGCGCTCGCTCGCCGCGCGGTATGCCGCGAAAGAGGCGCTGATCAAGGCCCTCGGCGGCAGCGACGGCGTGTACTGGACCGAGATCGAGATCGGCTCGGAGCCTTCGGGCAAACCCCACTTCGTGCTCAGCGGCTCGACGGCCGCGGTCGTCGCCGAGCGCGGCATCACGGCGCTGCATCTGAGCATGTCTCACGATGCGGGCCTGGCCATCGCGTACGTCGTGGCCGAGGGGACGGATGCCCGATGACCTCGGCCCTCTCTTCGCCCAGACCTGCACCTCTTGCCCATACCTGCCGTTGCTGCTGCAGGTCTCGCCGGCAGGCGCAGGTCTCGGCGATGGGGGAGAGGGCGACGACCACCGACTCGGGGGTCGGACAGACGGAGGAGAGAGGGACAGCATGAGCGTCGCGTTCCGTCAGGCGTCGATCGACCTCAGTGCCATCGCGCACAACGTGGCTCGCTTCCGCGCGCTCACCGGAGTGCAGGTGATCGGCGTCGTCAAGGCCAACGCGTACGGCCACGGCGCGCCCGAGGTGGCGACCGCCGCGCTCGCCGGAGGAGCCACCCGCCTCGGCACGGCAACGCTCGAGGAGTCGCTGGCGCTGCGCAAGGCGGGCATCACGGCTCCGCTGATGGCCTGGCTGCATGCGAACGACCGCCGCTTCGACGACGCCGTCGAGGCGCGCATCGAGATCGGCATCTCGTCTTACGAGCAGCTGCTCTCGGCATCCGCTGTCGCCCAGCCGCCGGCATCCGTGCACCTCAAGGTCGACACCGGTCTGTCGCGCAACGGCATCGCGACCGACGATCTCGACCGGGTCTTCGCCGAAGCCGCCCGCCTCGAGCGCATCGGCCGCATCCGCGTGCTCAGCATCTTCAGTCACCTGTCGGGCGCCAGCGGCGACGACGACCGCGCCCAGCTGGCCCGGTACCGGCAGATCGTCGCGCAGGCCGAGGCCCACGGCATCCACCCCGAGTTCCGCCATCTCGCGGCGACGGCCGGCGCGATCGACATCCCCGAAGCGCGACTCGACGCCGTGCGGGTCGGCATCGGGATGTACGGACTCTCTCCTTTCGCCGACCGCACGTCGGCCGAACTGGGCCTGCGTCCCGCCATGCGGCTGAGCGCCGCCATCGCCGCCGTGCGCCGCGTGCCGGCGGGCACCGGGGTCTCGTACGACTACGCCTACCGCTGCGAGAACGAGACGACGCTCGCGCTCGTGCCCCTCGGCTATGCAGACGGGGTTCCGCGCCAGGCATCCGACCGCGGCCCTGTCATGATCAACGGGCGCCGGTACACCGTCTCCGGTCGCATCGCCATGGATCAGTTCGTCGTCGACGTCGGCGACGACGAAGTGCACCCCGGTGACGAGGTCGTGCTGTTCGGCGACCCGGCGGATGCCCTTCCCAGCGCCACCGACTGGGCGGATGCCGCTGGCACGATCAACTACGAGATCGTCACCCGCATCGGTTCGCGCGTGCCCCGGAGGTCGCACTCGTGAGCATCGATCCCGCCTTCCTCGGACGGCTCGAGGTGCGCACCGCGGATGCCATGGAGAACCTCGGCCTGCGCATCGGCGAGCAGCTGCAGCCGGGCGACCTGCTGATCCTCACGGGCCCGCTCGGCGCCGGGAAGACGACCTTCACGCGCGGTCTCGCCGAGGGGCTCGGGGTGCGCGGTCCCGTGCAGAGCCCGACATTCGTGATCGCGCGCACGCACCCCTCGCTGGTCGGGGGAGCGCCCCTCGTGCACGTCGACGCGTATCGACTCGGCTCGGCGGCCGAGCTCGATGACCTCGACATCGACTTCGCACGCTCGGTGGTGGTGATCGAGTGGGGCCGGCCCATGGCATCCGCCGTGGCCGACGCCTGGTGGGACATCGAGTTCGAGCGCCCGGTCGGCGGCGATGACGACCTCGACGACGAGGATCTGGATGCCGATGCACCGCGCATCGTGACGATCGAGCGCGTAGAGGGGTGATCCGCCCGCCCACGCGCGGCGACGACGCGGCCTCAGGGATTCGCGTCGTGTCGGCGCGCGAGCGCGGCGACGATCGCGTCGGCTCCGGAGGCAGCGGCAGAGACGTTCTCGTCTTCGACGGCTCTGACGATCTCGGAGCGCTGGATGCGTGTCTCACGAGGCGCTTTGATGCCGACCCGGATGCTGTCGCCCTTGACGTCGAGCACAGTCACCTCGATCTCGTCGCCGATCAGCACGCTCTCGCCGATTCGCCTCGTCAACACCAGCATCAGATCAGCCTATCGGCGTCGGCGGCACGGCGCCGCTGACGGCAGGCTGCGCGGTGTCTCGCACCACACCGACCGTCTCGATCGTGAAGGAGCCCGACGCCTCGGTGTACGACAGCACCGGGAGGCCGTCGGTCTGCGCCGATACGAGGCGGCGCACGGCGCTCCGCAGCGTGGGGGCGCACACGAGCACGGGTTCGCCGCCTGCGCCGGCCGCGGCGGCGGTCGCTGCGTGACGAACGGACTCGATCACCGCCTCCATGCGCTGCGGATCGAAGACGATCTGGGGGCCGTCGTCTCCCATGCGCAGGCTCTCGAGCATCGCCTGCTCGAGAAGGGGATTGATCATGATCACGCGCAGCACGCCATCTTCGGCGAAGCGCGCGGCGATCGCGGGGCCGAGCGCGGCACGCGCGGCCTCGATCAGCCCCTCGGGCTCGGTCGACGTCCTCGCGCGCAGCGCCAGGGCCTCGTAGATGCGGCTGAGGTCGTTGATCGGCACGCGCTCGGCCAGCAGCCCCTGCAGCACTCGCTGCACCTCGGCGAGCGACAGCAGGGCTGGTGTCAGCTCTTCGACGGCCGCAGGCGACACCTGCTTGAGAGCGTCGGTCAGCTGCCGCACGTCCTCACGGCTGAGCAGCCTGGCAGCACCCGCATGGATCACGCTCGACAGGTGCGTGATGACCACGCTCGCCCGGTCGACCACGGTCGCCCCGGCGAACTCGGCGCTGTGCCGCATCTCGATCGGGATCCACTTGCCCTCGAGCCCGAAGACGGGGTCGTGCACGGCCGTTCCCGGCAGCGTGTCGAGCCCTGCCCCGAGGGCGAGCAGACGGCCGGGGGGCACGATCCCGCGCCCCGCCTCGACGCCCGCGATGCGGATCACATAGGTCGATGGGGCCAGCTCGATGCTGTCGCGCGTGCGCACCGGCGGCACGACGAGGCCCAGATCCAGGGCGATGCGTCGGCGCAGCGCCTTGACCCGCGCCAGCAGGTCGTCCGGCCCTCCGGTCACCAGGTCGACCACATCGGAGGCGAGCTGTATCTCGAGAGCGTGCACGCGCATCCGCTCCATCAGCTCCTCGGGGCTGTCGGATGACACGGCTTCCACCGCCGGCTCGTCGGCTGCGGCGGCATCCGCCTGCGTCGCCTTGACGCGCTGCGCAGCGAGGATCAGCAGGGCGCCGACGACGAGGAACGGCAGCACCGGCATGCCGGGGATGAAGGCCATCACGATGGCCGCGCATCCGGCGATGCTGAGCGCGTTCACCGACTGTCCCAGCTGTGCGAACGCCGCACTGCCCATCTCGGTCTCGGCGTTCGAGCGGGTCACGATCATGCCCGTCGAGACGGCCATCAGCAGTGCCGGGATCTGCGTGACCAGACCGTCGCCGATGGTCAGCAGGCTGTAGGTGCTGACCGCCTCGTCGATGGCCATGCCGTGCGAGACCATGCCGATCGCGATGCCGCCGACGATGTTGATGATGATGATCACGAGACCGGCGATCGCGTCGCCCTTGACGAACTTCGACGCGCCGTCCATCGCGCCGTAGAAGTCGGCCTCGGCAGCGACCTCGGCGCGGCGTTCGCGCGCCTGGGCATCGGTGATCAGGCCGGCGTTGAGGTCGGCGTCGATGGCCATCTGCTTGCCGGGCATCGCGTCGAGTGTGAACCGCGCACCCACCTCGGCGACGCGCTCCGCGCCCTTGGTGACCACGACGAACTGGATGACGACGAGGATGAGGAACACGACCGCGCCGATGATGAGCGAGCCGCCCACGGCGATCGCGCCGAAGGCCTCGATCACCTGTCCCGCATACGCCTCGCCGAGCACGAGACGGGTGGATGCGACGTTGAGTCCGAGGCGGAACAGCGTCGCCACGAGCAGCAGCGAGGGGAAGACGGAGAAGTCCAGCGGGCGCCGGATGAACATCGTCGTCAGCAGGATCACCAGCGCGAACAGGATGTTCAGGATGATCAGCAGGTCCAGCAGCAGCGGTGGCACTGGCACGACCAGCAGCATGATGATGCCCACCACGGCGATGGGCACCGCGATCCTGTTCACCGTTCCCCGCATGCGTCACTCCTTCTCGTCATCAGCCCACCCGCGTCATCACGCGGTCTTCACCGGCAGCGAGTGCACACCGCGCGCGGCGCCGCGTCTGCGCAGCATGTCCACGAACACCAGCACTCTCGCCACCGCGGTGTACAGCTCTTCGGGGATCTCCTGTCCCAGTTCGCAGGCCGCGTGGAGGGCGCGGGCAAGCGGCACGTCGCGCACCATCGGCACCCCGGTCTCGACCGCCCGCTCGCGGATGCGCTCCGCCACGACGCCCTTGCCCTTGGCGACCACCTTGGGCGCCGACCGCCCGGCCTCGTAGCGCAGTGCCACGGCCACATGCGTCGGGTTGACGAGCACCACGTCCGATCCGCCCACGGCGGCGATCATGCGGTTGCGGCTCATGGCGAGCTGGCGGGACCGGCGCTGGTGGCGGATCAGCGGGTCGCCCTCCGAGTTCTTGTGCTCATCGGTCACCTCGCGCTTCGTCATGCGGGTGTGCTTGCGGTTGCGTCGCATCACGACGAACACGTCGATCGCGGCGAGGGCGAGGCCCACAGCCACCGCGACCTGGAGCAGAGCCGCGACCCCGCCGGCCGCGGTGCCCAGCAGACGAGTGATCGAGTGCGCCCCGCTGACCGAGAGCACGGGGACGAGCGACGCGATCACGGCCCACAGCGCCACCGCGATGGCGGCGGTCTTGAGCAGGGCCTTCGCGCCCTCCCAGAGCGCCTGCATGCCGAACAGGCGCCGCACGCCAGCCACGAGGTTGAACTGCTCGTAGCGGCCGGACAGCTTCCGCATCCGCACCCCGCCCTGCACGACGGCGCCGATCAGCGTGACGACAGCGACGCTGACGAGCAGCGTGCCGAGGGTGGGCAGCACCGACCCGAGGCCGAGCCCCAGCACCCCCAGCGCCGCCTCGGCGGAGGGCCTGTTCGCGATCGACGTCAGGGCGACGAGCTGCTCGGTACCAGCGCTGGCGCCAGCGGCCATGGCGGCGGGCATGGCGATCGCCGCCGCGGCGATGCCGAGCCACGCGGTGAGATCCTGGCTGCGCGAGAGCCGGCCCTTCTGACGGGCTTCGCGCAGATGCTTCTCGGTCGCCTTCTCGCTGCGCTCGCCGCTGTCGCTCACCTGCCCACCCCCTGCATCATGTGCAGCGCCTCGGAGGCGAGGGCGTTGACGATGCCCGGCAGCGCGACGAAGGTGAAGCCGGCGAGCACGAGCGTCAGGAGGATCTTGATCGGGAAGCCCATCGCGAACGCGTTCAGCGCTGGCGCTACGCGCGTGACGAGGCCGAGACCGGCATCCGCGAGGAAGAGCACGAGCAGCAGAGGGCCGGCGATCTGCACCGCGCCCAGAAACATCTGCACCACGCCGTCGACGAGCAGCTCAGCGGGCGAAGCGAGGTCGAGGACGCCGTCGAGAGGCACCGCGTCGAAGCTGCGGGCCAGGCCGCCGAGCACGATCTGGTAGCCGCCGGAGGCGAACAGCAGCGCGAAGGCGGTGACGTGGAAGAGGCGGGTGAACTGCGCGCCGTTGACCAGCGAGTGCGGGTCGAACGCCTGCGCGAGCTGGAAGCCGCCGAAGACGTCGATCAGTCCGCCGGCGGCCTGGACGGCCGAGAAGCAGACGAAGACGAGGAAGCCGAGCACCGCGCCCGTCAGCACCTGCAGCGTGAGCGCGCCCAGGAAACCCGCGGTGTCGAGGGACTCATATCCAGGCGCGACCACGCCCGACATCGCGAGTGCCAGCGCCATCGCGAGCATCGCCTTGACCCGCACGGGGAACGCGCCGTACGAGAACGGCGGTGCGATCATGATGAACGCCGTGATGCGCACCCCGGCGAGCATCGTCGCCTCCAGCCATGCGAAGTCGATCGGGATGTGCACGTCAGCCGCCGCTCAGCAGCATCGGGATGCGGTCGAACATCGTCTCTGTGAACTGCACGATCTCGGAGATCATCCAGTTGCCCGCGATGAGCAGCGCGATGCCCACCGCGACGATCTTCGGCACGAACGACAGCGTGACCTCCTGCACCTGCGTGATCGACTGCAGCAGCGAGATCGCGAACCCGACGACGAGCGCGGTGATCAGCAGGGGAGCGGCGAGCTTGGCCGCGATGAGCAGGGCCTCGCTGCCGATGTCGAGCACGGCTTCGGGAGTCATCCTGCACCGCCATAGCTCTCGATCAGCGTGCGGATGATGAGTCCCCACCCGTCGACGAGGATGAACAGGAGGATCTTGAACGGCAGCGAGATCATCACCGGCGGGAGCATCATCATGCCCATCGACATCAGCGCGGCGGCGACGACCAGGTCGATGACGAGGAAGGGGATGAAGATGACGAAGCCGATGATGAACGCCGCGCGCAGCTCCGAGATCATGAACGCGGGGATCAGGGTGTACAGCGGAACGCTCTGCGGGTCCTCAGGGTTCGGCATCCCCGCCACTCTCGTGAGCAGCGCGAGATCCTCCTCGCGGGTGTACCGCAGCATCCAGTCGCGCAGCGGGGGCTGACCGAGCTCGACCGCCTGCGTGAAGGTCAGCGACCCGTCGATGTACGGCTGCACGGCGACCGTGTTGATGTCGACGAGCACCGGCCACATGATGAACAGCGACAGGAACAGCGCGAGGCCGGCGAGCACCTGGTTCGGCGGGATCGTCGGCAGGGAGAGCGCGTTGCGTGTCATCGCCAGCACGACGAAGATCTTCGTGAACGACGACATCATCAGCAGCAGCGCGGGCGCGATCGACAGCAGGGTGATGCCCAGCAGTGTGAGGATCGACGACGAGGGCGACCCGTCGGCGCCGTTGATGTCGATGGTGATGCCCTGGTCGTCGGACCCGGGCGCGGCGGGCGGGGTCGGCGAGACGGGGTCGTCCGGCTCGTCGACCGTCGCGGACGGCGAGACGGATGCCGAGGTCGCCGGCGTCGCCTGCTCGACTCCTGCGTGCGCTGCGCCCCCGGTCCACAGCACGAACGCCCCGATCAGTGCCGCGCAGATCAGCATCAGCAGGGCGCCGCGACGGACGCCTCCCACGGCGGCGCTCATCGCGCGCGTCGCAGGAACTCTGCGGTCTGCCGCCAGGTCTGCGGAGAGAGGATCGACCCGCTGAGCGGATCAGGAGAGCCCGGGCGGTGCGGGGCAGCTGCGGCAGGACGGCGGTGGCGCCGGAGAGACGGCTGCGCGGATGCCCGCTCGGTCGCCAGCAGCTGATCGAACGAGTCGCCTTCGGCGCCAGACTCCGCGCGCGCGGAGTTCTCGCCCAGATGCACGACGGGGCGGGTGACATGGTCGGCGGCCGCGCGCTCGATGAGATTCACACCGTGCTCGGTGACTCCGAGCACATAGCGCGCGTCATCGGTCTCGACGATGACGAGCTGGGCCTTCCCGCTGAGCGCGCGCCGCGCGACGACGGTGATCTCGACGCCTTCGCGGCGCTGCTGCATCTTCTTGCCGACCCGGCGCTGCAGGTACCAGAGCAGCCCGAGCACCGCCGCCAGTGACAGGGCGACGCGCAGCAGCAGGAGCAGCTCGTCCAGATCAGGCCTCGGCGTTCTCGAGGATGCGGGTGATGCGCACCGCGTAGTCCTGATCGACGACGACGATCTCGCCGTGCGCAATGACGCGGCCGTTGAGCAGCACATCCGCGGGGGCGCCGGCGGAGCGGTCGAGTTCGACGATGCGGCCCGGTTCGAGATCGAGCACGTCTCGTACGGCCATGCGGGTGCGACCCACTTCGACGGTGAGATCCATCTCGACGCCCGCGATGCGCTGCAGTCGGCGTGACGCAGCCGGCGCGGCCTGCGGGGCGCGCGTGAGGCGCACGGCAAGACGGCCCAGCACACGGCCGGCGTCATCCTGCAGGTCGAACACCCGGGCGGCGGGGTGCGCGAACACCGCAGAGGCGTCTCCGAGGGCCGCGGGATCGAGCCGGCCGGCGCCGAGCACTCCGACCGCTGCTTCCAGAGGACCCTGCAGGCGCTCGGTGAGCGGCGCCTCTCCGAGCCCGTCGATCAGGGCATCCGGCTCGAAGATCTGCACCGCGAGCTGCGCGCTGGCCTCGCCGACGTACGCGACGATCACCGCATCGCCGGTGTCGCCGGAGGCCTGCGATGCGACGGCCGTCGCGGGCGCTGCCGTGGGCAGGCGCGCGGCGAGAGCGGCGGCGACGGCGGATTCGTAGGCGATGCTGCTGGTCACGAAGGCTCCTGGGCGGTGACGGACGTCGTCGCGGTGACGACGCAGGCGAGACGGGCGCCGCTGGCGCCCACGGCGGCCGTGGCCACGGGCTGATCCCCGACCATGAGGTCGAGCGGCCGGTCGGCGGTGTGCGGAAGCGTGAGGAGGTCGCCGACGGCGAGATCGAGCACGTCATGCGGGCGCACCCTGCGAGGGGTGAGCCGCAGCGCGAGCTCGACCGGCGTCTGCTCCACCTGACGGTCGATGGCGCCGGGCGACGTGGTCTCCGGCACCCCGGTTGCGACGGCCGTCAGGGCGCGGAGGATCACGGATGCCGGAAGCATCACGCTCGCGCCGAGCGCCCTGCCGCCCGAGCGGATCGAGAGCTGGGCGACGATCACGGGTTCGTTCGCCGCAGCCACCTGGGTGAACTGCGAGCTGTGCTGGATGCCCGCGATCGTGATGCCGTCAGGCAGCAGCCCGTCGAGGGAGCGGGTGAGGTGCTCGATGGCATCCTTCATCACCGCGCCGACGAGCGCCTGCTCGATGTGGGTGAGCGGGCGTGCCTCGGCGGTGTCGACGGGCCGGCCGCCGACCATCTGCACCACCCAGGCGGTGGCGAGCGAGGCGGGGAACTGGATCACGGCCCGCGCGTCGGTGCCGGGCATGGCGCACACGACGAGCGTCGTCGCCGGCGGAAGCGATCCGCCGTACTCGTCATAGGTCTGCATCGCGACCGCCTCGACGACGACGTGCGAGCGTCCGTGGGTGCGGGCGGACAGCTGCGAGCCCCACTGCCGGGCGAACGTCTCGAACGCCATCTCGAGGATGCGGGCGTGCTCGCGCGACAGGGTCGTCGAACGCCCGAAGTCGTACAGCTCGACGCTGCGCTGCGCGCGCACGTCTGAGCGCGCGCTGTCCTCGATCACCACGCCCCCGACTATCGGGCGGTGATCTGAGCGCGTAAGCAGAACGATGGATCAGCGGGAGGGCGCTGTCGCCTGCAGAGCCGGAAGCAGCTGTCGCACCTCCTCGTCGGCATCCGAGAGCACGACGACGTCGACTCGCCTGTTCTTCGCGAGCGCTTCGGGGCTCGCCCCCTTCACCACGGGCCGCGCGTCGCCGAAACCGACCGACTGGATGACGGCGGGGTCGATACCACCCGACTCGACGAGGTGACGAAGCACCTGGGTGGAGCGACCGGCCGACAGCTCCCAGTTCGTCGCGAAGGGGGCGACGGACTGCCTGCTGTCGGCGTGCCCCTCGACGGAGATCTGGTTCGGGATGGTGACGAGCACCGAGCCGAGGGCATCCAGGATCTCGACGGCCGCGGGGGCGAGGACGGTGCTGTTCGTGGCGAAGAACGTCTCTGCGCTCACGAGGCTCACGGTGAGTCCGCGCGAGTCGATCGTGAACGTGGCGGCGTCTGCCAGACCGCGCTGGGCGAGAGCGTCGCGGATGCGGTCGCGCAGCGCCGACAGATCATCGAACTCCTTCTGCGCAGCCGACAGCTCCACGTCGGCGAAGCCCTCGCTCTTCTCGTCGAGCATGTCTGCCGGCACCACGACCCCCTGCGACGTGTCGACCTCGTCGGTCTTCTCCTGCCCGAATCCGGTCGCCAGCGAGGCGCTCAGCGCTTCGAACTTCTCCTGGTCGACGGACGACATGGCGAAGAGCACGATGAACATGCACATGAGCACGGTGATCATGTCGAGGTACGACGCCATCCACCGCTCGTCAGGGCCCGAGTGACCCTCGGGCTCTATCCGCCGGCGTCGGCGGACGCTCACAAGCCGACCTCGGCGAACGGCGACACGCCCTCGCTGTCGTCGCGGCCCTTCTTCTCGGCCTTGCGCTTGTCGCTCTTGTCGCTCTTGCCGCGCTTGCCGCCGCCGGAGTCGGACACCAGCGCGCGGAGGCGCTCTTCGACATGAGCCGGAGCCGCGCCGGCCTGCACGGCGAGCATGCCCTCCATGAGCACGGTCATGCGCTCCAGCTCCAGCTCGCCGAGCCGCTGCAGGCGGCCGCCGATCGGCAGCCAGATGAAGTTCGCCGACAGCAGGCCCCACAGGGTGGCGACGAAGGCGGCGGCGATCATGGGTCCGAGGGTGTCGGGCTCGTCGAGCTTCTCGAGCACGTGCGTGAGCGACACGACGGTGCCGATGATGCCGACAGTGGGGGCGAAGCCTCCGAGAGTCATGAAGAACCGAGACGCGGTCCGGTTGCGGGCGGCTGCTGATGCGATCTCGTCTTCGAGGAGGATGCGCAGGTCTTCGGCGTCGATCCCGTCGGCGATGCTCTGCAGCGCCTGGCGCAGGAACGGGTCCTTCTCGTCGGGGACGCCCTGCTCGAGGGAGAGCAGGCCCTCTGTGCGCGCCTTCTCGGCATGGCCGACCACGGTGCCGATCACGCCGTGCGCGGTGCGTCGCTCTCCGCGGAACGCGCGCGGCAGCGCGGCCAGTGCGTGCAGGAAGTCGCGCACCGTGCCGCTGGCGATGCCGACCGCGATGGTGCCGCCGAACACGAGCACCATCGGCGCAGGGAGGAGAAGAGCCGTGACCGACGCGCCCTCCATGTTGATCATGGCGAGCAGCGAGCCGAAGGCGAGAAGGAGGCCGAGGATGAGTCCGATGTCCATCAGAGTCCCTCCGCCTGCTGTGCGGATGAGAGACGGGAAGCCTGTGCGAGGACGGATGCGCGGAACGCGGTGATCTGCGCGATCAGCTCCTCCATGGTCTCCCGCACGACGAAACGCGCACCGTCGACCATGACGATCGTGGTGTCAGGGGAGGCCTGCACCCGTTCGATCAGGTCGGGGTTGACCGCGAACCTGCTGAGGTTCAGGCGCGTGACGACGATCATGAGCTCCATCCTGGAAGATCGGCCCCGGCGCGGAGCCGGTGCGAAGACGGCCCATCCTGGTCCGTCGCCAGTGACTGTCGGCACTCGCGGGCATCGCGTTAGCGCAGAGCAGCCACCCGCATGCGGTCGCAGGCCCCGTGCGCGGCCTCTTCAGGGGAAGGGCTGCGGCACGGGGCCTGCGAAAGGGGAGCGGACGCCGGTCGGCTGGTCAGCGCTTGAGGTTCGTGAGTTCCTGCAGCACCTCGTCGCTGGTGGTGATGATGCGAGCGTTCGCCTGGAATCCGCGCTGCGCCACGATGAGGTTCGTGAACTCCTGCGAGAGGTCGACGTTCGACATCTCGAGTGCGCCGCTGATGATCCCGCCGAGGCCATCCTGACCGGCTTGCCCGACCGTCACCTGGCCGGAGTTGGCGGTCGGGCGGAACTGCGACGAGCCCGCCTTCTCGAGTCCGCCCGGGTTGGTGAAGCCGGCGAGCGCGAGACGCGCGAGCACGCGCGTCTCGCCGTTGCTGAACGTGCCCATGAGGCTGCCGTCCTCGGTGAGCGCATAGGAGGAGAGGGTGCCGGCGGGGCGGCCGTCCTGCTCGCTCAGTGCGACGGTGCTGACCTTGCTGAAGCCGGTGAGCTTCGACAGGTCGACGGTGATGCCGTTGGAGACGAGTTCCGTCGGGCCGCTGAGCTCGCCGTCTGCAAGAGTCAGCGACACGCTGCTGCCCCCGCTCGCGATGTCCCAGCCGGTGCCTGTGCGGGTGAATGTCATCCGCAGTGTGGTCGATGCCCCGCCGGCGTCGTAGACCTGGATGTCGCGGATGAGCTGCTCGCCCACGGCGGTCTCGGCCGGAAGGTTGCCTGTGGCGCCGGCGCGGGTGGTGGTGACTGCAGGTGCCACGGCGCCGACAGGCAGGGTGATGCTGCCGAGCGCCTGTCCGCCCGTGACCACGCCGTCCTGCGCGGTCCACCCCTGCACGAGCGCGCCGTCGGCACTCGTGAGGCGCCCGGCTGCGTCGAAGGAGAACCCTCCGTTGCGGGTGTAGAGCGTCTCGCCGCCAGAGCGGAGCATGAAGAAGCCGTCACCCGCGATCATCAGGTCGGTCGGCACGCCGGTCGGCTGCGGGGCGCCGGAGGTGAAGTTCGTGCGGATGCCTGCGAGCTGCACGCCGAGGCCGACCTGTGCCGGGTTCGACCCGCCGGCGTTCGTGCCGGGGCCCATCGAGTTCTGCACGAGCTGGGACAGGGAGTCCTGGAACTGCGCGGCGGAGGACTTGAACCCGACGGTGTTGACGTTGGCGATGTTGTTTCCCGTGACGTCGAGCATGGTCTGGTGGGTGCGCAGACCGGAGATGCCGGAGAAGAGCGAGCGGAGCATGGTGTGCCTTTCAGGAGGAGATCTGGGTCAGGCCCGAGATGGCGTCGAGCGGGACGTTCTCGTCGCCGATGGTGACGAGGGGAACGGGGCCGGCGAAGGACACCGAGGTGACCGTGCCGGACTGGGTGACGCCGTCGGCGTCGACGTACTGCGCTTCCCGACTGATGAGCCCTGCCGCCGTCTGGCGCATGCTCAGCGCGAAGCTCTCGGACGTCATCGTCGTGAGCTGGGTGAGCTGCTCCATCGATGCGAGCTGAGTGGTCTGCGCGATCATCTCGTTGGTGTTCATCGGCGAGCTCGGATCCTGGTTCGACAGCTGGGTGACCAGCAGCTTGAGGAACACCTCCGAGTCGAGCACCTTCTTCTGGGCAGCGGGTGGTGCAGTGCTGCCGGTGTGCAGGCCGCTCGTGGCTGTGATCGGTTCGACGGAGGGCATCGTGCTCCTTTCTGGTCAGGCGTACACGTCTATGCGCGGCTGCGCGGGTGAGTGCAGGAGAGTGGGGGGCTGGATGTCGGCGGCGGATGCCGGGGTCGTGCCGGGTGCCGCGCGGGCGTCGCCGGGGCTTCGGCTCTGCCGGTCGTCGCGTGGCTGCGCCTCGCTGCGGCCTGGCGTCTCGAAGCGCCCCTGAGGATCGGATCGCCCCTGGGAATCGGGTGACGAACCGGACGCGGTGTCGCGGGAGGACACATCGACGGATGCTCCTGGTGCGGCGACGGAGAGGTCACGGCGTAGGTCGGCGAGGATGACACGCAGCGCCTCCCGTCCGGCATCCGAGGGGGAGTGCAGCTCAAGGCGGATGCTGCTGCCGGAGATGTGCGCGCGGACCGTGACGGGCCCGAGGTTCTCGGGCGACACCGTGAGGGTGATGCTGTGCTGACCTTGCGGGTACCGAGCGAGGGCGATCACGGGCGACGTCACCTGTGGCAGCAGGGCTGGGCGCGGCGATCCGGCCGCGGCCGGCTCGGCGGCGTTCGACGCCGCTGTGGGGGCAGACGACGCGACGGGCTGCGGCGCGAGGGCGAGGCTCTCCGCGATGCGCGGGGCGTGCGGCGGCTCGGGGGTCGTGGGGGTGTTCGACACGATTCGAGCACCCGTGCTCAGGCCGGTGGCAGGTGCGCCCCGCGTCCGCTCAGCGCTCGCGCCCGGCTGCGCACCGACGGGCGTCAGGCCGGTCGTGCTTCTCTCGGCGACGACGGGCGCAGCCGGTTGAGAAGCGCGGGTGGCGTCCGCAGCGCGGATCGGGTCGGAAACGGCCGCGATCGGCTGCCCGGAGATGGGCGCCTGAGCAGGCCAGGGAGCCGCGCCCTCGAGCACCGCGCCTGTCACCGCGGTGCCGCCGGCGCTCGCAGGCCGCACAGCCGTTCGCGGGGGCTGTCCAGGCATCGACACCTCCGTCGCAGCCTCCGACGGGGGCTCGACGGCGTTGCTCGCGGCAGGCAGTCCTGCACGCCCCTGAGCGGCCAGGAGCCCCTGCCCAACTGCGGGCAGCCCCGCCTGCATGAGCGGCCGAGCGGGCGTGCCGTCCTGGGCGGTCGCGGCATCAGCGTGCGCTGTGCGGGCCGTGTCCGCGGCAGCCATGGCACCCTCTCCTGCAGCCAGGCGAGCAGACGGCGGATCCGTGCGCGCGGGCTCGAGGGCCTCCCCGATCATCGGAGAACACGAGGTCGCGATCTCCGCGCCGGCCGTCGACGTGTCGGACTGCTCCGGGTCAGACGCGGATTCCGGCCTGCGATGGGCATCCGGCGCGGCGTCGCGGATGGCCGCGGCGAAGTCCTCGGCGGATCCGCCGACGGCGCCGCGCGTCGCCGAGATGCTGGGCGCTGGCGGGGATGCGGTGACGATCAGGGCGCTCATGCGCTGCCCTCGGCCCCGCGGCGCAGCGCCATCTCATCCAGCTCGTGCTGCTCGGCGCGGAGCGCGTCGGCACGCATGCGCGACGCGTGCGCGGCTGCGAGCCGGTCGAGGCCGCGCACCTCGCGTCGGGCATCGCTGTGCGCGGACTGTGCGTCATCGACAGCCTGCCGCTGCGCCTGCGCCAGCGTTTCGAGGTCTGCGAGCATGCTGCGACCCGCCACGCGCGCCGCGGCCATCGCCGCCAGCGAGCGCACATCGACGGCCTCCGAGTCGGTCGCGGCCAGCGCGGCGCGCAGGTGCCGCTCACGCGCGCGGGTCTGGTTCTCTTCGATGACGGCGCGCGACAGCTGCTGTGCGGCGGCGCGCTCCTGGATCGACCGCACGCGCAGCAGCCCGGCGAGCGAGAACGAACGGGTCATGATGCACCTCCGATGCCTGCGACGATCCGCTGCAGCCGGTCCCACGCCTCGGCGGGCGAAGAGATCTCGTCGAGCGGCTGAGTCAGGAAGTCCGAGATCGCGCGCTCATGCGCGATGGCGGCATCGACCCTGGGGTTCGCCCCGGGCTGGTACGCGCCGATGTCGATGAGGTCGTTCGCGGAGCGTCTCGCGGCGAGCACCGCGCGCAGAGTGCTCGTCATGGCGCGCTGCTCGGCGGAGGTGATCTTGCCCGCCACACGCGATACCGACGCCAGCACATCGATCGCGGGGTGGTGCCCCGAGAGCGCGAGAGAGCGGTCGAGCACCACGTGTCCGTCGAGGATCGAGCGCACGGCGTCGGCGATGGGCTCGTTGTGGTCGTCGCCGTCGACCAGCACGGTGTAGATGCCGGTCAGTGAGCCGCCGCTGTCGGTGCCCGCTCGCTCGAGCAACCCGGCCAGGATCGAGAAGGTCGATGGCGGGTATCCGCGCGTGGCCGGTGGCTCCCCGGCGGACAGCCCGATCTCGCGCTGCGCCATCGCCACGCGCGTCAGGGAGTCCATCATGATGATCGCGTGGGCGCCGTCATCGCGGAACCCCTCGGCGATGCGCGTCGCCGTGTACGCCGCGCGGAGCCGGGCCATGGCCGGCTGGTCCGATGTCGAGACGACGACGACCGACCGGGCGAGGCCCTCGGGCCCCAGGTCGTCCTCGAGGAACTCGCGCACCTCACGGCCGCGCTCGCCGACGAGGGCGATCACCGTGGCATCCGCCTCCGTGCCGCGCGTGATCATCGACAGCAGCGACGACTTGCCCACGCCCGACCCCGCGAAGAGGCCTATGCGCTGCCCGCGTCCGACCGCTATCAGCGTGTCGAGGGCGCGGACACCCAGCGGAAGCGGACTCTCGATGCGGTCGCGTCCGAGGATCGACGGCGGCGCGTGGTCGAGGTCGGCCATCCGCGCATCGAGCGGGCCCTTGCCGTCGATCGGACGCCCCATGCCGTCGAGCACCCGGCCGAGCAGTCCGGGCCCGATGGGCACACGAAGGCGCCCGCCACGGCTGCGCACGGGCATCCCGAGGGTGAGCCCCGACATGGGCGAGAGAGGCATGCAGCTCAGTCCGTCGGGACCTGCGGCGACCACCTCGGCGTCGACGCCGTCGCCGAGCTCGACCAGATCGCCCACGGCACCGTCGATGCCGCGCACGTCGACCCCGAGGCCGCGCACCCGCGACACCCGGCCGACCCTCTCCGGGCGTGCGGCGTCGAGCACTGCTCCCCAGGCGCTCATGGCGATACCGCCTCGAGCGCACGGCGTGCCCGTTCCAGCGCGGCGCCGATCCTCGCGTCGACGATGCCGTCCTGCAGGACGACCACGGCGTCGCCGGAGGTGAGCGCGTCATCGACGGCGACGGAGACACCAGCGGGCACGGCACCGTGTCCGCGCAGGACCCGCTCGTCGGCCGGGCTGAACCTCACCTCGACCGAGCGCTCGCCGTCACTCGCCGTCAGCGCCCGGCGCAGGGCGCTCAGCGCCGCGAACTCGCGGTCGATCAGCGCTTCGCCCACGATCGTCTGAGCCAGGTCCACGGCGCGCGCCGAGATCGTCTGCTCATCCGCGCGTGCGAGTTCGGTGACGCGTGCGGAGAGCGCGGCTGCTGCGGACTCGAGGGCACCGAGGGCGGATGCCAGGGCGCGGGCTGCCTGTGCCTCTGTCTGCTCGTGCTCGGCGCGTGCCTGCGCGGCAGCGGCGGCGGCCTCGGCGCTCGCCACCCGGAATCCTTCGGCATGTCCTTCGGCGTACCCGAGCCGCCGTGCCCGCCGGCGCTCGGCGTCGGAGTCGGTGTCACGCAGACGAGGGAAGACGGCGGGCGCGAAGGCGTCAGTAGACATACTCGTCCTCGTCGCTGCGCTGCACCGAGATCTCGCCGGCCGCCTCCATGCCCCGCAGCATGTGCACGATCTCGGCGCGTGCCTCCTCGACCTGCGAGATGCGGACAGGACCGAGGCTGCGGCTCTCGAAGTCGAGGTTCTCGCGATTGCGCTCGGACACGTTGCGGCGGATCACCTCGGCGATGCCCTCGTTCGCGCCCTTCAGGGCGAGTGCGAGGGTGCGGATGTCGACGCCGCGCAGCACGCGCTGCGCGTCTCGGTCGTCGAGACGCACGATGTCGGCGAACGTGAACATCCGCGAGCGGATGTCGTCGGCGAGAGACCGGTCCCGACTCTCGATGCTCTCGAGCAGCGCCTTCTCGATCGACGCGTCCGAGCGGTTGATGATCTCGACGAGCGGCTCGACACCGCCCAGACGCTCGGGGGCGTCGCGGGTCGCGAGCAGACCGGTGCGCGCCTTCAGCGACTCGGCGACGATCGCGATCGCATCCTGCGTCGCGGTGCCCATGGTGGCGATCGCATGCGCGACGTCGGTGCGGGCCGCCTCGGGCAGCGCTGCGAGCACTGCCGCCGCGCGGTCGGTGGGCAGGTGCGCGAGCACCAGGGCGACCGTCTGCGGCAGCTCGCCGTCGAGCAGGCCGGCCACCTGTGCGGGGTCGGCCGCGGAGAGGAAGTCGAAGGCGGAGTTACTCGAGCCGACGCGCCCCAGCAGGGCAGCGGCGCGCTCCGACCCGAACGACGCCTCGAGCAGGGTCGCGGCGATGTCCCTGCCGCCGCGACCAGGGGGGAGGTGACCGGCGGCGATGCGCTGGAAGTCGCCGAGCGCCTGCGCGGTGGTGGTCGCATCCAGGCTGTGCAGGCCGATGATCTCGGCCGTGATCGCCTCGGCCTCGGCCTCGGAGAGGTGCTTCATGACCTCGATAGCGGCCGCCCGGTCGATGTTCATCAGCACGACGGCGGCCTTCTGCCGTCCGCTCAGGTTCTTCATACGCCCGCCCGGTCCGAGAGCATCGTGCGCAGCAGCTCGGCGGTGCGCTGAGGATCGCGGCGGCTGAGCGTCTCGATCTCGCTGCGCCGGCGCTCGAGGCTCACCTGCGCCGGCTCAGCCTCGATCTCGAGCTCGGGAGGCACGTCGCTCGGCAGCACGGCGGTGGGCTCAGGGGCCGTGAGCGGCAGCTGCACTGTCGGCTGCTGCTCGAGCGGCACGGCGCCGGCGTATGCGGCCACAGACGCAGCGCGCTCTCCGAACATCAGATCGAACTCGTCAGGCTGCCGCGCCTTCCGGCGTGCGCGGATGATGAGGAAGACGACCACGGCCAGCAGGGGCGCCGCGATGGCGACGACCAGCAGCGCGGTGCCGAGCAGCGCCATGCGCTGCTCGTCCTCGGCGGCCTTCTTCGCCGCATCCAGGGCGGCTTGCGCTGCTTTCGCATCCTGCTCGCTGAACGGCACCATCTCGACGCTCAGCTGGTCGCCTCGAGTGCGGTCGATCCCGGCTGCTGCAGCGACCAGGTCACTGAGCTGACCGGCACCGATCTTCTCTCCGACCTCGGCGTCGACGGCGACCGAGATGGACTGCCGGGTGATCGAACCCGCGGGGGTGCTCGTCGTCTGAGTGGCCTTGTTCACGTAGTTGTTGCGGGTCTCCTCGGTCACCTCATAGCTGCCTTCGCCGTTCGAGGGCACGGCGATGTTGTCGGGACCGAGCACGCCCGCGCCGCCCTGACCACCGCTGCCGGTCTCGGTGCGCGTGTGCTCGGACGACGACGCGCCGCCCTCGATGGGGGTGTACGTCTCCTCGAGCCGCTCGTTGACCGATCTGTCGATCTCGGCCGCGACGGTGACCGTGGCGTTCCCCGGACCGACCACTTTGTCCAGAAGCTCCTGCACGCTGGCGGCTACTCTGGCCTCGTAGTCACCGGCCTGACGATCGACTCCGCCGGTGGCTCCGACCCCGACCGATGACAGCGTGCGCCCGTTCTCGTCAACGACCGCGACGTTCTCGGGCTTGAGTCCGCTCACCGCAGCGGAGGTCAGGTGGACGATCGCCTCGATCTGAGTGGGCGACAGCGATGTGCGCCCGGTCTCGACGAAGACCGACGCGGTCGGGTCGACGGTCTCGGAGACGAACACGCTCTCCTCGGGGATGGCCAGGCGAACCGATGCTGCGGAGATGCCCTTGAGCGACGAGATCGTGGCGGCGAGCTCGCCCTCGATCGCGCGCTTGTATGCGACCGACTGCTGGAACTCCGAGGTGGTCACACCGAGGTCGTCGAGCAGCGAGTACCCGTCCGAGCTGTCGCTCGGAAGACCGGACGCCGCTGCCGCGAGCCGCTGATCGTAGACGTCGGATTCGGGTACGAGCACGGTCGCGCCGCCGTCGGTCAGCTCGTACGAGACGGATGCCGAGCGCAGCTGCTCGACGACGGCGTTGGCGTCAGAGGCGCTCAGCCCGGTGAACAGCGGCGTCATGGTGGGGCGCGAGGCCCAGCTGAGCAGCGCGGCGATCCCGAGGGCGAGCACGGCCAGGCCGATGATCGCGATGGTGCGCTGCGCCATCGTGAAGCCGGCGACCGCGCGCCGGGCGCGCTGGAAGATGTTCGTGACGGCCGTGGGCATCAGGCCTGCATCCGCATGATCTCGTTGAACGCGTCGACGCCCTTGTTGCGCACGGCGGCGACGAGTTCGAGCGTCACGGCGGCGCGTGTCGAGGCGATCATCGCGGAGTGGATGTCGTCGAGGTCACCCGTGACGGCGGCGACCTTCAGCGCGTCGGACTGCGACTGCAGTCCGCGCAGCTCGTCGATCGCGCCGGTGATGCTCGACGCGAACGCGGGGCCGCCACCCGCAGGTGCCGGCTCAGCGCGGAGCGAGGAGGGGAGCGCAGAGGAGAGCGCGTCGACTCCGGAGACGGGATCCATCAGCTGCGTCCGATCTGCAGGGCGGCCTCATACGCGTTGCGCACGCGGTCGACGATGCCGGCGCTGGCCTGATATCCGCGCTGCGCCATGATCAGCTGGCTCATCTGATCGCCGAGGTCGATGTCGGGGTAGCGGACGTACCCGTCCGCATCGGCGAGCGGGTGGTCCGGCTGGTGCACGAGCCGCCCCTCCGGGCTGCCCAGCTCGGTGCCGGCGACGTACACCCCCGGCGACAGGGCGCTGTTCTCGACGACGACGTACCGCTCCTGGAACGCGGGGGCGGCGGGGGTGACCGCGGTGTTGATGTTGGCGATGTTGTCGCTGAGCGCGTCGAGCCACTTGCGGTGCGTGGTCAGCCCGGTGCCGGCGATGCCGATCGCGTCGAAGGTCATGAGGTCCTCATCGCTGCGCGCAGGGACGAGAACGAGCCGTTGATCGCCTGGGTGGCGAACTGGTAGCGGAGCATCGTGTCGATGCTCGAGAGCGTCTCGGTGTCGAGGTTGACGTTGTTGCCGTTGAGGCGGGTCGGCTCGAGCGATTCGCCGACCGTGGCGGATGCCCGACCGTGTCCGGCCTTGACGGCATCAGCCAGAGCCTCTTCGAACTGCACGCGCTTGGCGTGATAGTCAGGGGTGTTGATATTGGCGATGTTGTCGGCGATCGCGCGCTGGCGCAGAGACAGGCCGTCGAGCGCGCTCGAGAGCGCGGACATGGTCACAGAGTCGAACACGAACCGGCTTCCATCCGTCAGTGAGGTGAGGCCTATCCGTGGCCGATCCTTGCGAGCGCTCCCTGCTCGTCACCCTCTATCGGCTGCTGCCCGAGGTTCGTTAGGCGGTTCACCCCACGACGTCGAGATACGCGGACGCTCCGGCGCCGGCATCCGGGACACGGCGCAACGTGACCAGCTGATGCGCGATCGCGTCCTGCTGTCCGCGGATGTCGGCGATCCGCTCCTGCTGCCGCAGAAGCAGGGCCCTCGCGCGGTCGGCCACCTCCTCCGGCATCGGCGTGGTCGGCGGATGCCAGGGCTCATCGAGCAGCTCGCCGTCATCGAGCTCGCGTTCGAAGCGGTCGAGAAGCGCCGCCCATGCCGTGGCGCTCATGCCCGGGCGGCGCTCGTCGACTCGGCCGGCACCATCGCCTCGGCCGCCTCGTGCCACGCTTCACGCAGCGGAGCGACCAGCTCTGCGCAGGCCCTCGTGCGTTCCGGGTCGCGGCCGATGTTGGCGCCGATGAGGGTCTGCGTGAGGAAGGTGTAGACCCCGCGCAGGCCCGCACTGCCCTCCCACGCGTCGGTGAGCGACGAGTTCAGCTCGGCGACGATCGACTGCGCGTGCTGCAGCTGAGCGTTCGCCTCCGCCCAGTCGCAGGCGCGCTGCGCGGCCTCGCCGCGTTCGATGTCGAGCAGCAGACGGTCGTACAGCATGGTCAGCAGTCGTTCGGGCCCCGCGGAGAGGATGGCCAGTTCCCGGTACCGCTGCTGTGCCTTGAGTGCGGCGTTCATGTCAGGATCCCTTCTGCTGCGGCGCCAGTGCCGCGAGCTGCGAAGTCAGGTACGACGACTGCGACTGCATGCGCGACAGCTGCACCTCGAGCTGCGCATAGGTGCGTTCGAGCGACGCCTTGCGCTGGGCGAGGCGCACATCCCATCGCTCGACCTGCTCGCCGAGCACGTCGACCTCGTTCTGCTGACCGGTGATGCGTGCGGTCAGCAGTCCGTCGTACTTGTCGGAGTAGGTGTCTGTGACCTCCTGCACACGGGCGGCGAGCCCCGAGAAGACGGTCGCGACCTGCGCGGGGTCCGCGGCCAGTGCCGCCGAGAAGCGCTCCTCGTCGAACGACAGGACTCCATACCTGTCGATCGAGATGCCCATGGTCGAGGGGGAGACCCCATCGACCGGATACTGCACCGCATCCGCCAGTGAGCGCCGGAGAGAGCGCACCGTGCTGTCGCCGGTGAAGACACCGAGCGTGGTGGCTCCGCCGCCGGTGGGAACCGTCGCCGTGGATCCCTTGTCGATGCCGCTGAGGATCTTCGCGATCTGCGTCACGAAGGCCTCGTGAGCCTTCGCCTGCTCGGCGACGTCGGTGGTCACGGTGACGGTGACGGGCTGCGCCGACGCGGCGCTCACTGTCACGTCGACGCCGGGGAGAAGATCCGTGAAGGTGCCGTTCGCCGAGGTCACGATCTGCTCGGCGGCGGTGCCGGCCCACAGTCGCACCTGGGCATCCGTCCCGGTCGAGACCGTCGCCGCGCCCGGGTCGGCGAGGATGTCGGCGGCTGTGCCCGCCTCGACCGACGCGATGTCGCCGCGGAGCACGGAGAACGACCCAGCCGCTCCCGGCTCTGCGGCGTTCAGCTGCAGTCGGTACAGGGGAGTGCCGTCGGCGTTGGACCCGGCCCGCACGGCCGCGGCGGTGACGCCGAACCCGGCGCGGTTGATCGCCTGCGCCACATCCTGCATCGAGGTCGACGCGGCCGTCACCTCGACCCGCTCGCCCTTCGAGTTCTGCAGGGTGACGACCGGCGGGGAGTCCGGCCACGCGGCGTGAGGTGCGGAGACGATGGAGTGACGCCCCGCGACGCTGTCGACGACGATGTCGACGGAGCCCGCCGTGGCGTTCGCTCCGGCGGTGACGGTCACGGTGTTCGCTGAGGAGGTCGCGGTGAACTGCGACATGGCGCCGCGCACGCTCGCGCTCTTCGCCTTGACGGCGAGGTCCTGCAGAGAGGCGTTCAGCGACTGCAGGTTCGAGATGACGACGCCCTTGTCGGCGATCTTCGACTTCAGCAGGTTCTTCGGGATGGAGTGCACGTCCATCAGGGCCTTGATGAGCTCGGTCGTCTTCAGACCGGAGACGAGACCGTCGAGCGAGAGTGCCATGCCAGCCTTTCGGAGAGGGTGACTCCGGGTGAGCGTTCGGGTCGCTCACCCGGAGTCGATCGATCAGGATCAGCGCAGCAGCTGCAGCACGCCCTGGGTCGACTGGTTGGCCTGAGCAAGCATGGCGGTGCCCGCCTGCGACAGGATGTTCTTCGCCGTGAACTTGACCATCTCCGACGCCATGTCCGTCTCGCGGATGCGGCTCTCGGCTGCGCCGAGGTTCTCCGAGGCGACGTTGAGGCTGTTGATGGTCGACTCGAAGCGGTTCTGCTTCGCACCGAGGTCGGCACGAGCGGTCGACACGTTGGTGATGGCCGCGTCGATGAGCTCCACGCCGGCAGCGGCGGAAGCGGCGCTGCTGACGTCGATCGCGACGCTGCCCGCAGCGAGGTCCGCTCCGGTCGACTCGAGGGTCGCGACACCGGCGACGGCGGTCGCCAGGTCGGCCAGGTTGACGGTGATGGTGTTCGAGAGGTCGGTGCCGGCGACGTTTCCGTTCGCGCCGACCTGGAACGACAGCGCAGCGCCGTCCATCAGGTTGATGCCGTTGAACTGCGTGTTCGCGCCGATCCGGTTGAGCTCAGAGGCGAGGCCGTTGATCTCTCCCTGAAGCGCGGTGCGGGAATCGGTGTTGTTCGAGTCGCTTCCGGCCTGCACCGCGAGGTCGCGCATGCGCTGCAGGATGGAGTGCACCTCGGTCAGGGCGCCTTCTGCGGTCTGGATGACCGAGATGCCGTCCTGAGCGTTGCGCGCGGCGACGTTCAGACCGCCGACCTGCGCGCGCAGGCCCTCGGAGATCGCGAGGCCCGCTGCGTCGTCGGCAGCGCGGTTGATGCGGAATCCGCTCGAGAGCTTCTCGAGCGACTTCGACAGGTCGTTCTGCGTGTTCGACAGGTTGCGGTAGGCGTTGAGCGCCGACACGTTGGTGTTGATCTGCATACCCATGGTGTGTTCCTCCGTGATGGGATTCGTACGGAGCCCGTCCGTGGGCTCCACCCACACCTATCGGCGCACGCAGGCGGGCCGTAAGCCGTCAGGAGGTGATGGAAGCGGAGCCCGCGAGCGCCCGGGCGATGCGCGACCCGCCGGTCTCGGCGATGCGGGCGAAGAAGCCGTCTCGCACCGATGCAGAGACGCGGGACGTCGTCGGGGCCTCCTCGCCGTCACGGTAGAACCGCTCGAGCGCGTCGCGGAGCAGGCGGATGGCCTCGGCCCGCTGCTGAGACACGGCGGAGTGCGATACGCCCAGCTCCTCGGCGATCTCCTTCACGGGGCGCTCGTCGATGTACACGGCGTGCACGATCATCCGCATCCGCTCGGGCAGCGCCCTGATCGCGTGGTCGAGCACGGTTCGTCGCTCGGCGACAGCCGCCGCCTCATCGGGCAGGGGCGTGTACGAGGCGAGATCGGACTCGTGCACGTCGTCGAGCGTCGTGACGGAGCGGGTGGCGTCGGCGAGAGCCGCCAGCACCTCTTCCTGGGAGACGCCCATCGCGGTGGCGATCTCTGCGGCGGTCGCCGGACGGCCGAGGCCCGAAGACAGGGTGTCCTGCACCGCTGTGGTCTCTTTGATGCGTCGGCGGATGCCCCGGGATGCCCAGTCCATCGACCGCATCTCGTCGGCGAAGGCCCCGAGGATGCGCCGACGGGCGTAGGCTCCGAACGGCACGCCGAGCGACGGGTCGTACGCCTCGGCCGCCGTGACCAGCGCGAGGGCGCCGGCGGATGCCAGTTCTTCACGCGGCACGTGCGTCGCGCGCGCATGGGTGTCTGAGGCGAGATAACCCACCAGCGGCAGGTTCTCCTCGATCAGGCGATTGCGCTCTTCACGCGTCGTCATGGCTGGTGGCCCCCTCGTAGAACACAGGAACGGACTGCTCCTGCATGGTGGGTCCCCTCCCATACCATGTCCTGAATGATAGTGGCATGGGGAGAACTACCCATGCCAGCGCGGATAACGATCTGCGCTCGCCGGTCGATAGATGCAGTCGACCGGTCGAACGACGCGTCACTCACTGGGGAAGAGAGTCAATGGGAGCCAACGAATTGTCTGCGCAGCTATGGCGAGAACGTGAGCTGCTCGAGCTGCTGCTGTTCAAGCTCGAGGAGCAGGAGCTTCTGCTCGCCGCCGGCCGCACACGCTGGATGCAGTTCGCCACGCGTGAGATCGAGCAGGTGCTCGATGGACTCCGCACGGCCGGGATCGCCCGCGTCGTCGAGGCCGAGACCGTCGCCGCCGAATGGGGCGCGCCTGAGGGTGCCAGCATCAGGCAGCTCATCGACAGCGCGCCGGAGGGGGCCTGGCGCGACGTCCTCATCGAGCACCTGAACGCGCTGACGAAGCTGACCGATGAGATCGGCCGCCTGCGCGACGCGAACTCAGAGCAGCTGCGCGCGGTCATGCGGGCCACGCAGGAGACGATCGCCGGCCTCGGTGACGACACCGGCGAGTACACCACCCACGGTGAGCGCGCGCGCGAGGACTCCGCGCGCATCATCGACACGGAGATGTGAGGAACATGTCGACATTCAGCGGACTCGGCACCGCCGCCAGCGCCCTCGCCGCGGCTCGGCGGGGGATGGATGTGGTGGGGCAGAACATCGCCAACCAGGCGACCGATGGCTACACGCGTCAGCGTGTCAGCACGTCGGCGATCGCGGCGGTCGCCCAGTCGGGACGCTTCAGCCTCGGAGCACTTCCCGGGCACGGCGTCTCGGTCGACGGCGTCGCCCGCCTGGGGGACGTGCTTCTCGATGCGCGCGTCCGCGATACGGCCGGCGCCGCCGGCTTCTGGTCTGCGCGCGCACTCGCCGCCACCACTGCTGAGACCGCTCTGGCCGAGCCGACCGAGCACGGTCTGGCAGCGCGTCTCTCGCAGTTCTGGAACGCGTGGCAGGATCTGGGCAACACGCCTGATCAGGGCGCTGCCGCAGCGACGGTGCTGCAGTCGGCATCGGAGCTCGCGACCCGGATCGCCGGCGGGTACCGCGCCGTGGCGACGCAGTGGGCGGATGCCAGGCAGTCCGCCGAACGCACGGTCGCTCAGCTCAACACCGCCGCGTCGCAGATCGCCCAGCTGAACACCGAGATCCGTGACGCGCTCGGCGCCGGCAGCTCTGCGAACGAGCTGATCGACAGGCGCGACGCTCTCGTGCAGACCACCGCGCGACTCGCGGGCGCCAGAGGCACACTCGAGGCCGACGGCACCATGACCGTGCGCATCGACGGCAACGCCCTCGTCGCGGGCGGCGACGCCAGGTCGCTGACCCTCGCGGGGCCGGTCACCATCGAGCAGGGCGGAGCGCTGTCGGTGTCGTGGAGCGGCGCCGACGGCTTCGCGGTGTCGGTCGACGGAGGTGAGCTGGGCGGGCTGCTGAGCGTGCTCGCGCCGGCGGACGACGGCGGCACGCTGGCGAGACTGGCCGGGTCGTACGACGACGTGGCCCGAGCTCTCGCCTCCAGCGTCAACGAGCGGCACCGCGCGGGAGTGACGGCCGCCGGTCAGACCGGAGGGGACTTCTTCGCCCTGTCGGGGTCTGGCCCCGCCGCGCTCGGGCTCTCAGTGGCCGTCGGGAGTGCATCCGATCTCGCCGTCGCCAAGCCGGGAGGCGGGCCCCTGGATTCAAGCAATGCGGATGCGATCTCTCAGATCGGGCGCAGCGCGGGCGGACCCGACTCCATCTGGGCGGATGTTGTCGCCGGCTTCGCCGTCGCCACCGCCGGCGACATCCAGCGCGCGACCCTCTCGGACGTCGCGTCGACGGCCGCGGTCGGCGCGCAGCGATCTGTGGCGGGAGTCGACGGCGACGAGGAGACGATCAGCCTGCTCACGTTCCAGACGGCCTACCAGGCGGCGGCCAGGGTTCTCACGGCCGTGGACGAATCGCTCGACGTGCTCATCAACCGCACCGGCCTCGTGGGCCGCTAGGAGGAGGACGACCATGATCTCCCGGGTGACAGCGTCTTCCATGACGCACACGGCCATGCGCCAGCTGCAGGCCAATCTGTCGGAGTTGTCGCGGCTGCAGGAGCAGGCGAACTCGCAGCGTGCGTTCCTCGCGCCCTCCGACGACCCCCATGCGGCAGCCACCACGCTGCGGCTGCACTCCGAGCAGCGCCGCACCGAGCAGCACGCCCGCAACATCGACGATGGCATCGCCTGGCTCGCGACCGCGGACTCGGCGATCACCGCGAGCACCGCCCTGCTCGCCCGTGTAAGGAACCTGACGGTGCAGGGAGCCAATGACGGGGCGATGGATGCGACGGCGAAAGAAGCCATCGCGGTCGAGCTCGAAGGCATCCGCGATGAGCTGCTCGCGCAGGCGAACACCACCGTGCTGGGGCGCTCGGTCTTCGCCGGCACGTCCGACACCGCGGCGTTCGACCCGACCGGCGCGTTCAGCGGACATCCCGGAGCGGAGGTCGTCCGTCGTGTCTCCGACGAGGCATCCATCCGCGTCGACACCGACGGCGCCGCGGTCTTCGGAACGGGAGCAGGGTCGGTGTTCGCCCTGATCACCGATATCGTGGCCGATCTGCGGGGTGGGCAGAATGTCGGTCCCCGCCTGACCGAGATCGATGAGCGCCGCGACGCGATGCTCAGCGTGCAGGGCTCGGTGGGCGCAAGGCAGTCGCAGCTGGAGCGAGCCAAGGAGGCGACAGTGCAGGACTCCGTGTCACTCGAGGCGCGACGAGCCGCCGTCGAGGACGTCGACTCCGTCGAGGTGCTCGTGAGGCTGCAGGCTCAGGAGCTCGTGTACCGATCCGCGCTCGCCGTCACCGGCCGCGTTCTGCAGCCCACGCTCCTGGAGTTCCTGCGATGACCGCTCTTCTCGATTTCCTCGCCCCTCCGCTCGGACTCGCTCCGCACACGCGGTTCCGGCTCGACCCCATCGACGGGGCCGACGGGCTCTTCTCGCTCGGCGCCGTCGACGACGACGGTCTGCGGCTCTACCTCGTCGACCCGCAGACGGTCGTGTCGGGCTACGCTCCGACACTCGCGGAGGAGCACGCCGACGCCCTCGGTCTGACTGCAGCAGATGATGCGCTGGTGCTGGTCGTGGCGAGCCACACCGGCGAGGGCGTGCACGTGAACCTGCTCGCCCCGATCATCGCCAACAAGGTCACGGGCGCTACGGCCCAGGTCATCCTCGAGGGCCAGGACTACCCGCTGCGGGCACCGCTCGGCTGACCGGGCGGCGCGGACTAACCTGGAAGGGTGATCCTCGCCGTCGACACCTCTCTCGGAACGGCCGTCGCCGTCATCGACGCCGACGGGCGCACCGTCGCCGAGGCCGGCACCCCCGATCCGCTCGGTCACGCCGAGGTGATCGGAGACCTGCTGGCCCAGGTGGCGGGTCATGAGATCACGCACGTCGTCGCCGGAATGGGCCCTGGCCCGTTCACCGGCCTGCGCATCGGCATCGCCGCCGCGCGGGCGTTCGCGCTCGGCCGGGGCATCCCCCTCGTCCCGGTGCCCAGCCACTTCGCGATCGCCCTCGAGCACGCGGCCGACGGTCCATTCGCGGTGGTGACCGATGCGCGACGGCGAGAGATCGCCGTCAGCGTCTTCGATGGGACCGATGCCGACGGCATCCCGGATCTGACCCAGCCGACGCGCCTCGAGAAGCGCGGCGCCGAGATAGATGAGCCGGTGCACGAGGTGACCGAGCTGTCGGCCGCGGCGCTCGCCCGCGTCGGCGCCCGTGCCATCGCAAGCGGCCGCGTTCTGGCCGACGCCGAGCCGCTCTATCTGCGCTCGCCCGATGTGGTGCAGCCCGGCGCCCCGAAGCGGGTGGGCTCATGACCCTGCGCCCCGCGACCCTCGACGACCTGCCCGCGATCATGGGCCTCGAGCAGCGCAGCTTTCCCACCGATGCGTGGAGCGAGCAGACGATGGGCACCGAGATCGCGAGCCTGCACAACGTCTACCTGGTCGACGTGGAGGGCGAACGCGTCGTCGGCTACGGAGGAGTGCGGGCTCTGCAGGGCTCGGCTGATTCCGACATCCAGACGATCGCGCTCGACACCTCCCTTCGAGGGCAGGGGCGAGGACGCGCGCTGCTGCGCGCGCTGATCGTCACCGCGCTCGAGCGCGGCGCGCGCGAGCTCTTCCTCGAGGTGCGGGACGACAACATCCCGGCTCATACGCTCTACGCCTCGGAGGGCTTCGCCGAGATAGGCCGCAGGCAGGGCTACTACCAGCCTGACAACGTGGATGCGGTGATCATGCGCCTCGACCTGTGGTCGTGGGCGCGCAGTTCGACCGATGCAGCAGAGGAGACGAGCGCATGACCGGTCCCCTGGTGCTCGGAATCGAGACGAGCTGCGACGAGACCGGCATCGGGATCGTACGCGGACGGACGCTGCTGTCGAACACGATCGCGTCGAGCATGGACGAGCATGCACGCTACGGCGGGGTCGTGCCGGAGGTCGCTGCACGGGCCCACCTCGAGGCCCTGCAGCCGTCGATCGAGCGGGCCCTCGCCGAGGCGCGGGTGACGCTCGACGAGCTGGATGCGATCGCCGTGACCAGCGGCCCCGGACTCGCGGGAGCGCTGATGGTGGGCGTCGGCGCGGCGAAGGGTCTCGCGGTGAGCCTCGGCAAGCCGCTGTACGCGGTGAACCACCTCGTCGGTCACATCGCCGCCGACATCCTCACCTCCGAGGATCGCGCCACGGCTCCGCTCGAGTACCCGACCATCGCGCTGCTCGTCTCGGGCGGGCACACCTCGCTCCTGCACGTGCGCGACCTGACGACCGACGTCGAGCTGCTCGGCGAGACGGTCGACGATGCGGCAGGCGAGGCCTTCGACAAGGTCGCCAGGCTGCTGGGCCTGCCCTACCCCGGCGGACCGCAGATCGATAGGGCAGCAGCCGACGGCGACCCGAAGGCGATCCGCTTCCCGAGGGGGCTCTCGAAGGCGTCCGACATGGCGAAGCATCGCTACGACTTCTCGTTCTCGGGCCTGAAGACCGCGGTCGCGCGCTGGGTCGAGCGCGCCGAGGCGGCCGGTGAAGAGGTTCCGGTGGCCGACGTCGCCGCGAGCTTCCGTGAGGCCGTGATCGACGTGCTCGTCACCAAGGCCCTCGCCGCCTGCGAAGACCGCGGTGTGCCGCGTCTGCTGCTCGGTGGCGGCGTGATCGCCAACAGGCGCCTGCGCGAGGTGGCCCTCGAGCGGGCGGCGGCGGCCGGCGTCGCCGTGCGCATCCCGCCGCTGTCGCTGTGCACCGACAACGGCGCCATGATCGCCGGTCTCGCAGCCGAGCTGATCGTGAGCGGACGCGGCGCCTCGACCCTCGCGTTCGGCGCCGATTCGACGCTCCCTGTGACCGAGATCCAGGTGAGCCCGGCATGAGCGACCCGCGCATCGAGCAGCCCACCCCCGAGGTCGAGAAGCCCGGTGGCGGCGCTGAGCTGCCTGGTGCGGCGAAGGGCTACGGCAAGCTGCCCACCGGGCCCGTGCCGGTCGGGCAGGTCGCCGCGCATCCGGATGCGGATGAGCAGCCGGTCATGGAATGGGCGCCCACCACGAGCGATCAGCCCGTCGATGATGCACGGCTCGCGCCGTGGGCGCTGGTCGCCGCGATCGTCGCACTCGCGACATCGATGTTCGTCGGCTGGGGGATCCCGGTAGCGATCATCGCCGTGATCGCGGCGATCATGTCGCTGCGAAGACCGATCGAGAATCGCGGCGTCGCGATGTGGGCGCTGGTGCTCGGATTGTGTGCCACGCTGTTCAGCGCAGGGTGGCTGCTGTGGGCCGCGATGCAGCTCGAGAGTCTGGGGTGACGCATGCTGGACGAGGCGAAGAGCTCACGACGACGTGAGCTGCAGCGCCGGGCGTATGCCCCCGGTGGGGGAATCACCGAAGCGGAGCACGCCGAACTGCGAGAACTCGATGCCCTGGCTGCGACCGCTGCGCCTGCAGAACCGGCTCCGGCACCCGCTCCCGAGCGAGGCGCGGAGCGACGGGACGGGCCTGCAGGTCCCGACGCGGCCGCCCGGTCCGAACGCCCTTCACCCCGCATCGACGGCTCAGGAGCCGGCGAGGTCCCGGCGCATGACGAGATCTCGCATGAGCAGGTGAGTGAGCCCACCGGCACCGATGCGACCTCGGGACGGCGGCGGCCGGGCATCCCGATCCTCGCCCTGTCGACGCTGGTCGCGCTGCTCATCGGCTTCGGCGGAGGATGGGTGCTGCTGGGCCGCTCCGACGCCCCGGCGATGAACGCTGCGCAGGCGAGCGCGCTGGCGGAGATCGAGAAGACCGGGCGGTTCGACCCGGGCTCGATCGTCTATCTCGGCGAGAAATATGACGCCTCGGTGTGGCGCGCGACCAGCGAAGACGGCGCGAAGACCTGCCTGGCCATCAGTGTCGCCGATCAGAATCGGTTCGAGTGCATGACGCCGCCGGAGCCTGACGACGAGACGCCGTTCGCCCAGCCCATCGGCGTCTCGATCGATCGCGCCGAGGGCGAGCACCACTGGTCCTACTGGGCGACGCTCATCGATGACATCGCCGGCCGCGAGACGCTGCTCGTCCAGCGGCATGACATGTCTGCCGGCATGGACTGGACATCGCAGTTCACCGACGAGGAGCAGGCGCAGATCGAGAAGATCGCGGCGCAGGGCGTCGACCCGCGGTACATCCAGATCGTCGGCTACGACGGAGAGGTGCCCGTCTTCATCTCACAGGCGATGAAGACGTGCGTCTACGTCGTCGATCCCGAGGGCGATGCCGTCATCGAGTCGTGCGAGCCCACCGATGAGGGCGTCTTCCTCCTCTCACGGGGCAGCACGGTGTACGAGGTGCGCGAGACGCCGTCGCGGGGTCCGGTGCTCACCGTCGTGCGGAACGGCGGATGACGACATGGCGGACGCGGGCAACGAGGCCAGACGTCGAGAGCTGCAGCGGCGCGCCTTCGCGCCGAATGGCGCACTGACGGATGCCGAGGCCGCCGAGCTGCGTGAGCTGAGCGCTCGGGTCGTGGCACCAGCGCCGCGCCCAGTCGCAGCGAGCGGGGAGTCCGATTCCCCAGCGGCCCCGGCCGCCCCGGCGGCGCCAGGCGCCCCGGCCGCACCGGACCCCGTGCGCGCGGACACACGTTCGGATCAGGAGTCCGAGGCGGAACCAGAGGAGGTGACGGGGCGCTCGCTGCCCGACCGGCCCGACCGTGCGCGTCGCATGCCGGGCATCCCGATCCTCGTCCTCTCGGCGCTCGTGGCCGTGCTGCTGGGAGTGGGCGTCGGCTGGCTCGCCTTCGGCCGAGACGACGGCCGCCCCTCGATGACCGACGCTCAGCGCAGGACACTGGTGCAGCTCGACGCGTCGGACGAGTTCGATCCGGGCTCTGTCGTGCTGACCGGCGCGAAGCATGGCGTCGAGGCCTGGTACGCGACCAAGACGGCCGACGACAGCGAATGCCTCGTGCTCATCGCGGCACAGGGGGCCGACGCCGCCAGCACATCGGATGGCGCGGCGGATGCCGAGGGCCGGCAGACCGTCTGCCAGAAGACGGGTGAGCCCGACACGTACGGCCTGCAGGCGAACGTCGAGCTGACGATCGACGGTGAGCGGGCGATCGTATGGGCGGTGCTGCTGGAGGACATCGACGGAGAGCGCGTGACGATCATCCAGCGCGAGGTGCTCGCCGATGACGGCACCTACGACTGGCGGGAGCAGTACTCAGGACGCGAGCTCGAGATCGCAGAGTTCCTCGACAGGTCCGGTTACGACGGGAACGCCCTCCAGCTCATCGGGTGGGACGAGACCATACCCGTGTGGATGACCTTCGACGGCGCGCAGTTCTGCCTGCTGGTCGCCGAGCCCACCGCTCTGATCGCCGAGGGCTGCGCGGAGTTCGACTCCTCGAACGGCGGACGCCTGGAGGTCGGCACCGATCGCGGCATCTACCAGCTCAACCTCACGCAGAACGTCGATCCGCGACTGACGATCATCCGCACGCCGGAGTCGATCGTCTGCGACGTCGACTCGGGATACTGCGGGGTCGACGACAAGACCGGCGAGACCGGCGGCTGATCAGACGCGATCGGCGAGGATCGCCACCCGGCCGGCCGGAGTGCGGGTGAGGATCAGCGTCGCGGCCGTCGAGCCCTTGAGGGAGAGCTTCTTGCGGAACGCCGCCGGATCGATGTCCATGCCGCGCTTCTTGATCTCGAGACGGCCGATGTCGGCCCTGCGCAGCGCCTGATTGATCGTCTTGACGTGCGCGGGCATGGTCTCGCGCACGCGGAACGACTGCACGAACGGCGATGTCAGCGCCGCATCGCCCGTGAGATACGCGATCTGCTCGTCGACCATCCCGGCGTCGAGCGAGCGGGCGACTTCGCCGATGAGACGCGCGCGGATGACGGCGCCGTCTGGCTCGTGCAGGAAGGCGCCGAGCTCGCGCACCGGCTCGTCGGCGGCGTCCGCCGCGGCCGTGATCTCGTGCGTCTCGCCACCCTGCGTCACGAGAGCCGAGCGCCGGATGCCGGGGCGGGCCAGCTCGCCGCTCCACAGCACGAGCTCGACCACGCTTCCGTCGGCGCTCACCCACTGCGCCTCGACGTCGTCGGGGATGAGGTCGCGGTCGAGCCCCGGTCCGAGCTTGATGCCGGTCGGATGCCGGCGCGCGACGTCGAAGCACCAGTCGAGCGACGGCGACCAGTCGGCGGGCGAGGTGCGGGTGGTCTCGCTGTGCCCCGCGGTGCGGCGGGCGGGGTCGAGCCAGACGGCGCCGTCGGTCGGAACAGAGGCCTCGGCGGTTCCGTGATGCACGGTCGCGTCGGGGAAGGGGGCCAGGTTGTATGCGGCGATCGCCGAAGTCACCTGATCGGCATCCACTGCCTCGACCATCAGCCCGGCGCCGGCGAAGGCGAGACTGTCGCCGCCGATCCCGCAGCCGAGATCCGAGACGCGCGTGATGCCGGCGCGGCGCAGCCGCACGGCGTGCAGGGTGGCCACGTTCAGGCGCGTGGCCTGCTCGAGACCGGCACGGGTGAACAGCATCCGGTCGGCGAACTCGCCGAACTTCGCCCGCGCCTTCACGCGCAGACGCGCCTGTCCTACAACGGCCGAGACGAGGTCGGGGGAGTGGCCGGCTGCACGCAGCCGCGACACCGAGCGGGCGACGTCCGCAGACGACTCGACGGCGCCCACCTCGTCGAGCAGCGCGAGACCATCGCGCGTGAGCAGTGCGGTCAGCTCAGACATCTCCACAGGAAGAGCCTACGGTCCGCGATCGGGCTGGCACTCGCATTGCATGAGTGCCAACGCTCGGCATACACTGGAGTTAGCACCCTCACCACGAGAGTGCTAACAGTCTTCTGATCTCAAGCACGAAAGAAGAGGTACACCGTGTCGGTTTCCATCAAGCCGCTCGAGGACCGCATCGTCATCCAGCAGGTCGAGGCAGAGCAGACCACCGCAAGCGGTCTGGTCATCCCCGACACCGCGAAGGAGAAGCCCCAGGAGGGCCAGGTCGTGGCAGTGGGCCCCGGCCGCATCGACGACAACGGCAACCGCGTTCCGCTCGACGTCGCCGTGGGCGACCGCGTGCTCTACAGCAAGTACGGCGGCACCGAGGTGAAGTTCGGCGCTGACGAGTACCTGGTGCTCTCGGCTCGCGACGTGCTCGCCGTCGTCGTCCGCTGACGCAGGTCGACAACAGCTCCCAGAGGGCCCGGATGCCACGGCATCCGGGCCCTCTGCCGTACCCCCGCGACGCGTCTCGACCGCCGGCGCCGCCACTAGGCTGAATCGGTGAGCACGAGAAACGGCGGGATCGCCTACACGATCGGCGCCTACCTGATCTGGGGCGTGCTGCCGCTGTACTTCCTCGCGCTCGTTCCCACCGGGGCGTGGGAGGTCGTGGCCTGGCGCGTGCTGCTCTCGTTCGTGTTCTGCCTGCTGCTGCTGACCGTCATGCGCGGCTGGCCGGCCCTCATCGCGATCATGCGTCAGCCTCGGCTGCTCGGCTGGACCGCGCTCGCCGGCGTGCTCATCTACGTCAACTGGCAGACCTTCCTCATCGGCACCCTGACCGGCCACGTGATCGAGACGAGCCTCGGCTATTTCATCAACCCGATCTTCACCGTCCTGCTCGGCGTCTTCGTACTCCGCGAGCGCGTGCGGCGCATGCAGTGGGTGGCGATCGGCATCGCCATGCTGGCCGTGATCGTGATCATCGTCGCCTACGGGAAGTTCCCCTGGATCGCCCTGACGCTCACGGCATCGTTCGGCATCTACGGACTGGTCAAGAAGCAGATCGGGGCGGCGGTCGACGCCACGAGCGGCCTCACCCTCGAATCGTTCTGGCTCATCCCGATCGCCATCGTGACGCTCATCGTCGTCGGGCAGACCGACGGCATCACCTTCGGTCAGGTCTCGCCGCTGCACACCGTACTCGTCGCCGGGGCCGGCATCGCGACCGCCGTGCCGCTGCTGCTGTTCGCCGCCGGCACCAGGCGCATCGACCTCAGTCTCGTCGGGCTGCTGCAGTTCATCACCCCGGTCATGCAGTTCATCGTGGGCTGGGCGCTGCTCGGAGAGCCCATGCCCTTCGAGCGCTGGATCGGCTTCATCCTCGTCTGGATCGCGATCGTCGTGTTCGTCGCCGATCTCCTGCTGCACAGCCGGCGAGCGCACGCCGGATCGCCGATCACCGCGCCCGTCGACCTGGTCTGACCGGCGCTTCTGTGCCCTGACCGGATCGTTAGGCGACCGAGATGGAAGCGATACCACGGGCGGCATATCACCCAATAGGGTGAGAGCACCCGAAGTGGAAATCCACGTTCAGTTACGCAAGGGAGCAACATGAACGCAATGAAGGGCTCGCGTCCCGCGAGGATCTTCGCGGCGGCTGCGATGGTCAGCGCCTCCGCACTCATCATCGCGGGCTGCAGCAGCACGCCCGCCGAGAAGCCCTCCGGTGACGGCGACGGCGGCAAGAAGCCGGCCGCCGACCTCACGCTCAAGCTGGGCTCGCTGCTGCCGCAGACCGGTGCACTCGCCTTCCTCGGCCCGCCCATGGAGTCGGGTGTCGGCCTCGCCGTCAAGGAGATCAACGAGGCGGACGCCGGCATCCAGATCGAGCTCACCGCAGAAGATGAGGGCGACACCGACACCAAGGCGTACGAGACCTCGATCACCAAGCTGCAGGGTGCTGGTGTCACCGCGATGATCGGTGCCGCGGCATCCGGCGTCTCCCGACTGATCCTCGACGGAAACGTCAACGCGGGCGTGCTGCAGATCTCGGCATCGAACACCGGCCCCGACTTCACCGACTGGGACGACAAGGGCCTGTACTTCCGGACCGCTCCCAGCGACCTGCTGCAGGGCGAGGTCCTCGGCAACCTGATCGCCGAGGACAACCGCAAGACGCTCGGAATCATCTACCAGAACGACGCGTACGGCACGGGTCTCGACGCCGCCATCAAGGAGACGTTCGAGGCGGCAGGTGGCGAGGTCGTCGCCGAGGCCTCGTTCAACGTCGGCGACGCGCAGTTCGACGCCCAGGTCGAGACCATCAAGGCCGAGAACCCCGACGCCGTCGCGATCGTCTCGTTCGACCAGTTCAAGACCATCGGTCCGCTGCTGGTCAACGCCGGCATCTCGGCCGACAAGTTCTACATGGTCGACGGAAACCTGTCGGACTACGGTGACGAGATGCAGGTTCCGCTCGAGGGCGCGCAGGGCACCAAGGCCGGCCCGGTTCTCGAAGACGACTTCGTCGAGCGCCTGCAGGCGTACTGGACGGGCGAGGGCAACGCCGAGGTGAAGGACTTCACCTACGCCGGCGAGGCCTACGACGCCGCGATCCTCGTCGCACTCGCGTCGCTGGCCGCCGGCTCGACCGAGGGCGCTGACATCGCCTCGAAGATGCAGGAGGTCTCGGGCGGCTCGGGCGACGGTGAGAAGTGCACCTCGTTCAAGGAGTGCGCCAAGATCATCAACGACGGAGGCACCGCCGACTACGACGGCTACTCCGGCGAGGTGACCTTCGACGAGAACGGCGACCCGCAGGGCGCCACGATCGGCATCTACAAGTACAAGGCAGACAACACCATCGAGCGCACCAACTGACGCTCGCTCACAGAAGGCCCCGGATGCTGGCATCCGGGGCCTTCTCGCTGCCCGTGGCCGTGCATGGCCCGAACGGAGAACGGGGTGGATGCCTGCCGGCATCCACCCCGTCGCTCGATCGGTGCGTCAGGCGGCGTCCTGGCCGAGGGTGCCCAGGTACAGGCCGATGACCTTCGGGTCGTTCAGCAGGTCGCGGCCGGTGCCTTCATAGGCGTCCCGGCCCTGGTCGAGCACGTAGCCGCGGTCGCAGATCTGCAGGCAGCGCCGGGCGTTCTGCTCGACCATGATCGTCGTCACGCCGGCCTGGTTGATGTCGGAGACGCGGATGAACGCGTCGTCCTGCCGCACCGGGGAGAGCCCGGCAGACGGCTCGTCGAGCAGCAGCACCGACGGGTCCATCATCAGGGCACGCGACATCGCGACCATCTGGCGCTCACCACCCGAGAGCGAGCCCGCGCGCTGGTTCAGGCGCTTGCCGAGTTCGGCGAAGATGCTGCTGACGAACTCGAGCCTCTCGGCGTAGATCCTGGGGTTCTGATAGAGCCCCATCTGCAGGTTCTCGGCGATGGTCAGCGAGGGGAAGACGTTGTTCGTCTGCGGTACGAAGGCCACGCCGCGCTTGACGAGCTTGTCGGCCTTGAGCCCGACGATGCTCTCGCCGTTGACGGTGATGTCGCCCTCGCGCACGTTCACCATGCCGAAGATCGACTTCAGCAGCGTCGACTTGCCCGCGCCGTTCGGCCCGATGATGCCGATCAGCTCGCCCTTGCGGGCGACGAGGTTCGCGCCGTTGAGGATGTTCACGCCAGGCAGGTAGCCGGCGTGCACGTTGGTCAGCTCGACGACGACATCGCGCGCGTCGTCCACGGCGTCGCGTGCGGGGGAGGAGTTCTCGGCATCCATCACTTCTTCTCCTCTTCGGCTTCGGCTCCGGGTTCGTCTGCTTCGGCCTCGAGCTCTGCTTCGGCTTCGGCCTCGATCTTCTCGCGGATGCGGGTGGCGGTGACCGCCGCGGCCGCGTCGCCTGCCATCACGGGGATGCGGCCGGTCACGACCCCGAGATCGACGTCCTGGTGTGCGCCCAGGTAGGCGTCGACGACGGCAGGGTCTTCCATGACGGTGTCGGGCGGGCCCTCGGCGACCACTCGACCCTCGGCCATGACGATCACCCAGTCGGCGATGTGGCGCACCATGTGCATGTCGTGCTCGACGAAGAGCACGGTCATGCCCTGCTCCTTCAGGTCGAGGATGTGGTCGAGCAGCGACTGCGTGAGGGCGGGGTTGACGCCCGCCATCGGCTCGTCGAGCATGACCAGCTGCGGGTCGCTCATCAGCGCTCGTGCCATCTCGAGCAGCTTGCGCTGACCGCCGGACAGCGACGCCGCGAAGTCCTTCTCCTTCGCGTCGAGCTTGAACCGGCGCAGCAGCTCGCGGGCGCGCTCCTCGATCTCCGCCTCCTGCCGCCTCCAGAGGGCGGGGAAGAGACTCGCCCAGAAGCCCTCGCCCTTCTGCTTCGTGGCCCCGAGCTTCATGTTCTCGAGCACCGTCAGCAGCGACAGCGACTTGGTGAGCTGGAAGGTGCGCACCTGGCCCATGCGGGCGACCTTGAATGACGGGATGCCCGACAGGTTCTTCCCGTCGAAGCTCCACGTGCCGCTGTTCGGCTTGTCGAAGCCGCACAGCAGGTTGAACAGGGTGGTCTTGCCGGCGCCGTTCGGACCGATCAGTGCGGTGATCGCGCCTCGGGGCACCTCGACGTGCTCGACGTTGACCGCGGTCAGGCCGCCGAAGTGGCGCTCGACCGCATCGACCACGAGGATCGGGTCGACCTTCGCGACGCCGGGGGCGGCTGGTCCCTTCGCGAGACCCGTCGTCTTCGGGCGCCTGACGCTGCCGGTCACCGGTGCGGGTTCCGCGGCGGGAACCTGCTCGGGGGTGTTCTCACTTGACAAAGGTCATCTCCCTCTTGTCTCCGAGGATGCCCTGCGGGCGGAAGATCACGAGCAGCATCAGCGCCACACCCACGAAGATGAACACCAGGGTCGAGGCCTGGCTGTCAGACATGGGCAGGATGCCGTTGCGAGCCATGCTCGGCAGCAGGTTGGCGAGGAACGCGAACACGACCCAGAACAGGATCGCGCCGAGCGTGGGCCCGAAGACGGTCGCAGCGCCGCCGAGCAGCAGGATCGTCCACAGGAAGAAGGTGAGCGAGGTCGTGTAGCTGCCAGGAACGACCGCCGAGGGGAGCACGAAGACGATGCCGCCGGCCGCGCCGATCACCCCGCCGACCACGAGAGCCTGCATCTTGTAGGCGAAGACGTTCTTGCCGAGCGAGCGCACCGCGTCCTCGTCTTCGCGGATGCCCTTGAGCACGCGCCCCCACGGGCTGCGCATGAGCGCCCAGACCAGCAGCACCGCGACAGCCAGGAGGATCACGCCGAACACGCGGTTCCACAGGTCGTTCGCCGTGTAGGTCCACGGGCCGAAGCCGTAGGTGCCGTCGGGGAACGGGTTGGCGTCACGGAATCCGCCGTTGTACTGCGCGAGGCCGTCGGCCGAGTTGGTCCACTCGTCGAACAGCTGCGTCGTGAACAGCAGACGGACGATCTCGCCCGCCGCGATCGTCGCGATGGCGAGGTAGTCGGCGCGCAGGCGCAGGGTCGGGATGCCGAGCAGCACGGCGAACAGCGCTCCGCCCAGCAGTCCGATGAGCATGCCCACCCACCACGGCAGCCCGAAGCTGAGCACCGAGATGGCGTAGCCGTAGCCGCCGATGGCCATGAACGCCGCCATGCCGAAGTTCAGCAGGCCGGCGTAGCCGAAGTGCACGGCTAGTCCCGTGGCGGCCAGGGCGTACGCGATGGTGACCGGGCTGAACAGGTAGACGGCCGTGTTCGAGAAGATGCTTCCGAAGTCCATGGTCAGCCGAGCCTTTCCTTGCGTCCGAGCAGGCCCTGCGGCCTCACCAGCAGGATCACGATGAGCACGACCAGGGCGCTCGCGTACTTGAGATCGGACGGGATCCACAGAGTCGAGATCTCGACCGCGATGCCGACGATGAGCGAGCCGACAAGGGCGCCGAACGCGGTGCCCAGGCCGCCCAGGGTGATCGCGGCGAAGATCAGCAGCAGCATCTGCATGCCCATGTCCCACTTCACTCCGGGGCGGAAGTACGCCCACAGGATGCCCGAGATGGCCGCCAGCACACCCGACAGGATCCACACGTAGCGGATGACCCGGTCGACGTCGATGCCCGAGGCGGCGGCGAGCTGCGGGTTGTCGGAGATCGCCCTTGTGGCCTTTCCGATGCGGGTGCGGGTCAGGAACCACGCCACGGCCAGGATGACGACGATGCTGACGCCCATGGCGACCAGATCGATGTACGACAGCGAGACGGGACCGAACTGGATGGGTGCGGGGCTCGAACCGGGCAGCTGGCGTGTGCCGCCGCCGATCAGGTACTGGAAGAGGTACCGCAGCGCGAGCGAGAGCCCGATGCTGACGATCATCAGCTGCACCACTCCGAGGCCGCGGCGGCGCAGGGGGCGCCAGAGTGCGGCATCCATCGCCCAGCCGAAGAGGCCGCCGGCGATCACAGCGGCAGTGATGCCCACCCAGAGGGGCGCCTGCCAGACGGTCGTCGTGACCAGGGCGACGAGGCCGCCCCACGTCACCATCTCGGCATGCGCGAAGTTCGACAGCCGCGTGGTGCCGTAGATGAGCGCGGCGCCCATCGACGCCAGGGCCAGCAGCAGACCGAAGTTCAGGCCGCCGACGAGGCGCGAGGCGAGCTGGTCGAGCAGCGAGATCGTGATGCGCTCTCCCTCTCCCAGGAAGAGGTTGACGATCTTCGTGCCGGTCAGGCCGAACTCGGCCTCGAACTCACCGCTCGTGCCCGAGACCGGCTCGACGCCGTCTGGCAGGTTCTCGACGTCGACGATGACGCCCTCGGGCAGCGTGTCCTCGTCGACCGCGATCGTGTACTTGTCCTTCTCGGGCACGTACAGACGCCACTTGCCCTCGGCATCGGTCTTGGTCTCGCCCTCGAACCCACCGCCCTTCACCGACAGCTCGACGCCCTCGATGGGCTCGTCGTCGTAGGTGATGTTGCCGGCGAAGTAGAAGTCGGTGACCTCCTGCCCGTCCGGCGTCGTCTCAGCGTGCGCCGCACCGGCTGGCACACCGAAGACGAGGAAAGCGGCGAGCAGGGTCGCGAGCACCGCGACCACGCCGTTTCGGGGGCGCTGAAGCGCCATAGTTCTGAGTCCCACGCATCCTCCACATCGAGTGCATCCAGCGACTTCGGGTCGTCGCTCGGCTTGGACGTCGGACTGAGCGTATCCCGTCGCGGCGTGGGAGCGCACCCATCGTGGCCGGATCGGAATATCGGGAGTGTCACACCGGGCGGTTCTCGGCGTTCTCGGAATAACAGGCCGCGCGGGGCGCTTAGAATCTATACACCCGCGGGGCACGCTCCGTCAGGCCGCAGACGTCCCCGCGCACTCGCCATTCGATCGCGCCTCCGGCGCAGAGGAGCAAGCTTCCATGCAGCAGCACGACCCGTTCGGTTTCGTCGGACTCACCTACGATGACGTGCTCCTGCTTCCCGGGCACACCGACGTCATCCCGAGCGAGGCCGACACCTCCTCGCGGATCACGCGCCGCATCTCGGTCGCGACCCCGCTGCTCTCCAGCGCCATGGACACCGTCACCGAGGCCCGCATGGCCATCGCCATGGCTCGCGAGGGCGGCATCGGCATCCTGCACCGAAACCTGTCGATCGCCGACCAGGCCGCGCAGGTCGACCGCGTCAAGCGCAGCGAGTCGGGCATGATCACCGACCCGATCACCACGACCGCCGACGCGACGGTCGAAGAGGTCGACAACCTCTGCGCCAAGTACCGCATCTCGGGTCTGCCCGTGGTCGACGACGAGGGCACGCTCGTCGGCATCGTCACCAACCGCGACATGCGCTTCGTCTCGGGCTTCGAGCGTCAGACCACCCTGGTGAAGGACGTCATGACCCGCGAGAACCTCGTGACCGCCAAGGTCGGCGTCGCCGCAGGAGAGGTCATCTCGTTGTTCGCGAAGCACCGCGTCGAGAAGCTGCCGCTCATCGACGAAGACGGCAAGCTCGCCGGCCTCATCACGATCAAGGACTTCGACAAGAGCGAGAAGTACCCGCTCGCCACCAAGGACGACCAGGGTCGTCTGCGCGTCGGCGCGGCGATCGGCTTCTTCGGCGACGCATGGGAGCGCGCAGAGGCGCTGCGCGACGCGGGCGTCGACATCCTCGTCGTCGACACGGCCAACGGCCAGTCGCAGGGCGTCATCGACCTGGTCAAGCGACTCAAGGCCGACGAGTCGTTCGCGCACATCGACATCATCGGCGGCAACGTCGCGACTCGCGAGGGAGCCCAGGCGCTGGTGGATGCCGGCGTCGACGCCGTCAAGGTCGGTGTCGGTCCCGGCTCGATCTGCACCACGCGCGTCGTCGCGGGTGTCGGAGTGCCGCAGGTCACCGCGGTCTACGAGGCATCGCTCGCCGCCGGACCCGCCGGTGTGCCGGTGATCGCCGACGGCGGTCTGCAGTACTCCGGCGATATCGCGAAGGCTCTGGTCGCCGGGGCCGACGCCGTCATGCTCGGCTCGCTGCTCGCCGGCACCGACGAGTCGCCGGGCGAGATCGTCTTCCAGTCCGGCAAGCAGTTCAAGCAGTACCGCGGAATGGGCTCGCTCGGCGCGATGCAGACCCGCGGCAAGCAGACCTCGTACTCGAAGGACCGCTACTTCCAGGCCGACGTGCCCAGCGACGACAAGCTGATCCCTGAAGGCATCGAGGGTCAGGTGCCGTACCGCGGGCCGGTCTCGGCCGTCGCCTACCAGCTGATCGGCGGGCTGCGGCAGTCGATGTTCTACGTCGGCGCCCGCACCATCGAAGAGCTCAAGAACCGCGGCCGTTTCGTGCGCATCACCGCCGCCGGCCTCAAGGAGTCGCACCCGCACGACGTGCAGATCGTCGTCGAGGCACCCAACTACAAGAAGTGAGCCGAACGCGGGTCACCGCCGCGAAGCGGCGTTGGCCCGTGCCGACTCAGGGCGAGCGAGCCCACACCTCGTCTGCGAAAGGGGCGGATGCTGCGGCATCCGCCCCTTTCGCGGCATCGGGAGCGGGCGTACCGTGAACGGCATGTGCCGCAGCATCCACACCCTCCACAACTTCGAGCCCGCCGCGACCTCAGACGAGGTGCATGCCGCCGCCCTGCAGTACGTGCGCAAGATCGCAGGCACGACGAAGCCGTCGAAGGCCAATCAGGAGGCGTTCGACCGCGCCGTCGCCGAGATCGCGCACGTCACCCAGCATCTGCTCGGCGACCTGGTGGCGACCCGCCCTCCGAAGAATCGCGAGGAGGAGGCGGCGAAGGCACGGGCGAAGGCCGTCGCGTCGGGCCGCTACGCCGCCTGAGCGTTACACCCCGTGACCGCGTGTTGCGGGCGATGACGAGGCGGGTGGCCGGGCATCCGGATGCCCGGTTACGGTCGCGACATGACTCTTCTCAGCGACCAGATCACCGCAGTCCTCCCCGACGTCACCGCCGATGAGCGCGCCGCACGCCTGGCCGACGCTGGTTCCGCATGGAACGATCGCATCGCCCGTGACGTCGCGAACGCCGCCCTCACATACAGGGTGACGGGCCGCGGGGTCGGTGCGGTCGGCACCGAGATCACCTCGGGCAGGCACCGCTTCCTCGTCGACGAGCCGGCTGGTCTCGCCGGTGACGACGCCGCTCCGAGTCCGGTCGAGTACGCCCTCGGCGCGCTCGTGTCATGTCAGGTGGTCGTGTTCCGCCTCTACGCACAGGCGCTCGGGCTGACGATCGACGACATCGAGATCACCGCGGAGGGCGACCTCGATGTGCGAAAGCTGTTCGGGATCGACGAGTCGGGCCGTGCGGGCTTCCACGATGTGCGCGTGCGGGTCGACATCACGGGCCCGAACAGCGCGGACGACTACGACCGGCTGCGCGCCGTCGTCGATGAGCACTGCCCGGTGCTCGACGTGTTCGCGAACCCCGTCCCGGTGTCAGGGGCGCTCGTCTGACGGCATCCGGCATCCGGCATCCGGCATCCGGCATCCGGCCGCGCTCGCGTCCTCGCGTGTGGCGGATGCCGTGCCGGGGCGGGCCGGTGGGACGCCCGAGGCCGCCACTAGAGTGAGCCCCATGGGCTCAGCGTCGAATCCGCTCTCCAGGGGACAGATCACCCGCTACGCGATCGGGTCGCTCGGCACGGGCGGATTCGCCACGCTCCCCGGACTGGTCCTCGTCTACTACCTCACCGATTCGCTCGGTGTGACCGCACTCGCCGCAGGCGCCATCGTCACCGGCGCAAAGGTATGGGACGTACTGATCGATCCTGTGGTCGGGGGGCTCAGCGACACCGCATTCGCCCGGTCCGGTTCTCGGCGGGGCCTCATGCTCCTGGGCTCGATCGGGCTGCCGATCGCGTTCGTCCTCACCTTCGCCGTGCCGGGAGGAATCGGCCCGACCGCGTCGGCTGTCTGGGTGCTGATCGCATTCATGCTCGCAGCGACATGCTTCAGTCTGTTCCAGGTGCCGTACATCGCGCTGCCGGCCGAGCTGACCGACGACTACCGAGAGCGGACGCGCCTGCTCACCTGGCGCGTCGTCATGCTCACCGTGGCCATCCTGCTGTTCGGCGCCGGCGGACCCGAGATCCGAGGCATGTTCCCCGACGACCCGCTGCTCGGGTACCTGGTGATGGCGGCCGTCGCCGCCGTCCTGCTCGGCGTCGGACTCTTCGTCGCATCTACGGTGGCGCCGAGGCGGCCGCCGTTGCCCGTGCGCCCCGGTGCGTCGATCTCGGCCCACTACCGCGAGGGCATCGTCGCACTGCGCGAGAGCCAGCCGTTCCGGGTGCTGCTCGGCGCGTTCATGCTGCAGGGGCTCGCTACGGGGCTCATGCTCGCCGCCGCGCAGTTCGTGGCGCGCTGGGTGCTGGGTGATGAGGGTGCCGTGACCCCGCTGTTCGTGGCTCTGATCGCGCCGGCGCTGCTGATGGCGCCGGTGTGGAAGCTCGTTGCCGACCGTGTCGGCAAGGAGCGGGGTTTCCGGGTCGCCAGCGCGGTCTTCCTCGTCGCGACGCTCGTCCTCGGACTGATGGTGTGGATGCCGGGATGGTGGATCCTCGCACCCGTGGCACTCGCCGGTGCGGCCTACGCGGGCATGCAGACCCTCCCCATGGCGATGCTGCCCGACGTCATCGCGCACGACCGCTCGTCCGCCGGCAGCGCCAACAGGGCAGGGGTGTTCAGCGGCGTATGGACGGCCGGCGAGACGACCGGCATGGCGCTCGGCGCCACGGTGCTCTCGATCGTGCTCGCGGTCACGGGCTACATCGAGACGACAGCGGAGGTCGAAACCGTGCAACCCGATGCCGCGGTCGCGGGCATCGCGGTGGCGTTCAGCCTGCTGCCGGCCGTTCTCATGCTGCTCAGCCTGGTCGTGCTCGCGCGCTACCGTCTGCGTGAGCACGACATCGTGGGCACGTCGGCATGAACGACGTGCTCGAGCGTCTTCGCCTGCTGCGCGCAGGCGATGCGCCCACGCACGGCGGGCGGGTGCTGTCGTATGTCTACGATTCCGGCCTCGACGAGCTCGACGAGCTGGCGGATGCCGCCGCTCGCCTCGCACGACCGCTGAACGGGCTCGACCCGACGGTGTTCCCGTCGATCGCGGCGATGGAGCGGGATGTCATCGGCTTCGCCCGCCGGATGCTGCACGGCGGCGCATCCGTCACAGGCACGGTGACCAGCGGCGGAACTGAGAGCTGCCTGCTCGCCGTGAAGACGGCGCGGGACCTGTGGCGCCGGTCGCACGCGGAGCCGGGGGCGGTGGTGCGTCCGCGCCTGGTCGCACCCGCCACCGCGCACGCCGCGTTCATCAAGGCCGCGCAGCTGTTCGATCTCGACTTCGATGCGGTGCCCTGTTCGGCCGATGGCGTGGTGGCGGCAGCCGACGTGATCTCCCGGATGGGAGACGACGTCGCGCTCGTCGTGGTGTCAGCGCCGAACTACCCGACCGGAGCGCTCGATCCGATCACCGAGGTCGCGGCAGCCGCATCCGCTCGAGGCATCTCGTGCCACGTCGACTCCTGCTTCGGGGGATTCGTGCTGCCCTGGTGGCCCGTTCCGGCGGCCTGGGACTTCCGCGTGCCGGGGGTGACGAGCATCTCCGCCGACCTGCACAAGTTCGGCTACGCACCCAAGGGCGTGTCGGTGCTGCTGCAGCGCGGAAGGCGGCGGCACCGTGCGCAGTTCTTCGCGACGACCGCGTGGGCGGGGTATCCGGTCGTGAATCCGACTCTGCTCGGCTCGCGATCGGCGTCGCCGCTGGCGGCTGCGTGGGCGATCACGCAGCATCTCGGCGTGGACGGATATCGCGCGCTGACCGAGTCGATCCACCGGGTCGCGCAGGAGATCAGGGAGGCTGTCGAGCGCATCCCCGGCCTGCGGGTGATCGGCGACCCGACCGGACCTGCGATCGCCCTCGGGGCGGATCCCGGCGTGCCGGACTCGCAGCGTGTCGACCCGCACCATCTGGCCGACGCGATGGTCAGGTACGGCTGGAAGATCCAGCACCAACCTGGCCTGACGCAGAGCGATGGTGTTCGTATCGCCCACAGTGCGCACCTGACCCTGACCCCCGTGCTCGAACGGCGGGTGACGGAGTTCGTCGACGCGCTCGCCGCAGCGTCCGGCGACGTGCGCGGCCGCGCACCGTCCGACCCGCGGGCACTGCTGGCGGCGCTGCGGGTTCTCGGCTACGGCGAGGGCGGGCGCGTACCCGGTCCCTCTGCGGCGTGGCGTCTGCTGCGTCTCGCTGGCGCGGGTTCGGTCTCGGCCGAGCAGCCGATGGCGACGCTCATGGCGCTGATCGAGCGGCTGCCGAGACCGGTAGCCGAGGCGCTGCTGACCGAGCTGCTCGCACGCATGTCAGAGCCCTGAGCCGGCGTTGGTCGTCTCTCCGCGGCGGAATGTCTGCCGCCAGAGCAGTCGGGTTGTCCAGAACAGGACGGATGCGGGGAATCCGGCCTGTTCTCGGCGAGTGGTGCGGCCCGGCGCCGCCGACTGATAGCCTGGTCGGCTCGCTGCTCGACAGGGCGGGCGGAAGGAGCCCACGGTGGGCCACATCGATGTCAGCGCCGTCGCGCTGACCCTCCCTGACGGACGTCCGCTGCTCGACGAGGTGACGTTCCGTGTCAGCGCCGGCTCCACCAGCGCTCTGATCGGCCCGAACGGGGCGGGCAAGTCGACCATGCTGCGGATCATCCGCGGCGAGCTCTCACCGGATGCCGGGGTGGTGACGATCGACGGGTCGCTCGGCGTGATGGATCAGTTCATCGGGCACGGTGAGGCGGGGACGACCGTGCACGACCTGCTGATCCGCGTCGCGCCGGGGCGCATCCGAGCCGCGGCCGAAGCACTCGAGGCGGCCGAGAACGCGCTCATCGACGACGACACCGAGCGCACGCAGATGCGATACGCGACCGCGATCGCCGACTACGCCGATGCGGGCGGGTACGAGCATGAGACCGTGTGGGACCAGTGCACGATGTCGGCGCTGGGCATCCCGTTCGAACGCGCGCGGTTCCGCGACCTCGGAACGCTCTCGGGCGGCGAGCAGAAGCGGCTCGCGCTGGAGGCACTGCTGCGCGGCCCCGACGACGTGCTGCTGCTCGACGAACCGGACAACTACCTCGATGTGCCCGGCAAGCGCTGGCTCGAGCAGCGCCTGCGCGAGACACCCAAGACCGTGCTGCTCGTGTCGCACGACCGTGAGCTGCTCGCCCGCGCCGCCGACCGCATCGTGACGCTCGAGGTCGGGGGAGCGGGTGCCGTGGCATGGGTGCACGGCGGCGGGTTCCGCACCTATCACCGGGCGCGGGACGAGCGCATGGAACGGCTCGACGAGCTGCGCCGACGCTGGGACGAGCAGCACGAGAAGCTGCGGAAGCTGGTGGCGACGCTGAAGGTGAAGGCGACCGCGAACGACGGATTCGCGTCGCGGTACAGGGCGGCGCAGACGCGCCTGAAATGGTTCGAAGAGGCCGGTCCGCCCGAGGAGCGTCCGCCCGCGCAGGATTTCGACATGCGGCTGCGCGGTGCGCGTACGGGCAAGCGCGCCATCGTCTGCTCGCGACTCGAGCTGACCGGACTGATGAACCCTTTCGATGCAGAGATCTGGTTCGGCGACCGGGTCGCGGTGCTCGGCTCGAACGGATCGGGCAAGTCGCACTTCCTCCGACTGCTCGCGGGCGGCGGCAGCGATCCCGACCCGTCGCGAGGGCATCTGACCGATGCCGCACAGGCGCTCGACCCGGTCGCGCACACCGGGGCGGCGACGCTCGGCGCGCGGGTGGTGCCGGGTCTGTTCGCCCAGACCCACGCGCATCCGGAGTTCATGGGTCGCACCCTGCTCGACATCCTGCACAGAGGTGACGACCGGCGGGCGGGGATGCCACGCGACGCCGCGAGTTCGGCGCTCGACCGCTACGGACTGGTGCGCCAGGCGCAGCAGGCGTTCGATCAGCTGTCCGGCGGCCAGCAGGCACGGTTCCAGGTGCTGCTGCTCGAGCTGAGCGGCGCGACGCTGCTGCTTCTCGACGAGCCGACAGACAACCTCGATCTCGAGTCGGCCGAGGCGCTCGAGCTGGCCATCGCGCGCTTCGAGGGCACGGTCGTCGCCGTGACGCACGACCGCTGGTTCGCGCGTTCCTTCGACCGCTTCCTCGTCTTCGGGCAGGACGGCGAGGTGTACGAGTCGGAGCAGCCGGTCTGGGACGAACGCCGGGTGGCGCGCGCCCGCTGAGCGGGCTGCTGGTCTGTCGCCGAGGACAGGACAGTCATCGAGGACAGGACGGTCATCGAGGACAGGACGGATGCCCGGAATGCGTCCTGTCCTGAGCAATCGGCCTGTTCTCGGATGGCCGAGCTGCCGTGTCAATGCCGGGGTGCACGATGCAACCCCTGTGCGACGGCGTTGACGATGGTCTGCTGCACGTACCCGGCGTCGAACATGACCTGCTGGTAGTCGAAGCGCAGCACCGTGTATCCGAGCAGCGCGAGCCTGGCATCCTGCCGCAGATCACGGCGACGATCCTTCGCGGCGCTGTGGAACTCGAACCCGTCGAGCTGCACGACGAGCCGCTCGCCGATGAGAGCATCGACCCGATGCCCGTCGATGAGCACCTGCTGCCGCACATCGACGCCGCGGGTCTGACATATCCGCAAAAAGGTCGTCTCGACTCCGGAGTCCGAGAGCGCGCCGACCATCTCGATCACGGTGTCCACCGCAGTGCTGTGCCACGCCGTGCGACGCAGCTGCGGGAGCGTGACCAGACTCCTGTGCAGCGCCGACTCCCAGATCGCCGTCGCGTCTGAGGGTTCCAGGCAGCGGGCGACGTGATAGAGCACGTTCAGGATCGGCTCGTTCACGGCGAATCGTGCGACCGGGGCGGGCCCTGACGCCCAGTGCATGACCCGATTCGGTGCGTTGATCCGGGAGGACGTCGATGGCACGGCGATGTGGATCCTCGTGTCGGGGACTGACCAAAGATCCAATTCCGAGGCAGCGGTGACGCAGGTAACCCGGCCGCTCACGTGAGCGGCCGCACGTCGTGCACGCGAGCAGTGTGCGGAGACCAGCCATGAACGGCGTATCCGCTCGAGCTGTCCAGCATGCACGGCCCGACCGATCTCATGCTGGGTGTAGCCGGCCGCGCGCAGCCGGCTGCTGTGCGCGATTCCGTTGTGCTGCTGCATCCAGGTCATGATCGGAGCCCTCATCCTTCGACGATGGCCGCGGCCGCCCTCGGTCAGAGGGCCGATTCCTGCGATCGGGGGACGAGTCGCTTTCGAGACCGGATGTGCAGGACGAGTTGCGGCAAACGAGAACAGGACGGTTGTCGAGGGCAGGATGGATGCCCGGAATCCGGCCTGTCCTGGATAATCGGCCTGTTCTGGATGACGGAGCAGCGAGCTGCGGAGCGAGAGCAGGGCGCCCGGATCACCACGGGTAGGCTGGAGGAGTGAGCATGGACATCGAGATCGGCCGAGGCAAGCGCGCGCGCCGCGCGTACACGTTCGACGACATCGCGGTGGTCCCATCGCGACGAACCCGCAATCCGTCCGACGTCTCGACGGCGTGGACGATCGACGCGTTCCAGTTCGACATCCCGGTGCTCGGCGCGCCGATGGACTCGGTCGTCAGCCCAGCCACGGCCATCAAGCTGGGCAGGCTGGGCGGGTTGGGAGTGCTCGACCTCGAGGGCCTGTGGACCCGCTACGACGACCCGCAGCCGATGCTCGACGAGATCGCGGCGCTGCCAGCCGAGAGCGCGACCGTGCGCATGCAGCAGCTGTACTCCGAGCCGATCAAGCCCGAGCTGGTCAAGCAGCGTCTGGCCGAGATCCGCGAGGCGGGAGTCACGGTCGCCGGCTCGCTGACCCCGCAGCGCACGCAGGAGCTGTACGAGACCGTCGTCGCCGCAGGCGTCGACCTCTTCGTGATCCGCGGCACGACCGTGTCGGCCGAGCACGTCTCGAGCGCCATCGAGCCGCTCAACCTGAAGAAGTTCATCTACGATCTCGACGTTCCCGTCATCGTCGGCGGCGCATCGACCTACACTGCGGCACTGCACCTGATGCGCACGGGCGCGGCCGGTGTGCTCGTCGGCTTCGGCGGGGGAGCGGCGTCGACCACGCGCGTAACCCTCGGCATCCATGCCCCCATGGCGACCGCCGTGTCGGATGTCGCCGCGGCTCGCCGCGACTACCTCGACGAGTCGGGTGGGCGCTACGTGCACGTGATCGCCGACGGCGGCGTCGGCACGTCGGGCGACATGGTGAAGGCTCTCGCGATGGGGGCGGATGCGGTGATGCTGGGCGTCGCGCTGTCGCGGGCGACCGACGCTCCCGGGCAGGGCTTCCACTGGGGTGCGGAAGCGCACCACCCGGAGCTGCCCCGCGGGCGCCGTGTCGAGGTCGAGCGCGTCGCCGACCTCGAGCAGATCCTCTTCGGCCCGGCGCCCGTCGCCGACGGCACGGCCAACCTCATCGGCGCGCTGCGCAAGTCGATGGCGACCACTGGATACTCCGACCTGAAGGAGTTCCAGCGGGTCGAGGTCGTGCTCGCCCCCTACGAGCTGGGATGACCGAGTCTCAGCCGGTCACGCCGCAGGAGTTCCCGCCGACGCTGCGTGAGGTCATGCTGCGGGGGCGCTGGATCGGCGTGCTCGTGCTGTGCCTCGTCGTCGCCGGCGTCTTCGCCTGGCTCGGCCAGTGGCAGCTCGCCCGCGCCATCGACACCGACCCGCCCGCCCCGGGGGCGACCGAGCAGGTGCGTCCGATCGACGACGTGATCGAGCCGGGGCAGTACCTCCCCGAGCTGCTCGGCGGACAGAAGGTCACGACGAGCGGCGAATGGATCACGGAGGACTTCATCGTGATCTCCTCGCGATTCAACGAGGGTGAAGAGGGGTACTGGGTCACGGGTCAGCTGCGGGTCGCCGATCGCGCGTCGATCGCGGTCGCGCTCGGCTGGGCTCCGACCCGCGAGCGTGCGGATGCCGCGGCGGCGGCGCTCGCGCGTGGGGACGCCTCCGAGGTCGAGCTGACGGGCCGTCTCATCGACGACGAGGGCGTCGAGCTGCCGCCCGCGGACGACATCTTCGCGCTGACAAGGATGTCGCCGGCGGCTCTGCTCGGCCAGTGGCACGACGTCGAGCAGCTCGACGTGTACCGCCCCTATCTGGCATCCCTCACGGCCCCCGCAGGCCTTGTCGACATCCACTCGCCCGCGCCGGCCGAGAAGTCGCCGATCAACTGGCTCAACATCTTCTACGCCGCCGAATGGGCGATCTTCGCGGGCTTCGCCTTCTACCTCTGGTACCGCCTCGCGAAGGACGCGTGGGAGCGAGAGGTCGAGGAATTCGAGGACTCCCGCGCCTGAGGCGTCCACTCGGTGACCATCCGGTGACGGGCCGGCGAAACTGCTTGCCCGATGTCCGGAGTCGGGCCTATGGTCACATTCATGCGCGTGCGCGACCTCGTGCACGCGAAGACGGATCCACGAGCTCCGTCGACCTTCCCTGAACGAGGAGACCGCATACATGATGCCCGACCCCGCTGACCGGAACCGCGCGGTTCCCGTCGCATCACAGAGAAAGCGGGGGCGCATCGCGGCGCTCGCGCTGACGACGGCGTTCACGATGAGTATGGGAACGCTCATCGCCGCCCCCGCCATGGCGAACGTCGCAGGCACGGGCGTCGTGATCAACGAGGCCTACCTGTCGGGCGGCAGCTCAGGCGCCGCCTTCAAGAACAAGTTCGTCGAGCTGCACAACCCGACCGACAAGGATGTCGTCCTCGACGGGATGTCACTGCAGTACCGCTCATCGACCGGCACCGGCGCCTCGAACGGCGTGGTCGCGCTCAAGGGCACGATCAAAGCCGGCGGCTACTTCCTCGTGCAGGCGAACAGCAACGGCACCGCCGGAGCCGACCTGCCGACGCCCGATCAGACCAGCACCCTGACCCCCAGCGGAACCACGGGCACGATCGCGCTGGTGCAGAGCACCACTGCTGTGACGCTGCCCGTCGGCGACGCGGCGGGGGCTGCGAACGTCGTCGACCTGCTCGGCTATGGCACGTCGAACACGTTCGAGGGCGCGGTCGCCGGCGCGCCGGCCGGCAACAGCGACGTCAAGTCGCTGAACCGCACCGACGGCAAGGACACCGACAGCAACAAGACCGACTTCTCGCTCTCGGCATCCATCACGCCCACCAACTCCGGTGGCACCGGCGGCGGGACCGACCCCGGCACCGACCCCGAGCCAGGCGAGAAGGTCAGCATCGCCGACGTGCAGGGCACGACCGACGTGTCGCCGATGAAGGGCAAGACGGTCACGGTCGAGGGCATCATCACGGCCGATCACCGCACCGGCGGCTACGCGGGCATCGTGATCCAGACCGCCGGTTCGGGTGGCGCCGACGACAAGACCCCAGGGGCATCCGACGGCGTCTTCGTGTATCTGAACGGCAAGAGCGTCCCGGGCGCGATCGGCGACCTCGTGTCGGTGACGGGCGTGGTCGACGAGTACTTCGGTCAGACGCAGATCACTCCGGCGGCGGCATCCGGCGTCTCCCTCGTCACTGCCGGCGTCGGCGTGCCGACGCTCACCCCGCTGCCGACCAGCGTCGTCGGCACCGCCCGTGAGGCGTACGAGAGCATGCTCGTGCTGCCCACCGGCGACTACCTGGTGGCGTCCAGCCACCAGCTGTTCAACTTCGGTGCGCTGTGGCTGAACCCCGGCGAGCTGAACGTCAAGGGCACCGAGCTGAAGCGCCCCGGTGCCGAGGCGGACGCCATCGCCGCGGCGAACCGCGCCGATCGCATCCTGCTCGATGACGGATTCAACATCCAGGTGACCAACAGCGGCCACCCGAACGACCAGCCGTACTTCACGAAGGACACGGTCGTGCGCAACGGCGACGCCGTCGACTTCGGCGGCAAGGGACTCGTGCTGCAGTACGGCTTCGACGACTGGCGCCTGCAGCCGGTCAAGCCGCTCGACAGCGCCTCGCCCGCGGCCGAGAAGTTCGGCTTCACCACGAAGAACCCGCGCCCCGAGGTGCCCGCTGTCGGCGGCGATGTGAAGATCGCGTCGTTCAACGTCTACAACTACTTCACGACTCTCGTGAGCGAGGACTCGAACGCACGCGGTGCCAAGACCGCAGCGGAGTTCGCCATCCAGAAGTCGAAGATCGTCTCTGCGATCAACAAGATGGATGCCGATGTCGTCTCGCTCATGGAGATCGAGAACTCGGTCAAGCTCGGCAAGCCCGCCGACACGGCCCTCGCCGACCTCGTCGACGGCCTGAATGCGGCCGCCGGAAGCGATGTCTGGGACTACGTGCCGATGCCCGAAACGCTGCAGAACGCGTCGACCACCGACTTCATCACCAATGCGATCATCTACAAGCCCGCCGAGGTCAAGCCGCGCGGCGATGCGCAGACGATCGACGACGAGACGGTCTGGGGCAATGCCCGTGAGCCGATCGCCCAGGCCTTCGACGCCGACGGTCGAACCGTCACGGTCGTGGCCAACCACTTCAAGTCGAAGTCGGGCAGCGGCACTCAGCCGGCCGACGGGCAGGGCTTCTTCAACGCCGACCGCGTGAAGCAGGCCGAGTCGCTGCTCGCCTTCACCGACCGCCTCGCGGCTGAGCACGGCAGTGACATGCTGCTGATCGGCGACTTCAACGCCTACGGTCACGAGGACCCGATCGACGTGTTCACCTCGAAGGGATGGGTCGACACGGTTCCGGCGCACTCGCCGGGAACCTACACGTACACGTTCGACGGCGAGCTCGGCTCGCTCGACCACGTGATCGCGTCGCCGTCGCTGGCCGCGTCGATCACGGGCGCGAACGCGTGGACCGTCAACTCGCCGGAGTGGAGCGACCGCGGCTATGCCTACGGCGCCACTGAGACCGGCACGCCCTACCGCTCGAGCGACCACGACCCGATCCTCGTCGGCGTCTCGTCGACCCTCCCTCCGGTCAGCATCGACATCGCCACGATCAACGACTTCCACGGCCGTGTCGAGGCCGACGGCAAGGCGGCCGGCGCCGCAGTGCTGGCGGGAGCGGTGAAGTCGCTGCGCGACGCGAACCCCAACACGGTCTTCGCTGCAGCGGGCGACCTGATCGGTGCCTCGACGTTCACCTCGTTCATCCAGGACGACAACCCGACCATCGACGCGCTCAACGCGGCAGGTCTCGATGTCAGCGCCGCTGGCAACCACGAGTTCGACCAGGGCTGGGCAGACCTGCGCGACCGTGTGCAGGACCGCGCCGACTGGGAGTACATCTCGTCGAACGTGTTCCTCAAGGGCACCGACAAGACCGCTCTCGCCCCGTCGTGGGTGAAGGACTTCGACGGCGTCAGCGTCGGATTCGTCGGCGCCGTGACCGAAGAGCTCGACTCGCTCGTCTCGCCGGCCGGCATCGCCGACCTCGAGGTGCGCGGCATCGTCGACTCGGTCAACGACGCCGCCGCCGCCCTGCGCGACGGAGACGAGGCGAACGGCGAGGCCGACGTGATCGTGCTTCTCGTCCACGAGGGTGCGACGACCGTCTCGGTCGACAGCATCACCCCCGAGTCGGCACTCGGCCAGATCGTCTACGGCGTCGGCGACGACGTGAACGCGATCGTCTCGGCGCACACCCACCTCGCCTACAACCACGTCATCGACGGCCGGCCGGTCGTCTCGGCCGGCCAGTACGGCGAGAACATGGGCGTGATGAACGTCAAGGTCGACCCGAAGAAGAAGGAGATCATCTCGATCACGAACGAGATCCGCCCGCTCGCCGGCAACTACCAGCCGGTCGCCGAGGTGCAGGCCATCGTCGACGCCGCCAAGAAGGAGGCCGACGTGCTCGGCGCCGTCAAGGTGGGCGACATCACCGCGAACCTCAACCGTGCACGTCAGGCCGACGGCACCGAGAACCGCGGCGGCGAGTCGACCATCGGCAACTTCGTCGCCGACGTGCAGAAGTGGGCCACCGGCGCCGACGTCGCGCTGATGAACCCGGGTGGCCTCCGCGCCAACCTGACCTACGCCTCGTCGAACGCGAACGACCCCGACGGCAACGTCACCTACCGTGAGGCGGCGACCGTGCAGCCGTTCGCCAACACGCTGGTCACGACACAGCTCACCGGGGCCCAGCTCAAGGCCGTGCTCGAGGAGCAGTGGCAGCCCGCGGGGGCGAGCCGTCCGTTCCTCAAGCTCGGTCTGTCGGAGGGGCTGTCGTACACGTACGACCCCACCGCGACACAGGGGCAGCGCATCACCTCGGTCACGCTGAACGGCAAGGCGATCGATCCCGCCGCCTCGTACACGGTCGCGGCGAACTCGTTCCTCGCATCCGGTGGAGACAACTTCTTCACCCTCGCGAAGGGCACGAGCCCGAAGGACACCGGAAAGATCGACCTGCAGTCGATGGTCGACTGGTTCGCCGCCAACAAGACGGCGAGCCCCGACCTCGACCAGCGTGCGGTCGGCGCGACCATCACCCCCGTTGCGGGAGCGGAGGGGTACAAGACGGGCGACGTGGTCACCGTGGCGCTCTCGTCGCTGGCGTTCAGCGCCGGCGAGCAGGTGCCGACCAGCGTCGAGCTGTCGCTCGGCGGAGCAGTCGTCGGCACGGCGAACGTCGACGCGTCGGTCGTGAGCACGACCGACGAGGTCGGGCGGGCGAGCATCCAGTTCACGGTTCCTGCCGGGGCTGCGGGCAAGGCGCTCGTCGCAACGCCGAACGTGGGCGCAGCGGTCACGCTGCCGTTCACGGTCGCCGAAGATGCTCCTGAGCCGGTCGACCCGACGTTCTCGGCCGGTGCCGACTCGGTGCGGGCGGGCGACACGGTCGATGTGACCGCTGCCGGTCTGAAGCCGGGCGAGGTCGTCACGATCGAGCTTCGCGCGACCAAGGGCAAGGCCGAGGTGTACACCCTGACCACGCTCACCGCCGACGAGAACGGCGAGATCGACTCGTCGGTCGGCATCCCGGTCGCGGCCAAGCCGCACGTGCACGACCTCGTGCTCGTGCGCGCCGACGGCACCGAGATGACCGACTCCGTGTCGATCTTCAAGGGCAACGGCAAGGGCAACGGAAACGGCAAGGGCCCCAAGGCCTCCGCAGCCTGACCCGCGCTCTCCGCAGCATCGGTGCCCGTCATCCCGAGAGGGGTGGCGGGCACCGATGCATGAACGGCGGGCAACCCGGGCTTCTGGCGGTCGCGTGATGGGCGCGGTATCCGGCGGCTAGAATGGAGGGCATGCCCGAGCCCAGAGTCGCCAGCTTTCCGGCGATCCGCGGAGCGCTGAAGTTCTACCAGGTCGCATCGATCATCACCGGCGTCATGCTGCTGCTGCTCTGTGCGGAGATGGTGCTGAAGTACACGCCGATCCACCTCGAACTCTTCCTCGGAGGATCTGGCGGACCGCTCTGGTTCGCCGAGGTCGTCGAGACCGCCAACGGGCTCGAGTCGACCGGCGACGGATTCAACGTGTCCCAGGGCATCCTCGTCGCCCACGGCTGGTTCTACGTCGTCTACCTGTTCGCCTGCTTCCGTATGTGGAGCATGATGCGCTGGCCGTTCGTGCGCTTCATCCTGCTCGCGCTCGGCGGCGTCATCCCCCTGCTGTCCTTCTTCATGGAGACGCGCGTCGCGCGCGACGTGAAGGCCTATCTCGCCCAGCGCGAGGCCGCCGAGCAGTCTTCGGCCCCCGCGACCACCACCCCGGAAGGTGCCCGTTGACCGAGCAGACCGAGACCCAGCAGCGCCCCGCGCTGGTCGTCGACTTCGGAGCGCAGTATGCGCAGCTGATCGCCCGCCGCGTCCGCGAAGCGGGCGTGTACAGCGAGATCGTGCCGCACACCGCGACCGCTGAGGAGATCGCCGCGAAGAACCCCGTCGCGCTCATCCTCTCCGGCGGCCCGTCGTCGGTGTACGAAGACGGGGCACCCCAGCTCGACCCGGCCGTGTTCGAGCTGGGTGTGCCCACGCTCGGCATCTGCTACGGCTTCCAGTACATGGCGCAGACCCTCGGCGGCGAGGTGGCCCACACCGGTCTGCGCGAGTACGGCGCGACCGACGCGCACATCCCCGCCACAGAGAGCACGCTGCTCGCCGGCCAGCCGGCCGAGCAGAACGTGTGGATGAGCCACGGCGACCAGGTCTCGCGCGCCCCGGAGGGCTTCGACGTGCTCGCCACCACCGACGCCACGAAGGTCGCCGCGTTCGCCAACGAGGAGCGCAAGCTCTACGGCGTGCAGTGGCACCCCGAGGTCAAGCACTCCGACCACGGCCAGGCGATCATCGAGAACTTCCTGCACCGCGGTGCGGGTCTTCCCGCCGACTGGAACAGCGACAACGTCATCGCCGAGCAGATCGAGCGCATCCGCGAGCAGGTCGGCGACGCACGCGTCATCTCGGCTCTCTCCGGAGGCGTCGACTCGGCCGTCTCGACCGCTCTCGTGCACAAGGCGATCGGCGACCAGCTGACCGCTGTGTTCGTCGACCACGGACTGCTGCGCAAGGGCGAGCGCGAGCAGGTCGAGAAGGACTACGTCGAGTCCACCGGTGTGCGTCTGATCACGGTCGACGCGGTCGATACCTTCCTCGGTCATCTCGAGGGCGTCACCGACCCCGAGACCAAGCGCAAGATCATCGGCCGCGAGTTCATCCGCGCGTTCGAGCAGGTGCAGCGCGACCTCGTCGAAGAGGCCAAGGCCACCGGCGGCGCTCCCGTGAAGTTCCTCGTGCAGGGCACCCTGTACCCCGACGTCGTCGAGTCGGGCGGGGGAGCGGGCACCGCGAACATCAAGTCGCACCACAACGTGGGCGGTCTGCCTGACGACCTCGACTTCGAGCTCGTCGAGCCGCTGCGTGCGCTGTTCAAGGACGAGGTCCGCGCGATCGGCCGGGAGCTCGGCATCCCCGAGGCGATCGTCGGCCGCCAGCCGTTCCCCGGGCCGGGTCTCGGCATCCGGATCATCGGCGAGGTCACCCGCGAGCGCCTCGAGATCCTGCGCGAGGCCGACGCGATCGCTCGCGAGGAGCTCACCAAGGCGGGCCTCGACCAGACCATCTGGCAGTGCCCCGTCGTGCTGCTCGCCGACGTGCGCTCGGTGGGCGTGCAGGGCGATGGCCGCACCTACGGTCACCCGGTGGTGCTGCGCCCGGTGTCGTCGGAGGACGCGATGACTGCTGACTGGACGCGCCTGCCCTACGACGTGCTCGCGAAGATCTCGAACCGCATCACCAACGAGGTGCGCGAGATCAACCGCGTCGTGCTCGACGTCACCTCGAAGCCGCCGGCAACCATCGAGTGGGAGTGAGAGAAGGGGTCGCGAGAGCGGCCCCTTCTTCCTATCGGGGGCAAGCTCAGCCGAGATTCTTCAGCGCCTCGCGCCGTGACAGGGGCGACAGCTCCGGATGCTCTGAGACGAACGTCCGCACCCAATCCGGGTCGTGCTTGCCGTACTCGCGCAGTGCCCAGCCGATGGCCTTGCGGAGGAAGAACTCGGGGTCCTCGACGCTCGCGAGGATGGCGTACTCGAGCACGTCGAGGTCGGTGGCATCCCGACGTCCGATCTGAGAGATGATCGCCGCGCGCCGCACCCAGAGATCGTCGTCGTCGGCCCAGACGCGCATCTCGACGGCCATGAGCTCGGGGTCGACGTCGAAGATCTCGCGAAGCCGATGCGCGGCCTCGTCGACCAGATCCCACCAGGCGCCGGTGCGGATCATCTCCTCGTGCACCGGCAGCAGCGTCGCGTCGCCGCGCAGCGGCTTCAGGGCGACGAGCACGAGTGCCGCGTAGCGTTCTTCGCGGAAAGCCGCCTCGCGCCACAGCGCGAGCGCGGCATCGAGCAGCTCAGGCGCCTCGATGGCATCCCGAGTGGCCTCCCGCACCAGCGCGCGGACGGCGGGGACCCGCACCCCCAGGAACGGCATGGCCGACTTCATGTACTCCTGCTGACCCGGAGCGATCGACGGGTCGGCAGCCTGACGAAGCGCGGTGCGGATGCTCACGACGAGACTCATCATGAAGAACGATCCCACAGAACCGCGCCCAGGTCGCGGTTCGTCGCGCTTCGTCGACCTGAGCGCGGGCTCCGTCCGGATTCCACCACCCGCACACGCAGTCGCGGCCGCTGCCAAGGCGAAGGCAGCGGCCGCGAGTCGCGGGCCTGGATCAGGCGAGCGATGGTGTCAGGCGCGGCGGCTTCCGCGACCGACGACGAGGCCGTAGATCAGCAGAACGATGATCGAACCGCCGATGGCGAGCAGCCAGGTCTGCAGGCTCCAGAACTCCTCAAGAGGAGCGTTGAAGAGCACGCTGCCCAGCCAGCCGCCGAGCAGAGCGCCGACCACGCCGAGCAGGAGGGTGACGATCCAGCCGCCGCCCTGCTTGCCCGGAAGGATCAGCTTCGCGATGGCGCCGGCGATGAGTCCGAGGAGGAGAAAGGCGAGGAAGCCCATGAGAGTCTCCGATCTGTGAGTGATACCCGGGGTTTTCCCGGATGCCTCAACCCTGCCCGATCCCCGCGAGAATGCGGCATACCCTTGTGTCAACGACCACAATGCGCTAAAAGCACCCGCGTATGCGGAACGGGCCGCCCTCCGAAGAGGGCGGCCCGTTCTCAAATGCTGTGTGATCAGTCGTTTCCGCGAAGAATGGCGAGGATGCGCAGGATCTCGACGTACAGCCACACGACGGTGACCATGATGCCGAATGCGCCGAGCCAGCCGTACTTGCGGGGAGCGCCGTTGCGCACGCCCTGCTGGATCTGGTCGAAGTCCATGACCAGCGAGTAGGCGGCCATGAAGACGACGAGGACACCGATGATGAGGCCGAGCGGGATGCCCGCGATCTCGGCGCTGTACAGGCCGAACGCCTGGTCGCCGGGGAGCACGCCGGTCCACATGAGGATGAGGTTCAGCACCGAGAAGGCCATGTAGCCGAACATCGCGATCATCACGATCTTGGTCATCTTGGCGCTCGCCCGCACCTTGCCGCTCGCGAAGAGGGCGAGGGTCACGCCGACGACGGCGATGGTCGCGAGGGTCGCCTGGATGACGACACCGGGCCAGACGATCTCGAAGAACGCCGAGATGGCTCCCACGAAGAGGCCTTCGAACGCCGCGTAGGTCCAGATCAGGGCCGGACGCACCTTCTTGCGCGAGGTGAAGGTGATGATCATGGCGAGCACGAAGCCGCCGAGCGCGCCGACGATCCACGGGGTCATCTCGGCGCGACCGGTGTTCATGAAGCTCGAGGCGGTCCACACCCAGCCGAGGACGGCGGTGACGAGGAGGATGCCGAAGAGCCCGGCCGTCTTCCAGATCGTGTCCTCGACCGTCATGCGGTCGGTCTCGATCGCGCCGGCGGGGGGAGCGCTGTACATGCCCTCCAGCTGCGCGTTGGCGGCGGCATCCATGCCCGCGTGCTGGAACGACGCGGTTCCGGCCGCGGCACCCGGCGCGGGCGGCGGGGCGTACGTGCCCTGCGACGAACCGGGGTAGGTCGCGACGTTGCGCGGATCCTGCTGCTGGAACGCCGGGTTGTTGAATGCGAAGTTGCTCATGGTGGCCTCTACTCCCGAGGGATCGGTCAACTCTTTCCTCAAAGATACCCGCGAGAACCTATGCAATGGGTGCTTTACGCTGTGAGCGTGCCCAGGAGAACACCGCTCGTCATCGGACACCGCGGAGCCCCCGGCTACCGGCCCGAACACAGCCGTTCATCGTACGAGCTCGCCCTCGCGATGGGGGTGGATGCCGTCGAGCCCGACATCGTCGCGACCAAGGACGGCGTACTCGTGCTGCGCCATGAGAACGAGATCTCCGGAACCACCGATGTCGCGGCCCACCCGGAGTTCGCCGACCGTCGCACGACGAAGCGCATCGACGGCGTCTCGCTGACCGGGTGGTTCACCGAGGACTTCACCTGGGACGAGCTGTCGACCCTGCGCACCCGTGAGCGGCTGCCGAAGATCCGTCTCTCCAGCGCCACGTTCGACGACGGGCAGCCGATCCTGCGGCTGCCCGATCTGCTCGACCTCGTGCGCGCCGGCTCCGAGGAGCACGGCCGCGAGATCGGCATCGTGCTCGAGATCAAGCACGCGACCTACTTCGAGAGCATCGGCCTCGACCTCGCTCCGCTCATCGAGCGCGACCTGCGCGCGGGCGGCTGGGCGGACGGAGAGCTGCCGCTGATCGTCGAGGCGTTCGAGTCGACCATCCTGCACCGGCTGCAGAAGACGGGCATCGCGGCATCGTTCGTGTACCTGATCGAGTCGACCGGCAAGCCGTTCGATCTGGTCACCTCCCTCGGTCGCGACGCGCCGGACTATGCGTCAGCCGTGACTCCCGAGGGGCTCGACCGGCTAGCCGGCACGCTCGACGGCATCAGCGTGAGCAAGAAGATGCTGCTGGCGCCCGGCAACACGATCGTCGCCGACGCGCACGCGCGGGGCCTGCGGGTGTTCACCTGGACGTGCCGGCCCGAGAACGGCTTCCTCGACTCGCGCTTCCGCGCAGGCGGGGGCAAGGCCGCGTTCGGCGACTACGAATCCGAATGGCGCGAGATCGCCGACACCGGCGTAGACGGCGTCTTCGTCGATCACCCTGATCTGGGCGTGTCGTTCTTCGGCGAGTGATCCGGCCCTTCAGGCCCTGAACGCCCCGCTGCGGCTCGGAACGATCTCTTTGCCGAGCGGCATGAGTGAGACGGGAACGAGCTTGAAATCGGCGATCCCCATCGGGATGCCGATGATGGTGATGCACAGCGCGATACCCGAGAAGATGTGCCCGAGCGCGAGCCACCAGCCGGCGAGGATCACCCACACGACGTTGCCGAGAGCCGACCCGAGGCCGGCGGTCGACTTGTCGACGACCTGGCGCCCGAAGGGCCACAGCGAATACCCCGCGATGCGGAACGACGCGATCGCCCAAGGGATCGTGATGATCGGGATGCAGAGCACGATGCCCGCGACGATGTACCCGATGAACAGCCAGAATCCGGCGAAGATGACCCAGATGATGTTGAGGATCGTGCGCATGGCCCGATTCTGTCATCTCCGCCCTCGGTTCAGGCCATGAGTAGGCTCGGGGCATGAGCGGAGTGGTCGCGCAGGGGGTCAAGCGGTCGTTCGGGTCGGTGGATGCGGTGGTCGATGCCACATTCCACGCGACGCCGGGCCGGATCACGGGCTTGGTGGGCCCGAACGGGGCGGGGAAGACGACGTTGCTGCTGATGCTGGCATCGCTGCTCGCGCCGGACGCCGGGCGCATCAGCATCGAGGGGGTCGATCCCGTCGAGGATCCGGCCGCGGTGCGGCGGATGCTGGGCTGGATGCCCGACGCCCTAGGAGCGTGGCCGTCTCTGACGGCACGCGAGAGCATCGTGACGACCGCCAGGCTGCATGACATGTCGATGACGGATGCCAGGATGCGAGCCGATCAGCTGCTGGAACTGGTGGGCCTGGCCGACCATGCCGCGTCACCGGCACGGGTGCTGTCGCGCGGGCAGAAGCAGAAGCTGGGGCTTGCCCGCGCGCTGGTGCACCGGCCGCGCGTGCTGCTGCTCGACGAGCCGGCGTCGGGGCTCGATCCCGAGGCTCGGGTGCAGCTGCGCATCCTGCTGCGCGATCTCGCCGCTCAGGGGACCACGATACTCATCTCCAGCCATGTGCTGTCGGAGCTGGAAGAGGTCGTCGACGACACCGTGTTCCTCGTGGCGGGATCGGTCGTCGCGGGCGCGGCAGCCCCTGCCACCCGCACCTACCGCGTGCGGCTCGCCGCGCCTGATGCTCCGGCGGCGGTGGCGGACGCCCTGGGCATGTCGCGCGAGCTGGTCGGAGTCGACCGGGGCGACGCGCTGCTGGTGGTGGCCGACGAGGCCGCCGCCGTCGAGGCGCTGCGCGGCCTCGTGAACGCCGGACTGCCCGTGATCGAGTACGCGCCGGCGCAGAGCGCGCTCGAGGCGTCGTTCCTGGCGCTCAGGCATCCGAATCCGCCATCCGGGCACCCGGCGCCGCCTGCGGCGCCTCAGGAAGGAGGTGCGGCATGAGCGGCGCGCGCATCCTCACCATCGCGCGGCTCGAGCTGACGCAGCGGCTGCGCAGCGTGGGCTGGTACGTGCTTCTCGGCATCTTCACAGTGCTGATGCTGGGCATCACGGCACTGTCGTTCCTCGTGTTCTCGAGCAACGACCTGCCCGGCGCAGGCGTGTTCTCGATCATCGTCAACTTCGTGCTGCTGCTGGTCGTGCTCGTGTCGCCGACGCTGAGCGGGAACGCGATCAACGGAGATCGCGACGCCGCGACCCTCGCTCCGATCCAGGTGACCGCGGCGACCACGGGTGACATCATGCTCGGCAAGCTGCTTGCCGCAGTCGCGACCGGCTGCGCGTTCCTGCTCATCGCCGTGCCGTTCCTGGCCGTGGGGGTGTTCGGCGGGGGCGTGACACCGGGGATGTTCCTCGTCTCGCTGCTCGTGCTGCTGCTCGAGATCATCATCGTCGCCGCGATGGGGGTCGGGCTGAGCGGGCTCATCGCCAGGCCCCTGTTCTCGATCGCCGCCGCCTACCTCGTGGTCGCTGCACTGGTGATCGGCACTCTGATCGCGTTCGGGCTCGGGGGAGCGGCCGTTCGGACCCCGGTCACCCACTACGAGCGCGGTTGGGACGAATCGGGCGAGCCGGTGTGCGACTCGTGGGAGGAGTACACCTACGAGCAGCCGAGGTACGACTACGTGTGGGGCTTCCTCGCCGCCAACCCGTTCGTGGTCATGGCCGACGCGACACCGAGCGAGTTCGACGCAGACGGCTACCCTCGCGACATGTTCGGTCAGATCAGGTACGGCGTGCGGATGGCGCAGAAGGCCCCGGGCTTTGAGCGCTGGGACATCTGCGACGGCGGATACGACGCGCAGCCCTCGCCCGAGGAGCAGATGCGAGACACCGTGCCCAGCTGGTTCGTCGGCCTCGGCATCCAGCTCGTGATCGCGGGCGGCCTGTTCGCCGGCGGCTGGTCGCGCACGCGGACTCCGGCGCGTCGCCTGCCACCGGGCACCCGCATCGCCTGACCGAGACCGAGACGGGAGAGACGCTTCTCAGCGCATCCGCCGCACCCGGCGCCCGGAGATCGTCGTCGGCGTCAGGCGCAGCAGCAGCGACCGGTCGCCCTCCGCCCACGGCAGGCGGCTCGAGGCTCCCGGAAGTGATGCGAGGTGCTCTTCCGTGATGGTGTCGACCTCGCCGTTGAGCAGCACGCTCCACCCGGAGGCCGCGAGGTTGTCGTGATGGTCGATCTCGAAGGCCACGAGCACCCGGCTCGATGCCAGGGTGCTGAGCGGCCCGTCGGGCGCGGTGCGGATCACGATGCTGCGGTCGTCGAGAAGGAAGTTGACCGGGATGATGAGCACCCGGCCCTCCTGCACGAACCCGATCCGCCCCACGGTCGTCGTGCGCAGGAGCTCGAGGCACTCCTGCTCGTCAAGCTGCGTGATCATGTCGACACCCACCCTTCCGGTAGCTAAGAGAGTACCTCCCGGCCGGATGTCGGGCACCTGCCCGATGGATGTAACGTGTATCGGCGGCTGCACCCCGGCCGTTCTCTTCAGCGTCGAAAGGACCGCCCATGGATGCGGTGCGCATGCACGCCGCCTCGCCGGAGTCGAGGGCCATCGTCGACTCCGTGCTCGACTACTCGCGCCGACGGATGCTGTCTGACGACGTTCCCCTCGACAAGCCGCAATCGCCGGCCGAGCTGCGTCGCCTCGCCGGTCGCACCATCACCGACGATGGTCTCGGCGCGCAGCGCGCGCTCAGCGTGTTCGAGCACATCCTCGCCCCCGCCTGCCTCACCACGAGCCACCCGCTCTACCTGTCGTTCATCCCCACCGCTCCGACCATCGCGGCCATGGCCTTCGACCTGGTCGTCTCGGCATCCGGCCTGTACGGCGGCAGCTGGCTCGAGGGCGCGGGGGCGGTGCACGCCGAGAACGAGGTGCTCTCCTTCCTCGCCGGCGAGTTCGGTCTGCCGGACACCGCAGGGGGAGTGTTCGTCCAGGGCGGCACGATCGGCAACCTCTCGGCGCTCGTCGCGGCGCGCGAGACCGCACGCGAGAAGCTCGTCGCAGCCGGACGCCCCGCACCCGCGCGCTGGAAGATCGTCTGCAGCATCGAGGCGCACTCGTCGAACAAGTCGGCGGCGAAGGTGATGGACGCCGAGGTGGTGGCGGTCCCGGCGGGAGCCGATGGCGTGCTGCGCGCGGATGCCGTGCGAGCGGCCCTCGAAGAGCACGGCGACGCCGTGTGCGCCGTGGTGGCCACGGCCGGATCGACGAATTTCGGCATCGTCGACGACATCGCGGGGATCGCCGCCCTGAAGGACGAGTTCGACTTCTGGCTGCACATCGACGGCGCGTACGGGCTCACCGCGGCGCTGGCTCCCGAGGCGAAGCCGATCTTCGCCGGTGTCGAGCGCGCCGACTCACTGATCGTCGACCCGCACAAGTGGCTCTTCGCCCCGTTCGACTGCTGCGCTCTGATCTATCGAGACCCCGACGGCGGACGCCGCGCGCATACGCAGCACGCCGAGTATCTCGACACCCTCACCGACACCGAGGACTTCAGCCCGTCCGACTACTCCATCCAGCTCACGCGGCGCCCCCGAGGACTGCCGCTGTGGTTCTCGCTGGCCACCTACGGGGTGGAGGCGTACCGGCAGGCCGTGTCGGCGACCATCGCGCTGACGCACCGCATCGCCGAGGAGATCGACCGCCGCGACGGATTCACGCTCGTGCGCGATCCGCAGCTCTCAGTCGTGGTCTTCGAACGCGACGGATGGAGCCGCGCGGACTACGACCGCTGGTCTGCCGATCTGCTCGACGCGCAGCACGCGTTCGTCGTGCCGAGTTCGCACGCCGGGCGCCCGAACACCCGCTTCGCGATCCTCAATCCGCTGACGACGTTCGACGAGCTGGTGGCCATCCTCGACACCATGGGGTGATGCCTCAGCGCACCGTCGCCGGGAGGCCGGTGTCGGTCGTCGCGCCTAGACTCGAAGGGCCATGACCGACGCCCCTCTCATCGTCCCCGCACCCTCCGGCCCCCGTTCCTCCGACGGGCGCGACGAGCTGCTCGCAGGCCTCAACCCGCAGCAGCTCGAGGCCGTCACGCACCGCGGCAGCGCGCTGCTCATCGTCGCCGGCGCAGGCTCGGGCAAGACCAGCGTGCTCACCCGCCGGATCGCGCTTCTGCTGCGTCAGCGCGAGGCGTGGCCCAGCCAGATCCTCGCGATCACGTTCACGAACAAGGCAGCGGCCGAGATGCGCGAGCGCGTCGCCGGCCTGGTCGGCGACGTGTCGCGCGGCATGTGGATCTCGACCTTCCATTCGGCGTGCGTGCGCATCCTGCGGCGCGAGGCCGAGCAGTTCGGGTTCACGAAGTCGTTCACGATCTACGACTCGGGCGATTCCCGCGCGCTGCTCAAGCGGCTGGTGAAGGATCACGAGGCAGACGCCTTCGGCCTCACCCCTGGCTCGGTGCAATCGCGCATCTCCAAGCTCAAGAACGAGCTGACGGATGCCGAGGGCTTCGCGCGCCAGGCCAACCTCAGCGACCCTGCGGAGCGCAAGTTCGCCGACATCTTCACCGACTACCAGCGGGCGCTGCAGAAGGCGAACGCCTTCGACTTCGACGACCTCATCGGGCAGACCGTCTACCTGTTCCGCGCGTTCCCGCACGTCGCCGACGTCTACCGCCGCCGCTTCAGGCACATCCTCGTCGACGAGTACCAGGACACCAACCACGCGCAGTACGCGCTCATCCACGAGCTGACCCGTCCCGTCTCGGGCGCCGCACCCCAGAGCGATGCCTTCGAGATGAACGGCATGATGATCTTCGAGCCCGACCCGGCACCGGCATCCGACACCGGTCTCGAGGGGGCGTCGCTGACGGTGGTCGGCGACTCAGACCAGTCGATCTACGCGTTCCGCGGTGCCGACATCCGCAACATCAGCGAGTTCGAGCGCGACTTCCCCGGGGCGAAGGTCGTGCTGCTGGAGCAGAACTACCGCTCCACCCAGAACATCCTCTCGGCGGCGAACGCCGTGATCGGCAACAACTTCGACCGCAAGGCGAAGAACCTGTGGAGCGACCGCGGCGCAGGCGACAAGATCATCGGCTTCACCGGCTACTCGCAGCACGACGAGGCGCAGTTCGTCGCAGACGAGGTCGAGGCACTGCGCCGCACCGGCATCCCGTACTCCGAGATGGCCGTGTTCTACCGCACCAACTCGCAGTCGCGCGCGCTGGAGGAGATCTTCATCCGCGCGGCGGTGCCGTACAAGATCATGGGCGGCACGAAGTTCTACGAGCGCGCCGAGATCAAAGACGCGCTCGCCTACCTCGTCGCCGTGGCGAACCCGGCCGACGAGATGGCGGTGCGCCGCATCCTCAACAAGCCTCGCCGAGGCATCGGAGACGTGACAGAGACGTCGATCGCACGTTTCGCGGAAGAGAACGGGCTGAGCTTCCGCGATGCACTCCGCAACGCACCGCTGCTGGGGGTGGGACCGAAGATCCAGGCCGCGATCACCCAGCTCGACGCGGTGCTGAATGAGGCGGCTGAGATCCTCACGCCGTCGTCGGGCGAAGTGCCCCCGGCCACCTCGGTCGCAGAGGGGCTCACGGTGCTGCTCAACAAGAGCGGCTACTTCGACATGCTGCGAGCCAGCCGCGACCCGCAGGACGAGGCGCGGCTCGAGAACCTCGACGAGTTCGTCGCCGTCGCGCGTGACTTCGCGCGCAACAACCCCGACGGCGCGATCGCCGACTTCCTCACCGAGGTGGCGCTGGTGTCGGATGCCGATGACCTCGACGACGAGTCCGGCTCGGTGTCGATGATGACCATGCACACGGCCAAGGGCCTCGAGTACGACGCGGTGTTCGTGACGGGCGTCGAGGAGGACCTGATCCCGCACCGCATCTCGGCGGGCGAGCCGGGCGGGCCTCAGGAGGAGCGCCGGCTGTTCTACGTCGGCATCACCAGGGCGCGCAAGCGGCTGCACCTCTCGCTCGCCATGACCAGGGCGCAGTTCGGCGAGGTCACGGTCGCGATGCCCAGCCGGTTCCTGCAGGAGATCCCCGGCGACCTCATCGACTGGCGGCAGTCTCCGGGCGATGTGAACTCGCGTGGCGGTATGCAGTCGCGTGCGCTCAACGCCCGCCGAGCCGGCGGGTGGGGCGGCGGCTCCAGCGGCTCGGGCCAGGGGCGCGACCGCTTCAGCCCGCAGCCGTTGGGCCGCAGCGAGTCGCTCAAGCCGCTGTCGACCGCGATGGACCGCTTCCCGAACAAGGTCACCGGCAAGGTGCGCGACAACGGCGACCTCGAGCTCGCCGCCGGCGACCGCATCCGCCATGATGACTTCGGTGAGGGGCGCGTCGAGGCGGTGACAGGAGAGGGCGCGAAGCGCATCGCGCATGTGCGCTTCGACTCCGCGGGGCAGAAGAAGCTGCTGATCAAGATCGCGCCGATCACGAAGCTCTGACGACGCGCCCGCCGGCGCGGCACGGTCGACTCGTGCCGGTGTCGTGCGGTTAGGCTGACTCATATGGCCCTGTTCTCACGCCGTAAGAAGTCCGTCGACCAGCCGGTCGCCGAAGACGCATCCGCTGCAGAGACCGCATCCGTCACCGCCGACGAGTCCGCGACCCCGGAAGAAGCGGCGACCGAGACAGCGGCTGAGCCTGTTCCCGATGTGAGCATCTCTGTGCAGGCGTTCCGCGGCGTGGGTGCCGAAGCCGGTCCCGAGGTGAGTCTGCCTGCGGAGGGGGAGGCCGCCGCCACCCGGCCTGCACCGCCGAGCAGACCGCTGTCTCCTTCGGCGCAGGGTCTGCCCGGCGAGCAGCAGGGCGCGCCCGCAGATCAGCAGCCCGTGCCCCGCCTGCCCCTCGCGCCGGCGATGCCGCCGGAGCAGACGCACAGCGTCAACGGGCTCAACGACAACATCCTCCTGCGCGAGGCTCTGGCCGAGCTGCAGGAGGGCGCCACGAACGAGCAGCTGCTGGGCGTGCTGCGTCAGTCGCTGCAGGGGCATCTCTATCTGCGGGTGCACGGCGATGCGCGCGAGCAGATCAGCTCGGGCAAGCCGCTGTCGGTCGGCGTGATCCGCGACGGCGACCGCTCGTTCATGCTCGCCTACAGCTCGGGCCGTGCGCTGCAGAACTCGCTCCAGGGCGCTGAGGACGCCGCAGCCATGTCGGCCATCGCGCAGCCGACGACCTCGGTCTACCAGCAGGTGATCGCCGGCGGCTTCAACGGCATCATCGTCGACAACGGCTCCGCGCCGCATCGGGCGGTGTTCCCCACCGAGCTGCTGCAGAAGGCCATCGAGCAGGCCGACGAGCACATGGCGATCAAGACGGCGCTCGCCGCTCCCCGTGACGACCAGAGCGCGGTGCGCGTCGCCGAGGCGCTGGCCAAGACGCGCTGCTGGGTCGCCGTCAACGACGGATCGAACGGACAGCCCGTCGGCATCGCCGAGGCACACGCCACCGACGGTCGGCGGTTCCTGCAGGTGTTCTCGCACCCGCTGGAGGTCGTCGCCCTCGGTCGCAAGGACTCGCCGGTGCCGTTCGAGCCCGAGCAGCTCGCGAGAATCCTCGGCGAGCACTCCGAGATCGCGGGCGTACTGGTCGACATCGCCGGCCCGTCGATCGCGATCGAGCGCGATGCACTGAGCGCGGTGCTGGTGCTCGGAATCGAGATCGGCGACGAGTGATGCTCGCGCGGCAGCCTGCCTGTCGGAGTTCTCGGATCAGATGCTCCACGAGCGGCACGTCGTGGCGCGCCACGCCGTGCGACGATCGTTCGGTCTGAGGCCTCCGACCGAACAGGTCGCAAGCCCCTGTGCTGTGCGCGCCGCACGCCCTAGGGTCGGAGCATGGCCTCTCAACGAGTGAAGCTGACCGTGCAGGATCCCGACGGCGAACGCGTCGTCGACCTCTCGAGCCCGAACAAGGTGGTCTGGCCCACGGACGACGGCAAGGGGATCACCAAGGCCGAGTACGCGGACTACGTGCAGCAGGTGGCGGGTGCGTTTCTGACATCCACCGGCCACCGTCCGGTATCGCTCGAGCGCTTCCGGGACGGCATCGAGGGCGAGCAGTTCTTCTCGAAGAATCCGCCCAAGGGCACTCCCGACTACGTCGAGTCCGTCATGTGCACCTACAACAGCGGGCGGCGCCACCCGCAGATCGTGCTCACCCGCCCGAGCGCGATCGTCTGGGCGGTGCAGATGAACACCGTGGTGTTCCACCCCTGGGCATCCCTCGCCTCGAACACCGACAACCCGGTCGAGTTGCGCATCGACCTCGATCCGCAACCCGGCACCGGCATCGAGCAGGCCGTGCCGGCCGCGATCGAGCTGCGCCAGGTGCTTCGTGAGGCCGGCCTCGATCCGTTCATCAAGACCAGCGGCAACCGCGGACTGCACGTGTTCAGTCCGATCGTGCCGGAGTGGGAGTTCCTCACCGTGCGTCACGCGGTGATCGCCGCAGGACGCGAGCTCGAGCGGCGGATGCCCGATCGCGTCACCACCAGCTGGTGGAAGGAGGAACGAGGAGAGCGGATCTTCGTCGACTTCAACCAGGCCAACCGCGATCGCACGATCGCCGGTGCGTACAGCCCTCGTGCGAAACCCAACGCGCCGGTCTCGACGCCCATCCACTGGGAGGAGCTCGACGACATCGATCCGACCCGGTTCACGGTGCGCACCGTGCCCGCCCGCCTCGCCGAGATCGGCGACCCGTGGGCACCCATGCAGGATTCGCCCGGGCGCATCGACACGCTGCTCGAATGGTGGGACCGTGACGTCGAGAACGGCCTCGGAGAGCTGCCGTTCCCGCCGGAGTTCCCCAAGATGCCCGGTGAACCGCCGCGCGTGCAACCCAGCAAGAAGGTGGCCGGCAACTGGGATGAGAACGGCGAGCGGATCGACGACTGACGCCGTCGTCCGAGCTACTGCAGCACGTCGGCCAGGTCGTAACCCGCGACGGTCTCGAGCTGGTCGTAGGTGCACGATCGGGCATCCCTATCCGGCCGCCAGCGGTCGAACTGCGCGGTGTGCCGGAAGCGGTCGCCCTCGAGCTGGTCGTAGCGCACCTCGAGAACCCGCTCGGGGCGCAGCCTCACGAAGGTCATGTCCTTCGAGCCGGTGAAGCGAGACCTCTCGCTCTCGCCGGTCACGGCATCGCCCGCCTCGTCCCGCACGACGAGCGGAGCGAGGTCGTCGACGAGCTGCCGGCGCATGGCGTCGGTCCATGCGGCGACGCCGCCGACCTGCCGCAGGTTCCCCGCGTCGTCGTAGAGGCCCACCAGCAGCGACCCGACGCCGGTGCCGCTCTTGTGCACGCGATAACCGAGCGCGACCACGTCGGCGCTGCGGGCGTGCTTGATCTTGATCAGCGTGCGCTTGCCCGGCGCATACGGGTCGTCGAGCGGCTTCGCGACGACGCCGTCGAGGCCGGCGCCCTCGAACTCCGAGAGCCAGCGCTGAGCGAGTGCGGGATCGTCGGTCGTGCGGGTGAGGTGCAGCGGATGCGGGGCATCCGCCAGCATCCGCTCGAGCCGGGCCCGGCGCTCGCGGAAGGGATGCTGCTGCAGATCTTCATCGCCTTCCGCGAGAAGATCGAAGGCGATGAACATCGCCGGGGTCTCAGCGGCGAGCTTCGCAACGCGGGAGGCCGCCGGATGGATGCGCTGGCTCAGCGCCTCCCAGTCGAGTCGCTGCGATCCGGCGGGCCCGGTGGCGACGACGATCTCGCCGTCGAGCAGACAGGGTCCTGGCAGGATCGCGGCGAGCTGCTCGACCAGTTCGGGGAAGTAGCGGGTGAGTGGTTTCGCTCCACGGGAGCCGATCTCGAGCATCTCGCCGTCCCAGGCGACGAGGCCCCGGAAGCCGTCCCACTTCGGCTCGTAGAGCATCGGCTTCCTGGACGGGTCGGGGATGGATGCCGCCGCCTTGGCGAGCATGGGAGCCGGGATCTCGTACATGTGCGCGGGTCCTCTCGGTTCGCGTCAGAAGAGGTCGTCGAGGGTGTGCGGAAGATGAGCGTCGCGGAGAGCGGTGCGGGCGGCGTGCCATCCGGCCATGCCGTTCACCCCTGGCCCGGGGGGAGTCGCGGCGGATGCCAGATACACCCCCTGCATGGGCGTGCGCCACGGTGCGCGGGAGAGCACCGGGCGCTTCGCGGCCTGCAGCATCGTGAACGCCCCGCCGAACACGTCGCCGCCGATCTCGCTCGCGTTGAGCATCTCGCGCGCCGATGCAGGCACCGAATGGCTGGCGAGCACGAGGTCGCGGAAACCAGGGGCGAAGCGCTCGACCTGGCGGGTGATGAGCTCGGTGGCGTCGATCTGCGATCCCGCGGGCACGTGGATGTACGTCCACAGCACGGCCTTGCCCGCGGGTGCGCGTGTGTCGTCGAGCACCGAGGGCTGCACGGCGAGCACGTACGGATGCTCGCTGACCGTGCCGCGGGCGACCGCGTTCTCGCTGGCCCACACCTCGTCGCGGGTGCCTCCGATGTGCACGGTGGGGGACTGCGCGACCACCGGGTTCGCCCAGGGGATCGGGCCGTCGAGCGCGAAGTCCACCTTGGCGGCTGCGGCACCGTAGCGGTAGTCGCGTACGGCCCGGGCATAGCCGGACGGCACATCGGGAAGCGTGAGCGCGAGCCGAGGCGACGTGTTGAGGACGAGCAGATCGCCGCGCGCCGGGTCACCCCAGTCGAGGCTGCTCAGGTCGTCGATCCGCTCGCCCGAGCGGATGTTTCCGCCGTGCGCCTCGATGTCGGCGATCATGGCATCGGCGATGCGCTGCGCACCGCCTCGGGGGTACATCCACCCGCCCGCGTGACCGTGGGCGACGAGCAGCAGGCCGGCGGCGGCGGAGCTCAGAGAAGGCATCCGGCTGTTCGCGTGCGCCATCACCCCCGCCAGCAGCGCCGCGCCTTCCTCGGTGCGCAGGGTGAGGCGGGCGAACGGCGTGCCCTGCTCGAGTATCCGCAGCGCGTAGCGCGCGGCGGCGATCGGGTGCTCGGGCATCCGGAACAGCTCGTTGCCTGTGAAATCCACGACCCCGTCGATGCTCTCCGCGAGCGGGCGCGCGAGTGAGAGCCAGGCGCGTTCGTCGGCGCCCAGCTCGCGGGCCGTGCGGTCGACGTCGCGCCAGGCGATGGCCGCGCGCCCGTCATCGAGCGGGTGCGCGTAGGAGATATCCGGCGTGATCCAGTCCACCCGCTCGGCGAGGCCGAACGCGCGGAAGAACGGCGAGCTGAGCGCGGCGGGATGAACGGCCGAGCAGACGTCGGAGATGAACCCGGGCAGAGGGCCGGGCACCGTGCGGACCCCGCCGCCGACCGTGTCGGCTCCTTCGACGACCTCGACCCGGTAGCCCGCCCGCGCGAGGCAGACCGCCGCGACGAGCCCGTTCGGTCCGCTGCCGATCACCGTCGCCCGTGCCATGCGCCCCAGTCTCGCACGCGCCGGGACGTCAGACAGGGGGCCTTGCGGATGAGAGAATGGATGTGATGAACGAAGTACAGGGTCCGACCCCCGCAGGAACCTCCCGACCGTATCGATCGCTGGCCGAAGCGCTGCGCGCGCACCGCATCCCCGCCGAGAATCACGAGTTCATCGGAGCGGTGACCGACGCCGTCGGCATCAGCAGCTTCATCGACCGCGGCCGGTACATCGAGGCCATCCGCCGCACGCCCGAGGCGCCGCTGCACATCGGCCGCACGTACATCAACGGCTTCGCGGAAGATGAGCAGATCACCGTCGGCGGTCGCGTGCTGCCGCTGCTGCCCAGCGAGGGGCGTGCCCCGTACTTCTACGTCAATCAGCCCAGCGGACTGCCCAGCGTCTCGGCGGCGAAGCGCCCGGCGCCCGGTGCGCGCAAGCCCGCGGCATCCCGTCCCGCTCCCGAACCGCGCGCGCCGAAGGCGACCAACCTCGCCGAGCGCGACTACGGCGTGTGCGACGTGTGCTTCATGGTGAAGAACGCGTCGGGCAAGTGCGGCTGCGACGAATGATCGTCGTGCGGGCTTAGGAGAGCTGAGCCTGCACCCGGCGCGAGATCTCGGCGATCGGCATCGACCGCGGGAAAACCGCCACCACCACGTCGTCCGCAGCGGCCTCCGCTGAATCCGGAAGCACTCCGTAGCGACGGCGCACGTCGTCGAGCGCGCTCTGCAGAACGCTCAGCTGAACCTTGTGCCCTCGCAGCAGCTGTCGCAGCACGTGATTGTGCACGGCCGTGATCAGCGCAGAGAAGCCGACCGCGTCGATGGGGGCGAGGCCAGGCAGCGAGTCGCGCAGGTACTGGTCGAACAGCCGCTCGTAACGGAACACCGTCACGATCTCGCGATCACGCAGCACGGGAACGTCGCGCACGATCTCGTACCGTCGGCGGGCGAGCTCGGGATCGCGGGCGAAGTGGGTGAACACGCGCTCGGATGCTTCGCAGACGGCGGCCCACGGGTCGTCGTGCGGCTCGGCGAGGAACGTGCGCAGCTCGTCGAGCAGCGCCTCGTGGTCGGTGAAGACGACATCCTCCTTGCCGCCGAACTGACGGAAGAAGGTCGACCGCGATACACCCGCGGCCTTCGCGATCTGCTCGACCGATGTCGCCTCGAACCCCTGTTCTGCGAACAGATCGATCGCGGCGGCGACGACGCCGGTGCGGAGCTCAGTCGGATGCTGCATAGGGGAGAGCCTAGACCCGCGGTCAGGGGGAGGCCGTCCACGGTAGTAGGCTTTGCAATCGGGTCGAATGATAATCGACACCCGACAGAACTGTCGCGTCCCACCCGCCGCAACCAGCGAAGGACTGCACTGTGGATCTCTACGAGTACCAGGCACGAGACCTTTTCGAATCCTACGGAGTGCCGGTTCTCGCCGGCATCGTCGCCGACACCCCTGAGGAGGTGAAGGCAGCGGCCGAGAAGCTCGGTGGAGTGGTGGTCGTCAAGGCACAGGTCAAGACCGGTGGCCGCGGCAAGGCCGGCGGCGTCAAGGTCGCCAAGAACCCCGAAGAGGCGTACGAGGCCGCGAAGGCGATCCTCGGGCTCGACATCAAGGGCCACATCGTCAAGCGCGTCATGGTGGCCGCAGGCGCCCGCATCGCCGAGGAGTTCTACTTCTCGGTGCTGCTCGACCGCGCCAACCGCTCCTACCTCTCGCTGTGCAGCGTCGAGGGCGGCATGGAGATCGAGCAGCTCGCGGTCGAGAAGCCCGAGGCGCTCGCCCGCATCGAGGTCAACCCGCTGACCGGCATCGACAAGGCGAAGGCGGTCGAGATCGCCAAGGCCGCGAACTTCCCCGAGGACCTCGTCGAGAAGGTCTCCGACGTCTTCGTGAAGCTCTACGAGGTCTACAAGGGCGAGGACGCCACGCTCGTCGAGGTGAACCCGCTGGTCCGCACCGAAGACGGCGAGATCATCGCCCTCGACGGCAAGGTCACCCTCGATGAGAACGCATCCGAGATCCGTCACCCCGGTCACGAGGCCCTCGCAGACAAGGACTCCGAGAACCCCCTCGAGGCCAAGGCGAAGGCATCCGGCCTGAACTACGTCAAGCTCGACGGCCAGGTCGGCATCATCGGCAACGGCGCTGGTCTGGTCATGTCGACACTCGACGTCGTCGCATACGCCGGTGAGAAGCACGGCGGCGTGAAGCCGGCCAACTTCCTCGACATCGGCGGCGGCGCATCAGCGACCGTCATGGCTGCTGGCCTCGACGTCATCCTCGGCGACGAGCAGGTCAAGAGCGTGTTCGTGAACGTCTTCGGCGGCATCACGTCGTGCGTGGCCGTCGCGGACGGCATCGTGAAGGCCCTCGAGATCCTCGGCGACGCGGCCACCAAGCCGCTCGTCGTGCGCCTCGACGGCAACCAGGTCGAGGAGGGTCGCGAGATCCTCGCCGCCGCCAACCACCCGCTCGTCACCCTCGCCGCAACCATGGACGAGGGCGCCGACAAGGCCGCCGAGCTGGCGAACGCCTGACGCGAAGGAATCAACGACATGTCGATCTTCATCAATAAGGACTCCAAGGTCATCGTGCAGGGCATCACCGGCGGTGAGGGCACCAAGCACACCGCACTGATGCTCAAGGCGGGCACCAACATCGTCGGCGGCGTGAACGCGCGCAAGGCCGGCACCACCGTCGCCCACACCGACAAGGACGGCAACGCCGTCGAGCTCCCCGTCTTCGGCTCGGTCGCCGAGGCCATGGAGAAGACCGGTGCCGACGTCTCGATCGCCTTCGTGCCCGGCGCCTTCACCAAGGACGCCATGGTCGAGGCCATCGACGCCGAGATCCCGCTGCTCGTCGTCATCACCGAGGGTGTTCCCGTCGGCGACAGCGCCGAGGCATGGGCGTACGCCACCGAGAAGGGCAACAAGACCCGCATCATCGGCCCGAACTGCCCCGGCATCATCACGCCCGGTGAGGCGCTCGTCGGCATCACGCCGGCGAACATCACCGGCAAGGGACCGATCGGCCTCGTGTCGAAGTCGGGAACCCTGACCTACCAGATGATGTTCGAGCTGCGCGACCTGGGCTTCTCGACCGCCATCGGCATCGGCGGCGACCCGGTCATCGGAACCACGCACATCGACGCGCTCGCCGCGTTCGAGGCCGACCCCGAGACCAAGGCCATCGTCATGATCGGCGAGATCGGCGGCGACGCCGAGGAGCGCGCGGCTGACTACATCAAGGCGAACGTCACCAAGCCGGTCGTCGGCTACGTGGCCGGCTTCACCGCTCCCGAGGGCAAGACCATGGGCCACGCCGGTGCCATCGTCTCAGGCTCGGCCGGCACGGCTCAGGCCAAGAAGGAGGCCCTCGAGGCCGCCGGAGTCAAGGTGGGCAAGACGCCCAGCGAGACCGCTGAGCTGATGCGCGCGATCGTCGAGGCTCTCTGATCTGAGCCGGCTCTGATCTGAGCTAGACTCGTACACGAAGGCCCCGGGCTCCACCCCGGGGCCTTCGTCATGCCCGCTCCGGGGGCGCGGACCGGGTCATTCTGAAGGACGACCGCATTTCTGAAGGATGCTGTGCGGCACAGAGTCCTTCAGAATTCCAGATGTCCTTCAGAGTTCGAGGCACCCGGCGGGGTGCTCTTCGACGTCCTCGAGCCGCTCGCGGAGTTCGCGGCCGCGCACGCCTGAGCCCAGCAGAAAGGACGATCGCGATTCTGAAGGAAGAACCCGGGTCGGGCATCCTTCACAATCGCGATCGTCCTTCAGAAGTGACGATCAGGGTCAGCTGAGCAGCATCTCCACGGGACCGCGGGCGAAGTAGATCAGGAAGCCGGCTGTGACGATCCACAGCAGCGGGCTGATCTCCTTCGCCTTGCCGGAGAACGCACGTGCGGCGACCCAGCCGATGAAGCCCGCGCCGATGCCGTTCGCGATCGAGTAGGTCATCGGCATGACCGACACCGTGAGGAAGACGCCGAACAGGGCGGAGAAATCGGTCAGGTCGATGAAGCGGATCTGGCTCATCATCAGCGCGCCGACGATCACGAGCGCAGCCGCCGCGACCTCGGTGGGCACGATCGACACGAGCGGCGTGAAGAACATGGCGATGAGGAAGAGGCCGCCCGTGATGATGTTCGCGAAGCCGGTGCGGGCTCCCTCGCCGATGCCGGCGCCGGACTCGATGAACACGGTGTTCGACGAGGCGGAGGTCGCGCCGCCCGCGACGGCACCGACGCCCTCGACGATCAGCGCCGACTTCAGGCGCGGGAAGTTGCCGCGCTCGTCGGCGAGATCCGCTTCCTTCGCCAGGCCGGTCATGGTGCCCATCGCGTCGAAGAAGTTCGTGAACACCAGCGTGAAGACGAGCATGAGCGCGGCCAGGGCGCCGATGCGCCCGAACGCTCCGAACAGGTCGAACTGGCCGACCAGCGAGAGATCGGGAAGGCTGACGAGCTGCGCGGGCAGGGCGGGAACCGACAGGCCCCAGCCGCCGGGGTTGTCATCGCCCTTGGCTCCGATGTGCCAGATGGCCTCGACGACGACCGCCAGCACGGTGCCGGTGACCAAGCCGATGAGGATGCCGCCCTTGATGCGGCGCGCGACGAGCACGCCTGTGACGAGCAGGGTCACGACGAAGATCAGCGTGGGCACGGTGGCGACCGAGCCGCCGACTCCGAGTGCGACGGGCGGCGAGGTGGCGGCCGTCACGAAACCGGCGTTGACGAAGCCGATGAACGCGATGAACAGGCCGATGCCGACCGTGATGGCGATCTTGAGCTGCATGGGCACGGCATCGAAGATCATGCGGCGCAGGCCGGTCGCGCTGAGCAGCACGATGATCAGGCCGTTGATGACCACGAGACCCATGGCCTCGGGCCAGGTGACCTCGCCGACCACCGAGAACGCCAGGAAGGCGTTGATGCCGAGACCGGCGGCGAAGCCGAAGGGCAGACGCGCGACGAGGCCGATCAGGATCGTCATGACCGCGGCGGTGAGCCCGGTGACGGCGCTCAGCTGAACGAAGTCGAGCTGCGAGCCGTCTATGTCGGTGCCGCTGGAGAGGATGATCGGGTTGAGGATGACGATGTACGCCATCGTCACGAAAGTGACCACACCTCCGCGGATCTCGGCGGCGAAGGTGGAACCTCGTCGGGTGATCTCGAAGAAGCGGTCGATTGCGCCGCGGGGTTCGGCGTCGGTGCGTGCAGGGGCATCAGTCATCGGGGGGACCTCCGCAGAGAATCTATCGGGTTCCGGCGAGCGCGCGTGCCCCGGGGGTCCGAAGGCGGTGCACGACGTAGGCTCGATCCGTCATGCAACGCCTCATCGTCGCGCTCCTCGCCTCCCTCGATGCCGCCATCGCGGCGGCCGTCGGGCTCGCCCTCGTGCTCGCGCCGTTCACCCTGCTCTGGGCTCTCGCCTTCGGGATCGACGCCGATTGGGGCGCACTCTGGCCCGTGACGGGCTCTCTGTGGCAGTTCGGGCACGGTGTGCCCCTCGAGGTCGTGCTTCCGGATGCCCTGATGTCGAGCCTCGGCATCTCGAAGGAAGCGGCGCGATTCGCCCTCTCGGTTCCGCCCCTCGCGCTGCTGATCTTCACGCTGCTGTTCGCGGCGCGCTCTGGTCGCCGCGCCGCCGTGGCGGGCCGCTGGGTGGCGGGCGCGGCCGGCGGCACGGTCGCGTTCTCGGTGCTGAGCGCCGGCGTCGCCGTGACGGGCTCGTCGGACGTGCTCCGGGCTCCGCTGGTCGCGGCGATCATCATCCCCGCGACGGTGTATGCCGCGGGCATCCTGGCCGGCGGGATCACCCACGCCTGGTCGGAAGGCGACGACGGTCCGATAGACCGCCTGCGAGACGTGGTCGACGGGTGGGGCGAGTGGTCCTCTGTGCCGGGTGAGGCCATCCGCGGTGCCGCCGTCGTCTTGGTCGCGCTGACGGGGGCGTCCGCTGCGGGCATCGCCGTGATGACGGTGCTTCGAGGCGGCGAGGTCGTCGCGCTGTACGAGGCCGCGCACGTCGACGTGCTGGGTGCCGTCATGCTCACCCTCGGTCACCTGGCGTACCTGCCGACGCTGATCGTCTGGGCCGCGAGCTGGCTGGCCGGCCCCGGGTTCGCGCTCGGGACGGGCACGTCTGTGTCGCCCGCCGGCACAGAGCTCGGCGTCATCCCCGGCATCCCGGTGCTCGGTCTGGTGCCGGCGCACGCGTCGATCTGGATGCTGGTCAGCGTGCTCGTTCCCATCGCCTGCGGCGCTGTCGCCGGGTGGATGGTGCGCTCGCGTCTGGTCTGGGAGCGCACGGCGGAGGGTCACGGCCCGCGGGCGGCGATCGCCGTGGGCATCGCCGCGCTGTCAGCAGGCGCCGCTGCGCTCGCCGCAGTGCTCGCATCGGGCTCGATCGGCCCCGGTCGGCTCGCCGAGGCGGGACCGGCGGTCGGCCCGTTCGCGCTCGCGGTGGGCATCGAGGTGCTCATCGGCGCCGGCATCCTGCTGCTCGCGCCGAGGCATCGCGACGAGCTCGCAGAAGAGCGCACCGACCGTTGGAACGAGGAGATGGCGGGGCTCACAGCCCCGATAGACTGACCTGGTGCTGACGCTCGCCGTTCTCATCTCCGGTACGGGCTCGAACCTCCGAGCCCTGCTCGAGGCCGCGAGCCACCCCGACTTCCCCGCGCGGGTCATCGCCGTCGGCGCCGACCGCGACGCGGCAGGCCTCGCGCACGCCGAGGAGTTCGGCATCCCGACCTTCACCGTGCCCTACACCGCCTACGCCAGTCGTGAGGAATGGGGGCACGAGCTCGCCGCGCAGCTGGATGCCTGGCAGCCCGACCTCATCGTGCTCAGTGGCCTCATGCGCCTGCTGCCGCCGGCCGTCGTCGAGCGCTACGCGCCGAACATCATCAACACCCACCCCGCGTACCTGCCCGAGTTCCCCGGCGCACACGGCGTGCGCGACGCGCTCGCCGCGGGGGTCACCGAGACCGGCGCGAGCGTCATCGTCGTCGACGACGGCATCGACAGCGGCCCGATCCTCGCGCAGGAACGCGTGCCGGTGCTGCCCGACGACACCGAGTCGACCCTGCACGACCGCATCAAACCCGTCGAACGACGACTGCTCATCGACGCAGTGCAGCGCATCGCCACAGGCGCGCTGCCCCTCTCCCGCTGACATACACCTCGCCCGAACGAAGGAGCACCCTCATGGCCGGCCCCCGCCTCGATCCCTCGCTGTACCGTGACCGCGATCTCGTGCCCGTCAAGCGCGCGCTGGTCTCGGTGAGCGACAAGTCCGGACTGCTCGAGCTCGCCGAGGCGCTGACGAACGCCGGCGTCGAGATCGTGTCGACGGGCTCGACGGCGCAGACGATTCGGGATGCCGGTCACGAGGTCACCGACGTCGCCGCAGTGACGGGCGTCGCCGAGATGCTCGACGGACGGGTGAAGACCCTGCACCCGAAGGTGCACGGCGGACTGCTGGCCGACCTTCGCCTCGAGGATCACGAGCGCCAGCTCTCCGACCTCGGCATCGAGCCGTTCGAGCTCGTCGTGGTCAACCTCTATCCGTTCGTCGAGACGGTGGCATCCGGTGCCGAGCCCGACGCCATCGTCGAGCAGATCGACATCGGTGGCCCCGCGATGGTGCGTGCCGCCGCGAAGAACCACGCCAATGTGGCGATCGTCGTCTCGCCCGAGTCGTACCCCGCCATCATCGAGGCGGTCGAAGAGGGCGGCACGACTCTGGTGCACCGCCGTGAGCTCGCCGCGCGCGCTTTCGCCCACACGGCGAACTACGACTCGGCCGTCGCGCAGTGGTTCTCGGAGGGCACGCTGCTCGAAGGCGGCGACCTGCCCGCCCACCTCACGGTGAAGGCGGAGCGCCTCGCGACCCTGCGCTACGGCGAGAACTCGCACCAGCGCGGCGCCATCTACACCCGCGCCGGCGGCCACGGCATCGCCCAGGCCACGCAGCTGCAGGGCAAGGAGATGTCGTACAACAACTATGTCGACGCCGACGCCGCGCTGCGCGCCGCCTACGACATGGTGCAGCCGGCTGTCGCCATCATCAAGCACGCCAACCCGTGCGGTATCGCGACCACCGCGCCCAGCGCACTCGATCCGATCGCCAGCGCGCACCTCCGCGCCCATGAGTGCGACCCGGTGTCGGCGTACGGCGGAGTGATCGCCGCCAACGGCACCGTCACGCTCAAGATGGCCGAGAACCTGAAGGACATCTTCACCGAGGTGATCGTCGCGCCGGCGTTCGAGCCCGCCGCGTTGGAGGTCTTCAAGGCGAAGAAGAACCTGCGCCTGCTGCAGCTGCCCGCCGACTGGCGTCAGGAGCGCATGGACGTGCGGCTGGTATCGGGCGGTCTTCTGCTGCAGGATGCCGACCGCTTCCCGGATGACATCGTCTCGGTCGCGAAGAACTGGGAGCTCGTCTCGGGCGAGCGTCCGAACGACGCCGAGATGGAGAATCTCATCTTCGCCTGGAAGGCCTGCCGAGCAGTCAAGTCGAACGCGATCGTGCTCGCGAAGGACAACGCGACCGTCGGCGTCGGCATGGGCCAGGTCAACCGCGTCGACTCGTGCCGCCTCGCGGTCGAGCGGGCGGGCGATCGAGCTGCCGGCTCGGTCGCGGCATCCGATGCGTTCTTCCCCTTCGCCGACGGTCCGCAGGTGCTTCTCGACGCGGGCATCAAGGCGATCGTGCAGCCCGGCGGATCGGTGCGCGACGACGAGGTGATCGACGCCGCTCGCAAGGCCGGCGTGACCATGTTCTTCACCGGGGAACGCCACTTCTTCCACTAAGCGGGAGCGCCAGCGACCGCGAAGGGGAAGAAGTGGCCGCATAAGCGGCGGAGCGAAGCGAGCCGCAGATCGATCGTCGAGCGAAGGCGGCGGAGCCGCAAGAGTCGAGACGTGGTGACCCGATCTCTGAACGGCGGAGCCGCAGGAGTCGAGACGTGGTGACCCGGCCTCGTACGCAGCCGGCGAAGCCGCTGCCTCCGGCCGTCACACGGTCGCGGACGACAGCAGGATGCTCGTCTCGCTGTCGCGGATGCCCTCGATGCCGCGGATGGTTCCCAGGGTCTCGTCGAACGATGCCAGGCTGTCGCAGCTGATGTCGGCGACGAGGTCCCACCGGCCGTTGGTGGTGTGCAGCGCGGCGATCTGCGGCACACCGCGCAGGCTGCGGATCACCTCCCGGGTGTTGCGACCTTCGACGGCGATCAGCATGATGGCGCGCACGACCGAGGCCGCTGCGGCGTCGCGTACGCGCACCGAGAAGCCGACGATCACGCCGCTCTCGACGAGCCGGCGCAGGCGGGTGTCGACCGTGGCGCGCGTGACTCCGAGCCGGCGGGCGAGGTTGACCACCGACTCCCTGCTGTTCGCACGAAGCAGCGACAGCAGTCGCCGGTCGAGGTCGTCGAGAGTGCTCATATACAGAACTTACAGTTTGACTGCACAGTGTGTGCACCCGATCGCGCAAATGATCATTCCTGCTGATTGAAAGTACCAGCGAGCGCTCATAGATTTGAGGTTCAAAGTGAAGGGATGGGCGATGGTCCGTTTTGTCGATGTTCCAAACATGCGCCGCTGGCTGATCGACACGGGGATCGAGCGTGCCATCGAAGGCATCGCCGACACGATCGCCGAGGACTTCCGGCGCTGGGAGCAGTTCGACAAGACCGCCCGCGTGGCCAGCCACTCCGACATCGGCGTGATCGAGCTGATGCCGACGAGCGATGGCGTCCAGTACGGCTTCAAGTACGTCAACGGGCACCCGGCCAACCCCTCCCGCGGTCTGCAGACCGTGACCGCCTTCGGCGTGCTCGCCGACGTCGAGAGCGGCTACCCGACGCTGTGGACCGAGATGACCATACTCACCGCCCTGCGTACCGCGGCCACCTCAGCGACGGTCGCGCGCCTGCTCGCTCCCGAGGGCGCGACGACCATGGCGATGATCGGCACCGGCAGTCAGGCCGAGTTCCAGGCGCTCGCGTTCCGCGCGCTGCTGGGTATCCGCAGCCTGCGGGTGTGGGACACCGACCCCGCGGCCCTCGACGTGTTCGAGGCGAACATGCGTCCGCTCGGCTTCGACATCGTCCGCGCCGAGAGCGCAGCCGAGGCCGTCAGCGGCGCGCAGATCATCACGACCTGCACCGCCGACAAGGCGAACGCCACCGTGCTGACCGACGACATGGTCGTGCGGGGCGTGCACATCAACGCGATCGGCGGCGACTGCCCCGGCAAGACCGAGCTCGACGCACGCATCCTGCATCGTGGCGAGATCTTCGTCGAGTACCCGCCGCAGACCCGTATCGAGGGCGAGATCCAGCAGCTGGATGCCGAGCACCCCGTCACCGAGCTGTGGCGCGTCATGCGCGGTGAGGCGTCGGGCCGCACGGCGGCCGATCAGATCACGATCTTCGACTCGGTCGGCTTCGCGATCGAGGACTTCTCCGCGCTGCGCTACCTCGCCGAGGCGATCGACGGAACCGACTACTTCACGGATGTCGACATCATCGCCGAGCCGGCAGACCCGAAGAACCTGTTCGCGCTCGTCGCCGAGGGTGCCGCCGCGCCCGCCCTGGCGTGAGGGCGGCGTCGGCGCAGGCGCCGAACGCCGTGGTGCTGATCCGTCCGCACCATTTCAGGCCGAACCCGCAGACGGCGGCCGACAACACCTTCCAGCGCGAGACCGACCACGACGTGTCGCGTGCGGCGTTCGAGGCATCCACCCGGGTGGCCGACGTGCTGCGCGGCGAGGGCGTGCGCGTGCACCTGTTCGAGGACGCCGGCGAATCGCATCCCGACAGCGTGTTCCCCAACAACTGGTTCTCGACCCATGCCGGCGGACGCGTCGCCATCTATCCGATGTACGCGCCGAACCGCAGGGGCGAGCGGCGGGCGGACATCGTCGAGATGCTCAAGCGGGAGTATCGCGTGCAGGAGGTCATCGACTACTCGGGCCTCGAGCTCGACGGTCTCTTCCTCGAGGGCACGGGCGCTATGGTGCTCGATCACGTGTCGCGCATCGCCTATGCGGTGCGCTCGCATCGCTGCGACCCGGTGCTCGTCGAGCGGTTCTGCACGGTGTTCGGCTACGAGCCGGTGGTCTTCGACGCCGCTGATGCCGACGGCGTGCCGGTCTATCACACCAACGTCATGATGTGCATCGGCACCGACATCGCCCTGGTCGGTCTCGACGCGATCGTCGGCGATGCGCGCAGGGCCGAGATCGCGCGGCGCATCCGTGACACCGGTCGCGTGCTCGTGGACCTGAGCGCGGAGCAGGTCGCATCGTTCGCCGGCAACGCGATCGAGCTTCGGGATGCCGATGGCGAGCGCATCCTCGTGCTCTCCGAGACAGCCCATCGCAGCCTCTCGGGTGAGCAGCTGGCGACTCTGTCGGCGTCGTGCCGCGTGCTGCCGATCGACGTCTCGCCGATCGAGCTGGCCGGCGGCTCCGTCCGCTGCATGATCGCGGGCATCCACCTCGACCCGCGCTGAGCCGCGTGGTCGACAGCGGGCTCAGCTCTGGGGGAGCTGCTCCGAGCGCTCGATGATGTTCAGCGCTGCATCCCTCGCCGCCTGGCCGTCACCCGCGCGGATCGCCTGGAAGAGCGCCTCGTGCTGGTCGTCCGGCGACTCGGCCAGAGCCATCGAGCCCATGCGTCGCTGGGTGATCGAGTTGCGCAGAGACGTGACGAAGCTCGCGTAGATACCGCCGAGCAGAGCGTTTCCCGACGCCTTCACGACGTAGAGGTGGAACGCCACGTCGTGCTCGACGAATGCATCGCCGTCGCCGCGGTCCGCTGCATCCTGCCGGGCGGACAGTGACGCCTCCATGAGCGCGAGGATCTCGCTGTCGCCGTTCTCGGCGGCCTGGACGGCGGCCAGCGCATCGAGAGCGCGCCGCACGGCGAAGACCTCGCCGGGATCTGCATCGTGCAGGGCGCGACGAAGGGCGACCTCGGTGGGATCGCTCGCCATGACGTAGGTGCCGTCGCCCTGACGGGTCTCGAGCAGACCGAGTTGCGCGAGGGCCCGCACGCCCTCGCGCACGGACGGCCGGCTGACGCCGAGAGCGGCGACGAGCTCGGCCTCGGTGGGGATGCGGGAGCCGACGGGCCACGCGCCCGAGGCGATCTCGGACTGGAGGCGATCGACGACGGTGTCGACCAGGGAGCGGCGCTGAATGGGTTGCACCACGTCATTGTCTCGTAACAGGGGTGACAGCGGAACAGAATTCATCATACAATCTGACAACCGCCGATCGGCGGTCGAGGCGATGAAGCCGAAGGAGCGCTCAGCACGTGGCAGCAGCACTGATCGAACCGATGCCCCTTGCGGCTGCCGGGCTCGTCGACGCGCACATCCACCCCGACAAGACCAGCTGGGGCGACCGGTGGATGACGCGTCGTCCTGCGCACACCCTCGACCAGCTCATCGAGAACAATCTCCTCGCGCTGCCCGAGTACGGCCGCAGCGTCGAGGAACGAGCGCATGCCCTGCTGAGCCACGCGCTGCGCAGCGGCACGCTGGCGATGCGCGCGCATGTCGATGTCGGCTCCGAGATCGGGCTCGCGCACGTCGAGGGCGTGAGAGCCGCAGCAGAGCGGATCGGTCCCGACCTGACGGTGCAGATCGTCTGCTTCCCGCAGTTCGGCCTTCTGACGAACCCGGGCACTCTCGACCTCATGGCCGCATCGCTCGACGCCGGGGCCGACATCGTCGGCGGCATCGACCCGCTCGGCCGCGACGGCGACGTCGCCGGTCACCTCGATGCCGTCTTCGGGCTCTCGGCGCGCAGCGGACGCGACCTCGACATCCATCTGCACGACGGGGGAGAGGAGGGTCTTGCGCAGATCCGCGAGATCGCCGCGCGCACCCGCGCCGCCGGCATGCAGGGACGGGTCACCGTGAGCCACGCCTTCGCCCTCTGCGACGCCGCTCTGCCCTCGCTGCGCGCCACCCTCGACGCCGTCGCCGAGGTGGGGCTCTGGATCACCACCTGCGCACTCGGACCCGACCCGGTGCCCGATCTCGACCTGTTCGAGACGCACGGCGTGCAGCTCGCCGCCGGCTCCGACGGCGTCCGCGACAGCTGGTCGCCGTTCGGCACGGGCAGCATGGTCGACCGGGCGCACCTGCTCGGCTACCGCACCGGAGCGGTCACCGACGCCGACCTCGAGCGCTGCTACCGCATCGCCTCGCGCGAAGGCGGCCGCATGCTCGGCATCCCCGACCTGAACACCGAGGTGGACGCCACGAGCGCCACACGCCTCGAGTTCGACACACCATCGATCGCGCAGCTCGTCGTCGATCGGCCCGCCCCTGCGCGCGTCATCCGTCACGGACGCGTGCTCTGACGATCCCCCACCACACCCTGATCACCCCCCACCCGAAAACACAGGAGTTCTCGTGGTTCTACGCAAGACAGCACTCAGCTCGGCGGCCGTTCTCGCCCTGGCGTCCTTGACGCTGGCCGGCTGCTCGGCCCCATCCGGCACGTCCGATCAGAAGGGGCCGGCCTCGCTCGAGCTCGATCTCGACAACCTCGCCACGACGACACCGGCCGGCACCAAGCCGATCGACGAGGTCAAATGGAACCTGCCGTACGAGCCGTCGTCGATTGACCCCATCTTCACCTGGAACTACGCTGAGAACACGGCGACCGCGAACCTCTGCGAGAGCCTGCTGCGCATGAAGCCGGACCTGTCGCTCGAACCCGGCCTCGCGTCGACGGTCGACCAGCCCGACGACAAGACGTACGTGTACACGATCCGCGAGGGCGTCACGTTCTGGAACGGCAACCCGCTCACAGCCGAGGACGTCGCGTTCTCGCTTCAGCGCCAGATCGGCGAGGACTCGAAGTCGTACTGGGGCGACTACTTCAGCAACGTCGTCTCGGCGGAGGTCACCGGCGACATGCAGGTCACGGTCACGCTGTCGGAGCCCGACGTGCTCTTCGCCCAGGCGATGGGATCGGCTGCGGGCGCGATCGTCGAGAAGGCCGCCGCAGAAGCCGGCGGCGACGCCTTCGGAACGCCGAAGGGCGACCTGCAGTGCACTGGTCCGTACAAGGTCGCGAGCTGGGACTCGGGCAAGCGCCTCGTGATCGAGCGCAACGACGCCTACTGGAACACCGAGGTCAAGCCGCTCGCGAAGCAGATCTCGTTCAGCTTCATCGCCGACGAGTCGACCGCGATCAACGCGCTCAGCACGGGCGACGTCGACGGGCAGTTCTTCTATCTGCCGCCCGCGGGACTGTCGCAGCTGCAGAAGAGCAAGAACGTCACGACCACCTTCGGCGAGTCGTTCGTGTTCTGGACGCTCGCGCCGATCGGCAAGGACGGCGGTCTCGGCGACGAGAAGATCCGTCAGGCGCTGTCGCTGGCGATCGACCGGGAGCAGCTGTCAAAGGTCGTCTTCCAGGGCGCAGCCATCCCGGCGGCCACGATCGCCGGCCCCGCGACCTGGGGCTACGAGGAGGATGCCTTTGCCGAGGCGTTCAAGGAGTTCGACGTGACCGCCGACATCGAGGCCGCGAAGAAGCTCGTCGCCGAGGCCGGCGCACCGTCCGAGCCCATCGTGCTCGCCGTGCAGGGCAGCTCCGCCGTGCACGAGCAGACCGCCAGCGTCATCCAGGCCGCCGGTCAGGCGATCGGACTCAACGTGCAGACGAAGGTGATCCCCGTCGAGCAGTTCGGCAACCTCTACTTCGACCCGGCCGCGCGTGAGGGCCTAGACGGGTTCTTCACCACGAACTACGCCGACTTCGCCGATCCTCTCGGTGTCTACAGCTTCTTCGAGTCGGCGAACTCGCACGACTACATCGGCTGGGACGGTGCCGACGCCGAGATCGCCGAGGCGCTGAAGACCACCGACGATGCGAAGCGCGCCGAGCTGGTGATCGGCATCCAGAAGAAGGTCACCGAGGCGCTGCCGTGGATCCCGCTCGCCTACGAGCCCACCACGATGATCCAGAGCACGCGGATCTCGGGCGCCGTGCCCTCGTTCGCGTACCTGTACGCGCCGTGGGCCGTCTCGATCGGCGGGACCGAGTAAGACCTATGTCCTTCGCGTCCTTCCTCCTGAGGCGCTCTGGGGGGCTGCTGCTGGTGCTGCTGGTGACCTCGTTCCTCGTGTTCGGGTTGCTGTATCTCGCACCGGGCAGCCCCCTTGCCTTCATCCTCGGTCCGCGCGGCGGAACGCCTGAGCAGATCGCCGCGGTGACCGAGCAGTACCACCTGAACGATCCGTTCATCGTGCGCTACATCGCCTGGCTCGGCGACCTCGTGCAGGGCGACCTCGGTCGCTCGCTCGTGTACCGCCAGCCCGTCGGCGACCTGCTGCTCGCCCGTGCGGGCACGACCGCCGCACTGGTCTCGCTCGCTGCGGTGATCATCGCGGTCGTCGGCATCATCGCCGGCACCTGGGCCGCGCTGCGCCGGGGATGGGTCGACCAGGTCGTCTCCACCCTCGCCGCGATCGGCCTGTCGACGCCGGTCTTCGTGGTGGGCGTCGCGCTGATCAGCCTCTTCGCCGTCGGTCTCGGCTGGTTCCCCACCTTCGGTGTGGGCACGGGCGGGCTCGACAGCCTGTGGCACCTGTTCCTGCCTGCCATGGCGCTCAGCGTCGCGAGCGCGGCCTACCTCGCTCGCATCACGAAGACCGCGGTCAACGAGGAGCGCACGCGCGAGCACGTGCAGACCGCGACGGTGCGAGGTCTCGCTCCGGGGCTGATCGTGCGGCGGCACGTGCTGCGCAACGCGCTCATCCCGATCACCACCGTGCTCGGCCTGACGATCGCGACCCTCATCGCGGGCGCTGTGGTCGTCGAGAACGTGTTCGCTCTCGACGGGCTCGGCTCGCTGCTGGTCAAGGCGATCCTGCAGCGCGACTTCGCGGTCGTGCAGGCCGTCGTCCTCGTGCTGGTCGTCGCCTTCGTGGTGGTCAACGCGATCGTCGACGTGCTCTACACCTTCATCGATCCGCGCATCTCGCTCGGGAGCAAGCAATGAGCCTGAAGACGACGACCCTCGCCGTCGCGAAGGACGAGGCCATCCGCGACCGCGAGACCGTCGTGCGCCGCATCCTCGACCGCCTCGGCGTCATCGGCGTGATCGCGGCCGTGGTGCTGACCGTGATCGTGATCGCCGCGACGTTCGCCACCTGGCTGGCGCCGGCCGACCCGAATGCGCCCGACCTCTTCGCCGCCCTGAGCGGGCCGACCTCGGCCCACCTGCTCGGCGCCGATGCGCTCGGCCGCGACATCCTCTCCCGCCTGATGCACGGCGCGCAGGTGACCCTCGCCGGACCCGGTCTGGTGATCGTGCTGTCGACGATCGTCGGCACCGCGCTCGCACTGGTCGCGGCGTGGTGCGGCGGCCGCGTCGATGCGGTGATCGTGTGGGTGCTCGACATCCTGTTCGCGGTTCCTGGAATCGTGTTCGCCCTCATCGCCGTCGCGATCTGGGGGCCGAGCCTCTTCACCGTCGTCTGCGGTCTCGCGGTCGCGTACATCCCGTACGTGGCGCGGGTGGTGCGCGGTGCCGCCCTGCGCGAGCGCAACCTGCCCTACGTGTCGGCGGCATGGCTGCAGGGGCACTCCGGCTTCGGCATCACGACCACGCAGATCCTGCGCAACGTGCAGCCCATCGTCATCGCGCAGGCGGTGTCGTCGCTGGGCTTCGCGGTGATCGACCTCGCGGCCGTGTCGTTCCTCGGCCTCGGCGTGCAGCCGCCCACCGCTGACCTCGGACTCATGGTCAAGAGCGGCTTCGACTCGACGCTGCGCGGGCACCCGGGCGAGGCGATCGCGGCCGGAACCCTGATCGTCCTCATCGTGTGGTGCGTCACCGTGCTCGGCGACCGCCTCACCTCGACCGCGAGGAGCATGTCATGACAACGCCCCTTCTGCGCGTCGACGACGTGCACGCCACCGTGCACCTGCGTCGAAGCAGCCAGAGCCTGCTCAACGGGGTCTCGTTCGAGATCGGCGAGGGCGAGGCGCTCGGGCTGGTGGGCGAGTCCGGCTCGGGCAAGTCGCTCACCACCCGCGCGATCACCCGCATGCTGGACCCGAACTTCACGGTCAGCGGTTCGATCGAGTTCGACGGCACCTCTGTGCTCGGCATGTCGCCTTCGGCCCTGCGTCGCTATCGGCAGACCGACGTCGGGATGATCTTCCAGGACCCGCGTGCGCACGTGAACCCCGTGCACACGGTCGGCGACTTCCTGACCGAGGTGCTGGTACGCGACCGCGGCATGGACCAGAGGGAGGCCGACCGGCGTGCCGTCGCGCTTCTCGACGAGGTCGGCGTGCGCAATCCCGAGTCACGGCTGCGCCAGTACCCGCACGAGCTGTCGGGCGGACTGCTGCAGCGTGTGATGATCGCCAGCGTGCTGCTCGCCGAGCCGCGCCTGATCCTCGCCGACGAGCCCACCACGGCGCTCGACGTCACCGCCCAGTCCGATGTGATGGCGATCATCGAAGAGCAGCGGAAGGCTCGAGGGCTCTCGCTGCTGTTCATCACGCACGACCTCGAGCTCGCCGCCGCATGCTGCGACCGGATCGCCGTGATGTACGCCGGCGAGATCGTCGAGCAGGGAGCTCACGTGTACGAGGCACCAAGGCATCCGTACACGATCGAGCTGCTCGGCGCGAGGCCGAGCATCGAGGAGCGGGTGGACCGTCTGCCCGTCCTCACCTACAACCGAGAGATCCACGAGCAGCTGAAGGCGGGCGCATGAGCGCAGCAGGTGACGCGATCATCGTCGCGCGCAATCTCAAGAAGGTGTTCCCGGCGCCTCGTGGCAGCCGCGGCGAGCCGATCGTCGCCGTCGACGACGTGTCGTTCGAGCTGTTCGAGGACGAGTGCCTGGCCATCGTCGGCGAATCCGGGTCGGGCAAGACGACCGTGGCCCGGATGCTGGTGGGCCTGGAGTCCGTGACGGGCGGCGAGCTCATGGTTCGCGGCGAGTCGCGCGCAGGGGGAGTGCGTCGCCTGGCGGACAGGCGACGCTGGGCGCGTGAGGTGCAGTACGTGTTCCAGGACCCGTACTCGTCGCTGAACGGCCGGCAGCGCATCATCGACATCATCGCGTCGTCGGTGTCGCTGCACGGTCAGGGCAGCGCCACGCCCGCCTCCGTGCGTGCCGGCGCGCAGGGCATCCTCGACAGCGTCGGTCTGGGCGAGCGCTTCTGGCAGAAGTTCCCTCACCAGCTCTCGGGCGGACAGCGTCAGCGCGTCGCGATCGCCCGTGCGCTCGCCGCCGACCCTGGCGTGATCGTGCTCGATGAGGCGGTCGCGGCGCTCGACGTGTCGATCCAGGCGCAGATCCTCAACCTGCTCAGCGACATCAAGGCGCAGCGTCAGGTGAGCTACCTGTTCATCTCGCACGATCTCGCCGTCGTGAACCAGATCTCCGACCGCATGATCGTGATGGAGCAGGGGAGGGTCGTCGACGCCGGCGTGACATCCGAGATCCTCGCCGATCCGGTGCAGCCGTACACGCGAGCGCTGCGTGCCGCAGTCCCGCGTGCAGGCTGGAAGCCGGTCAGACGCGAGCGCCTCGCGGTCTGAGGAGGCTCGATGCGCACGCTGCTCACCGCCGATCACGTCCTCGCATGCGAGGACGGCCGGTTCATCGAGATCCGCTCAGGGGCGGTGCTCGTCGACGGCGGGACGATCGACTGGGTCGGACCTGCCCGCGAGGCGCCGAGCGAGGGCGTCGACGAGCGGATCGACCTCGGTCATTCGCTTCTGATGCCTGGCCTCATCGACCTCGAGGGTCTCGCCGACATCGACCATCTTCAGCTCGACTCGTGGCGCGACGATGACGGCTGGGCTGAGCTGCGGTGGTCGCGCGTGTATGCCGAGAGCGATCCAGTCGGGGCGCTGAGCCCGGCGGATCGCCGGCTGATGCGGCGGTACGCGGTGGCGCAGCTCGCACTGCACGGCATCACCACGTTCATGCCGATCGCCTCTGAGGTGCACACGCCGTGGGCCGAGACCCATGATGACCTCGTCGACGTGGCTCGCGCCGCGCAGGAGTTCGGCCTTCGCGCCTGGCTCGGGCCGTCGTACCGCTCGGGCGTGCCGGTGACCGAGGCAGACGGGTCGCCTGGCGTCGCATGGGATGAAGCGCGGGGCGAGCGCGGTCTCGCCGACGCCGTGCGCTTTCTCGACACGCTCGAGGACTGGGCCGATCCTCTGCTGACCGGGGTGCTGGCCCCGTGCCGCATCGAGCATGTCACCGAGGAGCTGCTGCGCGAGACGGCGCGAGTGTCGGCCGAGCGCGATGTGCTCGTTCGCGTGCACGCCCTGCAGGAACTCGGCGAGCGCGAGCACTTCGACCGGGTCGCCGGCACCACGCAGCTCGGGCTGCTCGAGCGCGCCGGACTGCTGGGGCCCCGGCTCATCGTGGCGCACGGTGTCTACCTCGACGTGCACCCCGACGTGCACGGCGAGGACAGGGGCGAGCTCGCCGCCATCGCCGCGGCGGGCGCGTCGATCGTGCACTGCCCGCTCGCCAACGCCCGCTACGCCTTTCTGCTCGAAGATCTCTCGCAGTACCTCGACGCCGGTGTGAACATCGCGATGGGCACCGACTCGTTCCCGCCCGATCTGATCCGCGCCATCGATCACGGCGTGCAGCTGTCGAAGGCGCAGCACGGCGACCTGTCGCGCGGGATGCTCGCCGAGTACGTCCAGGCGGCGACGCGGGGCGGCGCGAGGGCGCTGCGACGCCCCGACCTCGGCCGCGTCGAGGCGGGTGCTGCCGCCGACCTCGTCGCCTTCGCGCTCGACGACGTCCGCACCGGGGCTGTCGAGGATCCGCTTCGCACCTTGGTGCTCGCCGGCACCGCGCGAGACGCGCGGTTCAGCATGGTCGCGGGTCGCGTGGTGCTGCGCGACGGCGCGCTGCCCGGGGTCGACCTCGACGAGTTGCGCAGGGAGGGGCAGCGCATCTTCGACATCCTGCGCGCCTCGTACGCCGATCGCAGCGCGCGTGAGGCGACGCCGGACGAGATCTTCCCGCCGGTCTTCCCCGTTCGTCGCTGAAGGGCCGGACCCGCACCGAGAACTGCGATGTCCGATTTCCGCCAGCCGGGCGCTCACGGTCGTGACAGCATGGAGGCATGAGCACCACTGAGCACGACGAGCGCTATCGTGCGATCAGCGCGAAGGACACCCGCTTCGACGGGCAGTTCGTCACAGCCGTGCGCTCGACGCGCATCTACTGCAGGCCCAGCTGCCCTGCCCGCACTCCGAAGCCCGAGAACGTCACGTTCTACCCCACGAGTGCGGCCGCGCACGAGGCCGGCTACCGCGCCTGCAAGCGCTGCCTGCCCGAGGCTGCGCCGGGATCGCCCGCATGGAATCTGCGAGGCGACGCCGCAGCCCGCGCTATGCGCCTGATCGCCGCGGGGGTCGTCGAGCAGGAGGGCGTGCCCGGTCTCGCCCGCCGCCTCGGCTACTCGCCCCGGCACCTGACCCGCCTGCTCACCCACGAGCTCGGCGCCGGCCCGCTCGCCCTCGCCCGCGCGCACCGCGCGCACACCGCTCGCATGCTGCTGGTGGGCACCGACCTGCCCATCTCGGAGGTGGCGTTCTCGGCGGGGTTCACGAGCATCCGCCAGTGCAACGACACCATCCGCGAGGTCTTCCAGATGACACCAGGCGACCTGCGCGCCACGCGCCGGGTGGGAGCACCGGCGGCGCACGACGGGATGCAGGGGGCGATCGACCTGCTGCTGCCGCATCGCACGCCGATGGACGCGGCCGGCGTGTTCGCCTGGATGGACGCGCGGGCACTGCCCGGCGTCGAGACCGCGACGCCGACATCTTTCGCCCGGCACCTCCGGATGCCGGGCGGTCCGGCGCACTTCGAGATCAGGCAGACCGAGGAGGGACAGCTGCGCCTGCGCGCGAAGGTCACCCGTCTCGGCGACCTCGCGCCGCTGGTCTCGACCGCACGACGACTGTTCGATCTCGACTCCGACCCGCAGGCGGTCGACGAGGCGCTCTCCGCGCACCCGGAGCTGGCTCCGCTCGTGAGCGCGATGCCGGGCATCCGCGTGCCAGGCGCGGCCGACCCGCACGAGATGCTCATCCGCGCCATGGTCGGACAGCAGATCACCGTCGCCGCGGCCCGCACCGCGCTGACGTCGCTCGCCGAGCAGCTGGGGGAGCGGCTGCCGGACGGTGGGCTGCTCTTCCCGACCATGGCGGCGATCGCCGAGCATGGCGCAGAGGTGCTGCGCGGGCCCGCAGCCCGCATCCGCGCGATCACCGGCGCCGCAGCAGCGCTCGCCGACGGCTCTCTGACCCTCACTGTCGGCGACGACGCCCCCACTCAGCGTGCGGCGCTGCTCGCGATGCCCGGGATCGGCCCGTGGACCGCGGACTACGTGCGCATGCGGGTCATCGGCGACCCCGATGTGTTCCTGCCAGGGGATGTCGCCGTCCGCGCCGGCGCCGCAGCATCCGGACTGCCCGCGGACCCGGCATCCCTCACCGCCTGGGCGGCGCGCATCGCGCCCTGGCGCAGCTACCTGACCGCTCACCTGTGGCGCGCAGCACCGGCTCGGCCGGTCAGGCGCGCCCGCACCGCATCGAAGGAGTCCTCATGACCGCACTCATCCAGACCATCCAGACCGCGGACGGCCCGCTCACGATTCTGGCCGATGACGCGCAGCAGGTGCTGGCCTCCGGCTGGAGCGACGATCAGGGCGCGATCATCGCGCGGGTGCATCCGTCGCTGCGCCCGAGCGCGATCGGCGAAGGCGAGACGGATGCCGCCGACGCGGCGCGTGCGTACTACGGAGGCGATCTGCACGCGATCGACTCCGTGCAGGTGCGCCAGCGCGGCACCGCGTTGCAGGCAGCCGGGTGGGAGGCGCTGCGCCGCATCGAGCCCGGCCGTCCGCTGAGCTACAGCGAGTTCGCCGTCGAGCTCGGCAGCCCGCAGGCCGTGCGCGCCGCCGCATCCATCTGCGCCCGCAACGCCCCTGCGCTGTTCGTGCCGTGCCACCGCGTGCTGCGCAGCGACGGCTCGCTCGGCGGCTTCGCCTGGGGACTGCCGGTGAAGCAGAGCCTGCTCGCCCGCGAGAGCGGCGCGCTCTGACGGAAGCTGCTCCGACTCTCCGCGGACTCTTGCGCAGAAAGCGCCTTCCCCAATAGGCTCGAAGGCTGTCGCGCCGACCGGGCGACGAAGCCGAGCCTCAGGAGGAAGCCATGATCACGACGACTGTCACCACACTCCTCGGCTCGCGCGCACTCCGCCTGCGCGACTGATCGCGCGGCCGGCGACCCGAGTCGCCCGAGCCGCGCCCGCACCGGATGCCCTGGCATCCGCATCCGTCTTCGTCACCCACTCGCCACGCAACCGAGAGTCATGTCTGCCACCTCCTCTTCGTCGTCGTCCCTGTCCACCTTCGCCGCCCTCTGGCGCCTCAAGCCCTTCGTCCAGCCGATCCTCGGCCGTCTCATCGGCGGCGCGCTCAGCGCGCTCGCCGCCGCCGTCATCGCCCTGATGATCCCCATCGTGCTCGAGCAGGTCGTGAAGAACTTCGACCTCGGGCCGGGCGCGAACAGCGCTGTCGGATTCGTGTTCGCCGGCGCCTTCGGCGTGCTCGCGCTCGCGTTCGGCGAGGCGGCGATGGTCTGGCTGCGCCGCTGGTTCATCCTGACTCCAGCCACCGAGGTCGAGTTCCAGATGCGTGCCGAGCTGTACTCGCGGCTGCAGAACCTGCCGGTCGCGTTCCACGACCGCTGGCAGTCGGGCCAGCTGCTCAGCCGAATGATGCAGGACATCGGCCTCATCCGGCGCTGGATCGCCTTCGGGCTGATCCTGCTGGTGGTCAACGTGCTGACGATCATCATCGGCGCCGTGCTGCTGTTCCGCTGGCACTGGCTGCTCGGAGTGATCTTCCTCGTCACGGGCGTGCCGATGTGGATCCAGGGATACCTGTTCGAGAAACGCTACGGCACCCTCGCCAGACGCAGTCAGGACCAGGCCGGCGACCTCGCCACCAGCGTCGAGGAGAGCGTGCACGGCATCCGGGTGCTCAAGGCGTTCGGCCGCGGCAAGCACGCGCTGTCGCGCTTCAGCCATCAGGCCGAGACCCTGCGCGAGACCGAGCTGAGCAAGGCGCGCGCGATCGCCGAGATCTGGTTCTGGCTCGACCTCATGCCGCAGATCGCGTTCGGCCTCAGCCTCATCTCGGGGATCTGGCTGATCGCCCAGGGTCAGATCGACGTCCCGCAGCTGTTCGCGTTCTTCGCCATGGCGGCCGTGCTGCGCTGGCCGATCGAGTCGATCGGCTTCCTGTTCTCGTTCATGCTGGATGCCCGCACCGCCACCGACCGCGTGTTCGACATCTATCAGGAGACGAACACCATCACCGACCCCGAGAACCCTGTGCGGCTCGGGCAGGCGCGCGGAGAGCTCGCGTTCGAGGGTGCCCACTTCCGCTATCAGGACGCCGGCCCCAGCGAACGCGACCTGCTCGACGGCATCGACCTCGTGCTGCGGCCCGGTGAGACGATGGCGCTGGTCGGCCTGACCGGATCCGGCAAGACCACCCTGACCACGCTGCCTGCTCGTCTCTACGACGTGACAGCGGGGCGGGTCACGCTCGACGGCGTCGACGTGCGCGATCTCGAGCTCGCCGAGCTGCGGCGTCACGTGGCGATGGCCTTCGAGGACGCGACACTCTTCTCCGCATCCGTCCGCGAGAACGTGCTGCTCGGTCGAGCCGATCTCGACATCCACGGCGAAGAGGGTGAGCGCGTGCTGCGCGAGGCTCTCGACGTCGCCCAGGCAGGGTTCGTCGACACGCTGCCGGACGGCGTCGAGACGGTCATCGGCGAGGAGGGGCTGAGCCTCTCCGGCGGCCAGCGCCAGCGTCTCGCGCTGGCGCGCGCGGTCGCCGCCGACCCGAAGGTGCTCGTGCTCGACGATCCGCTGTCGGCGCTCGACGTCGACACCGAGGCGCTGGTCGAAGAGGCGCTTCGGCACGTCCTCGCAGAGACGACGGCGCTGATCGTCGCGCACCGGCCGTCGACGGTCGCGCTCGCCGACCGCGTCGCGCTGCTCGAACGCGGCCGCATCACCGCGGTGGGCACGCACTCCGAGCTGCTGCGCACGAGCTCGCACTACCGCCACGTCATCTCGAGCCTCGAAGCCGAGGAGGCGGCGCGCACCGGCGCGATCGACATCATCACCGACGCGAGCATCGACGCGTCGACGAACGAAGAGGAGGTGCAGGCATGAGCATCGCAGGCACCCAGGGCGAAGACCGCTCCAACTACACCAAGGCCGAGAGCCGGGCGATCCGCCAGCGATCGCTGCGCCTGCTCGGTTCGCTCGTCGAGCCGCTGAGACTGCGCATCGTGATCGCCGCGCTCGTGCTCGTCGTCTCCACGGCGCTGCAGGTCGCGGGGCCGATCCTCATCGGCGTCGCTCTCGACCGTGCGCTGCCGCATCTGCTCGAGACGGCCGACTGGATGCCCGCGATCACCGTCACGATCGTGTACCTGGTCGCCGGCATCACCGCCTCGGCGCTGATCGGCCTGTACGTCGTGCTCGCCGCGCGTATCACCCAGGCGGTGCTGCTCGACCTGCGCAAGCGCATCTTCCTGCACACGCAGCGGCTCAGCCTCGAGTTTCACGAGTCGTACACGTCGGGCCGGATCATCTCGCGCCAGACCAGCGACCTCGACTCCATCCGCGAGCTGCTCGACGGGGGACTCAACAACCTCGTCTCCGGCGTGCTGTTCGGTCTGTTCACCTTCATCGCGCTGGTGATCGCCGACTGGCAGTCCGGTGCGATCCTGCTGATCGCGGGCATCCCGCTCCTGCTGCTGATGCGCTGGTTCTACAGCCGCTCTCAGGTCGTGTACCGCGAGTCGCGCGTGATCAGCGCCAAGGTGATCGTGCAGTTCGTCGAGACCATGACCGGCATCCGAGCAGTGAAGTCGTTCCGCAAGGAGCCCCGCAACGACGAGACGTTCCGCAAGGTCGCCGGCGACTACCGCGACATCAACCGCCGGTCGATGGTGCTGTACGGCACCTTCGAACCGGGGCTGATGGCCATCGCGGCGCTGACCCTCGCCGGCGTGGTGCTGTGGGGCGGTTTGCGGGTGGCCGACGGCGCACTGGGCGTCGGAGTCCTGCTGGCCACCGTGCTGTATGTGCGCAACTTCTTCGCACCCATGCAGGAGATCGCGATGTTCCTCAACTCGTACCAGTCGGCCACAGCCGCGCTCGAGAAGGTGTCGGGCGTGCTCGAAGAGCAGCCGACCGTGCCCGATCCCGAGAAGCCGGTCGATCTGTGGGAGTCGCGCGGCGCACTGCGCTTCGAGGACGTGCGGTTCGCCTACAGCAACGACAAGACGATCCTGCCCGACTTCACGCTCGACATCCCGGCGGGGCAGACCATCGCCCTGGTCGGCACCACTGGTGCCGGCAAGTCGACCCTCGCCAAGCTCGTCTCGCGCTTCTACGATCCGACCGAGGGCCGGGTGACCCTCGACGGCGTCGACCTGCGGATGCTGCATCCGAAGGACCTCCGCCGCGCCATCGTGATGGTCACGCAGGAGGCCTATCTGTTCAGCGGAACGGTCGCCGACAACATCGCGCTCGGGAAGCCCGACGCGACGCTCGACGAGATCCGCGCTGCCGCCCGGGCCGTGGGGGCCGACGAGTTCATCTCCGCCCTGCCCGACGGATATGGTACCGACGTCAACAAGCGGGGCGGCCGGGTGTCGGCCGGGCAGCGTCAGCTGATCTCTTTCGCGCGTGCGTTCCTCGCCGATCCCGCGGTGCTCATCCTCGACGAGGCGACGGCTTCTCTCGACATCCCGTCGGAGCGGCTCATCCAGGAAGCGCTGCAGACGCTGCTCGCCGATCGCACGGCGATCATCATCGCGCACCGCCTGTCGACGGTCGCGATCGCCGATCGCGTGCTGGTGATGGAGCATGGCCGCATCATCGAGGACGACACCCCTGCGGCGCTGATCGGCGGCACCGGCAAGTTCGCTCAGCTGCACGCGGCCTGGCAGGAGACGCTGGTCTGAGATTAGGTTGAAGAGGTGGAACCGATCCTGCTTCTGGCCGCCGAGCTGTGGTGGGTCGCACCTGCGGCGGCCGGAGCAGGGGCCACCGGTTATGCGATCGTGCGAAGGCGGGGGACGGTGAACGGCAGAAGACTGGGCTATGACGCGGCGCGATTCGAGCTGCGCCGGGCGCAGCTCGATGCACGCGCCGCCGCGGATGCGGCTCGGGTTGCACGGGCCGACGCCGCGCGGGTGGCGGCCGAGAGGGCTGCGGCCCGTGCGGACGCCGCGGCCCTGGCATCCGCCCGCCGTGCTCTGCGCGAGGCGCAGCTCGCGTCTCGCGCAGCCGTCGCGCGGGTGAAGGTGAGCCGAGTGCGGGTCTCGACCGAGCGGTCGGCGATGACCGCCGGCGGGATGCTTCCGCTGGAGCGTCTGCGCGCAAGACACGATGCCCTGCTCGCACGCTGGATGGAGTACGAGACCGACGCTGCGCGTGCGATCGCCTTTCCCGGGATGAGCGACGGGCGTCAGCCTGCGACCGCCGCCTTCCTCGCGGCACTCGAGCGGGCACGCGACGCTCGACCTCGGCCGGAGTCGCGGGTGACGGCGGAGGAGTTCGCCGGTTACCGGGCCGCCGTCGACGATCTGGAGCGCACCTTCGACGTGGCCGAGCGGGCGGCCCGCGGCGAGCAGGTGCACCCCGAGCTGCCGGATGCGCTGTGGGACGCCGCTCGGACCTTCGCGATCCGCACGTCCGACTCGGTGATCGCCTGGACGCGCAAGCGCCGCCCGTAGTCGCCTACGAAGGACCGCCGCAGTTCTGAAGGACCTTGAAGCCGACATAATCCTTCAGAGCTGCCGGAGTCCTAGATTCGTTCGCGTGTCGGTGTGGGGTGCAGATGCAGCCCACGGCTGATCGCTGCCGCGAGCGTGCGCTCGACGTGGTTCCAGTCGTAGATGATCTGCGAGTACGAATACCGGAACACCGTGTAGCCACGCAGTCGAAGCTCTGCATCGTGCGCCAGGTCTCGAGTCCGGTCGGCAGAGGATGAGTGGAACGACCAGCCGTCGACCTGGACCACAAGGTGGGTGCCGATGAGGAAGTCGACCGGATGCCCGGCGAGCTGCACCTGGAATCTCAACCGCACGCCCCACGCGCTCAGCCGTACATGGAATACGGTCTCGAGCGACGAGTCGGTGCCACCGCGCGTGTGCTGCAGGCACCGGCGCGAGGCTGCGCTGCGCCAGGGGACCTGTTGCAGGGCGTCCAGGCTGATCGCCTTCGTGCGGACCGCGGACTCCCATATCGCGACCGCCTGATCCAGCGCGAAGCACTGCGCGACATCGGCGAGGGCATCTTCGACGGTGGCCTCGAGCCGCCGCGGCCGTGACGGCCCGAACGACGTCGCCCAATGCGCCGTGGTCCCATCCTGCCGGACGACGCCGTTACGGGGCATCCGGAGATGCACCCGGCTATCGGCATCCGGCGGCACCCACCATCCGCGCCGCCGTGCGAGACTCACGCAGCTGACCTGACCTCCGCTTTCGGCGGCCGCCAGGTGGTCGAGGGCTGCCCCATCCGACGCTATCCACTTCGCGCGGATTCGGTTCACGCGGCCCGCGCGGATCGCTGATCGCACGTGCGCGGTCGAGTAGCCCGCATCTGCAGCGTCGTCGCGATTGGCGATGCGTCCGCGCGTCTCCATCCAGCTCACGAGATCCATCGCACCACCGTGCCTCAACGAGGAGACGCCCTGACGCGTGGATCCCAGGAATGGGGGACGGGCGGCCGGCGTCGTCCGGTTGTGGAGGATCAATCCTGAAGGACGTCCGCACTTCTGAAGGACTTCAGGCCGGACGGCTTCCTTCAGAACCGCAGCCATCCTTCAGAAGCGGAGTCGGGGGCTCGCGGTGCGGCGCGCGGGAGCGCTCTCAGGCGTAGCGGCGACGAGGTCTCGATGGGGGAGGGGATTCGAGACCCCGCCGCCGGTTCAGTCCGTGACGCGGATCTGTGCGACGACCTCGCCGTACTCGGTCTCATCGACCGGTTCGAAGCCGACGCGGCGGAAGAACGCCTCGGGGCCGCCCTCACCGGCCTCGTAGATCACGTTCACGTGATCGACGCCGCGCGCCCGCGCCTCGTCGATCAGAGCCTCCACGGCGAATCGCCCGACGCCTCGCCGCTGGTCGTCGGCATCGACGTTGATCCGCCACAGCACGCTGCGGAAGTGCTCTTCGGGTGTGTCGGCGTCGAAGCTCGCGCTCACGAAGCCGACCACCTCGTCGCCGTCGAGGACGACGCGCTGCCACGACGTCTGCGGGTTCACGACTGTCGCGGCGATGCCGTACGACACAGGAGCGAGGAACTGCTCCTGTCCAGGACGCAGGGACAGATTGTTCACTGCGACGATCGTCGCAGCGGAGAGTTCTTCCACGCGCAGTTCCGACATGACCCCAGGCTAGCGCGTCGTCGGCGCTGCGTGTATTAAGACGACGTGAACCCGGCGGGGCTCGCCGGGGAGACTCGGGTATCTTGGTATCGAGATAAATCTTGCCCTCGCGAACGGAGATCCCGGTGACCGACGACGCCATCATCTACACCTACACAGACGAGGCGCCGGCTCTGGCCACCGCTTCCTTCCTGCCGATCATCAAGGCCTTCACCGGCCAGGCGGGCATCGAGGTGGAGACCCGCGACATCTCGCTGGCGGGTCGCATCCTCGCCGCCTTCCCTCAGAAGCTCGCTCCCGAGCAGCAGGTCGGCGACGCGCTCGCCGAACTCGGCGGCCTCGCCACGCTGCCCGAGGCGAACATCATCAAGCTGCCGAACATCTCGGCGTCCATCCCGCAGCTCAAGGCCGCCATCGCCGAGCTGCAGGAGAAGGGCTTCGACGTACCCGACTACCCCGACGAGCCGCAGTCGCTCGACGAGAAGGATGTGCGCGCCCGCTACGACAGGATCAAGGGCTCGGCCGTCAACCCGGTGCTGCGCGAGGGCAACAGCGACCGTCGCGCACCGCTCGCGGTGAAGAACTACGCCAAGAAGCACCCGCACCGCAACAAGCCCTTCGCCGAAGGGTCGAAGACCCGCGTCGCGACCATGGGCCACGACGACTTCAAGAGCAACGAGCGCTCGTGGGTGGCTGCTCACGATGACGTGCTGAGCTTCCAGCACGTGGCCGCCGACGGCACCATCACGGTGCTCAAGGAGGGGCTGAAGGTCCTCCCGCGCGAGATCATCGACGCCACCTTCCTCTCGGCCAGGGAGCTCGACGCCTTCCTCGCCGAGACCCTCGAGCAGGCCAAGGCCGATGACGTGCTGTACTCGGTGCACCTCAAGGCGACCATGATGAAGGTCAGCGACCCGATCATCTTCGGGCACGTCGTGAAGGCCTTCTTCGCGGATGTCTTCGCCCAGTACGGCGACAAGCTCGCCGAGGCCGGGCTGAGCGCCAACGACGGACTCGGCTCGATCCTCGCCGGGCTGTCCGAGGTCGCCGGCGGTGACGAGATCGCCGCCGCATTCGACAGGGCGATCGACGACGGTCCCCGCCTGTCGTACGTCAACTCCGACAAGGGAATCACCAACCTGCACGTGCCCAGCGACGTGATCGTCGACGCCTCGATGCCCGCGCTCGTGCGCAACGGCGGCAAGCTGTGGGGCGAGGACGGCGGCGAGGCCGACACCATCGCGGTGATCCCCGACTCGTCGTACGCCAGCGTCTACCAGGCGGTGCTCGACGACGTGATCGCCAACGGTCCGCTCGACCCGGCGACCATCGGCACCGTGCCGAACGTCGGCCTGATGGCGCAGGCGGCGGAGGAGTACGGCAGCCACGACAAGACCTTCGAGATCGCGTCGGACGGCATCGTGCAGGTGCTCGACAGCGAGGGAACCGTGCTCATCGAGCACACGGTCGGCGCCGGCGACATCTGGCGCGCCACCCAGACCAAGCACATCCCCGTCATGGACTGGGTGAAGCTCGCGGTGACCCGCGCACGCGCGACCGGCGCGCCCGCGGTGTTCTGGCTCGACGCGAACCGCTCGCACGACGCGCAGATCATCGCCAAGGTGCACCAGGGCCTCGCCACGCTCGATACGAAGGGCCTGACGATCACGATCCTCGCCCCCGAAGAGGCGACCCGCTACACGCTCGCGCGCATGCGCCACGGCCTCGACACCATCTCGGTCACGGGCAACGTGCTGCGCGACTACCTCACCGACCTGTTCCCGATCCTCGAGGTCGGCACGAGCGCCAAGATGCTCAGCATCGTGCCGCTGCTCGCCGGCGGCGGTCTGTTCGAGACGGGCGCGGGCGGCTCGGCCCCCAAGCACGTGCAGCAGCTGGTCAGCGAGAACTATCTGCGCTGGGACTCGCTGGGTGAGTTCTTCGCGCTCGCCGCCTCGCTCGAGCACTTCGCCGACCGCACCGGCAACGAGAAGGCACGCGTTCTCGCTGAGACGCTGGATGCCGCTACCGGAACCTTCCTCGAAGAGGACCGTTCACCGGGTCGCGCGCTGGGCACGATCGACAACCGCGGCAGCCACTTCTACCTCGGCCTCTATTGGGCACAGGAACTCGCGAAGCAGACGAAGGACGCGGAGCTCGCTGCCGCATTCGCTCCGATCGCCGAGACCCTCGCAGCCAACGAGCAGAAGATCGTCGGCGAGCTGAACGCCGTGCAGGGCCAGCCGATCGACATCGGTGGCTACTACCGCCCCGATGCCGCGAAGGTCGACGCCGCGATGCGTCCGTCGGAGACGCTGAACGGCGTGATCGACGCGCTGTGATCTGAGAAAGAGAAGAGGCCGGATGATCAGCATCCGGCCTCTTCTCGTATGTCGGCGCCTGCGTTGCGCAGTCGCCCGCAGATCAGTCGTGCACCCAGACCTCGGTGCCCTTGGTGGTCCACTCCCACACGAACTTGGCGGCGTCGATGGGCATGTTCACGCAGCCGTGGCTCATGGGGGTGCCGAAGTTGGAGTGCCAGTAGGTGCCGTGCAGGGCCTCGTCGCCGTTGTAGTAGGTGACGTACGGCACGTTGGGCGTGTAGTAGAACGGCTTGACGGTGGTGTCTTCGCGGCCCATGTTCTGCGAGCGCAGCTGCGCGTACACGCGGAAGCGGCCCTTGTCGGTGGGGGTGGCGCCCTTGCCCGACGAGATCGACCACGACTTCACGAGCTTCTCGTTCTCGTAGAGGTAGGTGCGCTGCTCGCTGAGGTCGACCTCGACCCGGCGGAACAGGTTGGTCGACTCGAAGGGAGTCGAGGTCACCGGCAGTGCGAAGGCGGAGTCGCCGCCGCCGAGCTTCTCGGCGAAGTCCGACGCGGTGTTCGACGTGTCGCCCAGCACCCGGCCTTCCTTGCCCTCGGTGATCGCCTTCAGCACCTTGCCGTCGGAGTCGACGATGTTGCGCGCGTTGACGACCTCGCGATCGACCTTGGCAGGCAGGGTGTCGACCACGGCCTGGATCTTCGCGGCATCTGCGGTGATCTTGAGCTCGCCCTCGACGGCATCGACGGTGAGCCACGACGCGGCCACCTCGGGCGCGATCGGCACCGTGCGCTCGTCGCCCACATAGAAGCCCGCCTTGGCCAGCATGCCGTTGAGCTTCTCGACCGTCGCGGCGGCCTTCTCGTCGGTGATCAGCGGTGCGACCTCGGCGGGGTCGCCGGAGTAGGTGAACGATGTCTTGCCTGCGGCGAGGGCGGCGGTGAACTCGGTGGTCAGATCGTCGACCGAGATGCCCACGCCCGGTTCGGCAGGGGTGGCCGCGTACTTCTTCGCCGCAGCATCGAACGCGACCGTGGCGTCGGTCGCGGGGGTGTAGCTGGCGGGAACGGCGGCGCGGAGCGCGCTGTCGGCGACCTCGGGATCGAGAGTCACCTCGGCGTCGATCGGGTCGCCCATCCAGGCGCCGAGGTTCCACATCGGCCGGTCGGCGAATGCCTGGTCCGCGAGCCGGGTCGCGTCCACACCGGCGCCGAGGTCGGCCCCGTCGACACGGGCGCCGTCGCCGGCCCCGGTGAGCTGGACCTCGGTGGACGCCAGGCGGGCGCTGACGGCCTCGGCTGCCATGCCCGGGGTCATGAACCCGACCGGTACGCCCCCGATGGTCGTTCCTGGGGCGATCAGCAGCAGTGAAGCGCCCGCCGCGGCGATGGCGAGGGCACCGACGCCCAGGCCGATCCACAGGCCGAGGCGCCGCTTCTTCGGCGCGGGCTCCATGGGGGCCCACTCGATTGGCTGGGACCCGTCGATGGGCGGTTGCACGGCGGTCTCGTCATCCGCCGAGACGGCGTTCGACTGGCCAGTGCCCGGTCCGGAGATCAGGTCGGTCACGGACTCACCCCCCTAGATGCTGCGTGACGTGTCTTTTCATGGTACGGGACAGGGGGTAACGGGGAGGCAACGTCTGCCGCGGAGTACGGTGACGGGGGTAACGTTTCGGTAAAGCGACGCTCGGATCGGTCGGTAGCCTTGCGTTCGGGTGGGTTCGTAAGGTCTACTAACAAATGTGGAACTCCCCAGCGAGCAGCGCGCCGCAGCAGCGGCCCAGAGCGTTCTGACCGGCTCTTTCGGCGGGGGGAGGGGCTTGCGCACGGCCGGGAAGGTGCTGCCAGAGCAGGCCCGTTCGCACAACCGCTCCCTGGTGTTGCAGACGCTGTACCACCGGGGCGAGATGAGCCGCGCCGACCTGTCGCGCGAGACCGGGCTGACGCGCGTCACCATCTCGGATCTTGTGGCCGAGTGCATCGCCGATGGCATCGTGCGCGAGATCGGAGTGCGCGAGGTGGCGGGCCCCGGCAAGCCGCCGATCGTGATCGACATCGACCGCGAGGGTCATCAGATCATCGGGGTGGATCTCTCGGGCACCGCGTCGTTCCAGGGCGCCGTGCTCAACCTCGACGGCCACATGCTGCACCGACGACACGTCTCGCTGCCCGTCGATGCCGATCCCGAAGAGGCGTACGCAGCCGTCGTCGAGCTCGTGCGCGGACTCATTGCCGCGGCTGATCGTCCGGTCCTCGGCATCGGAGTCGGCAGCCCGGGGATCGTGCGCCCGGACGGAACGGTGCTCAGCGCCCCCAATCTCAGCTGGAGCGATCTTCCCCTCGAGCAGCGGCTGCACGACGAGTTCGCCATGCCGGTGCTCGTCCGCAACGATGCGAACGCCGCCGTGCTGGCCGAGTACACCTTCGGGGCGGCACGGTCCGATCTCATGCTGATCCGCATCGGGCGGGGAGTCGGCGCCGGTCTCATCGCCGGCGGGCAGGCCGTGATCGGCGGCCGCTTCGCCGCTGGCGAGATCGGCCACGTCGTCACCGGCACGGACGACGGTCCGCTCTGTGCCTGCGGCAACCGCGGATGCCTGGAGGCCTGGGTCAATGCGCCGCACCTGCTGGCGCTGATCGAAGCGGACCCCGCGCGCCGGGGCGAGATCCTCGCGCAGGCCGGCCGGCGCCTCGGGATCGCGATCGCGCCCATCGTCGCCGCCCTCGACCTCTCGCAGGTCGTGCTCGCCGGAGCGCCCGACCTGCTCGGCGGCGAGTTCGTCGCGGCGGCCACGAAGACGCTGCACACACGGACGCTGGACGGGGTCTTCGAAGACGTGGAGATCCTGCTGACCGAGCAGCGCGACATCGTCCTCAGAGGAGCAGCCGTGATGGTGCTCTCGGCCCAGCTGGGAGTGTCATGACCCCGATTCCCGACGGCGGCGTGCGCATCGGTCTCGACGTCGGAGGCACGAAGATCGCCGGGATCGCTCTCGCAGAGGACGGCACGCCGCTCGCGGGTGTCCGCAGGCCGACGGGCTGGGGCGACGCCGAGGTGCTCGACGGCACGGTGGCGGCAGTGACCGAGCTGGTCGGGCAGCTGGACGTGCCGCTCCACGGCATCCGCTCGGTCGGCATCGGGATCCCCGGTCTCGTCGACGCGGAGGAGGGACTCGTGCTGCACGCGGTGAACCTGGGCGTCGCGTCTCTTGCTCTCGCCTCACATATCCGGGATGCCCTGGGCATCCCCTGCTTCGTCGAGAACGACGTCAAGGCCGCCGCGCTGGGGGCCGCCTCCCTGCGCCAGGATGCAGATCCGATGGCCTACCTCAACCTCGGCACCGGGGTCGCCGCGGGCCTCATCATCGGCGGTCGCATCTGGCGCGGCGCCCGCGGCACGGCAGGTGAGGTGGGACACCTCGTCGTCGACCCGCGGGGGCGCCTGTGCGGCTGCGGGCAACGCGGCTGCATCGAGACCCTGTGCGGCGGCGGTGCGCTCGCGCGTGCCTGGGGGCGGGGAGGCGATCTGCCGGTCAGAGACATCCTCGACGCGGCGGACGCGGGAGACGCGTCCGCCGTGCTCCTGCGCGACGACCTGTTCCGCGGCGCGGCAGCCGCCGTGCGCGCACTCGTGCTCTCCGCCGATGTCGAGACCGTCGTCATCGGCGGCGGGCTCACCGCGCTCGCGCCGCGGATCGAACCAGGCATACGCGCCCAGCTGCGCGACGACGCCGCCCACTCGCCGTTCCTGCAGTCACTGCGTCTCGATGAGAGAATCGAGCTGCTGTCGCCCGAATCCCCCGTCGCCGCGATCGGCGCTGCGCTGCTGGGTCCTGTGATCTCAGGTTCCCACCCCCTCGAGAAGGAGATGCCCGCTCATGGCTGAAGTCGTGATCCTCGACAGCAGGGATGCCGCAGGCGCCCTCGTCGCCGACGAGATCGTCCGCCTCATCGACGATGTGAAGAGCCCCGTGCTCGGTCTCGCCACGGGGTCGACCCCTCTGCCCGTGTACGAGGCGCTCCGCGAGCGCCTGGCCGGTCACGACGTCTCGCACGTGCGCGGCTTCGCACTCGACGAGTACGTCGGGCTCGACGTCTCGCACCCCGAGAGCTATCGCTCGGTCATCACCCGCGAGGTCATCGAACCACTGGGCCTCGACCCCGAGCTGATCCGCGTGCCCAACGGCAGCCTCGAGACGATCCGGCACGCGGGCGACGACTACGAGCGCGACATGATCGAAGCCGGGGGCGTCGACCTGCAGCTGCTGGGTATCGGCACCGATGGTCACATCGGCTTCAACGAGCCTGGCTCGTCATTCGCCTCCACCACCCGCCTGAAGACCCTCACCGAGCAGACGCGCGAAGACAACGCCCGCTTCTTCGATTCGCTCGACGAGGTTCCGCGGCACTGCATCACCCAGGGTCTCGGCACGATCCTGCGCGCCCGTCACCTGGTGCTGCTCGCCTTCGGCGCGGCCAAGGCGGATGCCGTCGCCGCCGCGCTCGAGGGGCCCGTCAGCGCCATGATGCCCGCCTCGGCGGTGCAGCTGCATCCGCATGTCACGGTCGTCCTCGACGAGGATGCGGCGTCGAAGCTCGCGCTCGCCGACTACTACCGCTACAGCTACGACAACAAGCCCTCCTGGCAGGGCATCTGACGCACGGCCGACTGCTGCCGACCGCCGCGCTCAGGCCCAGGCGATCGGCAGCAGGTGCTCGCTGCTGAGCGGCGCGAGCGGGACGCTCGTCCAGTCGCCGGGCTCCAGCCAGCGGAGCTCGGCGAGCTCGGCCTGCACGACGACATCCGTCGGCTGCGCCCGCAGGGCGAACGCATCGGCGACCACACGATGGTCCGGCTCGTTCGCCGCGGCTGATACGAAGGTGCCGAGCGGAGTGAGGTCGGCCTCGTCGACCCGCAGCGCCAGCTCCTCCTCCAGCTCGCGGATCAGGGTCGCAGCTGCGCTCTCGCCCGCCTCCGGCTTGCCGCCGGGCTGCATGAAGCGCGTCGTGCCGTGCTTTCGCACCACCAGGGCGTGGCCGCGGTCATCGACGATGACGGCGGCGCTGACGTGGATGTCAGGCATCGGGGAACACCTTTCCCGGGTTCAGGATGCCCTGCGGGTCGAACACGCGCAGGATCTGCTGCTGGATGTGCCATTGGTCGTCGCCGAGCTCTTCGGCGAGCCAGCGGCTCTTGAGGAGGCCGACACCGTGCTCGCCGGTGAGCGTGCCGCCCAGTCGGATCGCGGCGCGGAACAGCTCATCGGCGGCGGCCCAGATGTGCGGTGGCACGGTCTCGCCCTCGAAGACGAAGTTCGGATGCAGGTTGCCGTCACCGGCATGGGCCACGGTCGGGATGCGGACCCCGAACTCGCGCTCGATCCTGGCGATCTCATCGAACATCGCCGCCATCGCGCTGCGGGGCACGGCGACATCCTCGATCAGGGTCGTTCCGAGAGACGCCATCGCAGGGTGCATGGAGCGGCGGACGGCGAGCAGCCGCTCACCCTCGGCCGGGTCGTCGGACACCGTGACGACTCCGCCCGCGGCCTCGAGAACGGCGGCGATGTGCTCGGCCTCGTCGCGCGCGGCGGGCCCGTCGGTCTGAATGGTCAGCTGGGAGGTGCCCGGCGTCGGGGCCGGGAGGCGCAAGAGTGCGTGCACCGCGCTGAGGGATGCCGCATCCATCAGCTCCATGATGGCGGGCTGCACGCCCGCGGCCGTGACCGCGGCAGAACCCGCGGCTGCAGCGCGGACGGTCGGGAACGAGGCGACGATCGTGCACACGGCTCCCTCGACGAGCCGGCGCAGCTTGAGAGTCGCGCCCACGATGATGCCCAGCCGGCCCTCCGAGCCGATCACAAGCGAGGTGAGGTCGAGGCCAGTGACGCCTTTTACCGTGCGATGGCCGAGTCGCAGCATCCGGCCGTCGGCGAGCACGATGTCGACGCCGAGCACCGCGTCGCGCACCACGCCATACTTCGCGCAGAGCAGCCCGCCGGCTCCGGTTGCGATGTTGCCGCCCACCGTGGAGATCTCACGGCTGGCGGGGTCGGGGGCCCACCACAGGCCGTGAGCGGCGAGCTGTGCGTTGAGATCGGCATTCAGGATGCCGGGTTCGACCACGGCGAGCAGATCATCGGCACTCACCTCGAGTACACGGTCCATCCGTGCAGTCGACAGCACGATCTCGCCTGGGCCCGCGTTCGCCGCACCGGCGAGGCCGGTGCCCGCACCGCGTGTGACCACCGGGGTGCCGGTCGCCGAGGCGATGCGCATGACGGTCTGCACATCGTCGACCGAGCGCGCGTGCACGACCGCGAGGGGAGCGCCGGGGGAGCGATGCCCGCTGCGGTCTGCGCGGGCCGCCTCGAGCACCCCTGCCGAAGTGTCGACGATGTCGCCGAGTTCTCGCGCGAGGCGCTCGAGGACGGTCATGAGACGGTCGCGACCCGAGAGATCAGCCGAGGGTGCGGCGCCCGGCGATGACGCCCGAGGCGACGGCGACGACAGCGAACGCGATGCCGGCCCAGGCCTGGCCGATCGACCACCAGGCGAGAGTGACGCCGACGTAGATGAGCACCTCGACCAGAGCACGCAGGAACGGATGCAGACGCAGTACGGGGCGCGGTGAGAGGAACAGTGCCCAGACGAGGAGCGTGAGCAGCGGCGCGCCGATGCCGACGACGATGTTCCACGGCGTGGCCCACTCGCCGAAGCCCCACAGGGCCAGCGTGGCGAGGGCTGCGAGCAGCACGAGTACGCGGACGATGTCGAGCGGGGTGACGGCAGGACGCTGCACGCCCGGTTCGGCGACGATGGGCTGGGACATGCTCCCAGTCTATTCGGCCGGGACCGGGGCGAACGGCTCGAGGTCGGTGAGCAGCGAGAACAGATCGATGATCGTCGCGTCGGTGGTCACACCGTCGACGAGCTGCAGGAAGGTGAGCTGAGCGTTCTTGGTCAGCTCGGCCTGATTCGGCTGAATGATCAGAGAGCCGTCGCCGTCCTCATCGAGGACCGTCTCGGATTGGGGGCGGCCTTCGGCCCGCATCCACACCTGAGCTGTCGCGCCCGGGGTGCCGCTGACGGGAACCGTGTACAGATTCTCGCTACCGGGGATGGGAGCGTACACGGTGAGCCCGGTCGGCTCCGGCTCGGGTGACGGGGTCTCTGTCGGCGTCGGCGTCGGCGTAGGCGTCGGTGTCGGCGTCTCGGTCGGGGGCGGGGTGGTTGTCGGCGTCACCGTCGGCGAGGGCGACGGGCTCGCACTCGGTTCCGGAGAGAGCGACTCGGACGGATCCGGCGTCTCGTCCGCCGACGGCAGAGGCGACGGGGTCGCGAGCGCCGGGCGCGGTGCCTTCGCCGCCGTGTCATCGATCGGCGTGACGGGCGCGACGGGAGCCTTCGGGGCGGGAGCGGCCTGACGATCGTCGTCGACCTCGACCATCACCGGCTCGCCTGCCTTCATCGAATCGTCCGGTGCGACCTCGGACGCGATCGACGACGAGTCCGGGTCGGAGGCACTGGGGCGCGAAGTGGCGGGGCTGGCCGCCATCATCGCGGGCACGACCGCTGCAGCGGCGACGACTCCGGCGACGATGAGAGCGGCGGATCCGGCGCCGACGAGAGCGCCGATGCCAGAGACGGAACCGGAGCCCGACGAGGCTCCTGCGCTCGCAGTCGCGCCTGCACCTGCCGGTGCACCTGCGCCCGCGGAGGTGACTGCCGCGCCGCCGGCGCCGCTGACCACGACGGCACCTTCGACAACGCTGCTCGGCATCGCGGCGAGCGCGACGACGGGCGCAGATCCGGTCTGCAACGAGGCGAGGTAGGCGCTTGCACCGCTGACGCCGAGCACGAGGGGAAGCAGCACGAGGGCGAGACGATTCGAGACGTCCTGCGCTTCGGCGGCGACGATCATGCAGCGTGCGCACGACTCGAGGTGGCGGTCGACGCGCTGCTGTGCGCGCGCTCCGAGGTTGCCCCGCGAATGCGCACCGAGGTTCTCGATGGTCCAGTGGCATTCGGAGTCTTCGCCGGCGTTGCGGAGGTGTGCTTGGATCCAGGCTTCGCGGAGGCCTTCGCGGGCTCGGAAGCTGAGCTGGGAGACGGCGCCGGTGCTCATGCCGAGCAGTGGGGCGATCTCGGAGGGCTTCATCTGCTCGATCTCGGAGTACCAGAGCACTTCCTGCCAGCGGGAGGGCAGGGAGCGGAATGCCTGTGCGGTGAGTCCGCGGTCGAGGGCCTCGTCGGCGGCGGATTCGGTCGATGACGGGTCGGCGACGGTGTCGAGTTCGTCGATGGGGGTCTCGCGGCGGGCGCGGCCCCAGGCGGCGGCGGTGTTGCGGATGCTGGTGAACAGGTAGGCGCGGAAGGATCCGTTGGGACCGCCGCCTTTCAGGATCGCCTGGTAGATGCGGGCGTAGGACTCCTGCACGAGGTCGTCGGGGTCGATCGAGGAGGTCACCGATCGTGCCACCGTGATCCCGGACGGGTAATGGCGACGCCACAGCTCACCGAACGCCTCAGCATCACCCGACCGCGTGCGCAGCACGAGATCAGCGTCAGCCAGCACCTCGCTGCCCGTATTCTCTATCGTCACGCCCTGTCCTCACCTGCGGGAACGCTCTCACAAGAAGAGACGCGTGATTGCTCGATTCATCACGCGTTCTTCTCATTCTCGCTCGAAATCGTCTGACAGGCCACCCCTGTGGAGAACTCGAAGGAGCGCTCCCACGGATCTTCGGCCCTCTTTTGTGGGATTCGTGAACGTGCTCGGTCACGGAATGCGGTCGTGATCGAGGTGTCAGTGAATGCCGGCGTCGGTCCCGGGCACCTCGCTGGTGGCGGTCGTCAGGGTCGGCCACGTGACGTGATCTTCCCTGTACATCGTGAGCGCAGGGGCGGCGTCTGCCTCGGGGGCAACGGGCGTCTCCTGCTCGGGTTCCGAGGGCAGTTCGGGTTCCGAGGGCAGCGCGGGTTCCGAGGGCACCGCGGGTTCGGCGGGTGTCTCCGTCCCGGTGGGCGTTTCGGGTTCGGCGGGTGTCTCGGGTTCCACGGGTGTCTCCGGTTCGGCGGGTGTCTCCGGCCCGGTGGGCGTTTCGGGTTCGACGGGGGTCTCCGGCCCGGTGGGTGTGCCGGGATCGGTGGGTGTGCCGGGCTCGGCGGGCGTGCCGGGCTCGGTGGGTGTGCCGGGGTCGGGCGGCGTGCCGGGCTCGGTGGGTGTGCCGGGTTCGGCGGGCGTGCCGGGCTCGGTGGGTGTGCCGGGTTCGGCGGGTGTGCCGGGCTCGGTGGGTGTGCCGGGTTCGGCGGGTGTGCCGGGGTCGGTGGGGGTCGCGGGCGCATGGAGAGCCCACAGCCGGACGCTCTTCCACGCACCGGGGACCCCGTCGACCACATACCGGAACCGCACCAGTGCGTTCTTCGCGAGCTCGGCCGCACTGGGCCGGATCTCTGCGACACCGGCGCCGCTCTCATCGAGAACGATCTCATCGCCGCGTGCGCGATTCTTCTCGAACCACACCTGCACGGTCGCCCTGGGAGCGCCGTGCACAGGAATGACGTAGATCGAACGCCCACCCTCGTGACGCACCGTCACGTGGTCCCAGGTGATCTCCGAGAGTGCGGGCTGCGCGGGCACCTCCGGTGCAGGAGCAGGACTCGTCGGCGCGGCCGACGCGTCCTCGACCCTGGGGGTGCGCGGAATAGGCTTCGGGAGAGGCCATGTTTCAGCTTCCGGAATCGGCGCCGGTGCGCCAGGTGCTGGTGCGACGGGTGCCGGTGCGACAGGTGCCGGGGTTTCATGACCCGGTTCAGCGGGAGCAGACGCCTGGGCCTCGGGTGTCACCTGCGCAGACGGCGGGGCGAGCACCGATGGTGATGCGGCAGGCGCAGGCTCGCTCACCCCGGTGGGCTCGAGCGGGAGCACGGATGCGGCCGCCACGACACCCGCGACGATCACCGCAGCCGAACCCAGGCCCACGAGCGCACCGATGCCGACATGGGCGCCGCCGATGCCCGCGGCCGAAGCGCCGGCGGATGACGAGGCAGGCGTCGGCAGGTGCGCGGGTGTCGCGGTGGCTGCCAATCCGATGGAAGAACCCGCCGCCTCCGTCGCGACCACACCGCCGACCACGCTGCTGGGCATCGCGGCGAGTGCGACGACCGGCGCACCGGCGCCCTGGGTCGACGCGAGGTACGACGATGCGCCGGCGATGCCCGTGACCAGCGGGAGGATGACGAGGGCGAGGCGGTTCGAGAGCTCGGTCGCCTCTCCGGCGGCGATCATGCACCGCGGGCAGTCGGCGATGTGACGCTGCGCCCGCAGCTGTGCGCGAGCGCCCAGATTGCCGCGCGCATAGGCGCCGAGACGTTCGACCAGCCAGTGGCATTCGGAGTCTTCGCCGGCGTTGCGGAGGTGTGCTTGGATCCAGGCTTCGCGGAGGCCTTCGCGGGCTCGGAAGCTGAGCTGGGAGACGGCGCCGGTGCTCATGCCGAGCAGTGGGGCGATCTCGGAGGGCTTCATCTGCTCGATCTCGGAGTACCAGAGCACTTCCTGCCAGCGGGAGGGCAGGGAGCGGAATGCCTGTGCGGTGAGTCCGCGGTCGAGGGCCTCGTCGGCGGCGGATTCGGTCGATGACGGGTCGGCGACGGTGTCGAGTTCGTCGATGGGGGTCTCGCGGCGGGCGCGGCCCCAGGCGGCGGCGGTGTTGCGGATGCTGGTGAACAGGTAGGCGCGGAAGGATCCGTTGGGACCGCCGCCCTTCAGGATCGCCTGGTAGATGCGGGCGTAGGACTCCTGCACGAGGTCGTCGGGGTCGATCGAGGAGGTCACCGATCGTGCCACCGTGATCCCGGACGGGTAATGGCGACGCCACAGCTCACCGAACGCCTCAGCATCACCCGACCGCGTGCGCAGCACGAGATCAGCGTCAGCCAGCACCTCGCTGCCCGTATTCTCTATCGTCACGTTCATCCCCCAAGTGCTCGTCTGCGGCGTGCATCTATACCCTGAGATGCGATCGGTGTCGCGTGATCACGCGAGTCGACGAAGATGGCGCGTATCGCGCGGGGCGTGGCGCTACATGGAGTGTTGACGACGGCTCGAGAAGTTTTTGCCGGACTCGCGTAATGAACGAGCGGGCGTGACGTCTCTTCAGGCGGAGCAGGTCCGATGCACCACCGGGGGGCGGATGCGGAGGGCTCTCGGCGAACGGGTATCGCGCCGCGACACGCTCGGTCGAAGTCCTCGGGGGAGGAGCCTTCGGCCGCAGTCGGCTCCGGGGGACGCGAGGGCCGCCGCTCTGGGGAGTGCGGCGGCCCTCATCCGTCTCCGGGATCTCAGCGCGTCGGCGCGGAGCCCACCCACACGGCTGCGACCTCGTGATCCGATCCGAGCAGCACGGCATCTGCGACGAAGCCCGGCTGCAGCATCCCGAGTGACTCGCCGAAGCCGACGGCCGCGGCCGGCGTCGCCGTCAGAGCGCGCACGGCATCGACCAGAGGAACATCCGCCTCGACGGCGCGGCGAAGCGCGACGTCCTGCGTGAGCGTCGATCCGGCGATCGATCCGGTGTCATCCCTGCGCGCCATGCCGTCCTTCACCGTCACCTTGACCGCGCCGAGGTCGTAATGCCCGTCGGCGCTGCCGGCGGCAGCCATCGCGTCCGTGACCAGGGCGACCCGCCCCGGCGCGATGTCGAAGAGCAGCTTGATGACGGACGGCGCGAGGTGGAAGTTGTCGGCGATGCCCTCCAGTACCACTCGATGATCGGCGGCCGCGGTGAGGATCGGGCCGGGGGCACGGTGGTGGATGCCGTTCATCGCGTTGAACGCGTGAGTGAGGATCGACGCTCCGGCCTCGAAGGCCTGACGCGCGATCGCGGCGTCGGCGTCGGTGTGCCCGACCGCGGCGGCGGCGCCGGCCGCGACGATGAGACGAACAGCCTCGAGTCCGCCGGGAAGCTCCGGTGCGATCGTGACCTGCCTGACCGTGCCCCGACCCGCCTCGAGAAGACGGGTCACGTCAGCCGGGTCCGGATGCCGGAGCAGCGACGGCTCGTGCGCCCCCTGGTGCCCCGGGTCGAGGAAAGGGCCCTCGAGGTGGCTGCCGAGGACGTCGGCATCCGTGCCTGCGAGGTCGGCGATCATCGCAACCTGCTCGGCGAGCTGGTCGACACTGGCTGTGACCAGCGAGATCACGGCGCGAGTCGTGCCGTGAGAGCGGTGCATCGCACGACCGCGGCGGATCGCGTCCACGCCGTCGTCGTAGGCCGCGCCCGCGCCGCCATGGCCGTGGATGTCGATGAAGCCTGGAGTCAGCACGGCATCCGGCCCAGCCACGGCTGCCGCGTCGACCACCTCATCGGCCGGAATCCAGTCGCCGCCGGTGCCGCGCGCGGCGATCCGGCCGTCCTCGAAGCGCACCCAGCCGTTCTCGATGACGGTGCCGTCGCCGTCGACGATCCGTGCGGAGTGGATGACGCGCGAGCGGCTGGTATCGGTGGTGATCGCGGGCTCGGGGGTCATCGTGCACTCCAGGGGATCTCGTCGACGGGATGGAATCGGATGCGCTCAGACTGCCACAGCGGCGAGAGCCTGCCCAGACGGGTTCGGAACTCCTCCCAGCTGTGCTGGTCGGAGCCCGCCCGCGACCAGGCGAGCTCAGCGGCGGCCGCGATGCGCGGGTACATCAGCAGCTCGGCATCGGGCAGGCTGCGCACGGTCTCGGTCCACAGCGGCGCCTCGATGCCGGCGATCGCATCCGCAGGAACGTCGAGCAGCGCGGTCGGATCCCACCCATGCGCCCTTTCCACGCTCACCGTGCCCGCCCACGCGAGACCGAGGGGGAAGTCGGCGTCATACTTCATGTCGAGGTACACGGCGTCGGCCGGAGAGAGCACGACCTTGCCGCCGCGTGCGACGAAGCGGGCCGCGTGCGACGCGTGCGTCGCTTCTGGCTCGAGCAGGCCCCAGTACTGCCCGACCGAGCCGTCGGCCAGTGCAGGCGCGGCCCCCGCCTCGTGCCATGCGATCGGGGTGCGACCGAGGTCGCGCACGATCGACGTGGCGCGCTCGATCGCAAGGGCGAAGTCGTCGGCGGAGGTGCCGAGCGACTCGTCGCCGCCGATGTGGATCCAAGGGCCTGGTGAGATCTCGGCGATCTCGGTGAGCACGTCGCGCACGAAGTCCCAGGTGCGCTCCTCGTGGATGCGCAGGCTCGAGTGGCCGACACCCCAGCCGATGTAGGGCTCGCCCTTCACCGGGAGCGCGTGGCCGAGTCGTTCGGCGTCGGCGAGCAGAGCCGGGTGCAGATGCGGCTCTTCGACGAGCTCAGGGTAGGCGACTCCGACGGCATGGGTATGGCCAGGCAGGTCGATCTCGGGGATCACGACGACGTGGCGGGATGCCGCGTGCGAGACGATCTCGCGGAAGTCCTCTTTCGTGTAGAAGCCGCCCTGGTCGCCGGGGTCGGCCGCGAACCCGGAGGCGCGCTCGGTGAGCAGGGGCCAGGAGTCGATCTGGATCCGCCAGGCCTGGTCATCGCTGAGATGCAGGTGAAGGCGGTTCAGCTTGAGCGCGGCGGCACGATCGATGACGGTCTTCACCTCGTCGACGGGGAAGAAGCGGCGCGCGACGTCGATCATGACGCCGCGATGTTCGAATCGCGGCGCGTCCGCGATGCGCGCGGTGGGCCATGCCCAGCCCTCATCGCCGTCGGTCAGCAGCTGCAGCAGGGTCTCGACGCCGTAGAAGACGCCGGCATCAGCGCCGCCCGCGATCTCGACGCGATCGCCGACCGTGAGCGTGTATCCCTCGGCATCCGCGATGTCGGCGTCCACGCGCAGGACGACGGCGGCCTCGGCCGGGTCGTCTGCGAGCTGGAGGCGGATGCCGGTGCGCCGCGCGACAGCATCCCGAAGCCTTTCCGATGCGGACGACGGGCCCGTCACGGTCATGCCGGGCAGAAGGGGCAGGACGCCGTCGCCGATGGCGACGGACGAGGGCGCAGGCACGAGCCCCGCCACAACAGGAAAGACCATGAACAAAATGTATCCCGCTCCGCGATGATTATGACGTCGCGGGATCGGACCCGGGGGAGACGATCCGCTAAGCTTCTTGCGTCGCGACTGGCGTCTGGGTGGGTCACCACCGGGGAGCGGCCTCATAGGAATCGACCGCGCGCCTGGGCCGATGAGGAACACCCCTAATTCCCGTGTGAACAGGAGACTGTCATGACCGACCGCTACTTCAACGCCCCGCTCGCCGAGGTCGACCCCGAGATCGCCGAGGTGCTCGACCGGGAGCTGAAGCGCCAGCAGACGTTCCTCGAGATGATCGCATCCGAGAACTTCGTGCCAGTGTCCGTGCTGCAGTCGCAGGGCTCCGTTCTCACCAACAAGTACGCCGAGGGCTACCCGGGGCGTCGCTACTACGGCGGGTGCGAAGAGGTCGACGTCGCCGAGGAGCTGGCGATCGCCCGCGCCAAGCAGCTGTTCGGCTCGGAGTTCGCCAACGTCCAGCCGCACTCGGGCGCCACGGCCAACGCCGCCGTGCTGCACGCCATCGCCCGCCCCGGGGACACACTGCTCGGCCTCTCGCTCGATCAGGGCGGCCACCTGACGCACGGCATGAAGATCAACTTCTCCGGCCGCCTGTACGACATCGTCGCCTACGGGGTGAACCCCGAGACCTCGACCATCGACATGGACGAGGTGCGTCGCCTGGCCATCGAGCACAAGCCGAAGGTCATCATCGCCGGGTGGTCGGCGTACCCCCGCACCCTCGACTTCGCCGCCTTCCGCGCGATCGCCGACGAGGTCGGCGCGCTGCTCTGGGTCGACATGGCGCACTTCGCAGGCCTCGTCGCCGCCGGCCTGCACCCCAACCCCGTGCCGCACGCGCACGTCGTCTCGTCGACCGTGCACAAGACCATCGGCGGCCCGCGCTCGGGCTTCATCCTCACCAACGACGCCGACATCGCCAAGAAGATCAACTCGGCCGTGTTCCCCGGTCAGCAGGGCGGTCCGCTCATGCACGTGATCGCCGCGAAGGCGACCGCGTTCAAGATCGCAGGAACCCCTGAGTTCAAGGAGCGCCAGGAGCGCGTGCTGCGCGGCGCGGCGATCATCGCCGACCGCCTCTCGCAGCAGGACGTCAAGGAGGCCGGCATCGCCGTGCGCTCGGGCGGCACCGACGTGCACCTCGTGCTCGTCGATCTTCGCGACGCCGAGATCGACGGCAAGCAGGCCGAAGACCTGCTGCACGAGATCCACATCACCGTGAACCGCAACGCCGTGCCGAACGACCCCCGCCCGCCGATGGTCACCTCGGGCCTGCGCATCGGCACCCCGGCGCTCGCGACCCGCGGGTTCGGTGACGCCGAGTTCACCGAGGTCGCCGACGTGATCGCCCTCGCCCTGCAGCCCGGAGCCGACGTCGAGGCGCTGCGCGCCCGCGTCGACGCCCTCGCCGGCGCGTTCCCGCTCTACCCGGACCTGCAGCAGTAAGCATCCGGATACGTCGAACTCACCCTCCCTCGCCGGGACTTCCGTTCCGCACGGGACAGCGCGCACGACCAGCTGTCCCGTGCGGGAGGACGAGTCTCGCGGAAAGCAGGCAACATGACCGCGAAGATCCTCGACGGGAAGGCGGCCGCCGCCGCCATCAAGAGCGAGCTGACCGAGCGCGTAGCGGCGCTGCGCGAGAAGGGCATCGTCCCCGGCATCGCGACCGTCCTCGTCGGCGCCGACCCGGCGTCGCAGCTGTACGTCGGCATGAAGCACAAGCAGTCCGAGGCCATCGGCATGAACTCGATCCAGCGCGAGCTGCCGGCCGACGCCACGCAGGCCGAGGTCGAAGCGCTGATCGATGAGCTCAACGCCGACGACAGCTGCCACGGCTACATCGTGCAGCTCCCGCTGCCCAAGCATCTCGACACCGATGCGATCCTCGAGCGGATCGACCCGGCGAAGGATGCCGACGGGCTGCACCCCACCAACCTGGGGCGCCTCGTGCTGAACGTCAACGGACCGATCCACACGCCACTGCCGTGCACGCCACGCGGCGTGATCGAGCTGCTGCTTCGCAACGATTACGACCTCAAGGGCAAGCACGTGGTCGTCGTGGGCCGCGGTGTGACCATCGGGCGCCCGATGGGACTGCTGCTCACCCGCCGCGCGATCAACGCCACCGTCACCCAGGTGCACACCGGCACGCCCGACATGTCGCCCTTCCTGCGCCAGGCCGACGTGATCGTCGCGGGCGCGGGCGTGAAGCACCTCATCAGGGCCGAGGACGTCAAGCCGGGCGCCGCGGTGCTCGACGTGGGCGTGACCCGCGAGACCGATGCCGAGACCGGTGCGTCGAAGGTCTACGGCGACGTTCACCCTGATGTCGCCGAGGTGGCGGGCTTCGTCTCGCCGAACCCCGGGGGCGTGGGGCCGATGACCGTCGCGCTGCTGATGACGAATGTCGTCGAGGCCGCCGAGCGGCTGGTGACCTCCGACTGATCACGGGTCGCCACCCGCATCGCGGTGTCGCGGCGGCGGTCGCCGGGCTCAGCTCCTGACGGTCGCCGCCTCGACTCGTCCCATCCTCCAGACAGAGGGCACGAAGGTGGTTCCGACGGCGATGACGGCGTACAGGATGCCCGAGGTGATCAACACCGTCGAGGGCTCGGCGTGCGTGATCAGCCACCCGTACACCAGCGTTCCGATCGGCATGACGACGAAGCTGCCGAGCATGTCGTAGCTCGAGACCCGGCTGAGCTTGTCGAGCGGGATGTTCTCCATCATCGCGACGTTCCATCCGGTGCTGAACACCTCGGCGCCGGCACCGGCGAGGAACGCCGCGATCGCGACCAGCACGACCGCGGGATGCACGCCGAGCATGGTCAGCGGGATCGCGAAGAGGCTCATACCAAGCATCCCGAACCGGAGCGGGCGCTTCAGCGGCAGCCACATCAGCACCAGCGTCATCAGCAGCACGCCGACGCCCTCGGCGCTGACCACCCACCCCCAGCCGGCGATGCCGAGACGCTCGTCGTTCTTCGCGATGTACGGACCGACGACGCCCCACGCTCCGACGTGGATGGCGTTCATGATCATGAACGCCAGCACGACGGCCACCAGCCAGGAGCGGCTCCAGAACTCGGTCCACCCGGTGCGCAGGTCGGAGAAGAGCGAGAATCCGCCGTCGCCGGCGGGCGGCGGCAGCTTCACCATGGCCAGGATGGGGATGGCGACCAGCCATCCGGCCATCTGCACGAGCATCGCCCAGGCGGGCCCCACCGTCGTCACCAGGATTCCCGCGATGACGGGACCGCCGATCGTCACGGCGGACCGCACGAACGAGAGCATGGCGTTCGCCTGCTGCAGGTTCTCGGGGCTCGTCAGCTGCGGGATGATGCCCTGCATCGCCGGCATGACGAATGCGGTCGACGCCCCGTTGAGCGCCGCGAGCGCGGCGACCGCGGGCACCGTGGCGGTCTCGGTGAACAGCAGCACCGCGATCGTGCCGATCGAGAGGATGTCGAGCACGTAGCAGACCTGGATCACCAGTGCGCGGGGGAGGCGATCGGCGACCACTCCGCCGAACAGCACGAAGACGATGTTCGCGAGGGTGAACGCCGTGAGCACCAGGGACAGGCTGAACGGGTCGTTGTCGATCTCGAGCACGGCGAACGCCAGCGCGATCGACGACATCGACCCGGTGACCATCGTGATGGCCCGAGCGAGGAAGAACCAGCGGAAGTTGCGATCGGTCATCGCTGCGAGCCCGCGGCTCACGGCGTCATCCTCGAATGCAGCATCCGTTCATCCTGGCACGCCGTCACAACTCCGGAGAACCGCACGCGAAGGACGCGGAACAGTGCGATTCGCACGGGTTCGGGCTGATTCTCCGGAGCTGTGCGGTCAGGCAGTCAGTACGTGTCCGTCTCGGCCGCGGCGGATGCCCTGGCGAACCGCGCTGCGAGCGCCTCGGCGCCCCTGGCGAGGATCGTCACGTCGGCGCTCGCCGAGAGGAAGTGCGCGCCCGCGTCGAGGAACGCGTCGGCGTCCGACGGATCGAAGGCGTTCACGCCGACCTTCTTCCCGGCTGCTGCGACCACCTCGAACACGTGGTGCACGGCGGCGAGCACGTCGGGATGCGACTGCTGCCCGGGGAAGCCCATCGATGCCGCGAGGTCGGCCGGCCCGACGAGCACGCCGTCCACCCCGTCGACAGCGGCGATCTCAGCCGCCGCGGCCACGGCATCAGCCGATTCGATCTGCACGAACAGGGAGATCGTCTCGGACGCGTTCGGAACGTATCCGGCCACCCGGCCCCAGCGTCCGCTGCGGGCGAGGCCCGATCCGACGCCGCGTACGCCTAGCGGCGGGTACCGCACTGCTGCGACGGCCGCCTGCGCCTCTGCGGCTGAGGCCACCATCGGCACGAGCAGGTTCTGCGCGCCGGTGTCGAGCACCTGCTTGATGGTCACGGTGTCGTTCACCGGCACCCGGACGATCGTGGGCACCCGATACGCGGCGATCACCTGAAGCTGCTGCTGCACTGTGACGATCGTGTTCGGGCCGTGCTCCATGTCGATGAGCAGCCAGTCGATACCCGAGCCGGCGCAGATCTCGGCGTTCAGGGTGGTGCCCGTGCTCAGCCACATGCCGATCAGCGGGCGGTCGGCGGCCGCGAGCGCGTCACGGAAGGTGGGTTCTAGACGAAGCGGCATGCGATGGTTCCCATCTCGCGATAGTCGCACAGCACCTCGTCGCCGCGCTCGACCCACATCGGCCGTGTGAACGATCCTGCCAGGATGATCTCGCCGGCCTCCAGTCGCGCACCGTGCTGGTGGAACTTGTTCGCCAGCCAGGCTACGCCGGTCGCCGGATGCCCGAGGACCCCGGCTGCGACGCCGGTCTCTTCGATCTGGCCGTTCTTCGACAGCACACCGGGCACCCAGCGCAGGTCGATCTCATCGGGACGCAGGTGCACGTCGCCCAGCACCATCGCGCCGTAGGCGGCGTTGTCGCTGATCGTGTCGACGATCGTGCGGCCCTCGAGCTCGATGTGCGAGTTCAGCACCTCCAGCGCGGGCACGGCGTAGTCGATGGCCGCCAGGGCGTCGTCGAGCGTGCAATCAGGGCCCTCGAGGGGCGACTTCAGCACGAACGCCAGCTCGACCTCGATGCGCACGTTCGAGAAGTCGTCGAACGGGATCTCATCGCCCGAGCGGTACACGGTGTCGTCGAACATCACGCCGTAGTCGGGCTCTGTGATCCCGGTGGCCTGCTGCATGGCGCGCGACGTCAGCCCGATCTTGCGTCCCACCAGGCGGCGCCCGGCGGCGACCTGCGAGTCGCGCCAGACGCCCTGAATGGCGTAGGAGTCCTCGATGGTGGCATCCGGATACCGGGCGGTGATGCGGGGCATCACCCCGCGCGTGCGCTCGGCCTCGGCGAGCTCGGCGGCGAGGGCTGCGAGCGTCTCGGCGGGAAGCGTCACAGCTGGTGTCCGAGCTTGTACTCGCCCTGCTTCCACTCGGGCATCGACTCCTCGCCCTCGTCGGGGCGGGTGTACGAGAAGCCGTCGGCGCCGATGGTCACAGCCATCTCGCTCGAGTCGGTGCGGGCGCGCACCGGCTGCGGGTTGCCGTCGAGGTCGAGCACGAGCGACGCGTCGGTGTACCAGCTGGGAACGACGGGGTTGCCCCACCAGTCGCGACGCTGGTTGTCGTGCACGTCCCACGTGACGACGGGGTTGTCGGGGTCGCCGGTGTAGTAGTCCTGCGTGTAGATCTCGACGCGGTGGCCGTCGGGGTCGCGCAGGTACAGGTAGAACGCGTTCGAGACGCCGTGGCGGCCGGGGCCGCGCTCGATCGCGTCGGAGCGGCGCAGGGCTCCGAGCTTGTCGCAGATCGCGAGGATGTTGTGCTTCTCGTGGGTCGCGAAGCACACGTGATGCATGCGCGGGCCGTCGCCGCCGGTCATGGCGGTGTCGTGCACGGTGGGCTTGCGGCGCATCCACGCGGCGTACACGGTGCCCTCGGCGTCCTGGATGTCCTCGGTGACGCGGAAGCCCAGGTCCTGCATGAAGCGCACGGCGCGCGGCACGTCGGGGGTGACCTGGTTGAAGTGGTCGAGGCGCACCAGCTCGCCGGGGATGTGCAGGTCGTAGCGCCATGACATCCGCTCGACATGCTCGCTCTGGTGGAAGAACTCGTACGGGAACCCGAGCGGGTCGACCACACGCACCGAATCGCCGATGCCCTTCACGAAGCCCTCCGCATTGCGGCGGACATCGCAGCCGAGCTCGGTGTAGAACTCCATCGCGCGGTCGAGGTCCTCAGGGGTGCGCACACGGTACGAGAACGCGGCGACAGCTGCGAGCTCGCCCTTGCGCAGCACGAGGTTGTGGTGGATGAACTCCTCGGTCGAACGCAGGTAGATCGTCTCGTCGTCCTCTTCGGTGACATACAGGCCGAGCACGTCGACGTAGAACTGCCGCGAGGCGGCGAGGTCGGTGACCACGAGCTCCATGTACGCGCAGCGCAGGATGTCGGGCGGCGTCGCGACGGGAGTGGCGATCGGGTCGTCGGTGTGGATCGGCGCCTCCTGGCTCACGTAGAAGCCGGAGGAGGTGAGGGTCTTGCCAGCGTGGTTGGTCATGTCAGCGTCCTTGCTCTGTGTGTTCGGGCGGCCGGGTCAGCGGGGGTCCGGGTCGTCGAGGTCCTGCTTGCCGAAGGCGGGGTTGTGGGGCTCGCCCAGGGTGATGTGCACGCTCTGCTGATCGGTGTAGAAGTCGATCGAGCGGTAGCCGCCTTCGTGTCCGAGCCCGGATGCCTTGACGCCGCCGAACGGGGTGCGCAGGTCGCGCACGTTGTTCGAGTTCAGCCACACCATGCCGGCTTCGACGGCGCCGGCGAAGTTGTGCGCGCGCTTGAGGTCGTTGGTCCAGATGTACGCCGCGAGGCCGTAGCGCGTGTTGTTCGCGAGCTCCAGCGCCTCCTCGTCGGTGTCGAAGGGGGTGATGGCCACGACGGGTCCGAAGATCTCCTCCTGGAAGATCCGGGCATCCGGCGCCACATCCGCGAACGCGGTCGGCGCGACGTAGTTGCCGGTGGGGAAGCCGTCGGGGCGCCCGCCGCCGGCGATCAGGCGGCCCTCGGTCTTGCCGATCTCGACGTAGCTCATGACCTTCTCGTAGTGCTCGGGGTGCACCAGAGCGCCGACCTCGGTCTTCGGGTCGTGCGGGTGGCCTACCTTGACGCGCTTCGCGATCGCGGCGAACCGCTCGACGAACTCGTCGTAGACGCCGCGCTGCACCAGGATGCGGCTGCCGGCCGTGCAGCGCTCGCCGTTGAGCGAGAACACGCCGAAGACACAGGCGTCGACGGCGGTGTCGAGGTCGGCATCGTCGAACACGACGGCTGGGCTCTTGCCACCCAGCTCCATCGACAGGCCCTTCAGGAAGGGGGCCGCGTTGCCGAAGATGATCTGGCCGGTGCGGCTCTCGCCCGTGAACGAGATGAGCGGCACGTCCGGATGCTTGACCAGCGCGTCACCGGCGTCTTCGCCGAGGCCGTTGACGAGGTTGAAGACGCCCTTCGGAAGGCCGGCCTCTTCGAAGATGCCCGCCCAGAGCGATGCCGAGAGCGGGGTGAACTCGGCGGGCTTGAGCACCACGGTGTTGCCCGTCGCGAGCGCAGGACCGAGCTTCCACGACTCGAGCATGAACGGGGTGTTCCACGGCGTGATGAGGCCGGCCACGCCGATCGGCTTGCGGTTGACGTAGTTCATCTGCTTGCCGGGCACCTTGAAGGCGTCGTCCGCCTGCGCGACGATCAGGTCGGCGAAGAAGCGGAAGTTCTCGGCGGCGCGGCGGGCCTGGCCGAGCGCCTGCGTGATCGGCAGACCCGAGTCGAACGACTCGAGCTCGGCGAGGCGCGCATCGCGCGACTCGACGATGTCGGCGATGCGGTGCAGCACGCGCGAGCGCTCGCGCGGCAGCATCCGCGGCCAGGGGCCCTCGGTGAAGGCGCGGCGGGCTGCGGCGACCGCGCGGTCGATGTCGGCCTTCTTGCCCGCCGCGGCGTGCACGTAGGTCTCGTTGGTGACCGGGTTGAGCACCTCGAACGTGTCGCCGTCGATCGAGTCGACGAACTCGCCGTCGATGTAGTGCTGGATCTTCGAGGGCAGGTCGGCGGGGGTGTAGACGTCGTTCATCATCGTCCTTCTTCGCTGGAGTGGGAGTGCCGGGCAGCCAGGAACGCGTCCAGGGTGCGCCAGCGGTGGTGTCGTGCAGACAGCTCGATCTCGAGCGGCGTGGCGCCGTCGCGGATCAGGCTGAGGATCTGGTCGTGCTCCTCGACCGAGTGCCGGGCCCGGCCCGGCACGAAGGCGAAGGTCGAATCCCGGATGCCCGAGAGCCGACCCCACCCGCGATGCACCAGGTCGAGGATGTGCGGATTGGGGCACGGTTCGAACAGCACCGAGTGGAACTGCTGGTTCAGCTGGGTGAACCGGTGCGCGTCGAAGTGCTCGAGCAGCTCGCGCATCTGCTCGTTGATCGCCGCGGCCCGATCGAGCGCATCGTCGTCGAGCAGGGGAGCCGAGAGCGCGGTGGCGGAGCCCTCGACCAGGCCGAGAGTCTGCATCGTGTGCGCGTACTCGTTCTCGTCGATCAGCGCCACGTGGGCGCCGACGTTGCGCTCGAAGGTCACGAGCCCCTCGGCCTCGAGCCGGCGGATCGCCTCGCGCACCGGGACCACGCTCATGTCGAGCTCGCGTGCTATCGCGCCGAGCACGAGGCGGTAGCCGGGGCCGTACGCGTGAGACGCGATGCGCGCGCGCAGCCATGTGTAGGCCTGCTCGGACTTGCTGCCCTCGCGGACGAGGGTGCTCACTTCGCCTCGCTAGCCTGATCGCGGGCGTCGTACTTCGCGCGCCACTCGGCGTTCATCGGGAACAGCCCGTCGACGGGGTGGCCCGCGGCGACCTGCTCGGCGATCCAGACATCCTCGTGCTCCTGCGCGATGGCCTCGTCTGCCACCTCGTCGGCCAGGTGCGCGGGAATGACGATCACGCCGTCGCCGTCGCCGACGATGACGTCGCCCGGCTGCACGGTGGCGCCGCCGCAGCCGATCGTGACGTCGAACTCCCAGGGCACGTGCTTGCGGCCGAGCACCGAGGGGTGCGCGCCCTTCGAGAACACCGGCAGGCCGATCTCGGCGACTGCGTCGAAGTCGCGCACGCCGCCGTCGGTGACCACTCCGGCCGCGCCGCGTGTCTTGGCGCGGAGCGCGAGGATGTCGCCGAGCGTGCCGGTGGTCTCGTCTCCGCGGGCCTCGATCACGATGATCTCGCCCTCGCCGACGGCGTCGAACGCGCGCTTCTGCGCGTTGTACCCGCCGCCGTGGCTCTTGAAGAGGTCTTCGCGCGCGGGCACGAAGCGCAGCGTCTTGGCGGTGCCGACGATCTTGGCGCCGGGGAGGTTGGCCGAGAGGCCGTCGATGAAGCAGGAGTGCAGGCCGCGTTTGCGGAGCTGGCTGGACAGACCGGCGGTGGGCGCCTCGAGAAGCTTGGCGCGAAGCTCGGGGGAGAGCCGCGCGGTCTGCTCGACGGGCGGGAGGCCGGCGAGCTCGCGCGATCCCCATGCCTCCGCTCGCTGCAGGTCGTCGACGGCGGGCATCGAGCCGAGCGAAGGATCGAACTCGACCTCGCCCTGGGTCACCGTGGTGCGCAGGCGTCCGGATGAGGGCGCGCCGGGGGCATCCGGAGCATCCACCTCGATCTCGACGACGTCGCCCGGCACGATCACGCTGGAACCGGCTGGCGTTCCCGTGAGGATGATGTCGCCCGGTTCGAGCGTGAAGTGCTGCGAGAGGTCGGCGACGAGCTGCGGCAGAGGGAAGAGAAGACCGGCAGTCGTGTCGTCCTGCGCGAGCTCGCCGTTGACCCACGCGCGCACACGCAGAGCGGCGGGGTCGACAGCGGCGGCGTCGATGAGCTCGGGTCCGACGGGGGTGTAGCCGTCACCGCCCTTCGAGCGCACGTTCGACCCCTTGTCGTTGGCGCGCAGATCGTAGAGGCCGAGGTCGTTCGACGCGGTGACATAAGCGACGTGCGCCCACGCCTCGGAGGTCGGGACGCGGCGGGCGGCGGTGCCGATGACGAGGGCGATCTCGCCCTCGAACGCGAGGAGCTCGGTGCCGGCGGGGCGCTCGACGACGCCGTCGGTGCCGGCGACGGAACTGGCCGGCTTGAAGAAGTACGACGGGGCGGCGGGTCGGCGTCCGCGCTGGTCGGCGCGGGAGACGTAGTTGAGGTGGATCGCGATGATCTTGCCAGGGCGGGTGAGCTCGGGCATAGGGCGCCTCCTTGCGTTGTGCACGGGCGACTCGGGGAGTCTTGTGCGTCGTATTCGAAATCGTATATGATCCTCGAACGGGTGGCAAGCATCCCGACGCCACCCGGACGACGGTGTCACACAGGTGTCACAGCAGAGGAGCTGACATGGGCGCACAGCCAGAGGGTGGACTCACCCCGACCGGAACCATCGCGAGCGGGGCCGACCGACGCCGCGTCATCTTCGCGACAGTGGTCGGCACGACCATCGAGTGGTACGACTTCTTCACCTACGCAGCCATGTCCGGCCTCGCGTTCGGTGTGCTGTTCTTCGAGCCGGCCGGCCCGGAGTTCGGACGCATCCTGGCGTTCCTCACGGTGGGCCTCAGCTTCCTCTTCCGGCCCCTCGGCGCCTTCCTCGCCGGTCACTTCGGCGACCGGATCGGTCGCCGGAAGGTGCTCGTCATCACGCTGTTCGGCATGGGCGTCGCGACCGCCCTCATCGGACTGCTGCCCACGTACCAGGCGATCGGCGTCGTCGCGCCTGTGCTGCTCGTGCTGCTGCGCGTGCTGCAGGGCATCTCGGCCGGCGGCGAATGGGGCGGGGCTGTGCTGATGGCCGTCGAGCACGCGCCGCGTTCGCGCCGAGGAGCCTACGGCGCATCGCCGCAGGTGGGAGTTCCGCTCGGCCTGCTGCTCTCGAGCGCCGTGATCGCCATCATGTCGATGGTGGCTCCCGGCGATGCGTTCCTCGAGTGGGGCTGGCGCGTGCCGTTCCTGCTCTCGGTCGCGCTGATCCTGGTCGGCTGGTGGATCCGACGCAGCGTCGAGGAGAGCCCCGTCTTCACCGAGATCGCTGAGCGCGCCGCGCAGACCAAGACCCCGATCGTCGCACTGTTCCGCAACTACGGCCTGGTCGTCGTGATCGCCGCGCTCGTATTCGCGGGCAACAACGCCGTTGGTTACATGACCACGGGGGGCTGGATCCAGGGCTACGCGACCAACGGCCTCGGCCTCACCCGCCCCGAGGTGCTCTGGGCGGTCGCCTTCGGCGCGATCGTCTGGCTGGTCTCGACGTGGTTCGCGGGCGGGCTCTCCGACCGGATCGGCCGCCGCAGCACGTACCTCCTCGGCTGGGCGCTGCAGCTCGTGGGCGTCTTCACGCTCTTCCCGCTCGTCAACACCGGAGAGCTGGTGCCCTTCGCGCTCGGTCTCATGATCCTGTCGATCGGACTCGGCTTCACCTACGGTCCGCAGGCGGCGTTCTACGCCGAGATCTTCCCGGCCTCGGTGCGCTTCTCCGGCGTCTCGATCTCGTACGCCCTCGGCGCGATCCTCGGTGGCGCCTTCGCGCCGACCGTCGCCGAGTGGCTCGTGCAGACGACCGGGGGCACCGACTCCGTGACCATCTACCTCGCGGTCATGACCGTGATCGGCCTGCTCGCCACGCTCGCCTTCCGCGATCGCTCCGGCCTTCCGCTCGGCATCGATCACGAGACCGAGCAGGCGCGCACCCCGCTGCAGGGTGTCGGGGTGACCGACTGAGCGTCGCCCCTCTCTGAAGGTCTGTGCAGGCCTGGAGGACGATCCGCAGGGGTCGCCTTCCAGGCCTGCCTGCGTCGGGGCGGTCAGCCGTCGAGGGATGCCCGGATGATGCTCGCCGAGCGCTGCAGGCGGTCGGCGATCTCGGCATCCGGAACCCGCGAGGCCACGTGCACGACGGCGAGTGCCGCCGGGCGCTTGCCTCGCAGCGACAGTGGTACGGCGATCGACCTGAGGTTCGGGATCACCTCGTCGTGGCTGAGCGCGTAGCCGCGCTCCCGGGCTGAGAGGACCTCGGTGCGCAGCCCCTCGTCGATGGACGGCCACTCGCCGTCGGGCAGCTGCGCGAGGATGGCCTTGCCCGGTGCGCCGACGGTGATCGGATGCCTGGTGCCCGGCCGCTGTGCAACATTCGCGACCGCGTGGCGCGGCTCGACACTGGTCAGCGTGATGACCTCGTCGCCGTCGAGGACGGCGAGGAAGGCGGTGTGGCCGAGCTCGTTCGCCACCGCGGTGAGCTCGGGTAGTGCCTCGGCCTGCAGGTCGTGCGCGACGCCGGCGGCGAGGGCGGCCATGCGCGGGCCGAGCGCCGTGCGCCCGGTCGCGTCGCGGATCACGAGGCGGTGGTCTTCGAGCGTCCGCAGCAGCCGGTACGCGATAGAGCGGTGCACCTCGAGACGCGCAGCGACCTCGTCGATCGTCAGCGGGCCGTCCGCCAGGATCTCGAGGATCCGGATGCCGCGACTCAGCGTCTGCGATGCAGGGGCTGGCATGCGCCCTCCTCTTGTCTGGGCGTCGCCGCCTCGGATACGATGTGTTCAATAGTAGAACTTTGTGTTCGAATATAGAACACTCTGGAAGGAATCAACGACGATGCAGTTCCACCACCGCGGTTATGTCTCCCACGACCCTCGCGTGCTCGACGCCGAAGGTCTGGGCATCGACCGCCCCGCTCGGCTCCCTGACGAGACCGACGTGCTGATCGTCGGCTCCGGGCCCGCCGGCATGCTCCTGGCGGCGCAGATGTCGCAGTACCCGAACGTCTCGACGCGCATCATCGAGAAGCGTGAAGGGCGCCTCGTGCTCGGCCAGGCCGACGGCATCCAGCCACGCAGCGTCGAGACCTTCCAGGCGTTCGGCTTCGCCGAGCGCATCATCGCCGAGGCGTACAACATCGGCTGGATGAACTTCTGGGGACCCGACCCCGAGAACCGTCAGAACATCATCCGCACCGCCCGCACCGCCGACTACGCGTACGACATCTGCGAGTTCCCGCATCTCATCGTCAACCAGGCCCGCGTGCTCGACTACTTCGCCGAGGCCGCCGCTCACGGCCCCGGCCGCATCGTGCCCGACTACGGCATCGCCTTCCTCGGGCTCACCGTGCACGACGAGGGGGAGTACCCCGTCGAAGTGCGCGTCGACGACAACGGCACCGAACGCACGATCCGCGCCAAGTACGTCGCGGGCTGCGACGGGGCTCGCAGCGGGGTGCGACAGGCCATCGGCCGCACGCACGTCGGCGACATGGCCGCCCACGCCTGGGGTGTCATGGACGTGCTCGTGAACACCGACTTCCCCGACTGGCGAACCAAGTGCGCGATCAACGCCGAGGCGGGCAACATCCTGCACATCCCGCGCGAGGGCGGCTACCTCAGCCGCATGTACATCGATCTCGGCGAAGTCGCCGCCGACGACGACCACCGCGTGCGCAGGACGCCCATCGAGGCGATCATCAAGAAGGCGAACGAGATCCTGCATCCGTACACGATCGACGTGAAGGACGTCGCCTGGCACAGCGTGTACGAAGTGGGGCACCGCGTGACCGACGGCTTCGACGACGTGAGCGACGACAGCAGCCGCACTCCGCGCGTGTTCCTCACCGGCGACGCCTGCCACACGCACAGCGCCAAAGCCGGGCAGGGCATGAACGTGTCGATGCAGGACGGCTTCAACCTCGGCTGGAAGCTCGGCTCGGTGCTCACCGGCCGCAGCCCCGAGTCGCTGCTGGCGACCTACGGCGCCGAGCGCCGCCCCGTGGCCCAGCAGCTCATCGACTTCGACCGCGAGTGGTCGAGCCTGATGGCGCGCAAGCCCGAGGACATCTCCGACCCGCAGGAGCTCGCCACCTTCTACCTCGGCACCGCCGAGTTCCCCTCCGGCTTCATGACGCAGTACACCTCGTCGATGATCGTGGGCAGCGACAGGCACCAGGCGCTCGCAGCCGGGTTCCCGCTGGGCAAGCGCTTCAAGTCGGCCGAGGTCACCCGCGTCTGCGACGGCAACGTCATCCACCTCGGCCACCACGCCAAGGCCGACGGCCGCTGGCGGGTGTACGCCTTCGGCGATGCCTCGGGCGACGGCCTGAACGCGTGGGCGTCCGAGGCGGCAGATGTCTTCGCGCGCTTCACCCCGTCAGACGCCGACGTCGACTCGGTCTTCGACGTGAAGGCGATCCACCAGGGCTCGTACGAGGACGTCGAGGTGACCACGGTGCCCGAGCTGTTCGCCCCGAAGACCGGGCCGCTCGGCCTGACCGACTGGGAGAAGGTCTATGCCTCGGCGCCGAGCAAGTGGAACGAGACCGACATCTTCGAGGCGCGCGAACTCTCTCGCGACGGCGTCGTGATCGTGGTGCGCCCCGACCAGTACGTCGCCGCCATCCTGCCGCTCGACGGCGTCGACGAGATGGCCGCGTTCTTCGAGGGGGCGCTGCTGCCGGCATCCTGATCCCGCGGCGCCATCGCGCGCGGAATGCGGGACTTCACGCGAAACGCAGGAGCCGATCTCGATTCGGCTCCTGCGTTTCCTGCGTTCTCCTGTGGCCCGTGCGAGCCCGGATGCCGGGTCAGGAGTTCACGCGGATGATCTCCTGCTGGTACGGAGCGACGACCTTGCCCGAGATGCGCAGGTCGAGCACGAGGAAACGGCGCTCGGCCGGGTTCTCAGCTGCCCAGGTGCGCAGCCGCTCGAGGTCATCGAGCGTGCGCACGACGACGCCCTCGGCGCCCACCGCGCCGGCGAAGGCCGCGAAGTCGACCTCGGGAATCAGCATGGGCCCCTCGGCGAGGCCCTTCAGGCCGTACAGATTGACCTCGGCGCCGTAGGCGGCGTCATTCCACACCACCGCGACACCGCGCCCTGCAGCCGCGCGCACGGCAGACTCGAGGTCGGCGATCGCCATCAGGCCGCCGCCGTCGCCCGAGGTCAGCACGATCGTCTGCTCGGGGCGTGCGCGCGTCGCGCCGACCACGCTGGGCCAGCCCTGGCCGATCGACTGGAAGGCGGTGCCGACCATCATCATGCGGTCGGGAGCGGCGACCGGCCAGTACATGTTCGCCCACCCGATGAAGTGCCCGCCGTCCGAGACGACGACCCGGTCCTCCGGCAGCAGCTCGGCGATGCGGCGAGCTGCCGAGCGGGGGTCGAGTCGGCCGTCGGCTGCCAGCTCGTCGCCCTCCGCGTACGCGCGGGCTGCGGCGACGTCGACCGACTCGCGCCAGGCGGAGTGCGCTCCGCGCGGAGATGTGCGCTCCGCGCGGATGGATTCGGTCGATTCGTCCGCGGCAGGAGTACTTTCCCGCGCGGAGCGCGCAGCACCGGATGCCTGGGCGATCCGCTCGACGAGCGCTTCGGCGGCCACGCGGGCGTCGGCGCGGACGAATCCGCCGACGTGCGCGTGCGTCGCCGCGGGCGCGACGTCGATCTGGAACACCCGGGTGCCAGGCGCGAACAGCTCTCCGAAGCGCATCGTGAACTGGTTGAGCGACGCTCCGAAGACCACCGCAACGTCGGCATCGCGCACCAGCTGCATGGCGCCGTCGGCGCCGAAGCCGCCCGTCACGCCCAGGTCGTAGCGCGTGTCGGGGAAGACGCCGCGGCCGAGGGCGGTGGATGCCGTGAGCGCACCGGTCTTCTCGGCCAGGGCTCCGAGGGCGTCGCTCGCGCCGGCGAGCCAGGCACCGCGGCCGGCGAGCAGGAACGGACGCTCGGCCGAGATCAGCGCGTGGGCGATCTCATCCAGCATCCCGTCGGCGAATTCGCCCCGCGGGGCGAGCGGCTCCGGGATGCGCGGGGCAGGCGCCTCGGCGACAGGACCCGCCTCGAGGGACGCGACGTCGTACGGGATCGCGAGCACCACCGGCACGCGGTAGGTCAGGGCGTGCTCGATCGCGATGACGGTGGTGGCCGCGGCGTCTGCATGCCCGGTCGTATACGTGCGTGCGCCCACGGCCGATGCCATCGCGATCTGGTCGACGTCCCACGGACGGGGGCCGGAGGTCGGCTCGTCTCCGACGACGAGAACGAGCGGCACGTGCGCCTGCACGGCCTCGGCCAGAGCGGTCAGGGTGTTGGTGAACCCCGCGCCATAGGTCGAGGTGGCGGCGGCGATGCGACCGGATGCCCGGAAGTGGGCGTCGGCGGCGACCACGGCGCCCTGCTCGTGGCGGACGGCGGTGAAGACGGCATCGGTCTGCTTCTCGATCGCGTCGAGGAAATACGCGTTGCCGTTGCCCATCACACCGAAGACATGGTCGATGTGCCGAGCCAGGGTGAGGGCGACGTGAGCGGAGACAGTGGGCATGCGGAAGCGCCTTTCAAGACAGGGAACGGAGGGATCCGTATGTGTCTCGCGTCTCGCGCTGCATCGCGGAGTGCTTCGTGCCCCTTTTTCGAGCATCGGCCAGTGCGTGGCCGGACCATTCGATAGTAGCGCCGAGGCGATCGGACGTTGCGCTGCAATATAGCCCTCCCGGTGCCGGGCGTCGAGGCGGTGGTGCAGACGAGCGTGGCATCGGAGAGTGGGGCCTCTCGCAGGATCGCACAGCAGTACGGAGGGCACCATGTCGGGAAATCTCGAGCAGCCGGCGTCGCAGGGTGACGCCGAGAGCAGCACGGCGAAAGAGCGACACGCGCCGCAGCCGGACGACCCCCGCAAGCCGCAGTCGCCGCCCCAGATCGACAAGCCCTCGTGGAAGTACGCACTCAAGCGGTCGCTGGCGGAGTTCTCGCGTGACCGATGCACCACGCTCGCCGCTGCCCTGACCTACTACAGCGTGCTCGCCATCTTCCCCGCCCTGCTCGCCGTCGTCTCGCTGGTCGGCCTGTTCGGGCAGGCGCAGCAGACGACCGATCTGCTTCTCGGAGTTCTGCGCCGCGTCACCGACGAGTCGATGGTGCAGGTGCTCCGCCAGCCGATCGAGCAGCTCGCGCAGTCGGATGCCGCCGGCCTCGCTCTCGTGATCGGCCTGGCCGGTGCCATCTGGTCGGCCTCGGGCTACGTCAGCGCCTTCTCGCAGGCGATGAACACGGTGTACGAGATCGACGAGGGCCGGCCGTTCTGGAAGCTGCGTCCGATGGTGCTGCTGCTGACCGTCATCCTGCTGATCATCGCGGTGGCGATCGTGCTGCTGCTGATCGTCTCGGGGCCGATCGCGGAGGCCATCGGCGAGGCCGTCGGTCTCGGCGAGGTCGCCATCACCGTGTGGAGCATCGCGAAGTGGCCGGTCATCGTGATCCTCGCGGTGCTCGCCCTCGCGATCCTGTACTACGGCAGCCCCAATGTGAAGCAGCCGAAGTTCCGCTGGATGAGCCTGGGTGCGTTCGTCGCGCTCGTCGTGATGGCGATCGCCTCACTGGGCTTCTTCTTCTACGTCATCAACTTCGGCAACTACCAGAAGACATACGGGAGCATCGCCGGCGTCATCATCCTGCTGCTGTGGCTCTGGATCGTGAACCTCTCACTGCTCTTCGGAGCGGAGTTCGACGCCGAGATGGAGCGGGGCCGTCAGCTGCAGGCCGGTATCGAGGCCGAGAAGAGCATCCAGCTGCCCCCTCGCGACGACAGGCAGAGCAAGAAGATGCAGGAGAAGGAGCAGAAGACCGTCGACGAGGGCCGCGAGCTGCGGCTCAAGGCGCAGCGGAACGGCGCAGGTGACCACGACCGGAACGACGAGCGCCCGGAAGGCGACGCCTCGCGCTGATCGGCTCAGGCCGAGCCGCTCCACGGGGCCGGCGAGAGCGCCCAGATCACCTCGGCGGGCTCGGACGAGCTGTTGACCCACGTGTGCGGCTGATGCCCGGGGAAGGTGAGCGTGTCGCCGGCGCGAAGAGCGTGCTCGTCGCTCACGAAGCGCACGGTCACCTCGCCTTCGAGCACGTGCAGCACCTCCACGCTGCAGTTGATCGCGTAGAGCTCGTCGCCTCCGGATGCCCCCGGCTGCAGCGACGAGCGCAGCAGCTGCACCTCGGCCTGGCCGCGGGGAGTGATGAGCCGGTCGACGGTTCCCGAGCCTCCCATGTTGATGCGGGGCGCCGCCTGGGCGGTGACCAGCGCGCTGGTCGCTGGTTCGAACAGCGACCCCACCGGCAGTGACAGAGCCTCGCACACCGCCACGAGGGTCGCGACGCTGGGTGAGGTGTCGTCGCGTTCGAGGCGGCTGACGAAGCCCTTGCTCAGGCCGGTCGCGGTCGCGAGCTGCTCGATCGTCAGGCCCTGAGCGAGCCGGGTCGCGCGCAGCTTCGCGCGTCCGCGACGACGAGCGCCACGGACGCGCTCGCGAGCTGCTCGCTGTCTGGGCCGCTCCGAACGTGAGTGTGCTGAACTTCACGATCGGCGCGACGCTCACCCTCGTGCTCGGCCTGGAGATCTGGCAGGCCCTGCTCGTCGTGCTCGCCTCGCAGCTGCTCTGGATCTTCCCCGGCATCGTCGCCATCAGCGGCCCCGCCGCGGGAACCTCGGGATCCGTCGTGCAGCGCGCCATGTACGGCGTGCACGGCAACCGCATCGTCATCGCGCTCTTCGGATGGTTCATCTCTGGCGTCCTCCTCGCGCTGAACTGGGTCGCCTCCTCATTCATGGGCGCTGAGCTGCTCAGTCGCTGGGGGATGTCCGATCACACGCTCGCGCTCGTCATGGTCACCCTCGTCGTCTCGGCGGTCACCGTGCTCGTCGCCGTCTTCGGACACGCGCTCATCCTGCGCTCCTACATGGTCGTGACCGTGGCTCTGCTCGTCGTGTTCCTCGCCGTCGTCGGCTTCATCGCTCCGCAGATCGACTGGTCGTTCGCGCAGCCGGAGCCCCTCACCGGTGTGGCGCTCTGGTCGAGCATCACCATCGCCTTCGCGATCCTGGCATCCACCCCGCTGTCGTACTCGAACAGCGCCGACATCGCCCGCTACCCGCCGCGATCGACGAAGCCCTCGCACACCATCGCGGCGACCGCCTTCGGCGGCGCCATCCCGTGCCTGTTCTTCACCGGCGTCGGCGTGCTGCTCGGCGGCGCCGTCGATCCGGCATCCATCGACATCGGCGTCGAGTATGCGCTGCTCGAGATGATCCCCGCGTGGCTCGGGCCCATCTTCGTGCTCGCCGTGATCGTGAACACGATCGCGCTGAACGGCATGACCACATACACCGCGAGCATGGCGCTGCAGGCCATCGGCGTGCCGATCCCGCGCATCCCCTCTGCGATCCTCATCGGCATCCTCGGCACCGTCTTCACGCTCGTGCTCGTCACCTCCACGAACCTGATCGACGCGGTCAACCTGCTGCTGCAGTTCCTGCTGGTCATCTCCGCACCCACGATGGCCGTATACGTCACCGACATCATCCTGCGCCGCAACCGGTACGACAGCGAGGGTCTGTTCGACACCACCCGCACCGGACCGTTCTGGTATCGCGGAGGATTCGGGATCGCTGGGCTGGCGGCGGCGATCCTCGGCGGCGTCGGTGCTGCGCTGTTCCTGTCGACCGACATCTGGACCGGCCCGCTCGCCGAGGCCCTGGGCTTCATCGATCTGTCGGCGCCCGTCGGCATGGTCGTGGCGAGCGCGGCCTACACGCTGCTCGCAGGGCGACAGGTGCGCGAGCAGGTGATCCGGTGACGGGCGCCGCTGAGAGGGTGCCTCGCGCTCCCGGCGCGCCCGGCGGTGAGCCCAGCCTGCGCACGTGGCAGGAGCCGGCGTACAGCCGGTGGGCGTTCACCCACCTGCCCGAGCTGATCCCGACGGCGACGATCGCCCGATCGATCGCGCCTGCCGACGCGACGCGACGGCTCGACGCGTTCGCATCCGCACTGCCCGACTTCGAGCGGAGGCTCGTCGACACCCACACCGATGCGTTCCTGGTGCTGCGCGGCACCGAGGTCGTCGCCGAGTACTACGCACCGGGATTCGGGCGCGACAGCAGGCACCTCCTCATGAGCGTGTCGAAGTCGCTGTGCGCCATGGTCGTGGCGTCGCTGATCGACTACGGTCTCGTCGATCCGGAGCGCCGGGTGGTCGACTACCTGCCGGCGCTCGCCGGATCGGTCTACGACGGCCCGCTGGTGCAGCACGTGCTCGACATGCAGATCGCGATCGACTACTCCGAGGACTACCTCGATCCGGCGTCGGAGGTGCAGGCGCACGACCGCTCGGGCGGGTGGCGACCACCGCGCACCGGCGATCCCGCCGACGATCGCGCGTTCCTCGCCACGCTGAGGGGGAGCGGCGAGGTCGGAGCGTTCCAGTACTGCTCGGCGAACACCGATGTGCTCGCCTGGCTGGTCGAACGGGCCACGGGCGAACGGTACCCCGACGTGCTCGCGCGACGACTCTGGTCGAAGCTCGACGCAGACCACGACGCGCTGATCACGGTCGACTCGACCGGGTTCGGCTTCGCCAACGGCGGCGTGCTGTGCACCGCGCGCGACCTCGCCCGCGTCGGCCGCGTGATGCTCGACGGCGGATCCGCTGCCGGCGGACGCGTCGTCTCCGAGCAGTGGGTGAGCGAGGTGATGGCGGGCGGGACCCGGATGCCATGGTCGACCCCGGTTTCAGCGCCGCCTTCCCCGGTGGGTCGTACACCCGGCAATGGTGGTGCTACGGCAACGAACGGGGCAACGTCGGCGGCATAGGCATCCACGGTCAGAACCTCTGGCTCGACCCGTCCACCGACTCCGTCATCGTCAAGCTGTCGGTCTGGCCCGAGCCCGACACCGCCGAGTGGCACGACCTTCAGACCGCCATCCTGCTCGACGTGAGCGCGGCGCTCGACACCCTTCCCTGATCACGACAGCAAGGACCCCCATGCCTCTCGGCCCCATCGACAGCTCCCTCATTCCTCGGTACGCCGGACGCGACGGCTTCGCCCGTCTGCCGCGAATCGACCAGATCGACCGGGCAGACATCGTCGTCGCCGGAGTGCCCTTCGACACCGGTGTGTCCTACCGGCCGGGTGCGCGCTTCGCTCCGACCCAGATCCGCGAGGCGTCGCGGCTGCTGCGCCCGTACAATCCCGCCCTGGACGTCTCGCCTTTCGAACGCGTGCAGGTGGCCGATGCAGGCGACATCGCCGTCAATCCGTTCAACATCGGCGAGGCGATCGACACGATCCAGCATGCCGCGTCTGACCTCACCCGCTCCGGCACGCGCCTGGTCACCCTGGGCGGCGACCACACCATCGCACTGCCCCTGCTGCGCGCCGCCGCAGCCGTGCACGGTCCGGTCGCCCTGCTGCATTTCGACGCCCACCTCGACACCTGGGACACGTACTTCGGTGCGGAGTACACGCACGGCACGCCGTTCCGTCGCGCCGTCGAGGAGGGCATCCTCGACACCGAGGCGCTCTGCCATGTCGGCACGCGAGGACCGCTGTACGGCAAGCGCGACCTCGACGACGACAGGCGCTTCGGCTTCGGCATCGTCACGAGCGCCGACGTCTACCGCCAGGGAGCGGACGAGGTCGCGGCGAGGCTGCGCGATCGGATCGGATCGAGGCCCCTGTACATCTCGATCGACATCGACGTGCTCGACCCGGCGCACGCACCGGGCACGGGGACGCCAGAGGCCGGCGGGATGACGAGTCGCGAGCTGCTGGAGATCATCCACGGCCTGCGGGGCGCCGATCTCATCGGCGCCGACGTCGTCGAGGTCGCGCCCGCGTACGATCACGCCGAGCTGACCAGCATCGCCGCGTCGCACATCGCCTATGACCTCATCTCGCTGCTGGCGCTGCGTGCCGAGGAGCGGCAGGCGCAGGCGGGTCAGGCGGGCAGTGCGGTGAAGGCCTCGAGCTGAAGGGTGCGCACCGATCGGTCGGCCACGCTGATCGAGGTCACCGACTCGGCCGGCAGCGGCGTCCAGCCGTCACCGGCGACACCGGTCGAGCCGACCGTGATCGTGCCGTCGGCGCCCTCGCGCCAGCGCAGCGCGAAGTAGTCCTCGTTGTGCTCGCTCGGCAGCACGTCGGCCAGCGGAGCGAGACGGGAGAGATCGTGCTCGGTCAGGGTGCTGGTCGCGCTGGCGTGCACGACGATCAGCTCGTCGCCGTCGAGCAGCAGCGCGTTGAGGCTGGCGAGCGGGAACAGCTCGCGCAGCATTGCCGCCACGCGGGTCGTCGCCTCGTGCAGGCTGAGACCCTCTGCGACCTGTTCGCGGATGAGCGCGAAGTACATCTCACTGTCTGTGGTGCCGGTGAGAGCGGCGACGCTCGCGGGCGAGAGCAGCGACTGCAGCCGGTCGAGAGGCTTGACGGTGCCGTTGTGGCAGAACGCGACGCCGTCGGCCTCGAAGGGATGCGCGTTGCAGTCGAGCACCGGCAGGCCCGCCGTAGCCCAGCGGAGGTGAACGATGGCGGCGCGGCACTCGGCATCCATCGCCTGATCGAACTGCGCGTCGCCGATCGCCGACCGTGCCGAACGCCGGGCGTCCGGGTCGCTGCCGGGCTCGGCGACGCCCGCCCAGCCCCATCCGTCACCGTGCAGTCGCGCCAGGGAGAGCAGGCTCTCCATGCCGTCGTGACCGAGCTCGCGGCGGGCGGTGGAGTGGTCGGGAGAGACGAAAGCGAACAGGCGGCACATGATGGAAGACCTCGGAACTCGGAGCGAGGGTGCGGCGGGCGACGCATCCCCTCCCTCGTTTCTACCCCATTCGAGCTGAAGAGGGGCGGAATCCGTTCCCCTGGTATGCCATTCATGTAACAGAATGGGACGGTGACTGAGGCACTGATCGAGCGCGAGACGCTCACCTGGGACGGATTCGGCGACGCCACACGCGATCTCGCTCGAGACATCATCGACAGCGGCTTCGTGCCGGAGGTGGTCGTCGCGATCGCCCGCGGCGGTCTGCTGCCCGCCGGTGCCATCGCCTACGGACTGGGTGTGAAGAACTGCGGTGCGATCAACATGGAGTTCTACACCGGCATCGGCACCGTGCTCGACGCACCGGAGGTGCTGCCACCCGAGCTCGATATGGAGTACCTGAACGGCCGTCGCGTCCTTCTCGTCGACGACGTCGCCGATTCCGGGCGCACCCTGGCGCTCGCCGTGCAGCTGCTCAAGGAGAAGGGCGCCGATGTGCGCTCGGTCACCATCTACACGAAGCCGTCGACCATCATCCAGCCCGACTACGCCTGGAAGGACACCGACCGGTGGATCAACTTCCCGTGGTCGTTCAAGGGCACGGTGGTCGAGGAGGACCAGGGGCTGCCGCCGAGCGCCTGAGCCCGGTCAGCCGCGCAGCAGGGCCCTGAGCGACTGGATCGTGTCTGCCTCTGCCGCCGGCTTGTCGTGCCGGTAGCCCTTCACCCGCGCGAATCGGAGTGCGATGCCGCCGGGGTAGCGGGGCGAGCGCTGCACGCCGTCGATCGCTATCTCGACCACCACCTCGGGTCGCACGAAGACCGTGCTCTGCGTGCGTCGCGTCTCGAGGGCGGGGAAGATCTCGGTCTGCCACCGAAGCAGCTCGTCGGTGAGCCCCTTGAACGTCTTGCCGACCATGACGAAATCGCCCTGGTCTCCGTACTCGCCCTCGGGGTCGCGTGCGCCGAGGTGCAGGTTCGACAGCATCCCCGTGCGCCGGCCCGAGCCCCATTCGACGCCGAGCACGACGAGGTCGTAGGTGAGCACCGGTTTCACCTTCACCCACGACTTGCCGCGGCGCCCGGCCGTGTAGGTCGATTCCAGCGCCTTGACCAGCACTCCCTCATGACCGGCGGCGAGCGCCTTGCGCGACAGCCGTTCGGCTTCATCGGCATCGTCGGTCACGATTCCGGGCATGCGCCACTCGCCGGCGATGCGTTCGAGCTCCGCCAGCCGCACGCTGAGGGGCTCGTCGATGAGATCGCGGCCGTCGACGTGGAGGATGTCGAAGAACCAGGGGCGCAGCGCCACTTCGCGTGCGACGTCGGCCCCGAAGCGCGACATCGTCTCCTGGAACGGCCTGGGTGCGCCGTCTTCGTCGAGCGCCAGCGTCTCGCCGTCGAGGATGATGTCGTCGGCGGGAAGGGAGCGCACGATCTCGACGAGCTCGGGAACCCGGTGCGTCACGTCGGCGAGGCTCCGGGTGTAGACACCCACCTCGTCGCCGTGACGGTGCACCTGGATGCGTGCGCCGTCGAGCTTGTACTCCACCGACGCCCTGCCCGTGATCTCCAGGGCTGCCGTCGGGGTGGCGGCGGTCGATGCGAGCATGGGCATCACGGGGCGTCCGACCGCCAGCCCGACGTCGTCGAGGTCGTCCTCGTCTCGGGTCAGGGCGATCACGGCGGTCTCGCCGAGGTCGCCGGAGAGCATCGCCGCGCGCCGCACGGACGTGACCGGGCGGTCGGACGCGCGGGCGATCGCGTCGAGCATCACGCCGCCGAGCGCACCGGTGCGCAGCTCGCCCATCATCGCGCGCGTCAGCAGGTCCCACTCCGCGGGTGTCGCCTGCGAAGCCAGACCCTGCAGCAGCCTCTGACGTGCGGCGGCGGAGCCGGTTCCGGAAGCACCGGCCAGGGCATCCAGCGCCTGATCCACCTCGGCGATCGTGAGCGAAGGAGCGTCGGCGTGAGACGACTCGAGACCGGCGAGCGTGCGCCAGCCCACGCCCAGCCTGCCCTGCCGCGGCGCGGCGAGCAGCAGTCCGATCAGCGGGCGGATCTCGTCGGGATGCGCCGACGAGAGCAGCCCGGCGAGGGCGTCGATCTTCGCGAGCCGGGATGACGTCGCAGCGACCTGTTCGGCGGTGGTGACCAGCTCGGAGAGCATCATCTCTGCATCCTGTCACCAGCCCCGGACATCGACCCAGGGGGTTGCGCCGGCGTGGGCTCAGCGACCGTGGAACTCCGGTCTGCGCTTCTGCTGGAACGCGGCGAAGCCCTCGCGGTAGTCGTCGGTGTCGCAGAGCGTGGCCTGCGCGGCGTTCTCGATGTCGACGGATTCCCACAGGGCCAGGCGCTCGTCGCGCATGCGGGCGATCAGCCGCTTGCTCGCTAGAAACGCCGCGGTCGCACCGCGGGAGGCCGCGCGGACGGCATCCTCGGCCGCCGTCCGCACCTCGTCGTCGGGGAAGACACGGGAGAAGAGACCGGATGCCACGGCCTCGGCGCCCGACATGAGCCGGCCCGTGTAGATCAGATCGAGGGTCTTGTGCGCACCGAGACGGTCGGCGAACAGGGCATGACCGCCGGAGTCGAGCGTGGCTCCGAGCGCAGCGAAGGGCGAGCCGATCTTCGCGGACTCGGCGACGTAGACCACGTCGCTCGCGATCAGCAGGCCGAGGCCGACGCCCAGGCACGCGCCGTGCGCGACGGCGAAGGTCGGCGCAGGGAAGGCGGCCATGCGCTTGAGCAGCGGTGTCACGATGCCGCCGAGGTAGCCCATCACATCGTCGTCGCGCGGATCGACGCCGGAGATGTCGCGCCCCGCGCAGAACGCCCGGCCCTCGCCGCGCAGCAGAAGCGCGCGCACTCCGGCGCGCTCCGCCTCGTCGTACGCGGCATGCAGCCCGTGCAGCGCCTGCTCGTCGAGCGCATTGAGGCGCTCGGGCGCGTTCAGGGTGATGTGCGCGATGTCGTCGGCGATGCGGATGTCGATCATGGCTGCTCCTGAGTCGGGTCAGACGTCGTAGTCGACGACGATGCGGTCGCTGGTGGGGTGGGATTGGCAGGTGAGCACGTAGCCGCGCTCGATCTCGTCCGGTTCGAGCGCGTAGTTCTCGGTCATCGTCACGCTGCCCTCGAGCACACGTGCCCGACACGTGCCGCAGACACCTCCGGAGCAGGCGAAGGGAGCGTCGGGACGCACGCGCAGAGCCGCATTCAGCACCGACTCGTGCGCGTCGACCGGGCTCTCCACGGTCGACGAGACGCCGTCGAGGTTGACCTCGATGCGATACGCCTTCTCTCCTGCACGCACCTCGACCCGGCGGGGGCCGCGCTCGGCGGGAGCGTCACCGGTGGTGAACAGTTCGAAGCGCACGTGCTCGCGCGGCACGCCGAGATCGGCGAGCACCTCGCGGCACAGATCGACGAGCGCGAAGGGGCCGCACAGGAACCACTCGTCGACGGTCTCGGGCAGGATCAGCGAGCCGAAGATGGTGCGCAGTCGCTGCTCGTCGATCCGGCCGGACAGCACGGGTGCGGTGCGCTGCTCGCGCGAGAGCACATGATGCAGCACGAGCCGGGTCGGGTAGCGGTCTTTCAGGTCGGCGAGGTCTTCGAGGAACATGACGTCGCTGGTCGACCTGTTCGTGTACAGCAGGGTGAAGCGCGTGCTGTCGGATGCCGTGAGAAGGGTGCGGGCGAGCGCCATCATGGGCGTGATGCCCGAGCCGGCGGCGATGCCGACGACGTGCGTTCCCTCGAGTTCTTCGAGGCCCGAGGTGAAAGTGCCCTGCGGGCTCATCACATCGATCTCGAACCCGGGCGTCAGCCCCGTCTGCGCCCAGGTCGAGAACAGGCCGCCCTCATCGCGCTTGACCGCGAGGCTGAGGCTCGTGGCGCCGTCGCGCACGGCGGTCGGCGGACGGCAGAGGGAGTACGAGCGGCGCACCTCGACGTCGTCGAGGCGCGCCCGCAGCGCGACGTACTGGCCAGGCAGATAGGCGTACTCATCGGCGAGGTCCGCCGGCACCGTGAAGCTCACCTCGATGGCGTCGTCGGTGAGCCGTCGAACCTCCGAGACCGTGAGGGTGTGAAATCGCGCATGATGACGGTCGCCCGCCGGGTGAGGTGCGGCGTCCGCGCTGACGGGGGCTGCCGGCATCCGGAACAGCGACATCAGATCACCTTGAAGTGGTCGAAGGGTTCGAGGCAGACGCGGCACTCGAACAGCGACTTGCACGACGTCGAGCCGAAGCGCGAGATCTCCCGGGTGTCGAGCGACCCGCAGCGGGGGCACTTCACCGCCAGGGCGAGCCGAATCGGCCCCTCCCGGTGAGCAGCCGCGCCGGACGGAGGCGCGATGCCGTACTCGACCAGCTTGCGCTTGCCGTCGTCGCTCATCCAGTCGGTGGTCCACGCGGGAGAGAGCACGAGTCGCACCTCTACGTCGGCGAAGCCCTCAGCCGTCAGCGCGAGCACGATGTCATCGCGGATGGCGTCCATCGCCGGGCATCCGGAGTAGGTCGGGGTGATGTCGACGACGATCCGCTCCTCGTCGGCCCGCACGTCGCGCAGCACCCCGAGGTCGTCGATCGTGAGCACGGGGATCTCGGGATCCGCCACGCGCGCCGCGATCTCGCGAGCGCGTGCCAGCCGAGTGGGGGCCGAGGTCACCATGTCGCCCCCGGATGCCTTCTGGCGAGCACCTGCATCTCGGCCAGCAGGTGGCCGAACGGGGTCGCGTGCGAGCCGTGGCGGCCACCGGCGCGGGACGCCTTGGCAGCCGGAACCTCGAGGTCGGCCTCGGCGAGCACGGTCTGGATGACGGCGTCGAACCCTGCGCGCAGCATCGACGGGCGCGCGGCAACGCCCTCGAGCCGGTCGATGAGCGGCTCGTCGCGGAACAGCTCGTCGACGTAGGGCCAGACGTCGCCGAGCGCACGGATCATCTTCTCGCGAGAGAGCTCGGTGCCGCCGGCCAGGCGCAGCACCCACTGCACGGCGTGGTCGCGGTGGTAGTCGACCTCTTTCAGCGACTTGGCGGCGATCGCGGCGAAGGTCTCGTCGGTCGACGTGCGCAGAACGGAGTACAGCTCGTACATGTACGTCGACGCGATCAGCTGACGCGCGATGGTCTGCGCGAAGTCGCCGTTCGGCTGCTGCACGATCCACGCGCAGCGGAAATCGGGTTCGTCGCGGAAGTACGCCAGATCGTCTTCGCTGCGGTCGTCCCATGTGCCGGCGTAGCGCAGCAGCGACCGCGCGTGGCCGAGCAGGTCGAGCGCGATGTTGCCGAGCGCGACGTCCTCTTCGAGCTCGGGAGCGCGCGAGATCCAGCCGGCGAGCTGCTGAGAGAGGATCAGAGCGTCGTCGCCCAGCCACAGCGCGTACTCGGCGGCATCGGCCGACGGGGCGCGGCCCTCGCCGCCGGCGAGCTCGTCGGAGAGGCGCAGCTCCTCGACGGAGACATGGACGTCATGGCTCATAGGTGCGGCACCCCCTCGGAGGCGGTGTAGTAGACCGCGTGCCGGTAGTTCTTGCCCTCTGAGGTCTCGAAGTAGGCATCCTTGGCATCCGGGTCGCTGGTGGTGATCGCGTCGGCCGGGACCACCCAGATCGACACCCCCTCGCCGCGCCGCGTGTAGAGGTCGCGTGCGTTGCGGACCGCCATCTCGGCATCCGGAGCCACGAGCGAGCCGACGTGGACGTGGCTGAGGCCGCGGTTGGCGCGGACGAAGACCTCCCAGAGAGGCCATTCGCTCGTCTCTGACATCACGCCACCTGCCCATCTGCTCGCGCGGCCTGCTTGCGGGCGTACGCGGCCGCGGCCTCGCGCACCCATGCACCTTCTTCGTGTGCGGTGCGGCGCCGCTCGAGACGCTCGGCATTGCACGGGCCGTTGCCCTTCAGCACCTCGAAGAACTCGTCCCAGTCGATCTCGCCCATGTCGTACCGCTGGGTCTCGTCGTTCCACTTCAAGTCGGGATCGGGCAGGGTGATCCCGAGGATCTCGGCCTGCGGCACGAGCATGCCGACGAAGCGCTGGCGCAGGGCATCGTTCGAGAAGCGCTTGATCTTCCACTTCATCGACTGCGCGGAATTCGGGGACTGGTCATCGGGCGGGCCGAACATCGCCAGGCTGGGCCAGTACCAGCGGTTCACGGCGTCCTGCGCCATCTCGCGCTGCTCCTCGGTGCCCTGCATCAGGCTCAGCAGGATCTCGAATCCCTGCCGCTGGTGGAACGACTCCTCCTTGCAGATGCGCACCATCGCGCGTCCGTACGGACCGTACGAGGCGCGGCAGAGCGGAACCTGGTTGACGATCGCGGCACCGTCGACCAGCCAGCCGATCGCTCCCATGTCGGCCCAGGTGGGGGTCGGGTAGTTGAAGATCGACGAGTACTTGGCCTTGCCGTCGATGAGCTGCCGCATCATCTCATCGCGGCTGATGCCGAGGGTCTGGGCTGCGGAGTAGAGGTAGAGCCCATGACCGGCCTCATCCTGCACCTTGGCCATCAGGATCGCCTTGCGCTTGAGGCTCGGAGCGCGGGTGATCCAGTTGCCCTCGGGCTGCATGCCGATGATCTCGGAGTGCGCGTGCTGCGAGATCTGCCGGATCAGCGTCTTGCGGTAGGCGTCGGGCATCCAGTCGCGGGGCTCGATGCGCTGCTCGTTCTCGACGAGCTCGTCGAAGCGCCGCTCGGCGTCTGAGACGTCGCCCTCGACGAGCGTGAGATCTGCGGGGCTGGTCATCGTCGACTCCTTTACTGACCGATCGTACGGTAATTCTCGCACGCTGCGGCCGGACGATCAAGACGATCGTCAGCGAGCGCGGCGCAGCAGGGCGAGAAGGGCCTGTCCGTAGGCCTCGGCCGGTTCGGGATGCTCGAATCGCATTCGCTCACCGGCGATCTCGATCTCGACGACGAAGGCGTCGGGCAGGCGCGTCAGCATCCGGAACGTGCCACGCAGCAGCTCGCGCAGCTGATCCTCTCGGGGAAGCCAGACGGCCTGCGACAGCTGCACGGCATCGAGCGCCCATTCGGTGGTCCCGTTGAACGCGAGATCGGTTCCCGACGGCGTCGTGCGCGCCTCGATCGTCATCTCGCTGACGGTGAAGATCTCCGCTTCGGCCTCGAGCTCGATCTCCTCAGGGAGATCGAGTGCGAAGCGGTCGCCGCTGCGCGGATGCCAGGTCAGGCCGGCATCACGCAGGGCGACGGCCAGTTCACGGCTGATCATGCCTCTACGGTAGGCGACTCGTGTGCGACGGGGACGGTGTCGGCGACGGTGTCGGCGACGTGAGGCAGAGTGGATGCATGACCTCTGCCACCTCGACCGACGTTCGGGATGCCGCGCTCGCCGCGCTGCGTGATCTGGTCGGGCGACCGGATGCCGTGTTCCACGACGGGCAGTTCGAGGCGATCGAAGCGCTTGTCGCCGGCCGTCGTCGGGCGCTCGTGGTGCAGCGCACCGGATGGGGAAAGTCGGCGGTGTACTTCGTCGCGACTCTGCTGCTGCGCCGGCAGGGCGCGGGGCCGACGGTGCTGGTCTCTCCGCTGCTCGCGCTCATGCGCGACCAGATCGCCGCGGCCGAGCGCGCTGGTGTGCGCGCCGTCGCCATCAACTCGACCAACGCCCACGAGTGGGCCGACGTGATCGCGAGGCTCGACCGGGACGAGGTCGATGTGCTGCTCGTCTCTCCGGAACGGCTCAACAACCCGGCGTTCCGCGAGAACCAGCTGCCCGCGCTGGTGCGCCGGATCGGCATGCTCGTGGTCGACGAGGCGCACTGCATCAGCGACTGGGGCCACGACTTCCGGCCGGATTACCGCCGGCTGCGCGAGCTGATCGCCGAGATGCCGCCGGGCGTGCCCGTGCTCGCGACCACGGCTACCGCCAACAGCCGGGTCGTCGCGGATGTGGCCGAGCAGCTGGGCGGAACGGGCACGGCGGCGGATGCCGGGGATCCGGATGCCGGAGTGCTGACCATCCGCGGGCCGCTGGCCAGGGCATCTCTCCGCCTGGGGGTGCTGCAGCTGCCGGGCTCCGCGCAGCGGCTCGCCTGGCTGCTGAGTTACCTGAACGATCTGCCCGGCTCTGGCATCATCTACGCGCTGACGGTGTCGGCGGCCGTCGACACCGCCAGGCTGCTGCGCGAGCACGGACACGAGGTGCGTGCGTACACAGGCCAGACCGACGCCGAGGAGCGCGAGGAGTCTGAAGGCATGCTCAAGCGCAACGAGGTCAAGGCCCTCGTCGCGACCAGCGCGCTCGGCATGGGGTTCGACAAGCCCGACCTCGGCTTCGTCGTGCACCTCGGAGCACCGTCGTCACCGGTCGCGTACTACCAGCAGGTCGGTCGTGCCGGGCGAGCCAGCGACAGCGCAGACGTGCTGCTGCTGCCGGGGCCGGAGGATCGCGACATCTGGCACTACTTCGCCACCGCGTCGATGCCCGACCGTGAGCGGGCGGAGCGCGTCATCGCGGCGCTGGGTGATCAGCCGCTCTCGACCCCGGCGCTCGAGGCGATCGTCGACATCCGCCGCACCCCGCTCGAGCTGCTGCTGAAGGTGCTCGACGTCGACGGTGCGGTGCGCCGCGTGCAGGGCGGATGGGTCGCCACCGGTGAACCGTGGGTGTACGACGCTGAGCGCTACGAGAGGATCGCCGCGGAGCGCGTCGCCGAGCAGCAGCACATGCTCGACTACCAGCAGACCGACCGCTGCCGCATGGAGTTCCTGCAGCGTTCGCTCGACGACGCGACCGCGGCCCCGTGCGGGCGGTGCGACAACTGCGCCGGCGTCTGGTTCCCGACCGAGATCGGCTCGGATGCCGGAGCTGCGGCGTCGGGGGCTCTCGACCGTGTCGGCGTGCCGATCGAAGCGCGCAGGCAGTGGCCGACAGGCGGAGATCGCGTCGGCGTGCCCGTGAAGGGGCGGATTCCCGCCGACGAGCAGGCAGGGGAGGGGCGGGCGCTGGCGCGCCTCACCGATCTCGGCTGGGGAGGCACGCTGCGGCAGATCTTCGCCGCCGGTGCGCCGGACGCCGAGGTCACCCCTCAGGTGCTCGACGCGTGCGTGCGCGTGCTCGCAGGGTGGGGCTGGGAGCGTCGGCCGGTGGCCGTCGTCGCCATGCCGTCGCGCTCGAAGCCGCTGCTGGTCGACTCGCTGGCCCGCGGCATCGCCGGCATCGGACGGCTGCCGTACATCGGCGCGCTCGATTTCGCGAACGGCGGACCGAGCGGTGGGCCGGGCGGCAACAGCGTGTTCCGCCTCGGCGGGCTGTGGGACCGCTTCACCGCAGACGGGCTGTCGATCCCCGAAGGGCCGGTGCTGCTCGTCGACGATCAGGCCGACAGCCGGTGGACCCTCACCGTGGCTGCGCGCGAACTGCGGCGGGCCGGCGCGACCGAGGTGCTGCCGTTCGTCCTGGCGCTGCGCGGCTGAGGCGGACAGGCTGAGATGCGCACCAGCAGCGCGGTCGTCGCGGCCATCGCCCTGACCCTCGTCGGATTCTTGGGCGTCATGATGCTCGCGGCATCCGGACTCAGCTGGGCCGGATCCGGATTCACGATCGCTGAGTACCCCGATTCGGACGATTCGGAGCGCGTCATCGGCCTCACCCTCGGCGCCCTGGGAGTGGCCCTCTGGGCGCTGGTGTCGGCTCTGATGGTCTGGGGCGGTGGACCGGCGGGCCAAGGCGACCGGCGCGCGGTGCGGGTTGTGGTCGGCGCAGGGGCGGTTCTCGTCGTGGCGCTTTTCGTCGCGGTTGTTCCCGTCCGCCCTTGACCCGGAAGCGCGCCGGTCATCGGGGTCCCAGATCGCCCCGAAAGGGGTCTTGACCGGGGCAAACGCGCGCATCGATGTCGGTGACGCTCGCCAGGATGGAGGTATGAACAGCCCCGCCGACGCTCTCGCGCAGGTCGCCGTCGACCTGCGCGAACTGCTGTGCGGCGATGCTCTCGCGGAGTTGTCTGACGCGGGGCGCGCGGAGGTGCTCGCCGGGCTGGGCGAGGTGTCGCGGCTGGCGGACGCCGGCGTCGTCGAGACCATCGCCACGGCAGATGCCGAGTTCGGACACCGGTTCGGATGCCGTGGCATGAACGAGATGCTTCGACGTACCGTGCTCGTCGAGGCGTCCGCGGCGGCGCGGATCGTACGCGCGGCAGAGGCCGTGCAGCGCGAGACGAGTCTCGTCTCGGGAGAGCGCATGCCGGCCCGCTGGCCCGCCATGCGCGAGGCTCTGCTCGACGGAGCCGTCGGTGTCGCCGGGCTGCTGAACGCCGTCGCGCCTTTCGACCGCGCGCGCGATCGCATCACAGCGGAGCAGCGGGTCTGGGCGGACGAGAACCTCGCGGCGTTCGCGCGCGGCGACGAGCTCCCGGATGCCGATGAAGATGGTCGGGGTCGGGCTCCGCGGGCGTCGGCGGAAGACCTCACGCAGTTCGCGGCCGCCCTTGCGATCGCACTCGACCCTGACGGCGCGGAGCCGGCGGATGAGCAGGCTCAGGCACGCCGATCGATCACGGTCGGGCGGCTGCGCGACGGTGTGCACCCGTTGCGCGGAAGCCTCACACCCGAGGTCGCTGCCCAGTGGAAGCTCATCGAAGACGCGTACAACAACCCGAAGGTGGGCGGCGCACCCGACGCCGGGGTCCGCTTCACTCTCGATCCCGCCGATGCCGATGCCGATGCCGATGCCGACGCCGATGCCGACGACGGCGACCTGTTCAACTGCGACCCGCGAAACGTGATCGACCCGCGCACCTCCGCGCAGAAGCGACACGATGCGTTCGCCGCGGCGCTGGGTATCGCTGCCCGACACAGCGATATGCCGTCGCTCGGAGGTGCGGCCCCGACCCTCGTGGTGCACGTCGACGCTTCTGACCTCGCAGCCGGCACCGGCTGGGCGACGCTGCCCCACGCCGAGGCAGCCGTCCCGCTGCACGTCGCGACTCACACAGCATGCACCGGAGCAGTTCAGCGAGTTCTCTTCGACGAAGGTCGCATCGTCGGGATCACGACCACCGATCGGGTCTTCACTGTGCACCAGAGACGTGCGATCGTGGCCCGAGACAAGGAGTGCCTGATCCCCGGATGTCATGTTCCGGCGACCTGGTGCGAGATCCACCATGTGACCGAGCATGCCCGAGGCGGCCCCACCCACACCGACAACGGCGTGCCGCTCTGCTGGTGGCATCACCGGTCTCTCGGTCAGTCGGGGTGGGAGATCCGCACGGACGGCGGGTTGCCGCAGATCCGCGGCCCCGCCTGGTGGGACACGGAGCAGAGATGGCGCACGCCGCAGCTCTCCGGTCTTGAGCGGAAGCGGAAGCGGAAGCAGAAGCGGGAGCAGAAGCGGGAGCGGAACCGCAGCGCGGTGCTCCAGCGATAGCTCTCGCAGGCACGCGCACGACAGACGCGTGCTGAGGGCGGATACCATCACGTGATGCCGAATCGATCACGACGCAGTTCCGCCAGGCAGCTGCTTCTGATGACGGTCGGGGTCGGCGTGCTCATGGTGGCGATGTGGATCGTGACCCTCTCCTTGCCCGATCCGCGTCCAGCGAGTGTGGGAGCGGCCGCATCGAAGATCGAGTCCTACTTCGACCGGATCGAAGGGTCGCTGCCTGCGGACGCCATCCTCGAGCGTTCGGAAGACATCGCGGAGAAGCCCTGTCCACTGGATGATCTCGGCGATCGAGCCTCGGTCCGGCGAAGCCTCCACATCGACGGCGACCTCGATCGCGTGGCCTGGGTGGCGAGCCTCGACGAGGTGTTTCCCGAGACGGACGGCTGGACGATGCGCATCAGAGCACTCGATTCTCGCGAGAATCTCAGCGTCCGGTTAGTGGCCGACGATCTAGCCATCATCGACATCACGGCCAGCGCGGCCAGCGGAGAGGCACGGATCACGTTGCAGTCCACGAGCGAGTGCGACCGGCCCAGCTGAGGTCGCTCGAAGTAGAGTGTCGGGATGCCGCGGATTCTCATCACCGGAATGTCGGGTGCAGGCAAGTCCAGCGTGCTCGCCGAACTCGAACAGCGAGGGTGGCGAACGGTCGACACCGACTACGACGGCTGGACCGACGGCGATGGCGGTGAGTGGGATGAGGCTCGAATGCGTGATCTGCTGGCGCGAGAGCTCGACATCGTCGTGTCAGGGGCCAGCGAGAATCAGGGCCGGTTCTACGACAGCTTCGAGCATGTAGTGCTGCTCAGCGCGCCCGTTGAAGTGCTGATCGAACGGGTGCGACGCAGAGCCAGCAACCCCTACGGGCAATCGCCAGAGCAGCAACAGCAGATCCGCTCTCTGGTGATCGAAGTCGAACCCCTTCTGCGACGCGGGGCAACCGCTGAACTCGATGCTCGGCTCTCGGTCGGGCAGCTCGCCGACGCCATCGAAAGCTTGTGAAGGTGCGCCCCGGCGATGGGGCTACCGGACGCTCGACCGATTCGTCGTCACCGAGCGTCCACGGAACTCCGCCACCACGTCGCCGAGCTCATCGCGCACGGTCACGTCGTACAGGCCGGTGCGGCCGTTGACCGCGCGCCGCACGGCGGTCGCGCGCAGCGTCTGCCCGGCCGTCGTCGATTTCAGGAAGGTGATGTCGGCGCCCGCGGCGACCGTCACCCGCTCGTCCTCATTGCAGGCGATGGCGAACGCCGTGTCGGCGAGAGCGAACACCAGCCCGCCGTGCGTGATCGCGAAGCCGTTGAGCATGTCGTCGCGGACGAGCATTGACACCACGGCGCGACCCGGCTCGTCGACCTCGACGCCCATGCCGAGCATCGCCGACGCCGCATCGCGCCGCATCATCTCCCTCATGCCGCGACGGGCTCCTTGCGCACCAGCGTCAGCACGTCGTAGGTCGCGACGATGTCGTCGTTCTGGTTGCGGATGACCGCATCCCAGCGCACCTCGCCATACTCGTCGGTCTCGCGCGGCGTGATCTGCTTGGCCGTCAGCTGCACCCGGATGCTGTCGCCCGGCGAGACGGGGGTGATGAAGCGCAGGTTCTCGAGACCGTAGTTCGCCAGCACGGGACCAGGCTCAGGGTCGACGAAGAGCCCCGCCGCCCACGACACGAGCAGGTAGCCGTGCGCCACGCGACCGGGGAAGAACGGGTTGGCGGCCGCCGACTCCTCGTCCATGTGCGCGTAGAAGGTGTCGCCAGTGAAGTGCGCGAACGTCTCGATGTCGTCGAGCGTCACCTCCCTGGCCGCCGAGGCGACCTGGTCGCCGACGCGCAGCTCGGCGAGCGACTTTCGGAACGGATGCCTGCCATCGGCGTTCGCGGTCGCGCCCGCGTGCCATACGCCGGTCAGCGCCGTGAGCATCTCGGGAGAGCCCTGCACGGCCGTGCGCTGCATGTGGTGCAGCACCGCGCGGATGCCCCCGAGCTCCTCGCCGCCGCCGGCGCGACCCGGGCCGCCGTGCACGAGCCCGGGCAGGGGAGAGCCGTGGCCCGTCGACGACCGGGCGTCGTCGCGGTCGAGCAGCAGCATCCGGCCGTTGAAGGGAGCTATGCGTGTCGCGAGCTCGACGGCCTGAGCCGGGTCGTGCGTGGCGATGCTCGTGACCAGCGATCCGCCGCCGCGGGCGACGAGCTCCGCCGCCTCCACGGTCGTCGAGTACGTGAGCAGCGACGACACGGGACCGAACGCCTCGACGTCATGCACGGCCTCGGTCGCCGCGTCGTCGAAGCGCAGCAGCATCGGCGCGACGAAGGCGCCGTCGGGGGCATCTCCGGTCGTGCCGTCCGCGCGACGCACCGACGGGGCGTCGGTGGAACCGACGACGACCTGCCCTCCGGCATCCTGCAGCTTCTGCACCTGCCGCAGCACTTCGTCGCGCTGCGCGGTCGATGCGAGCGGACCCATCGTGACGCCTTCAGCACGGGGATCGCCGAGCACGGTCTTCTCGGCGATGCGCTGCTGCACCGCGGCGACGACGGCGTCGGCGGTGCCCGCGGGAACGATCGCCCTGCGGATCGCCGTGCACTTCTGCCCGGCCTTCGTGGTCATCTCGACGACGAGCTGGCGCACATAGGCGTCGAACTCGGGAGTGCCTGCCACGGCATCCGTGCCGAGCACCGATGCGTTGATCGAGTCGGTCTCTGCGGTGAAGCGCACACCCCCGGTCTGCACGCTCGGGTGCCGGCGCAGCTTCTCGGCCGTCGACGCGCTGCCCGTGAAGCCAACGAGATCGCCGAGGCGCAGATGGTCGAACAGAGTCGGCACGCTGCCGCTGACCAGCTGCAGCGAACCATCGGGAAGCAGCCCTGACTCGACGAGGATGCGAACCATCGCCTCGGCGAGGTATCCGGTGGGCGTCGCCGGCTTCACGAGCGTCGGCATGCCGGCGAGGAAGGCGGGCGCGAGCTTCTCGAGCGAGCCCCACACCGGGAAATTGAACGCGTTGATCTGCACCGCGACGCCGGGCAGGGTCGTGTACACGTGCCGTCCGAGGAAGCTGCCGTCCTTCGACAGCGGTTCGACGGGGCCGTCGACATGCACGCGGCTGTTCGGCAGCTCACGCCTGCCCTTGCCGGAGTACGAGAACAGCACGCCGATGCCGCCGTCGATATCGACCCAGGAGTCGGTCCTCGTGGCTCCGGTGCGAGCCGACAGCGCGTACAGCTCGTCTTTGCGCTCGGTGAGCGCGAGCGCGAACTGCTTGAGCAGCAGCGCCCGCTGGTGGAACGTCAGCTCGGCGAGCGAGGCGTGGCCTGTGGTGCGGGCGTACTCGAGGGCCGCCGCGAGGTCGAGTCCCTCCGTGGACACCCGCGTGATGATCTCGCCGGTCGACGCATCGCGCACCTCGGATCCGTCGCCTCCGGCAGACGGCGTCCACCACTCGCCCTGGACCCAGCTCGGCAGGAAGTCAGTCATCTCTCCTCGTTCCACACGTAGAACCCCTCGCCGCTCTTGCGGCCCAGCCTTCCGGCATCCACCATCCGTCGCAGCAGCTCCGGCGGCTCGAAGCGCGGCCCCAGCTCACGGGCGAGCTCCTCGGCGATGCCGAGGCGCACGTCGAGTCCGACGACGTCGGTCGTGCGCAGCGGCCCCATCGGATGCCGGTAGCCGAGCTCCATGGCTGCGTCGATGTCGGCGGCGTCGCCGACGCCCTCCTCGAGCATCCGGATCGCCTCCAGCCCCAGCAGCACCCCGAGCCTGCTCGACGCGAAGCCGGGGGAGTCGCGGATCACGACCGGGGTCTTGCGCAGGGTCGCCACCCATTCGCGGGCGGCGTCGACGACGGAGCGCTCGGTGCGGGATCCGACCACCAGCTCGACGAGCTTCGACGCGGGAACCGGGTTGAAGAAGTGCAGCCCGAGGAAGCGCTCCGGCCGGGTGAGGGATGCTGCGAGCTCGTCGATCGAGATCGACGACGTGTTCGTGGCGAGCACCGCGTCGCGGGCGACCAGCTGCTCGATGCGGGCGAGAGCCTCGGTCTTGAGCTCTCGGTCCTCCGGCACGGCCTCGATCACCAGACCGGCGGTCGCGAACGTGGCGGGGTCGGTGCTCACCGCGAACGACTCGATCGCGTGCCCGGGATCGGGCAGCTCGCCGCGGTCCACCGACCTGCGGATGCTCGCGAGCACGCGCGCACGTGCGGCATCGGCCGAGGCATCATCGCGCTCGACGAGGCGCACGCGTGCTCCCGCCAGCAGGAACGCGTGCGCTATGCCGGCGCCCATGCGGCCGCCGCCGAGCACTCCCACGGTTCCGGGCACGCTCATCGGTCCTCCTCGGTGGGTGATGGTGGTGTGGTTCGCGGCGGGTCGGTTCGTCGCGCTCGACGCTCGAGGAACTCCGTCATGCGCCGGTGCTTCTCGTCGCTCTCGAACAGCTCGGCCTGCAGCTCGCGTTCGATGTCAGGATGCTCGCGTCGCGGCGCGCGCAGCGCCCGCTTGCTGTGCCGGGTGGCCAGTGGGTCGTTCGCGGCGATGCGGTCGGCCATCGCGTGGGCTGCGTACAGCAGCTCGTCGGCGGGGTGGATGCTCGAGATCAGACCCCAGTGGAGAGCATCGTCGGCGTCGAGGATGCGACCGGTGAGCAGCAGCTCGCTCGCGCGGGCGTGGCCGACGATCTCGGGCAGTCGCCAGGTGGCGCCCGCTGCGGCGATGATGCCGAGACCCGTCTCGGGGTTGCCGATCTTCAGGGTCGGCGATCCGATGCGCAGGTCGGCGGCGTACGCGAGCTCGGCGCCGCCGCCCAGGGCGTAGCCGCTGATCGCCGCGATCACCGGCATCGGCAGCTCGGCGATGCGAATGAAGGCCGTGGCGTTGATCGCGCGTCTCGCGTCCGCTGCGCGGCGGTCGCGCAGCTGCGCGATGTCGGCGCCGGCGGCGAACACCTCGTCGCCGCCGGTGATGATCAGCGTGCGCGGCTGGGCCTCCAGCTCTGAGCAGACGGCGTGCAGCGCGTCGATCATCTCCTGGTCGATGGCGTTGCGCTTGTCCGGCCGGTTCAGCGTCGCCACGACCCGGTCGGTACGGCTCTCGACGAGCAGAGGAGCGCCGGTCACGAGACTCGCTCCACGATCATCGCGGTGCCCTGGCCGACGCCGACGCACATCGTCGCCAGGCCGTAGCGCACGTTCTCGCGCTCCATCCGTCCGAGCAGGGTGACCAGCAGGCGGGAGCCGCTGGAGCCGAGTGGATGCCCGAGGGCGATCGCGCCGCCGTCGGCGTTCACGATCCCGGGGTCGAGCCCGAGGCGGCGGATGCATGCGAGCGACTGCGAGGCGAATGCCTCGTTCAGCTCGACAGCGCCGATGTCGGCGATGCTCAGCCCGGCCTTCTGCAGGGCCTTCTCGGCGGCGGGGACGGGACCGAGGCCCATGATCTCGGGCGCCAGCGCGGCGGTGGCCGACGCGACGATGCGCGCGCGTGGTCGCAGCCGGTGCCGTCGCACGGCATCCGCACCCGCCACGACGATGGCCGAGGCGCCGTCGTTGAGCGAACTGGCGTTGCCGGCCGTCACGACCTCGCCGCCCGCGACCACGGGGCGCAGCGCCGCGAGGGCCTCGAGCGAGGTCTCCCGCCGGGGCCCTTCATCGGTGTCGACGATGCCGCTGCGGCCGGTGTCGACGGCGACGATCTCGGGCGCGAGGCGCCCGGCGTCGATCGCCGCGAGGGCGCTCTGGTGGCTGCGGAGGGCGAAGGCATCGGCATCCGCCCTGCTGATCCCGTCGACGCGCGCGACCTCCTCTGCGGTCTCGGGCATCGAGAAGGTCGCCTTGTCGCGCGCGAGCAGGCGGGGGTGGGCGAAGCGCCAGCCGATCGAGGTGTCGTACGCCTCGCCCGGCTTTCCCCAGGCACGGGCGGGCTTCGCCTGCACCCAGGGAGCGCGGGTCATCGATTCGACGCCCCCGGCGATCATCACCTCTGCATCGCCCGCGCGGATCGCCTGCGATGCGATCGCGATGGCCGTCATTCCCGAAGCGCAGAGGCGGTTGACCGTCAGACCCGGGATGCTGTCGGGCAGCCCCGCGAGCAGCACCGCCATCCTGGCCACGTTGCGGTTGTCCTCGCCGGCCTGGTTCGCGGCCCCGAGGACGACCTCGTCGATGGCATCGGCAGGAAGTCCCGCCCGCGAGACGACCGAGCCGACCACGAGCGCGGCGAGGTCATCGGGCCGCACCGAGGCGAGGGCGCCGCCGTACCGGCCGACCGGGGTGCGCACGCCGTCGACGAGGAACGCGTCTGTCATCAGATCCTCCCGAAGGCCTGCAGTGGATGCTCGATCAGCTCGACCACTCGCCGCAGGAATCCGGCCGTGTAGCCGCCGTCGCAGACGCGGTGATCGAACACGAGCGAGAGCTGGGTCACCCGCCGGACGACGATCTGGCCGTCGACCACCCACGGCCGCTCGATCATGCGGCCGATACCGAGAATCGCGACCTCGGGGTGGTTGATGATCGCCGCCGAGCCGTCGACCCCGAGGCTGCCGTAGTTGTTGAGGGTGAAGGTCGACCCGCGCAGACGCTCGGCCGGCATGCGGCCCTCTTTCGCCGTCGCCGCGAGCTCGCGCAGCTGCGCGTCGAGCTCATCGATCGTCAGCTCGTGAGCCCTGGTGAGCACAGGCACCACCAGGCCGCGCTCGGTGTCGGCGGCGACCCCGAGGTTCACCCCGTCGAAGGCGATGATCTCCGACGCGTCGTCGCTGAGCCGTGACGCGAGCAGAGGGTACTCGCCGAGCGCCATCAGGGTGAAGCGCGCGACGAGCGCGGTGATCGACGGCGCCTTGCCGCCTTCGGGAGCCATGCGCGAGCGCGCCTCCCAGAGCTCGGTCGCGTCGACGTCGACCCACACCGTCGCCTCGGGGATCTCGGCACGGCTGCGGCTCAGCGTCGCGCCGATCGCCTTGCGCATCGGCGAGAGCCTGTCCCGAGAGGCCACGGCGAGTCCGTCCACGGTCTCGCGGGAGGTTCCGGACGCCGGCGCGCCGGTTCCGGATGCCTGCGGCTGCGCTCCTTCGAGCGCGTTCGCCGCGCGCAGGACATCAGCGCGCGTGACCGCCCCGTCGGCTCCCGTCGCCTCGATGCTGCGTACGTCGACACCGAGGTCGCGCGCCAGCCGCCGCACGATGGGCGAGCGCACGGCGACCGTGTGCGTCGCCCTCGCCTGGGACTCGGATCGCGGCTGCGAGGTGCCGGCGGCGGTCGCGTGGGAGGCACGGGCGCGGCGGCGACCGGTCGATGCGCGCTCTGTGGTGCCATAGCCGATCAGCACGTTGCCTGAACCCGCGCGCTCCTCGGACCGGTAGGCCTCTTTCTCGGGGTCGCCCGCTGCCTGCTCCGAGGCCGGGGGAGCGGCATCCGGAGCGGCGTCCGCGACCTCCAGCACCGGAGCGCCGACAGCGATCACATCTCCTGCCTCACCGTGCAGAGCGGTGATCACTCCGGCGAACGGAGAGGGCAGCTCGACCACGCTCTTCGCGGTCTCGACCTCCGCGATCACCTGGTCGGTGGTGATCGTGTCGCCCACCTTCACGAGCCACTGCACGAGGCCGGCCTCGGTGAGGCCCTCACCCAGATCGGGCAGCCGGAACACCTGCGCCGTCGCGGTCGTCATCGTGCCGTCTCCTCGTCGTCAGGGTAGAGCGAGTCGATGGCATCCAGCACCCGATCCGCGTCCGGCAGGTACCAGTGCTCGAGTTTGGGTGGCGCGAACGGCGTGTCGAATCCGGTGACCCGGCGCACCGGGGCCTCGAGGTGCGCGAAGCAGCGCTCGAAGACGCGCGCCTGGATCTCGCTCGCGACGCTCGCGTAGCCCGGGGCTTCTGCGACGACCACCGCGCGGCCCGTGGCGCGCACCGCCGCCGTGACCGTCTCGTCGTCGAAAGGCGAGAGCGAGCGCACGTCGATCACCTGCACGCTGCGGCCCTCTTCTGCGGCGATCTCGGCGGCTTCGAGAGCGACCGGAACCATGGCGGCATAAGCGAGGACGGTCACGTCGGTGCCCTCGCGCGCGATCCGGGCGGTGCCGAGATCGGTGGTGATCGACGTGTCGACCTCGCCCTTCGACCAGTACAGCTTCTTCGGCTCGAGGAAGATCACCGGGTCGGGTGAAGCGATCGCGGCACGCAGCATCGAGTAGGCGTCCTGCGGCGTCGAGGGTGAGACGACCGTGAGCCCCGGCGTGTGCGCGTAGTAGGCCTCGGACGAATCGCAGTGATGCTCGACGCCGCCGATGCCACCGCCGAACGGTATGCGGATGACCAGCGGCATCCGCATCCTTCCCCGCGTGCGGTTGCCGAACTTCGCGACCTGGCTGACCACCTGCTCGAACGCCGGCAGTGCGAACGCGTCGAACTGCATCTCGACCACCGGGCGCATGCCGTTCATCGCCATGCCGACCGCGGTGCCGACGATTCCCGCCTCGGCGAGAGGCGTGTCGAAGCAGCGATCCTCGCCGAAACGCTCGGCGAGTCCGTCGGTGATGCGGAAGACGCCGCCGAGCGCGCCGACGTCCTCGCCGTAGACCACGACCGCCGCATCGTCCTGGATCGCGTCGGCGAGGGCCCGGTTGAGGGCTGCGGCCATGGTCATGGTGCCCACCACGTGCGGGGCGGCGGGCATCTGCCGAACGTCGTGGGCGAGGGTCATGAGCGTTCTCCCGTCTTTGTCAGGGCATCGCGTTCCAGCTCGCTCTGCAGCATCCGCCACTGCTCCTCCAGCTGCGGCGACCGCTCGGCCGTGACGAAGCGGAACAGATCCTCGGGATCGTGCTCCGCATCGGCGTTCAGCGCCGCGCGCAGCTCGGCGGCTATGCCCTCGGCGCCCTCGGCGACGCGCTGCTCGTCTTCGTCGGAGAGTGCGCCCTGCGCGACGAGGTGCGCGCGCAGTCGGGTCAGCGGATCACGTTCGACCCAGGCCTGCACCTCCGCACGCTCCCGGTAGCGGGTGTCGTCGTCGGCGTTGGTGTGCGCCTGCATCCGATACGTGTGGGCCTCGACGAGCGACGGGCCGCCGCCCGAACGAGCGCGCTCGACGGCCTCGCCGAGCACCGCGAGCACGGCCGCCACGTCATTGCCGTCGACGCGCTGACCGGGCATCCCGTATCCGATCGCCTTATGCGCGAGCGACGGCGCGGCGCTCTGCCGCGACAGCGGCACCGAGATCGCGAACTCGTTGTTCTGCACGAAGAACACCACGGGCACGTGGAACACCGCGGCGAAGTTCATCGCCTCGTGGAAGTCGCCCTCGCTCGTGGCTCCGTCGCCGCACAGCGCGAGCACGACGGTGTCCTCGCCGCGCCGCTTGGCCGCCTGCGCGAAGCCGACGGCGTGCAGCAGCTGCGTCGCCAGCGGAGTGGCCTGGGGTGCGACGTGGTGCTCGGCCGGGTCGTATCCGCCATGCCAGTCGCCCTTGAGCAGCACCATGGCGTCGACCGGCGAGACGCCCCGCCCGATCACCGCGACCGAATCGCGATAGGTGGGGAAGAGCCAGTCCCGCTCGCCGAGCACGAGCGCCGCGGCGACCTGGCACGCCTCCTGCCCGTGCGAAGACGGGTAGACCGCGAGCCGCCCCTGGCGGACCAGCGCGCTGGCCTGATCGTTGAGGCGTCGTCCTTCGACGAGCGCGCGATAGGCGGTGCGCAGCCGATCGAGGTCCGGCGCCTGGTAGCGCTCGTCGACCATGCCCTCGCCGTTCTGGTCGATCAGACAGACGGGAGTGTCACGGGGGAGCAGATCGTCATGCATCATCCGGTTCGCCTTCCTTGCCGAACGTGGTGCCCTCAGCATGCCTCCGCTTCTGCAGTCGTCCAACCGATCCAGCAAATTCCTGAACGAATGGTCAACTATTGCGATCGGTGCAGCCAAAGTGTCAGGATGCACTGACAGAACGAGTGCTCCGATGTGACGAAGGAATGCCATGGCCGAGCTGGATGCCACGGATCACGCAATCCTCGCCGAGCTGCGTCGTGACGCGCGCGCATCGATGACGCACATCGCCGAGAGCGTGCACATCTCCCGGGCCGGTGCGCACGCCCGCATCAAGCGGCTCACCGAGACGGGGGTCATCTCGGGCTATACGGTGCGCACCGACCCCGTGCAGCTGGGCCACCACGCATCCGCGTACGTCATGCTCGCGATCGAGCAGGCGAGCTGGCAGGAGGTGCAGGCGCGCCTGCGCGCGATCCCCGAGGTCGAGCACATGGCGCTCGTCGGCGGGGACTTCGACGTCATCCTGCTTGTACGCGCGAGCGACGCGCGAGATCTGCGCCGCATCGTGCTCGAGGACATCCAGGCGATCCCGTCGATCCGCTCGACGCGGACGACCCTGATCTTCGAGGACTTCAGCCGCGAATGACGGTCACGACAACGTCAGGGTGAAGCCGTCCTCGGCGGCGGTGACGCTCACCTGCGTGAGATCGGCGACGGAGTAGGTGGCTCCGTGCGAGGCAGCGTGAGCACCGACGCCGATGACGCGCATCCCCGCGGCGAGCCCAGCCTGGACTCCCGCCTCGGAGTCCTCGAACACGACGCAGTCGGCCGGATCTATGCCCAGCGTCGAGGCCGCCGTCAGGAACCCCTCCGGGTGGGGCTTGGAATCGGTGACGCTCTCGGCCGTGATCGCCAGAGCCGGCACGGTGAGCCCGGCGGCCTGCATCCGCGCCGTCATCAGCGGCACGTTCGCCGAGGTGACGATCGCGTGCGGCAGCTCGCGCAGCGCGTCGAGGAAGGCCGCGGCTCCCGCGATCTCGACCACGCCCTCGACGTCTCCGCTCTCTCGCGCCAGCATCTCGTCGTTCTCGCGCAGGTTTATGGCGTGGTCGCGGTCGGGGAGCATGATCGCCATGCTCTGGTGCCCCTGACGCCCGTGCACGACACTCAGCACCTGCGCCGGATCGAGGCCGTGCGGCTTCGCCCACTCGAGCCACAGCCGCTCGACGACGGCGGTGGAGTCGACGAGCGTGCCGTCCATGTCGAGCAGCACGGCGCGGGCGTGAAGAGTGTGAGGCATGAGGCCAGGCTATCCGTGCATCCCGGACCGGCGGCCACCCTGGTCCTAGAGTTGGCGTGGAGCGGCCGCTGAGGGCGGTCGAACGCGAATGCGAGAGCTGAGAGTCCGCGCCGCGACGGCGCTGAAGGTCGTCAGGCGCCTCGCGCGATCCGGCGAATCGATCGAGACCGCCGCGCTGATCGCCGGTGCAGCGGCGTTCATCCTCGGATTCCCGATCTCGTGGCTGATCTTCGCCGGATCGCAGCTGTCGATCACCGGACCGGGGTCGATCGGCTGGTACGCAGCCGTCGGCGGGGCGGTCGTCGCGGGGCTGGCCTTCGCTCTCGGGCGGCTCGCGGTGCGCCCGGACGGAGGCAGCCGCGACCAGCAGCGCGACGGCTTCGTCGGACCGCCCGACAGGCTGCGCTGGTACGACCTGTTCGCGATCGGCGCCGCTTACGCCTCGATCGCCCTGCTCGGGTGGCTCGGCATCGCGCAGCTGCTCGAGCTCAGCTTCATCGGGGCCCCCGTCTACCCGTTCCCCGGCGCGATCCTCGTCGGCGTCGCCTTCGCGCTCACGGCATACGTGGCCTTCCTCGGGGCGCTGAGGCTGACGCCGATGTCGCTGTCGATGGACCTCGCGATCTTCCTCGTCGTCGGGGCGTTCTCGGCGATGCTCACGTCGAGCGATCCCCAGTGGTGGCAGAACAACCTCTCGGCGCTGGGGCAGAGCAGCAACAGCGCGGCGCCCGCGTTCAACGTCACCCTGATCCTGTCGGGCACCATCGTCACGACCATCGCGCGTTACGCCACAGCGGGTCTGCCCTTCGGCTCGCCGGCAGAGCGCCGCTCACGCCGGCTCACCCGGGGCGGACTCGTGATCGTGGGCATCTTCCTCGCACTCGTGGGCGTGTTCCCCGTCGACCGGTTCTTCGTCCTGCACAACACGGTCGCCACCGGCATGGCGGTCGTGTACGCGCTGCTCGTGTGCGCGCTGCCGAAGCTGCTGCCGGGCCTGCCGAAGGTGTTCTACGCTCTCGGCTACATCTACGTCGGGGTGGTCGCACTGCTCGGCGTGTTCTTCGCCACCGGCTACTACAACCTCACCGCCGTCGAGCTGATCGCCGGTGTGCTCATCTTCAGCTGGATCATCGTGTTCCTGCGCACGGTGAGCGTCGCGGTCACGCCGTCGGATGCCGTCGGCGACACCTCGCAGCGGGATGCCCTGGCCTGACGCCTCGCCGGCGCCGGCGATTCACGACAGCAGGGCGACCACCGCGATCGCGCCGATCACGATGATCAGGGCGCGCAGCAGCCAGCCGGGCAGGCGGCGGCCGATCATGGCGCCCAGCGCGGAGCCGGCCAGCGATCCGACCGCGATCGTCGCGATCGCGACCCACGGCAGCGGGCCCGCGAAGATGAAGATCACGCTCGCCACCGCGCCCGCGACAGTCTGCAGCACGTTCTTCATGGCGTTGACGCGCTGCAGGTTCTCTCCCGTGGTGAGCTCGAGGAAGCCCACGATCAGCACACCCTGCGCCGCGCCGAAGTAGCCACCGTAGACACCGGTGCCGAAGATGAGCGGGAACTGCAGCCAGCCAGGCCACAGGCCGCCCGGCCGTGACACGATCGAGCGGCGGTTCATCAGGGGCTGGATCGCGACGAGAGCGCAGCCGATCACGATCAGCACGGGAGCGACGATGCGGAAGACCTCGGCCGGCAGCACGAGCAGTGCCAGAGCGCCGATGACCGCGCCGATCGCGGTGAGCATCACGAGCGGCAGCAGCGGCCGCCAGTGCCCTCGCAGCTCCCGGCGATAGCCGACGACCCCGCCGATGTTGCCGATCGCCAGGCCGACCGTGTTGGCCATGTTCGCGGCCACCGGCGGCAGCCCGAGCGCCAGCAGGGTGGGGAAGACGATCAGGCTCCCCGACCCGACGACCGTGTTGATGACGCCGGCACCGAGGGCGGCGAGGGCCAGCAGGGCCAGTTCGAGAAGGGAGAAATCGGTGATCATCTGTTCAGCTCGTTCGTTAAGAATCGGGTTTCATGACTCAGAGACAGTCTGGCCGATTCTGCATGCCGGAATCGTCCTCTCGCTCCGAACGCCACCCTTTAGCCTGATTGAGGCGGATCCGCCCCCCTCAATCACCGCAGCGCCTGACCCGATGGCGCTCGAGCATCACGCAAGGACGCACATGGACGATGTCGTGACACACCGCGACGACTGGAAGGCACGTGAAGAGCTGGCAGAGCGGATGATCCCGCTCATCGGCGGACTCAACCGGGAGCGCGATGTCGTGACATCGCTGCACGGGCACCGGCTGCTCGGTCTCTCGACCACCGGCATCCTCGAGGTGCACGAGCGGGTGGCTCAGCTCGGCCATCAGCAGATCGCCCTCACCGACACGCTCGCCGTGCTCGAGGCACTTCGCGACCTGGCGCCCGGCGCCTCGTCTCTCGACGTCGCCCGCCTCATCGAGGGCCACGCCGAGAGCGGCGACGACCTCGCCGTCTACCTGCGGAACACGCTCGCTCCCGCCCTCGGCGCCGAGCTGTCCGAGCCCGTCGACGTGGTCCTGTACGGCTTCGGTCGCATCGGACGCCTGCTCGCCCGCATCATCATCGCCCACACCGGCGGCGGCAGCGGCCTGCGCCTGCGCGCCATCGTCGTGCGCCGCGGCTCTGACAACGACATCGTGAAGCGGGCGTCGCTGCTGCTGCGCGACTCGGTGCACGGCCGCTTCGCCGGCACGGTCACGGTCGACGAGGAGAACTCGCAGATCATCGCCAACGGAAACCGCATCCAGATGATCTACTCCGACGACCCGGCCACCGTCGACTACACCGCGTACGGCATCGACGACGCGATCATCGTCGACAACACCGGCCGCTGGCGCGACGAAGAAGGTCTCAGCCGCCACCTGCAGGCGAAGGGCGCAGCCCGCGTTCTGCTCACCGCCCCCGGCAAGGGCGAGCTGAAGAACATCGTGCACGGCATCAACGACGGCACCATCGAGCCCGGCGACCGCATCCTGTCGGCCGCATCCTGCACGACCAACGCGATCACCCCTGTTCTCGCCGCCATGGACGAGGCCTACGGCATCGTCCGCGGTCACGTCGAGACCGTGCACTCGTTCACGAACGATCAGAACCTGATCGACAACTTCCACAAGGGCGACCGCCGCGGCCGTTCGGCGGTGCTGAACATGGTCATCACCGAGACCGGTGCCGCGAAGGCCGTCTCGCGAGCGCTGCCGCAGCTCGCGGGCAAGCTCACCGGCTCCGCGATCCGCGTGCCGACGCCCGACGTGTCGCTGGCTGTGCTGCACCTCACGCTCGAGAACCCCGCCACCAAGGACGAGCTCAACGACTACCTGCGTCGGGCCTCGCTGCACTCCAAGCTGCGTCAGCAGATCGACTACGTCGAGAGCCCCGAGGTCGTCTCGACAGACTTCGTCGGCTCGCACCGCGCGGGCATCGTCGACGGTCTCGCGACCATCGCGAACGACAAGGACGTCGTGCTCTACGTCTGGTACGACAACGAGTACGGCTACTCGTGCCAGGTCGTGCGCGTGCTCGAGGTGATGGCGGGAACGCATCCGGTCGTGCTGCCCGCACGTCGCGAGGTCACGCTGCACGCCTGATCGCACTGGCGACGGACGGAGGCCGCGGGCGATCATGGAGATATGGATCCCCGCGGCCTTCTCGCTGCCCGCCTGAGCTCGCACCGGCTGACCGCGCCTGCGGCGACGATCGTCGACGCGGCACGGCACATGCTGGCCGTGCAGAGCCAGGACCTCCTGGCTGGCCGATGGGCGCTGGGCGTGCGCACCAGGAAATCGCCCACTCTCGATGCCGCCGACGCGGCGTTCGCGCGGGGAGAGCTGGTGCGCGCGTGGACGCAGCGCGGCACCCTGCACATCATCCCCGCTCGCGATCTCGCGTGGGTGCTCTCGGTGACCGCCGATCGTCAGCGGCAGCAGGCCGCAGGGCGGCACCGCGCACTGGGGATCGACGGAGACGTGCTCGACGCCGCCTGGAGAGTCATCGGTCCGTCTGCGCGCGACGGCGGATGCACGAGAGCCGAGATCTTCGCCCTTCTGCAGTCGGCGGGCATCGATCCGACGGGGCAACGGGGCGTCCATCTGCTCTTCGCGCTCACCGTCGCCGGACTCATCTGCCAGGGCCCGATCGAGGGAGGGCGGTCGTCCGGAGGAAGAGGCCCGATCGCGCGCGAGCAGCGGTTCGTCGCCGTCGAGGAGTGGATCGCCGCACCGGCGCATCCCGACGATCCGCTCGCCGAGCTGTTCGTGCGCTACGTCGACGGTCACGGACCGGCCGGCGTGCGAGATTTCGCGTGGTGGTCGGGTTTGACCATCGGAGCAGCGCATGATGCGGCCGAACGCGCGGCCGGCCGGGTCCGCGAGGTCGACCACGGCCTCTTCGCCGCGCTGCGCGCACCCCGGCGAAGCCTCGACGAGGCGACGGCGTTCGCGCTGCCGGCATTCGACGAGTACTACATCTCGTACGCCGACCGCACCCCTGTGTGCGATGCCCATCGGCTCGACACCGTCGGGCCGGGCAAGAACGGCATGGTCCGTCCGACGCTCGTCGAGCGGGGCCGCGTGGCCGGGGTCTGGTCGCACGCCGATGCCACGCGAGGGGCGCCGGCCGAGCTGTTCGATCCGGATGCGGACCCCGCGGCAGCGGCATCCGCCCTCGCGCGGTTCACGCGCTTCGTCGGCGACTGAGCCGCCGCCGGTCGTCACGCGTCCGTCAGTCCCGTCGGAATCCTTGGACCGGATGCCCTGCCCGAGGCGTGTCCCGCCGGGACGCGCCGTCGTCTGCTCGGCCCGTCCGGCATCTCCGACGTCGATCCCGTGCCTTGGCATGATGGACGGGTGCCGAGCTACTTCCTGCGCCTGTCCGAGACCTCTTTCGAACCCACCCAGCACGTCGGCGGGGCGTGGAATCCCGATGAGCAGCACGTCGCTCCCGTGCTCGGCCTGCTCGCCCATCTGGTCGAAGCCGAGCACGGCCGACGCCGGCCGGAGACGCCCCTGGCGCTCGCCAGGACGAACTTCGACATACTCGGCGTGATCCCCATGGACGCGTTCGACGTCGACGTGCGCGTGCTGCGGCCCGGGCGCACGATCGAACTGGTCGAGGCGACGCTCACGCATGGCGGCCGCGCGGCGCTCGTGCTTCGCGCCTGGATGCTGCAGCAGGGTGACACATCGGCGCTCTCCGGCAGCCCTCTGCCGCAGATGCCGCCGCGCGAGACGCTGCCGGAGTGGTCGCCGGCAGACGTCTGGCCCGGCGGCGCGATCCGCTCGATCGACGCCAGGCGCGAGCACATCGCACCAGGGCGTGCTCGTTGCTGGATCCGCCCCCGGCATCCGCTTCTCGCCGATGAGCCGGTCTCGAACCGGGCCCGGATGCTGGGCATGACCGACTTCGCCAACGGCATCGCCACGCGTGTCGCGCCCGAGGCCGCGCTCTACCCGAACGTCGACCTGACGGCCAGCATCTTCCGCGAGCCCGCCGGCGAATGGTTCGGCCTCGATACCTCGGTGTCGTTCGGCTCCGACGGCACCGGTCTCACCGAATCGGTGCTCAGCGATGAGAACGGACCGCTCGGCACCGTCTCGCAGACGCTCACCGTGCGCCCGCGAGTCGGCTGAGCGCGCTCAGCGACGCATCACTCGCCGGCGTGGCTGTCGAGGAACGCGTACACCTCGCTGTCGTCGACGCCGGGGAACGCACCACGAGGGAGTGGACGGAACATGTGCGTGTGCACGCGCGCACTCGGCCAGGCGCGCCCTTCCCACCTCTGGCTGACGGAGGCTGAGGCGCGGCGGCAGCACGATTCGTCGGGACACGTCGACTGCGCGCGGTTCTGCGTCTCGCGACCGCGCCACCAGCGCGCATCGTCGAACGGCACGCCGACGGTGACGGAGAAGCCCCCGTCGGTCGATGAGCCGGTCTGCGTGGCGCACCAGAACGTGCCCGATGGAGTGTCGGTGTACTGGTAGTGCTCGGTGGTGCGGTTGCGCTGCTCGAAGGCGGCGCGCGCGCCGAACCGCCGGCACGCGGGCTGACCCTCCACCGCCCCCGTGACGTCCATCGGCAGCGGCAGGTCGTCGTTCTCGTAGACCCGGGTGATGGCGCCGGTCTCATCGACGCGCAGGAAGTGCAGCCGCATGTCCAGGTGATGGGTCATCAGGTTGGTCATGCGCATGCCGGCGGCTTCGTGCGTGACGCCGAACGCGTCGCGGAAGTCCTCGACGGCCAGGTTGCGATCCTTCTTCGCCTGCTGCAGGAACGCGACGCCGGCTGTCTCGGGGATGAGGCAGCACGCGGCGAAGTAGTTGATCTCCAGGCGCTGCTGCAGGAAGTCGGCGTAGTCGGTCGGGGGCGTGTGACCGAGTATCCGGTGCGCCATGGCCTGGAGGGCCATGGATCGCAGGCCGTGGCCGCCCGGGATGGAGGCAGGGGGAAGGTAGATGCGGCCGTGCTCGAGGTCGGTGATCGAGCGCGTCGAGTGCGGCAGGTCGTCGGCGTAGATCAGCTCGAAGCCGAGCTTGGCTGCCATCAGCGTCACCGTGCGGTGCGTGAGCGCGCCTGACACGTGGCCGGCGGCCTTGAGATGCTTCTCGGCGAGAGCCTCGATCTCGGGCAGGTAGTTGTCGCGCGCCCGGGCGGTGAGGCGCATCTCTGTATTGGCGCGGCGCGCCTCCTCCGGAGTCGCGATCGCCTCGGTCTCCCGGCGATGCAGCTCACGGTGCAATCCGAGGATCGCCTCGATGGTCTCGTCGCTCATGGTCTTCGAGACGCGGACACCGGCGATGCCGAGCTGGCGGAAGATGGGACTCGACTGCGCCCGTTCCAGCTCGATCTCGAGGGCCGCGCGCCGGTTCGGCGGCTCTCCCGAGATCAGGTCCGCGACATCGGTGCCGCACGCCTCGGCGATGGCCTGCAGCAGCGAGAGCTTCGGCTCGCGCTTGCCGTTCTCGATGAGGCTCAGCTGCGAGCCGGCGATGCCGACCTTCGCACCCAGCTCGTCGAGCGTGAGATTCCTCGCGGTGCGGTGATGCCGGATGCGATGCCCGAGAGTGCTGAGTTCAAGTCCGCTGGTGGCCATTCCTTGATCATATCCGAAACTTTGCATTTTCTTTCAAGCCGATTGCGCCGCAAACAGCGCAAAACCTCGCGGAAGATAGAGATACCGCAATGCTTGAAGGAGCTCACACATGGCACTCGCCGAGACGTTCACCCCGCAGACAGCATCCGCCGCGCCGGCGCGGAGCTACGGGGACGTGCCCGCGTACGACACTCCGGCGATGGCCGAGCTGCGCGCGTGGGTCGACGGCATCGCCGCGCTGACCCAGCCCGAGCGGGTGCACTGGATCGACGGGTCGCGCGCGGAGAACGACGCGCTGCTGCACGAGCTCGTCGACGAGGGCAAGCTCATCAAGCTCAACCCCGAGTGGCGCCCCGGTTCGTACCTCGCCCGCTCGCACCCCAGCGATGTCGCCCGCACCGAGGGGCGCACGTTCATCGCGTCCGAGAATGAGAGCGACGCCGGGCCGACCAACAACTGGGCCGACCCCGCCGTCATCCGCGAGACGCTGAACGGCCTGTTCGAGGGCTCGATGCGCGGACGCACGATGTACGTCGTCCCCTTCTCGATGGGGCCCGTGGGTGGCAAGCTGTCGCACATCGGCGTGCAGGTCACCGACAGCGCCTACGCCGTGGCATCCATCGGCATCATGACCCGCGTCGGCGACGCGGTCACCCGCCAGATCGCCGATGGTGCCCCGTGGGTCAAGACCGTCCACTCGGTGGGCGCTCCGCTCGAGCCGGGCGAGCCCGATGTCGAGTGGCCGTGCAACGACGAGAAGTACATCGTGCACTTCCCCGAAACGCTCGAGGTCTACTCCTACGGCTCCGGTTACGGCGGCAATGCCATCCTCGCCAAGAAGTGCTTCGCGCTGCGCATCGCCTCCGTGATCGCGCGCGACGAGGGCTGGCTGGCAGAGCACATGCTGCTCATCCGCGTCACCGACCCCCAGGGCCGCGCGCACCACGTCGCCGCCGCCTTCCCCTCGGCCTGCGGAAAGACCAACCTTGCCATGCTGCGCCCGACCATTCCCGGCTGGAAGGTCGAGACGCTGGGCGACGACATCGTCTGGATCCGTCCCGGCGAAGACGGGCGCATGTACGCGATGAACCCCGAGGCCGGCTTCTTCGGCGTCGCGCCGGGCACCGGCGAGTCCACCAACGTGACGGCCGTCGAGACGCTGTGGGGGAACACGATCTTCACGAACGTCGCTCTGCGCCCCGACGGCGACGTCTGGTGGGAGGGGCTCACCGACACTCCTCCGGCCGAGCTCATCGACTGGCAGGGCAAGCCGTGGACTCCCCAGTCCGAGGGCCCGGCCGCGCACCCCAACTCGCGGTTCACGGTCGCGGCGGCGCAGTGCCCGCAGATCGCCGACGACTGGGAGAACCCAGAGGGCGTGCCGCTCGACGTCATCCTGTTCGGCGGCCGCCGTGCGAGCAACGTGCCACTCGTCGTCGAGGCGACCGACTGGAGCCATGGCGTCTTCATCGGCTCGACGATCTCGTCGGAGCGCACTGCGGCAGCCGAGGGCACGCTCGGAGAGCTGCGCCGTGACCCGTTCGCCATGCTGCCCTTCTGCGGTTACAACATGGGCGACTACTTCGGTCACTGGCTGAACGTCGGCCGGGGGCTGCGCTTCGACCGTGCGCCGCGGATCTTCCAGGTGAACTGGTTCCGTCGCGGCGCGGACGGCCGCTTCCTGTGGCCTGGCTTCGGCGACAACTCGCGCGTGATCGACTGGATCATCCGTCGCATCTCGGGCGAGGTCGACGCCGTCGACAGCCCGATCGGCCGTCTGCCGAAGCGCGAGGACCTCAACCTCGAAGGTCTTGATATCACCGACGCCGATCTCGATGAGCTGTTCGACGTCGACATCGACGCCTGGCTCGCCGAGGCGGACTCGACGGAGAAGTTCTACGCCATGTTCGGCGACGCGCTGCCCGCGGCGCTGCGCAGCGAGCTGGAGGCCCTGCGCTACCGGCTCAACGCCGCGCGCTGAGCGCTCGAGCTTCTTCGGTATCCTCGGGCGTGAGCTCAGAGGAGGGCACGTGATGCACATCAGCTCCCCGACTTCGGCGGATGCATCCACGACCGGCCGCACAGGCGTCGATGTCGTGCGACGCAACGCCGTCACGATCACGGGGGCAGAGGGCGCGCCTGTGATGGTCTTCGGTCATGGCTACGGCACCGATCAGACGACCTGGCGGGCGGTCGCCGACCGCTTCGCCGATGATCATCGGGTCGTGCTGTTCGACTACGTCGGGTCGGGCCGGTCGGACATCTCGGCATACGACGCCCGGCGATACGACTCGCTCGACGGGTACGCCGACGATCTCATCGAGGTGATCGACGCGGCCGGAGCGCGAGACGTGGTGTTCGTGGGGCATTCGGTCAGCGGCATGATCGGCGCTCTGGCGTCGATCCGCCGCCCCGATCTGTTCTCACAGCTCATCATGATCTGCCCCTCGCCGAGGTACCTGAACGACGGCGACTACATCGGCGGCTTCGACCGTGAGGACGTCCTCGATCTGCTCGCTGCGATCGAGACCAATCAGCCCGGCTGGGCGGCATCGCTGGCCCCTGCCGTCACCGCCCGTGACGACCTTCCCGAGGTCACGGAGCGCGTGCGCGATCTCTTCGCCACCACGGCCCACGAGGTGGCGACGCACTTCGCGCGTGTGGTGTTCCTCAGCGACGTGCGGCACAGGCTGGGCGAGATCTCGGTGCCCACCACGGTCGTGCAGTCGGTGGGTGACATCATCTGCCCGCCGCACATCGGCGAGTACCTCAGCGGGCGCATCGCGCAGTGCACGCTGGTGCGCCTCGACTCCGCCGGTCACTTCGTGCACCTGACCGAACCCGATCTGGTCGCTGAGCAGATCAGCCGGGCGCTGTGACCGGGGCCCGCCTGGACGATTCCCTCGATCTGCTGGAGCACACGCCGGTCGCGGTGTTCGTGCTGGGCGTCGACGGCACGATCCTCTCTCACAACATGGGGATGCAGGTGTGGCTCGGCCTTGGCGGGGTGACCGGCGATCGCGGGCTGCGCGGACGCAACATCGTGGAGTGGCTCACCGCGCCCTCGCGCATGCTGTACGAGACCCAGGTGATGCCGAGACTGCTCGAGACAGGACGCCTGCGAGAGGTGATGCTCGAGATCCGGGATGAGGCGGGCACGCGACGCGCGGCGCTCGTGGGCGCCGAGCTGCGTCACGACGGCGAAGGCCGGCCCGTCGCGTACGTGGCCGCGGTGGAGACCACCGCGCGAGCCGCGTTCGAGAGGGAGCTGGTGGCGGCGCGACGCGAGGCCGAACTCGCCCATCGCCGGCTCGTGCTTCTGCAGGACGCCACCAGCGCGCTGGCGGTGGCGAACGGGCTCGCCGATCTGGGGGACACACTCGTGACCGCTGCGGCCAGGGCCACCGCTGCTGCATGGACGGCCGTGAGGATCGTCGACAGCTCGGAGGGCGCGGACGCCGCGGTGCGACAGTGGGGCGATTCACCCGCGGGAGTGGTGCTCGACGGCCGGCCGGCTGCATCCGGCCGGCAGCTCGTCTGCCGTGATGCCGCGGAGATGGCCGATTTGGTCCCGGAGGACGTCGACGCTCTGCGGGCGGCAGGCATCGAGGCCCTGGTGACCACCCCGATCGTCCGCAACACGGGGGAGCGCACCGTCATCCTCGGAGAGATCCACTGCTGGTTCCGTCGTGCCCGCTCGCTCGAGGCCGACGAGCTCGAGAGCCTGCGAGCCCTCGCCGCCCAGGCCGAGCGGGTGGTCGACCACCTGAGGCTGAGCGACCAGCTGCAGCATCACGCCCTGCATGACGGTCTGACCGGGCTTCCGAATCGCGTGCTGTTCGCAGAGCGCCTGCAGCGCATGCTGCGCCGTGCCGAGGAAGCCGGCGAGCCATGCGCCGTGCTCTTCCTCGACCTCGACGGGTTCAAGGCCATCAACGACAGGCTCGGGCACGGCGTCGGAGACGAGGTGCTGCGCATCGTCGCGTCGCGCTTGCGGAGTGTGTGCCGCATGGGCGACACCGTGGCCAGGCTCGGCGGTGACGAGTTCCTCATCGCCACGAGCGGGATGGACGAGGGATCGACGGAGCATTTCGCCGAGCGAGTGCGGAACGTGGTGCGAGAGCCGCTGGACGGCGCCGCCGCGGGGTCGCACCTCTCGGCGAGCGTGGGGGCCGTGCACCTGCGGCCGGCTCCCGGGGCCGACACGCCTTCAGCAGACGAGGTCGTCGCCGCTGCTGATGCCGCGATGTACCGCGCCAAGCGGGCAGGCAAAGACGCTGTGCAGGTGACCGTTCTCGAGCGCTGAGCCCGCCGGCCTCACAGTCAGCCGGGTGCCCGCAGCTCGCCGGTCACACCAGAAGCTGATGCCGGGCGAGGTCGCGGTACAGCGGAGTCGACTCGATGAGCTCGGCGTGCGTGCCCTGGCCGACGACGACCCCGCCCTGAAGCACGACGATCAGGTCGCTGTCGACGACGGTCGACAGGCGATGGGCGATGACGACGAGCGTGCGGTCGGCGGCAGCGGCGTCGATGGCCTCGCGCATGCGCTGCTCGTTCACCCCGTCGAGCGACGAGGTCGACTCGTCGAGCAGCAGGATCGGTGCCTCGGTCAGCAGGGCGCGCGCGATCGCGAGCCGCTGACGCTCGCCGCCCGAGAGCATCACCCCGTCTTCGCCGACGGGAGCGTTCAGGGCGAGAGGGCTGCGCTCGAGCACGTCGCCGAGGTTGACCGAGCGCAGCACGCGCTCGCAGTCGGCATCCGTGGCATCCGGCGCCGCCAGCCGCAGGTTCTCGCCCAGGGTGCCGGCGAGCGTCGGAGCATCCTGCTCGACGTAGCCGAACTGCGCCCGCAGCTGCTCGCGCGGATACGTGCGCACGTCGTGACCGGCGAGGCGGATCGATCCACCGGTCGGGTCGTAGAAGCGTTCGATGAGCGAGAGGATCGTGCTCTTGCCCGCACCGCTCGGGCCGACCAGCGCCACGCGGGCGCCACGCGGGACGGCGAACGAGACGCCCTTCAGCACGTCGCGGTCGACCTCTGCCTGGTCGCCATCGGCCGGACGCTCCAGATGCGCATCGACCAGCAGGCTCTGCGCCTCGCGAGCCGCAGCCTCGCGGGCGGCGATCACGGCGTCGGGGTAGCGGAAGCGCACGTCGCGGAACTCGATCGCCGGGGCGCCGACGACGGCGGCGGCGGTCGCGTCGGCATCCGGCTCATCGCCCTGCGTCTCGGTCGGCAGGTCGAGCACCTCCTGGATGCGGCCCAGAGCGCCCAGCGCCTGATTGACCGAGGTGATCGCGCCGAACGCCTGCCCGAGGGGCATCACGAGCATGAACAGGAACATGACGAAGGTCACGAGCGACGCGATCGTGAGCGCCCCCGACGCCACGCGGAAACCGCCCACGCCCAGCACCACGAGCAACGACAGCTGCAGGGCGATGCCCGCCACGGGAACGACCATCGACGAGATCTTCGCGATGCGCACGCCGAGGCCGTACGCCTCGCCGGCGATGCCCTCGACCGCCGTCGTCTCGCGCTCGGTGGCGCCAGACGCGCGCACCGTGCGGATCGACGAGATGCCGCGTTCGACTCCGGATGCCAGCTCTCCCACCTTCTGCTGCTGCGCGGCCGATGCGGTGCGGATCCGCCCGCTCAGCAGCACGACCACGACCACCGACGCCCCGATCACGAGCACGATGAGCAGCAGAAGAAGCGGGTCGATGATCAGCATGGCGATGAGCGCGCCGACGAACAGGATCGCACTGCCCACCGCATCCGCGAGTCCCTGGGTGAGCACCGCGTACAGCAGCGTCGTGTCGGTGCCGACGCGCGAGACCAGGTCGCCCGTGCGCCGTGCATCGAACTCGCTGATCGGAAGGTGCAGGATGCGGGCGATGAGCTTGCGGCGACTGGAGTAGACGACCGCCGTGCCGGTGCGCTGCAGCAGGTAGTGCTGGTAGCCCGAGATGATCGAGGCGATGATCACGAAGCCGATCAGCAGCCAGACCAGCGAGCCGAGCCCGTCGCCCTTCTGCACCCGGTCGATGACCTGTCCGACCAGCAGCGGCTGCACCAGTGAGGCCGCAGCGCCGATGATGCTGAGCACAGCGACGACGATGAGCACCTTCTTGTGCTCGAACAGGAACGGGAGCAGCTGGCGGAACGTCGCGCGCGGGCCGTCCGGCTGCGCGCCGCGCCCGCGTCGGCGTGACGGCGCCGTGCGAGACATGAGGACCTTCTTCGGGGATGGGGACCGGTCCCATTCTGCGCCGCGCGGCTTATGCGTCACCTGTTCGCCCGCGGATGGCGACAGGATGGACGGATGCTGACCCCCGCCAAGCTCCAGCCCGGCGACCGCGTCGCCGTCCTCTCACCAGCCTTCGCCGCTCCCGCCGCAGGCCCCGAGGTGCACGATCAGGCCATGCGGCGTCTGCACGAGATCACCGGTCTGACGCCGATCGAGTACCCGACCACGCGGCAGCTCGATGCAAGCCCCGAAGCACGGGCAGCCGACGTGAACACGGCGCTCGCCGATCAGGGCATCCGGGCGATCCTGGCCACCATCGGCGGCAGCGACCAGATCCTCGTCACTCCTCACCTCGATGCGGCGCTGGCCGCAGCGGATCCCAAGCCGTTCCTCGGGTACAGCGACAACACCAACATCCTGAACTGGCTGTGGCGCAACGGCGTCGCCGGCTTCTACGGCGGATCCACTCAGGTGCATCTCGGCCCCGGCCCCGCGGTCGACGACGTGCACCTGCGCTCGCTGCGCGCGGCGCTGCTCGACGGCGGCGAGGTCGAGATCACCGAGCCGGGGGAGTCGGAGGACTTCGGGCGGCACTGGGACGACCCTGCCGCCCTGACCGAGTACGGCGACCGCGAGCCGACCGAGCCGTGGACGTGGGCCGGCCCCTCTGCCGCGGTGACGGCGCGCACCTGGGGCGGCTGCCTGGAGGTCGTGAACCAGCTCGCCCTCGCCGACCGGATGCCGTCGAACGAGGAGCTCGCCGGCACGATCCTGCTGCTCGAGACCAGCGAGCGGCTCACCCCTCCGCATCGGGTCGCCGAGCAGCTTCGCGCCTACGGCGAGCGAGGACTGCTGGCCGCCGTGGCCGGGGTGCTCTTCGCGCGCCCCGCGGTGAGCTCCTTCGACGTGCTTCCGACGGAGGCCGAGAAGGCCTCGCTGCGCGACGCGCAGCGCCATGTCGTACTCGAGACGGTCGGCCGGTACAACCCGGATGCCGTGGTGTGCGTCGGCGTGCCATTCGGCCACACGCGTCCGCAGTGGATCCTGCCCTATGGCGGCGAGATGACGCTAGACGGGGCGGAGCGAAAGGTCACCGCCAGGTTCTGACTGCTTGTAGGCGCTCCCTAGGATGGTGCCCATGCCCGCGAGGAAGTGGATCCTGTTCGACATCGGCGGCGTTCTCGAGATCGTCGACGACGACGCCTGGCAGGACCAGTGGTGGTCTCGATGGTGTGAGCGCACAGGGCTGGAGCGGCCAGAGTTCGACGCGCGAGTCGAGGGTGCCGATCTGCCGCCGATCGACATCACCGCCGGGCACGAGGCCGTCTTCTGGCAGCGTCTGGCAGTGGCGCTCGATCTCGAACCGGATGACAGCGATGCGATGCGGGCTGACTTCTGGGACGCCTACTGCGGCACGGCGAACACCGAGCTGATCGAGTACGCCCGGTCGCTGGCGCCTCGGGCCGGCGTCGCGATCCTCTCCAACTCGGCAGACGGCGCGCGCGAGGAGGAGGAGCGGCGCTTCGGCTTCTCGAGCATCTTCGACCCGATCTGCTACAGCCACGAGCAGGGCGTGAACAAGCCCGACCCCCGCGCGTACCGCGAGGCGCTGCGCAGGATGGGCGCCGACCCCGCTGACGTCTTCTTCGTCGACGATCGGCGGATGTCCATCGACGGCGCGGCGGCCGTGGGCATCCGGGGAATCCTGCACCGCGAGAACGCCGCGACGATCGCCGCCGTCGACGCGTTTCTCCTCGGGTGATCGCCCGGCGGCCTCAGGACTGGGCAGCGACCCCGAGATCCGCCTCGTAGTCGTGGTCCTTGGTCTCGGGAGAGAGCCAGAGGGCGATGAACGTCAGCACGGCCATCGCCGAGAGGTAGACGCCCACGAGCCACGGTGAGCCGTCACCGATCCGCCACAGCTCGACGGCGATCAGGGGAGCGACCGCGGCGCCGAGGATCGATGACACGTTGTAGGCGATCGCCGATCCCGAGTAGCGCACATTGGTCGGGAACAGCTCGGGCAGCAGGGCGCCCATGGGACCGAACGTGGCGCCCATCAGCAGGAAGCCGAGGATCAGGAAGCCCTGCACGACAGCCGTGGTCAGAGCCGGGTCGCCCTGCGGAGCCAGGAAGAGCCCGAAGGTGAGGCCGAAGGCGATGATGGCCCCGGTCACCCACAGCAGCAGCTTGCGGCGGCCGATGCGGTCGGCCCACGGGCCCGACAGGAGCGTGAAGATGCCGAAGAACACGACGCCGACGATCTGCATGATCACGAACTGGGTGTAGCCGAAGCCGAGGCCGGGGTAGAACTGCTCGGCGAACGCGGTCGGGTCGAACGGCTTCCCCGCGGCCTCCGCGGCCTTCTGCGCTGCGGCCGACGCGAGCTCGAGCGATGCGGGCTTGGTGCCGTACGCCAGCGTGAAGTTCGTCATCAGGTAGAACAGCACATACGTCGCCAGCATGATGAACGTGCCGAGGATCAGCTGCTTCCAGTGGTGGCGGAAGACCGTCGCGAGGGGAAGCTTGCGGATGCGGCCCGTGTCGGCGGCCCGCGTGAACGTCTCGGACTCGACGAGCTTCAGACGCACCCAGAGGCCGATGATCACCATGACGGCCGAGAAGAGGAACGGCACGCGCCATCCCCAGCTGAGGAAGGCCTCGGACTTCAGGGTGGGGTCGGACTCGTGGGGGAGCAGGGCGTTGATGCCGAGGAAGATGCCGTTGGCGATGATGAAGCCGAGCGGGGCGCCCAGCTGCGGGAAGGAGCCGTACCAGGCGCGCTTGCCTGCCGGGGCGTTCTCCGTCGCGACCAGGGCCGCTCCCGACCACTCGCCGCCGAGGGCGAAGCCCTGGGCGAGCCGAAGCACCAGCAGCAGCAGAGCAGCCCACCAGTTGATCTGCTGGAACGTCGGGAGCAGTCCGATCAGGAACGTCGCGATGCCCATCGTGAGCAGAGAGGCGACCAGGGTGGCCTTGCGGCCGAACTTGTCGCCGAAGTGACCGAAGACGACGGCCCCGATGGGGCGCGCGATCATCGCGGCACCGAACACGCCGAACGATGCGAGAAGAGACGTGGTGTCGTTCCCGGTGGGGAAGAACAGCACGGGGAACACGAGCACCGCAGCCGTCGCGTAGACGTAGAAGTCGTAGAACTCGATCGTCGTGCCGACGAGGCTGGCCAGGATCACCCGCGAGCGCGGGTTGGCCGGGGCGGTGGTCGTTGTCATGTGCTGCTCCTCCGGTGAGCGGTCGTCAGAACCTCCCGGAGTCTAGTTGCTCACGCAGCCCAGCGCGGACGGCGCGTCACCAGATGACGGCGATGCCCGCGTTCACCAGCGTCAGAAGACCGATGCCCCAGAACAGCGCGGGGGGCACGTGGCCGCTCTTGCGCTGGCGAGCCTGGCCGATGCCGAGGAACGCGCCGATGATCAGCAGCACGACGAGCTTGGTGCCGATCTTCGCGTAGTTCATCTCGGCGCCGTCGGGCAGACCCCACGGCGCCGCGAGAGCGAGTCCTGCGACGGCGGCGATCGAGATGCCGATGTGCATCAGACGCGTGATCTCGCGCTTGCCGCCGAAGGCCTGCACCGCCCATGCTCCGAACAGCACGGCGAAGCCGATGAGGTGCACGAGAAGGACGATGTGGCGCAGGGTCTCCATGACCCCAGGCTAGCCGGTCTGCCGCGTGCGGCGCGAAGGCCCGGCCGTTCTCGCTGGATGCGTCAGCCGCGCAGCGCGCGGATCACCTGAGCCGTGCGCAGGGCGGCGTCCGCTGCCTCAGCGCCCTTGTCCTCCTTCGAGCCCTCGAGGCCCGCGCGGTCGAGGCCCTGCTTCTCGTCGTCGAGGGTCAGCACGCCGAAGCCGACGGGCCTGCCGGCATCCAGCGCCACCCGGCTCAGTCCGTCGGTCGTCGCCGCCGACACGTACTCGAAGTGCGGGGTGCCGCCGCGGATGATCACGCCGAGAGCGACCACGGCATCCGCTCCTCCGGCGAATGCCGCCTGAGCCGCGACCGCGAGCTCGAACGAGCCCGGCACTCGCACCAGGGTGTGCGCGGCGCCTGCCTCGTCGAGCACGCGCTGCGCACCGGCGATCAGGCCGTTCGAGATCGTCTCGTGCCACGTGCCTGCGATCACGACGACGCGCAGTCCGCTGCCGTCGATCGGGGTGGTCGGGGTGGGGGCTCCGGCGCCGCTCATGCGTTGTCCTTTCCGAGGGCTTCGGCGAGTTCCGCCGCGCCGATGATGTGACCCATGCGGTCGCGCTTGGTCTCGAGGTACTGGTGATTGTTCGGGCCGACGCCGACGATCAGGGGCACCTGCTCCACCACGTCCAGGCCGAGGGCGCGCAGCTTCTCGACCTTGTCGGTGTTGTTCGTGAGCAGCCGCACCTTCGAGATGCCGAGATCCGTGAGGATCCCCGCGGCCGCCGCGTACTCGCGGGCGTCGGCTGGCAGCCCGAGGGCGAGGTTGGCGTCGACGGTGTCGAGGCCCTCCTCCTGCAGGGCGTACGCACGCAGCTTGTTGATCAGCCCGATGCCTCGTCCTTCATGGCCGCGCATGTAGATGACCACGCCGCCCTCCTGGTCGATGCGCTCGAGAGCGGCTTGCAGCTGCGGACCGCACTCGCACTTCTGCGAGCCGAACGCCTCGCCCGTGAGGCACTCCGAGTGCACGCGCACCAGCGCCGTCTCGCCCGGTGTGCCGGAGACGACCGCGATGTGGTCGGTGCCGCTGATGCGGTCCTTGTAGGCGAGGAAGCGGAAGGTGCCGTGATCGGTGGGCACATTGGCGTCTGCGCGCAGGCTCACCCGGCGCCCGGTGCGTTGCGCGAGGCAGTCGGCCTCGTCGCGAGGGTCGATCTCGTTCAGGTGCGCGATCAGCTGCTCGATGGTGATGACGGGCACGCCCTCCCGCGCCCCGAGCTCCATCAGCGCAGGCAGGCGCATCATGCTCCCGTCATCGGCGACGACCTCGGCGATGGCGCCGACGGGCTGCAGGCCGGCGAGGCGCATCAGCTCGACGGCGGCTTCGGTGTGGCCGCCGCGCTCGCGCACGCCGCCGTCGACGGCGCGCAGCGGCAGGATGTGGCCGGGCCGGATGAGGCTGGCGGGAGTGGATGTGGGGTTCGCCAGCACATTGAGGGTCAGCGCGCGGTCGTGGGCGCTGATGCCGGTGGTGACGCCTTCGGCCGCGTCGACGCTCACCGTGTACGCGGTGGTGCGGGCGTCCTCGTTCGTCTCGACCATCGGCGGCAGGTTCAGCTGGTCGGCGAGGTCGGCGGGCATCGGCGCGCAGATCAGTCCTGACGTCCAGCGCACCATCCAGGCCATCGTCTCTGCCGTGGCGAGCTCGGCGGAGATGATGATGTCGCCCTCGTTCTCGCGGTTCTCGTCGTCGGCGACGATGATCGGCTTGCCGGCGCGCAGCGCGTCGAGGGCGTCGGAGAGAGGGGAAAGGCTCACAGCGAGCCTCCTTCCGTGAGGGAGCGGAACGCGAGCAGGCGCTCCACATGACGGGCCAGGATGTCGGTCTCGAGGTTGACCACGTCGCCGGGCTCGAGCGCGCCGAGGATGGTCGCCTCGAGCGTCTCGGGGATCAGCGACACCTCGAACCAGTGCTCGTCGGGCGTGCCGATGGCGGGGCTGACGGCGCTGACGGTGAGCGAGGTGCCTGCGACGCTGATCGAGCCCTTGTCGACGACGAGGGGCGCGAGGTCTGCAGGCAGGCTGATGCGCAGCACACTCCACTGCTCGCCGGGCCGCACCTCGAGCACGGTGCCGACCCCGTCGACATGCCCCTGCACGATGTGGCCGCCCAGGCGCGCGCCGACCGGCATGGCCTTCTCGATGTTCACACGCGACCCGACCTCGACGGCGCCGAGCGCCGAGACGTCGAGGGTCTGCTTCATGACGTCGGCGTCGAAGGTGGTCTCGGTCGACCCGACCACGGTGAGGCACACACCGCTCACGGCGATGGACTCGCCATGCACGGCATCCGCCGCGGCCCTGGGCGCGTGCACCGTGAGCCGCCATCCGTCGCCCGATGCCGCGATGCCGGCGATCTCGCCGATCTCCTCGATGATTCCGGTGAACATCAGCTTCCTTCCTTTCCTGCGACGGCATCCGCCGCAGGACGTGCGATCGCGAGCAGGTCGTCGCCCAGCGGCATCCACTGCTCGACCTGAAGGCGTCGGGCGTCACCGATCGAGGCGACGCCGATGTCGGTGAGGGCGAGGCGGTCGCCGCCCAGCAGCACCGGTGCGAGGTACGCGAGCACGGTGTCGGCGAATCCCGCGGCGATGAACGCGCTCGCGAGCGTCGGCCCGCCCTCGATGAACACCCGCTGCACGCCTCGTTCGCCGAGGTCTGCGAGCACGGCGGCGAGATCGCGGGTGCCGTAGAAGAGGGGAGGGCGCGGATGCCGGTGGACCGCAGCGCCGGCGGGCGTCGCGCGCGATCCGATCACGATGGGGATCGGCTGACGCTCGTACAGAGACTGTCCTTCGCGGGCGGTGAGCGCGGGGTCGTCGGCAAGGATCGTCCCGGTGCCGACGACGATCGCATCGGCCTCCGCGCGCCGTCGGTGCACGTCGGCGCGCGCCTCGGGTCCGGTGATCCACTGGCTGGATCCGTCGGATGCCGCGGCGCGGCCGTCGAGGCTCTGTGCCCACTTCACGGTGACGTGAGGGCGGCCCAGCCGCTGCACGGTCAGCCATCCGTCGATGAGGTCGCGGGAGGCACCGGCCTGCTCGCCCGGCACGACGTCGACGCCGGCTCGGCGGAGGCGATCCGCTCCGCCGCTGGAGGCATCGCCCGGGTCGTCGAGCGCGTAGACGACGCGGCTGATGCCGGCATCGATCAGGGCCTGGGCGCACGGGCCCGTGCGCCCGGTGTGGTTGCACGGCTCGAGGGTGACGACCGCGGTCGCCCCTGCCGCCTGGCCCGGAGCCAGCTTCGACAGTGCGTCGACCTCGGCATGCGCGGTGCCCGCGCCGCGATGCCAGCCCTCGGCGAGCACGTCGCCGGCGGGGGAGAGGATGACGGCGCCGACCTGCGGGTTCAGGCCTCGAGGACCGTTCGCAGCGAGTTCGAGGGCGCGAAGCATTGCCTCGCGTTCGGCCTCGGTCACTGCCATCGGTCATCCTTCTCTGGGTTCCCGGGGTCTGCAGCGCACACGTACGCCACGTGCTGCCTCTCTTCCGGACTAGCGAGCAGATGCTCGCATCACCGTCGGTTCCGGATTTCCACCGGATCGGCGCCTATCGCCAGGCGTTCGCGGACTGTCACCGCCGGTTCGGATTCACACCGACCCCGGAGCACGTTGATGCTCAGAGTCTACTCAACGCCGGCTCCTGCGATTCATTCCCGGTAATGCATCTCGCTCACTTCAGCAGGCGCGAGAGTCTGCGGTCCGCGAGCACCTTCCCCCCGGTCTGGCAGGTGGGGCAGTACTCGAGCGACCTGTCGGCGAAGAACACGCTGCGCACGGTGTCGCCGCAGACGGGGCACGCTTCGCCGCGGCGGGCGTGCACCTGCATGCCGCGCCGCTTGGCGTCCTTCAGATCCGCGGGCGGCTTGCCTGCGGCCTCGTCGATCGCCTCACGAAGAGTGCGCTGCATGGCGTCGTAGAGCCGGTCGATCTCGGCGTCGTCGAGCTTCGCGGCCGGAGCGTACGGCGACATCTTCGCGGCATGCAGGATCTCGTCGCTGTACGCGTTGCCGATGCCCGCGATGAGTCCCTGATCGCGCAGCAGGCCCTTGATCTGAGTGCGGCGACCCGCGAGCAGGGCCGCGAACGCATCGCGGGTGAAATCGGCGTCGAGCGGATCGGGGCCGAGCCTGGCGACCCCCGGCACGTCCTCGGGGTCGCGCACGACGTACACGGCGAGTGACTTCTTGGTGCCGGCCTCGGTCAGATCGAAACCGCTGCCGTCGTCGAGTGCCACGCGCATCGCGATCGGGCTGCGTCCTGGCTTGATGAGGGTGGTCGGCAGCTCGTCGTACCACCGCAGCCAGCCGGCTTTCGCCAAGTGGAAGACGAGGTGAAGATCGTCGCCGAGGGAGAGGTCGATGAACTTGCCGTGCCGCGAGGCCGCCGCGATCCGGGCATCCTGAAGCGCCGTGACCGGCGGATCGAACGTCTTCAGGGCGGCGATGGCCGCGACGCTCACGCGCGTGATGGTGCGCCCGGCCGCTCGCGCGGCGAGGAAGTCGACCAGTCCCTGTACCTCAGGCATCTCGGGCATGCCGACATCCTGTCACGGGTGGGCGACATCGGGGCCGGTGCGGGAGATCTCGGACGATCCGGTGCACGGGCGGCGCGTCAGACCGCGGCGCGCCGCGCGACAGGCATCCGGTCCGAGATTCCCGACCGGTCCCGGATGCCGGATGCCGGATGCCGGATGCCGGAGTGCCCTGCTCAGAGCACCGGCCACTCCATGGGCGTGCGGTCATCGGTCGCGAGCAGGCCGGCGATCCAGCCGTCGTCGCGGCCGCGTGCCCCCGTGAGGGCCTGACGCAGCATCCCCTCGTACCGGAACCCGAGCGATCGCGCCGTGCGGGCGGAGGGGATGTTGCCCACTACGGCGCGCCAGCCGAGCCGGGCGAGCTTCAGCTCGTCGAACGCGTAGTCGACCACGGCGCGTGCGGCCTCTCCCATCACTCCCTGTCCGCGCAGCTCGGCGACTCCCCAGAAGCCGATCTCGGCATCGCCGCCGTGCGGGTGCTCAGTGATCCGGTGCAGGCCGATCATCCCGGCGAGCACCTCGTTCTTGCGGATGGCCCACACGGTCTCGACGCCATCGGCCCACCACTTCGCCACCAGCTCGACGAAGTCGACGGCGTCTTCACGGGTGTACGGGCTCGGAACGGTCGTCCACCGCGACACCTCCGGATCCTGGCAGGCGGCCGTGATCGCGTCGATGTCTGCTTCGGTCGGGATGCTGAGCACGAGCCTCTCGGTGTGCAGGGCGACAGGTTGCATCGCACCAGCGTAGTGAGCCGGTCGGTAGGCTGGTGCCGCGGCCGTTCGCTGTGGCAGCAGAGGAGGACGAGCCGTGACCGTGCAGCGCTCATCGCCGAGAGGCGTCGTGGCTTCGCTGGTGGCATCCGCGATGTTCGGCGCGATCTTCTACATCGCCGCTCAGCTGCAGTCATCGGCCGAAGTCGTCTACGCGTGGCGGGTCGTCGTGACCCTCGCCCTGTACGCACTCGCTCTGCTCCACCCTGCTGCCCGGCTGGGTGTCGCGATGATCTGGCGTCGACTGCGCGCCCGGTGGTGGATGCCGCTGCTGGCCCTGCTGCTCGCCTCGATCATCGGCATGCAGCTGTGGCTGTTCATGTGGGCGCCGATGCACGGCCATGGTCTCGACGCGGGGCTGGGCTATCTGCTGCTGCCCATCAGCCTGGTGCTGAGCGGACGGTTCCTCATGCGGGCTCACGTGAGCTCGATGCAGTGGGTGGTGGTCACGCTCGCCGCGATCGCGGTGGTGATCAAGGTCATCGCGACACCGCAGCTGTCGTGGGTGACCTGGGCTGTCTGCATCCCCTACGCGGTCTACTTCGTCCTGCGTCAGCGCTTCGGTCTCGACGGGCCGATGGTCTTCGGGTTCGAGCTGACGGCCATGATGCCGCTGGCCGCGTGGTTCCTGCTCTCGGCCGGCTCGGGCCCCGGATCCGCCGGCGAGCTCACGGGTCTGCTGGCCGTCGGGGTGATCGGCGGCGTCGCCATGGTGCTCTACCTCGCCGCATCGAACCTGCTCTCGATGCCCGTGTTCGGCCTGCTCAGCTACGCCGAACCCGTGCTGCTGGTGGTGGTCGCGGTGCTGCTCGGAGAGCGGATGCAGGGCGCCGACCTGCTCGTGTACGGCATCCTCGCCGTCGCGCTCGCACTGCTGGCGTTCGAGGGGTTCCGTGCGGGGCGCCGTCGCCGCTGAGCCCGCGCGGGCGCCGCGCGCACATCGTCGCACGGCTGCACTCCTCTGCTGAACCGCTGCGCGAGGGCCCATGTCGGTGGTCGGTGAGTAGACTTCTCCGGTGACTGTCCCAGGGATTCTGCGCGCCTTGGAAGAGGCGAACCTCTACCGCGACGCCCTCACCTGGGCGCAGACCGATGCCGAGATCTCGGCCGTCGACGGCCTCGACGCCCCGATCATCGCGGGACTGCTGCGCAAGCGCGCATCAGCGGGGCGTCCGGCATCCGCTCTCGTCGTCACGCCGACCGGCCGACGCGCAGAGTCGGTCGCGGCCGCGCTCGGCGCCTACGTCGACGACGCCGAGATCCTGACCTTCCCGGCGTGGGAGACGCTGCCGCACGAGCGGCTGAGCCCCAGTCCCGACACGGTCGGCAAGCGCCTCGACACTCTCCGTCGCATCGTGACGTGGACGGGCGAGAAGCCGCTCGTCGTGGTCGCCTCAGTGCGGGCGGCTCTGCAGCCTCTCGCCGCGAACCTCGGCGACGCCGCCCCTCTCGAGCTGCGGATCGGCGGGCGCGGCATCGAGCTCGAAGACGCTGTCGAGCAGCTGGTCGAGCGCGCGTACTCCCGCGTCGACATGGTCTCGCGCCGCGGCGAGTTCGCCGTGCGCGGCGGCATCCTCGACGTCTTCCCTCCGACCGCAGATCACCCGCTGCGCGTGGAGTTCTTCGGCGACGAGGTCGACCAGATCCGCGCGTTCTCGGTCGCCGACCAGCGCTCGCTGCCCGGTGACATCGAGTCGGTGTCGCTCGCCGCGAGCCGCGAGCTGCTGCTGACGGCAGAGGTGCGCGAGCGCGCAGGCGAGCTGATCGCCCGCTTCCCGGCGATGTCGGCGATGCTCGAGAAGATGTCGCAGGGCATCCCGGTCGAGGGCATGGAGTCGCTGCTGCCGGCAGTGGCCGGGCCGCTCATGACCCTCGTCGAGTACCTGCCCGAGGGTTCGGCGACCGCGATCGTCGATCCCGAGCGCGCCAGCACCCGCGCGCAGAACCTCGGTGAGACGAACCGCGAGTTCCTCGACGCGGCGTGGAGCGCTGCGACGTCGGGGGCCTCGGCTCCCATCGACCTCGGCGCCGGAGACTTCATCAGCCTCGGCCGCATGCGCGAGCTCGTGCACGAGCGCGACGGCGTCTGGTGGCGCGTCACCCCGTTCGCCGTCGACGACGACGCCGCCGAGAATCTCGATGCCTCGATCATCCCGTCGTTCCACGGCAACGTCGACGGTGCCATCGCGTTCGTCGAGGCGCGTCTCGGCGAGGGCTGGCGAGTCGTCGTCATCTCATCCGGCCACGGCCTGGTCGAGCGAGCGCGCGACGTGCTCAGCGATCGCGGCCTCGCCGCGCGCATCGTCGAGAACCTGGTCGACGAGCCCGAGGGCGGAGTGGCGACGCTGGTCGCCGGATCCGTCGAATCGGGCTTCCAGGTGCCGGATGCCCGGATCGCCGTGCTCACCGACAACGAGTTCTACGGTCGGACGATCGGTGGCGACCAGCGGATGGTCAAGAAGCTCGCCTCGCGTCGTCGCAACGTCGTCGACCCGCTGCAGCTGAAGCAGGGCGACTTCGTCGTGCACTCCACTCACGGCATCGGCCGCTTCGTCGAGATGACCAAGCGCGAGGTGTCGTCGGGCGGGCGCAATGCCGTCAAGACCACCCGCGAGTACCTCGTGCTCGAGTACGCGCCGTCGAAGCGCGGGTACCCGGGCGACAAGCTCTTCGTGCCCACCGATCAGCTCGACATGCTCTCGAAGTACGTCGGCGGTGAGGCGCCGAACCTGTCGAAGATGGGCGGCAGTGACTGGGCCGCCGCCAAGGGCAAGGCGCGCCGGGCCGTGCGCGACATCGCCGTCGAGCTCGTCAAGCTGTACTCGGCGCGGATGAGCTCGAAGGGCCACGCCTTCGGACCCGACACCCCCTGGCAGCGCGAGCTGGAAGAGGCGTTCCCCTTCGCCGAGACCCACGATCAGCTGCAGACCATCGAAGAGATCAAGGCCGACATGGAACGGCCGATCCCCATGGACCGCCTGCTGTCGGGCGACGTCGGCTTCGGCAAGACCGAGGTCGCGGTGCGGGCCGCGTTCAAGGCGATCCAGGAGGGCAAGCAGGTCGCGATGCTCGTGCCGACGACGCTGCTCGTCAAGCAGCACTTCGAGACCTTCACCGAGCGGTTCGCCGGATTCCCCGTGAAGGTGCGCCCGCTCTCGCGGTTCCAGACCGACAAAGAGGCCCGCCTCACCCTGCAGGGCCTCGTCGACGGCTCTGTCGACATGGTCATCGGCACCCACCGCATCCTGACCGATCAGGTGATCTTCAAAGACCTCGGGCTCATGATCATCGACGAGGAGCAGCGCTTCGGCGTCGAGCACAAGGATGCGCTGAAGAAGATGAAGACGAACGTCGACATCCTGGCGATGAGTGCAACGCCCATCCCGCGCACCCTGGAGATGGCGGTGACAGGCATCCGCGAGATGTCGACGCTGCAGACGCCGCCGGAGGACAGGCATCCGATCCTCTCGTTCGTCGGTCCGCGCAGCGACAAGCAGATCGCCGCCGCGATCCGCCGCGAGATCCTGCGCGAGGGTCAGGTGTTCTTCGTGCACAACCGCGTGCAGTCGATCCAGCGCGTCGCCTCCGAGCTCGCCGAGCTCGTGCCGGAGGCGCGCATCGCGGTCGCGCACGGCAAGATGGGCGAGCACCAGCTCGAGCAGGTCGTCGACGACTTCTGGGAGCGCAAGTACGACGTGCTCGTCTCGACCACCATCATCGAGACGGGCCTCGACATCTCGAACGCCAACACGATCATCATCGACCGGGCCGACAAGTACGGGCTCTCGCAGCTGCACCAGCTGCGCGGACGCGTCGGTCGAGGTCGCGAGCGCGCGTACGCGTACTTCCTCTACGACGACATGAAGCCGCTGAGCGAGACCGCCGCCGACCGCCTCCAGACCATCGCCGTGAACAACGACCTCGGCTCGGGCATGCAGGTCGCGCTGAAAGATCTCGAGCTGCGCGGAGCAGGCAATCTGCTCGGGGCGGAGCAGGCGGGGCACATCGCGGGCGTCGGCTTCGACCTGTACCTGCGCATGATCGGCGAGGCCGTGGCCACGTTCCGCGGTGAAGACACCAGCACCGAGGTCGAGCTGCGACTCGAGCTGCCGGTGGATGCCCGCATTCCCGAGCACTACATCGACAGCGAACGTCTGCGCCTCGAGGCGTATCAGAAGCTGTCGTCGGCGGCCACGGCATCCGCAGCCGACGACGCGATCGATCTCGTCGTCGAAGAGCTCGTCGATCGCTACGGTGCCTTCCCCGACGAGGTGACCACGCTGGTGAAGGTGGCACGTCTGCGTCGCCGGGCGGCGCGGGCCGGCCTCTCAGACGTCGTCGCCATGGGGTCGAACCTGCGCATCGCGCCGGCTCGCTTCGAGGATTCGATGAAGGTGCGCCTGCAACGGCTGTACCCGAAGGCGAAGCTCGTCGGCGGGGGAGAGGCGCTGGTCGTGCCGATGCCCGTCGACTCCGATCTGATCGAGTGGGTCGGCCAGCTGTTCACCGCGATGTTCCCCGAGCCCGTGAAGGCGGAGGCCGTCGACGTCTGATCGGGGCTGACTGGTTCTCGACCTGCCCGCCGTGCTCTCAGCGCCAGAGCCAGCGCAGCGGTTTCGGCGCTCCGACGGCCCACTCGGCGCGAAGCAATTTCTACGGCCGGTAGAATTGATGATGTGAGTGCTGACCAGAACGACCCGTGGGTGCTCGAGGCATCGCGTCCGCATGCGCCGGCGCGTCGCCCCGACCTCTCCCAGATTCCCAGGTCCGCCCTCTACGGCCTCGGCGTCCTTGCCGCCGCGCGGGCCCTGGGGCTCGTGCTCATCGCCGAAGCCGTCGCCAGGGGGATCGCCGGCCTCGCAGCATCCGGCGGGGCAGCATCCGGCCTCACGCCCGACGCCACCCGAGCGATCCTCATTCTCGGGGTGGCGGGCGCGCTTCTGCGCGCCGGGGCGGAATGGGCCAGCTCCGTCGTCTCCCGCCGCGTCGCGACCCGGGTCAAGCACCGCCTGCGGCGCCGGTTGTGGCAGCGCATCGCCGACGGCGATCCCGCGGGTGGCGGCACCGCCGTACTCGCCGCCGACGGCCTCGACGACCTCGACGACTACTTCATCCAGTCCCTGCCCGCACTGATCGCGGCGGCCATCGTGCCCCTTCTGGTCGGCGCCCGGATCCTCGGGGCCGACTGGCTCAGTGCCCTCATCATCGTGGTCACGGTTCCGCTGGTGCCGCTGTTCATGATCCTCATCGGCAAGCACACCCAGCAGCGCACCGACGCGGCGCTCACCGCGCTCACCCGCCTCGCCGACCACCTCACCGAGCTGGCGCGCGGGCTGCCCGTGCTGGTGGGCCTGGGCAGGGTCGAGGAGCAGACCCGCGCGCTCGACGGCATTCAGCGACGGTACCGAGAGCGCACGGAAGAGACGCTGCGCTGGGCGTTCCTCTCGGCGCTCGCCCTCGAGCTGATCGCCACGATCTCGGTCGCGGTGGTCGCGGTCTTCCTCGGGCTGCGCCTGCTCAACGGCACCATGGCGCTGGAGCCCGCCCTCATCGCGCTCATCCTCGCGCCCGAGTGCTTCACCGCGCTGCGCGATGTCGGCACCGCATTCCACGCCTCGCAAGACGGCCTGTCGGCGCTGGAGCGCGCCAAAGCGCTGCTGACGAGAGCCTCGCGTCGCGACGTGCGAACTCCTGCCGCTCGGGTTCGACTCGACGGACTGGCCGTCACCTACCCGGGCCGACGTGCGCCTGCTCTGCGCGCGGTGACCGCCGACCTCTCCGGGATCACCGCCGTCACCGGACCCAGTGGCGCGGGCAAGTCGACACTGCTCGGCGCCCTCGCCGGAGTGCTCCCCGCCGATGCCGAGATCGCCGGCGCGGTTCGCGGCGTGGACCCGGATGCCGTCGCCTGGGCTCCGCAGGCTCCGCGAGCGTTCGCGGCGACGCCGCGGGAGGAGCTCGCGCTGTACGGCGCCGGTCCCGACGCGCTCGATGAGCTCGGCCTCGGCCGCCTCGCGGATGCGGCGGTAGCCGAGCTGAGTCCTGGGGAGCTGCGCCGGCTCGCCGTCGCGCGCGCCCTGGCGCGGGTGGATGCGGGCGCCCGCCTTCTCGTACTCGACGAGCCGACCGCGCACCTCGACTCCGTCGCCGCCGCACTGGTGCGCGATGCCGTGCAGCGTCGCGCAGACAGGTGCGTCGTCGTGCTCGCCAGCCACGAGCCCGAGACGCTCGCTCTCGCCGACCATTCGATCCCCGTCGCCTCGTCGGATGATGACATCCGCGTCGACGAAGAGCCGTCAAGCATTCAGGACGATCCCACTTCTGAAGGACCCTCCGAGCTCGGGCATCCTTCAGAATCGCCATCCTCCTTCAGAAGTGAGCAGGCCCCGGCCGCCCGCACGCTCACGCTCGCCTCGCTGCTCCGTCCGCACGGATGGCTCTGGGCGGGGTCGATGGTGCTGTCTGCGCTCGCCGCGGGGCTCGCGGTCGCACTGACGGCGGTATCGGGGTGGCTGATCGTGCGGGCCAGTGTCGAGGAGTACATCATGTACCTGCTCGTCGCGATCGTCGGTGTGCGGGCGTTCGGCATCGGCCGCGCTGTCGGGCGATACGCCGACCGCCTGGTCACGCACCGTGCGACCTTCCTCGTGACCGACGCTCTGCGCCTCAGGCTGTGGCGGGCGATCGCTGCCCGAGGCGCCGGTTCCCGTCGGCTGCTCGAGGGCGGCGCCCCGCTCGATTACCTCGTGACCCTGGTCGACGATCTGCGTGATCAGCTGCCTCGGGTCGTCCCGCCGATCGGCGGGGGCCTGCTTGTGGTCGCCGGCACGATCGTCACGGCCGCGTTCGTCACGCCGCATCTCACGGTCTTCGTCGCCGCGGTGCTCATCGGTGCTGTCGCCGTCGCGTCGGCTCTCGCGGTCCTGAGCGAGCGCGATGCCTCGGCTGCCCGTGTCGACGCACGCTCGGCGATTGTGCGTCAGACGGCCTCACTCGCATCCGCCGCCGCCGATCTGCGCGGCAACGGGGTGACCGACGGTGCCCTCCGGCAGCTCGACGCGCACGGCCGGCGCCTCGCGATCGCTGAGCGACGATCCGCATGGTCAGCCGGGCTCGGCGCCGCAGTCATCACCGTCGCCACCACGATGCTCGCCGTCCTCGTGCCGGTGCTGTCGCCGGGTCTGCCAGCCGAGTCCGCATCGGTCGTCGCACTGCTCTCGCTCGCCCTGCTCGAGCCCCTCGCTGCGCTCGTGGCGGCCGTGTACCGCGCACCTGCTCTGCGCGCGCTTCTGGGCCGTCTCGACGCCGTGCTCCGCCCCGTCCCGGCGCCGGAGTGGGGTGCGTCGAACCCGGATGCCATCACGCGGCTCGCCCTGGATGAGGTGACGATCCGGTATCCGGGAGCGGCCGCTCCGGCGGTCGAGAACGTGACCGCCGAGGTGCACCGCGGCGGCTGGCTGGTGCTCGACGGACCGTCCGGCTCCGGCAAATCCACGCTGCTCTCGGCGATCATGGGCGCTCTGCCTGTGGCATCGGGAGCGATTCTCGCCGACCGGCAGCCGATCACCGGTTTCGCGGAGCGTGCGTGGCGTGACCGCGTCGCCTGGTGCCCTCAGGATGCGTACGTCTTCGACTCCACGCTGCGCGGCAACCTGCTGCTCGCCCGTGAGCGCGATGACGTGCCGGACGACGCGGCTCTGCGCGAGGTGCTCGCCCAGGCGGGTCTCGCAGAGCTTCTCGGAGCCCTGGACGGCGACCTCGATGCACCGGTCGGGCCGGGCGGCTCGGCGCTCTCGGGCGGCGAGCGTCAGAGGCTCGCCGTCGCGAGGGCGCTGCTGACCCGCGCCGAGCTGATCCTGCTCGATGAGCCCACCGCGCACCTCGACAGACCCACGGCGGCGGCGATGATGTGCGACGTGCGCGCGGCGATGGCCGACCGGATCGTCGTGCTCGTCTCGCACCGCTCCGCCGACCGAGGTGACGGCGACGCCGTCGTCCGACTGGGCGGTCAGGTCGCGCCGGTGGCGGACTGACCGCGAGGCGCGCTCACCGAGAACAGGAGAACACACGAACGCAGGCCGATCTCAGCCGAATTCTCCTGTTCTCGGGAATCCTCCTGTTCTCGGGTGGGCGCGCTGCCGCGACCCGGGAGATCGCGTGTGCGCGTGTGCGCGTGTGCGCGGGTGCTCGCGACCTCGGGCGCTCGCTCGCTCCCGTGCGGCTGCGGCGGCTGCGGCGGCTGCGGCGGCGGGCAGGCTGTGCGCAGAGCGCTCAGCCGGCGAGCCTGCGGAACCGGTCGCTCACGCGCATCGACCCTGAGACGGGCTGATCCGCGCCGGGAACGCCGCTCGCGCCGACCTGAAGGATCGCGCGAGCCAGCACCTCGTCGCGCACCTCGCGGCGCGCGTGATCGTCGGCGAGCATCTCGACCAGAGCCGCGACCTCGACCTCGGCCCGTGCGGCCGTCGGGAACCAGGGGAGCGCTGAGCGCCATGCGCGGAAGGCCAGCAGCAGCAGGTCGTGACGCTGCTCGACGTGCGCACGTTCGTGGGCGATGACGGCGACGAGCTCGTCGGCATCGAGACGGTCGAGCAGTCCCTGCGACAGCACCGTCACCGATCGCGGTCCGTTGGGCAGGCAGTAGGCCATCGGCACTGCGTCGTCGATCACGCGCGTGCGCGCGCGGGTGGGGTGCGGCGAGGTGAGCATCTCGAGCAGCGCGAGATGACGGTGTCGCTGCCTGGTCACCTGCACGATCGTCACGCCGAGGTGCGTGAGCAGGTAGATGGTGAACAGCACGGCGGGGATGGGCGCGAGCCACGGATGCCCTGGCAGGGCCGCATATCCGGCCAGGCCGAGCGCGCCGATCATCGACAGCCCGCCCGCGAGGCCGATCGCCTGCCACAGCAGCAGCGCCATCACGGGCGCGCGCATCGGCCATGATGCGCGCGAGAGCGCGACCGGTACGGGCCAGGCGAGTGCGATCGCGATGAGCCCGAACACGACCGCGCCGACGATGACGACCCCGTGCGGGATCACCAGCGCGCCGCTCTGCGCGGCGTCGGTCGCGGCCGTCAGCATGGCGGTCAGCCCGAGCGGCCCAGCAGCTGGCGCAGCACGGCGGCGTCTTCAGCGGACACGCCGCCGACGAAGCGCTCGAGCACCGCGGTGCGGTCGCCGGCGTCGCCGAGCACCGAGTGCATGAGTTCCGCGACGTGGTCGGCGCGCGAGGCGACGGCGGTGTAGCGGTGCGGGCGCGCCGAGCGGTCTGAGGCGACGAAGCCCTTCTTCTCGAGGCGCGACAGCACCGTGAGCAGCGTGGTGACGGCCAGTGCGCGTCCGCCGGCTTCGAGCTGCGCCTGGACGTCGTATGCGCTGAGTGCGTCATCGGCGTCCCAGATGGCGTCCATCACGGCCCGTTCGAGTTCTCCGAGCGTTCCCATGCGAGCATCCTTCCTTCGCCGAGATTTTGTCCGGCGCTTCGATTCTACTCTGTGTCGAATTTGTTCTATCGTGTGTCGAAGAAGTTCTACGAAGCGTAGAATAGCCGTGGCGGACGACCGCCCACCCCCTTCGCGAACGGAGAAACCCGTGGACGTTCTCGACATCGCCCGCTGGCAGTTCGGCATCACGACCGTCTACCACTTCCTGATGGTGCCGCTGACGATCGGCCTTGGCATGATGGTCGCGATCATGCAGACCCGCTGGGTGCGCACGGGCGACGAGCGATTCCTGCGCATGACCAAGTTCTGGGGCAAGGTCTACCTGATCAACTTCATCGTCGGCGTCGCAACCGGCCTCGTGCAGGAGTTCCAGTTCGGCATGGCGTGGAGCGAGTACTCCCGCTTCGTGGGCGACGTGTTCGGCGCACCCCTCGCCATGGAGGGCCTGCTCGCGTTCTTCGTCGAGTCGACGTTCCTCGGCGTCTGGATCTTCGGCTGGGGACGCCTGCGGAAGGGGGTCCACCTCGCGGCGCTCTGGTGCGCGGTGATCGGCTCATGGATCTCGGCGTTCTTCATCATCGTCGCGAACTCGTGGATGCAGCACCCTGTCGGCGTCGAGCTCGGCGCCGACGGCCGCCCCGTCATGACCGACGTGTGGGCAGTGCTCACGAACAACACCGCGATCGCCGCGTACACCCACACGATCTTCGGCGCCCTCGTGGTCGCCGGCATGTTCCTGCTCGGCATCTCTTGGTACCACCTGTGGCGCCGCCGCCACGACGGCATCGACACGGTCGATGAGAGCGGCCGTGTGATCGTCGGAGAAGCGGATGCTGCGCCGGGCCGCGACCGGAAGGACCACGGCGTCTGGCTCTGGTCGCTGCGCTTCGGCGCGGTCGTCGCGATCCTCGGCTTCCTCGGCACCGTGGCATCCGGAGACATCCAGGGCAAGCTCATGTACGAGCAGCAGCCCATGAAGATGGCGGCGGCGGAAGCCGCCTGCCACACCGGCTCGGCCTTCTCGGTGCTCTCGCTCGGCGACCCCGGCTCCACCGACTGCGCCGATGTCATCACGCTGATCGAGGTGCCCGGCGTGCTCGGCTTCCTCGGCACGGGGGAGTGGGGTGCCGAGATGCCGGGGATCAGTGACCTCGAGCCGCAGTACGTCGACCAGTACGGCAAGACGATCCCCGACGACGCGCTCTACGGCGACATGGCGGGAACCGACGTGCAGTACGTGCCGGTCATGTGGGTCACCTACTGGGGCTTCCGGCTGATGATCGGCCTCGGCGGTGTCGTCGCATTCGGCGGCGTGGTCGCGCTGTGGCTGACGCGCAAGGGCACCGTGCCGCGCTCGCCGTGGATCATGCGGCTCGCCCTGCTGGGGATCATCGCGCCGTTCGCCGCGAACATCGCCGGCTGGATCTTCACCGAGCTCGGACGCCAGCCCTTCGTGGTCGCGCCCAACCCTGACGCCACAGGCGTCGACGGCGTGTTCATGTACACCGCGGCCGCCGTGTCGCCAGGAGTGACCGCCGGTGAGCTGCTGTTCTCGGTCATCACGCTCAGCGCCGTGTACGGAGTGATGCTCGTGATCGAGCTGTACCTGATGGTCAAGTACGTGCGCGGCGGCGTCGCTGCATCCATGCCCGAGCTCGCGGCCTCCGGGCATCCCGGCGGCGGCCGTGACGATGACGACGAGACCGGCACCCACCCCGACAAGCGCGACGACGTGCTCGCCTTCGCCTACTGAGCCGTGCGTGCTGAAGACCTGAGAGGAATGACCTGATGGAACCGCTTCCCGTCGTCTGGTTCATCGCGATCGCCGTGCTCTGGACCGGCTACCTTCTGCTCGAGGGCTTCGACCTCGGCGTCGGCATGCACATGGTCTTCTCCACCCGATCCGAGCGCGATCGCCGCGTGATGCTCAACACGATCGGCCCGGTGTGGGACGGCAACGAGGTGTGGCTGATCACGGCGGGCGCCGCGATGTTCGCCGCGTTCCCCGCCTGGTACGCGTCGCTGTTCTCGACGCTGTACGTGCCGCTCACGATCGCGCTCGTCGGTCTCATCGTGCGCGCGGTGGGCATCGAGTACCGCGGCAAGATCCACACCGAGCGCTGGCGCACCTTCTGGACGTGGATGATCGGCCTCGGCTCGCTCATCGTCGCGTTCTGCATCGGCGCGGCGCTCGCGCTCACCTCGACGGGCCTGCCGATCGATGCGAACGGCGACCGGGTCGGCGGCCCCTTCGTGTGGCTCACGCTGCCCGCGGTGCTCGGCGGACTCGCGGTGGTCGGCTTCGCTCTGCTGCACTCGGCGACCTTCCTCGGGCTCAAGGCCGATGGTCCGGTGCGCGAGCGCGCCGGCGCCTTCGCCGCGCGCTGGGCGCCGGTGTGCATCGCACCCGCGGCGGTCTGGGCGATCTGGGTGCAGCTGGCGCATGGCGGCAGCGTGCTCGCCTGGGCGTTCATCGCGCTGGCTGTTCTCGCCGCGGCGTTCGGCTGGCTGGCCGCCCAGCGTCGGCACGAGGGGCGTGCCTTCATCGGGTTCGCCGGGTTCGGGCTGTTCGGCGCCGCGGCGATCTTCGCGGGTATGTTCCCGCGGCTGCTTCCCTCGACGGTCGACGCCGCCTTCGACCTCACGGTGTGGAACGCCGCCAACGGACCCTACACGCTGGGCGTCATGACCGTGGTGGCGGCCGTGTCGCTGCCGGTCATCGTGCTCTACCAGGCGTGGAGCTACTGGATCTTCCGCAAGAGGGTCACCCCCGGCATGATCCCCGAGGTGCACATCGTGCTGCCCGCGGTGCTGCGCGCCCGCTGACGCCGTGCGCAGCCGGCATCCCTCCTCCGGTCCGGATGCCGGCTGCCGGATGCCGGGCGCGACTCCGGCGATGCAAGGCGCCGGAGTCGCCAGACCGGATGCTGTGCGACCGGCGCGTCGCCGGCCGACACACCGCGCGACGACCGGATGGTCTGAGATTCCCGACAGTCCCCGGCGCCGCGAACCCACACGGGGCTAGTCTGTCCGCATGATGTACGAGCACCTCGGGGCTCGGCCCCGCATCCACGACACCGCCGTCGTGGCGCCGACAGCCGTGATCTCGGGCGATGTCGAGATCGGACCCAGCTGCCAGGTGCTGCACGGCGCAGTGATCACCGCCGAGGGCGGCCCCATCACGCTCGGAGAGCACGTGATCGTGATGGAGAACGCGCTCATCCGGGCCACCGCGGCCAACGCCGTTCACATCGGCGATCACACACTGGTGGGGACGCTCGCCAGCATCGCGGGCGCGATCGTCGGCGAGGAGGTGTTCCTCGCATCCGGCGCGCGCGTCTTCAACGGCGCGCTGATCGGACCGCGCTGCGAGGTGCGCGTCAACGCGATCGTGCAGCGCCGGGCCGTGCTGCCCGAGGGCAGCGTCGTGCCGATCGGCTGGGTCGCGGTCGGAGACCCGGTGCGGCTGCTCTCACCCGACCAGGCCGACGAGATCGCCGCCGCGATGCCCGACCTCGACTTCCCGGGGCACGTGTTCGGCGTCGACCGGGACACCCCCGACCTCATGGTGCAGCTGACCGAGCGCTACGCGAGCTCGCTGGCGCGGCACGCAGGCGATCACCGGCTCTGACCCGGGGTGACCCGGGCCAGAGCAATCGGGTCAGATGACGCCCTGGGCCAGCATCGCGTCGGCCACCCGCTCGAAGCCGGCGATGTTGGCGCCCGCGACGTAGTCGCCTGGGGTGCCGTAGCGCTCGGCGGCGCGGAACGATGCGTCGTGGATGTCGGCCATGATGTCGCGCAGCTTCTGCTCGCTGTTCGCGAAGTTCCAGCGCTGACGGGAGGCGTTCTGGCTCATCTCGAGTGCAGACGTCGCGACGCCGCCGGCGTTCGCGGCCTTGCCGGGGGCGAACAGCACCTCGGAGTCCTGGAACGCGCCCACGGCCTCGGGAGTGGAGGGCATGTTGGCGCCCTCGGCGACCGCACGCACGCCGTTGGCGATGAGCATGCGGGCCGACTCCTCGCTCAGCTCGTTCTGGGTGGCCGAGGGAACCGCGATGTCGACCGGGGTCTCCCAGACGTTGCCGCCCTCGACGAAGCGGGCTCCGGGGCGACGGTTCGCGTACTCGACGATGCGGCCGCGCTCGACCTCCTTGATCTGGCGCAGCAGGGCGAGGTCGATGCCGGCATCGTCGACGATGTAGCCGGACGAGTCGGATGCCGTGACGGCCCGCGCACCGAGCTGGGTTGCCTTCTCGATCGCGTAGATCGCCACGTTGCCCGAACCCGACACGGCGACGCGCTTGCCCTCGAGGCTCTCGCCGTGCACCGCGAGCATCTCCTGCACGAAGAACACGGCGCCGTAGCCGGTCGCCTCGGTGCGCACCTGCGCACCGCCCCAGCCGATGCCCTTGCCGGTGAGGATGCCCGACTCGTGACGGTTCGTCATCTTGCGATACATGCCGAACAGGTAGCCGATCTCGCGGCCGCCGACGCCGATGTCACCCGCGGGCACGTCGGTGTGCTCGCCGATGTGGCGGAAGAGCTCGCTCATGAACGACTGGCAGAAGCGCATGACCTCGGCCTCGCTCTTGCCGTGCGGGTCGAAGTTCGAGCCGCCCTTGCCGCCGCCGATTCCCTGACCGGTGAGCGCGTTCTTGAAGATCTGCTCGAAGCCGAGGAACTTGATGATCGAGATGTTCACCGAGGGGTGGAAACGCAGTCCGCCCTTGTACGGACCGAGGGCCGAGTTGTACTGCACCCGGTAGCCGCGGTTGACCTGGAGCCTGCCTGCGTCGTCGATCCACGGCACACGGAAGATGACCTGGCGCTCTGGTTCGACCAAGCGCTCGAGCACGCCGTTGTCGAGGTACTTCGGGTGCCGATCGAGAACGGGGCCGATCGAGTGCAGCACCTCGTGCACCGCCTGGTGGAACTCCGGCTCATTCGGGTTGAGGTCGCGCACGGCGTCGAAGACGGGCTGGGCGGCATCGCTGAGCGGATGGAAGTCGGCAGTGTTGTCGGTCACGCGGGGAAGCTTTCTGATGAGGGATAGAGGAGTGCGATCGTGTCGCGTGATTGCTTCGCCGGATCAGGCGGGAGCCTTCACCTTAGCTGGCGACCCGTGCCGTCTCCGACGAGAAGTCGCCGGGGGATGCTATCACCCGGTGTTCTGCAGGCCGGCGGCGACTCCACTGACCGAAAGCAGCAGCAGCCGCTGCAGATCGGGGTCGGTCTCGCCCTGGTTGTCGGAGCGCAGCGAGCGCAGTGCCCGCAGCTGCAGCAGCGAGAGGGCGTCGACGTAGGGTGTGCGCAGCTGCACGGCCCGCTGCAGCACGGGCTTGTTGCCGAGCAGCCGGTCGCCGCCCGTGAGGCGGATCACCCAGTCGCGCGTGAGAGCAAGCTCATCGAGCACGATCTTCGCCAGATCGTCCCTGTCGCCGAGCGAGAGGTATTCGCGGGCGATGCGCTCGTCGGTCTTCGCCAGGCTCATCGCGACGTTGTCGACCATGGTGCGCAGCAGCGGCCAGTCGCGGTACGCCTCGATCAGCCTGGCCTCGTCGCCGACAGCCGCCAGTGCCGTGCCCAGACCGAACCACCCGGCGAGGTTGATGCGCGCCTGTGTCCATGCGAACACCCACGGGATGGCGCGCAGATCTTCGAGCGACTCGACGGAGAGCCCGCGGCGTGCCGGGCGCGAGCCGAGCGCGAGCAGACCGATCTCCTCCATCGGGGTGACGGTCGCGAACCACGGCGCGAAGCCGTCGGCGGCGACGAGCGAGAAGAACCGATCGCGAGAGGCGGCGTCCATGGTCTCGGCGACGTCGGCGAACCGCTCGGCCGCACCGCTGGTGCGCTGCTCGTTGCTGGGTGACGAGGCGAGCAGCGTCGCGGCGGCGACCTGGTCGATGTGCCGCATCGCGATCGCCGGCTCGCCGTAGCGCGCGAAGATCACCTCGCCCTGCTCGGTGAGCTTGAAGCGTCCGTCGACGGAGTGCGGCGGCTGCGCGAGGATCGCGGAGTTTGCGGGTCCGCCGCCACGGCCGAGGGCACCGCCGCGGCCGTGGAAGAGGGTGAGCCGGATGCCCGATTCCTTCGCCCACGAGGCGATCTGGCGCTGCGCCTCGTACAGGGCGAGGTTCGCGGCGACGGGGCCGACGTCCTTCGACGAGTCGGAGTAGCCGAGCATGACCTCGAGGCGGTCTCCGGTGGCGTCCAGCCGGGCGCGGAACTCGGGGAACTGCACGACCTCGGCGAGGATCGAGGGCGCCGCCTGCAGATCGGCGAAGGTCTCGAACAGGGGTACGACGTCGAGCACGGGCGCCTGGTCGCCGAGTGCGTATGCGGCGAGGCGATGCACGTTGGCGAGGTCCTGCGCCGACTGGGTGAACGAGACGACATAGCGGCCTGCGGCGCGAAGACCGTAGCGCTGCTGGATGTCGGCCACCGCGCGGAAGACGTCGAGCACCTCCTCCGTCTGCGCGCTGAGCTCTGCGCCGGCGTCCAGCTCTTCGAGAGCCTGACGGTGCACCTTCGAGTGCTGACGCACCTCGAGCTCGGTGAGGTGGAAGCCGTAGGTCTCCACCTGCCAGATCAGATGCTGCAGCCCGCCGAACGCGTGCCGGCGTGCGCCGGCCTCCGCCAGCGACGACTGCACGGCGCGCAGATCGGCGAGAAGCTGCTCCGGGGCGCCGAACGCGCCGGGCTGCTCGGTGCGGGTCGCGTGCACGCGGTGCACGAGAGCGAGCATCACGCGACGATGCGGCTCGGAGGGCGAGCGGGTGGCGATGTCGTCTGCCAGTTCGGGATGCTCGTCGGCGAAGCGCTGCCAGATCGCGCCGACCTCGGCGCTCGGCGGCGTGTCCTCGGCATCGAGCGTCAGCGTCCGTCCGATGCGATCGAGAGCGCGCTCAAGGCCGCGCAGCACGTGCTCGGATGCGATCGCGGCCGCCTCGCGGGTCACCGCAGCGGTGACGAAGGGGTTTCCGTCGCGGTCGCCGCCGACCCACGATCCGACGCGGACGAACGCGGGGACGACCGGGGCGCTCGCGCCTGATTCCGCGCCGCGCAGCGCGTCGTCGATGCGGCGATAGACGTGCGGGACGGTGCTGAAGAGCGTCTCGTCGAACACGCCCATCACCGTGCGCACCTCGTCGGTCGGCGTGGGCTTCTGGGCGCGCAGGGGAGCCGTGCGCCAGAGCGTGTCGATCTCCTCCAGCATCCGACGGTGCGCGCGCCGCTGGTCGGCCCCGCCCTCGCTGGCTGCATCGTGCTCGCTGAGCAGGTCGGAGAGCCTGCGGATGCTGCCAGACACGGCACGGCGGCGCGCCTCGGTGGGATGCGCGGTGAACACCGGGTGGAATCGCAGTTCGGCGAGGCGCTCGCGAGCGGCATCCTCCCCGATCTCCTCGGTCAGCTGCGCGAAGGCGGTCGCGACCGTGTCGGTCGAGCCTTCGCGCGGCTTGCCGGAGCGCTCGCGAAGGATGCGCACGCGCTGATGCTCCTCGGCGAGATTGACGAGGTGGAAGTAGCAGGTGAAGGCGCGCGCGACCTCGTCGGCACGCTCGATGCTGAAGGAGTCGGCGATCTCCGCCGCGCGGTCGAAAGCGTCGTCGTCGGCGTCGGATGCCTGGATCGTGGCCAGGCGCAGCCTCTCGACGTCCTCGAAGAGGCCGGGGGTTCCGGATTCGCGCAGAACCTGACCCAGCAGGCCGCCGAGCATCCGCACGTCCGCGCGCATGGCGTCGGGAATGCCGTGCGAGGCTTCGAATCGGGTGATGACGCGGATGGCTTCGGTGTTCGTGGGCTCTTGCGACATGCTTCGAGGGTAGACCGCCCCATCGCGTGCTCCGTCCCCTGTGACAGAGTGGAGGGGATGCGTATCTCGGACAATCCTCTTCGCGGTCAGCAGTTCCCTGCGGCGCTCCTGCTCGCGGCCGCCGCGCTCGGTCTGCTGCTCGCCAATCTGCCCACGCACGACGCCATCGCCGACATCCTGCACGCGCATATCGCGATCCCCGGCACCGGGCTCGATCTGTCCGTGCACGAGTGGGTGGCAGACGGCCTTCTCGCCATCTTCTTCCTCGTCGTCGCGATCGAGCTGCGTCATGAGCTCACCCACGGTGAGCTGGACTCGCTGCACAAGGCGGTGCAGCCCGCGATCGCCGCGACCGGCGGCGTGATCGTGCCGATCGCGGTCTACCTGCTCATCGCGGGTCCTGCGGCGGGCGCGGGCACGACGGTCGGATGGCCGATCCCCACCGCCACCGACATCGCCTTCGCGCTCGGCGTGCTCGCCATGTTCGGCAAGGGGCTGCCGTCGGCGGTGCGCGTGTTCCTGCTGGCGCTCGCGATCCTCGACGACATCATCGGGATCATCTTCATCGCCGTGCTCTTCGCCCATGACGTGAACTGGGTGATGTTCGCGGCCGCGGTCGCATGCGTCGCGGTGTTCGCCGTTCTCAGCCGGATCGTCGCGAAGGGCGGCTCCTCGGGGATCGCGGTGCTCATGGGCGTCATCGGCGTGTTCGCGTGGGGCTTCATGGCGCTCTCGGGCATCCATGCCACCATCGCGGGCGTCATGCTGGGGCTGGCGATGTCGCCCGCGCCGGCCGAGAAGACGCGACACGCGCTCGAGCCCACCGTCAACGGCGTCATCCTGCCGATATTCGCGTTCGTCGCGGCGTTCGTCGTGATCCCGCAGGTGTCGCCGGCCCAGCTGTCGCCGGCGTTCTGGGGCATCCTCATCGCCCTGCCGGTCGGCAAGATCATCGGCATCGGCCTCTTCGGATGGCTCAGCATGCAGTTGCGCCCGAAGGGCACCGAGCCCGCTCTGCGCCTGCCAGACATCCTGGCGGCGGGAACCCTCGGCGGCATCGGCTTCACGGTGTCGCTGCTGCTGGCGAACCTGGCGTTCGCCGGCGCGGACGAGGTGCGCGACCAGGCCATCCTCGGCGTTCTCGGTGGCTCGCTGATCGCGCTGCTGCTGTCGGCGGTGATCGTCTCCTCGCGTGCCAGGGCCTACCGCACCCTGGCCGCAGCGACGGAGTGATGCGATGACCGATCCGCTGACGGAGACAGACGCGCTGCGCGCCGCCGCTGAGACCATGCGGCAGGTGCGCGAGCGATGCGTGTGGTCGCAGCGGATCACGCACCGCGACCTCGTGCCCTACCTGATCGAGGAGGCGCACGAGGTCATCGACGCCGTCGAGCGCGACGACAGGGCGGAGCTGCGAGAAGAGCTCGGCGACCTGCTGTGGCAGGTGCTGTTCCACTCGGCGGTCGCGGCACAGCATCCCTCCGCGCCGTTCGACATCGACGACGTGGCGCGCGGCCTGACCGAGAAGATGGTCCGCAGGCATCCGCATGTCTTCGCGGATGCCGTCGCGACGACGCCAGAAGAGGTGCTCGTGCACTGGAACGCGGCCAAGGCGGCGGAGAAGCGCGAGCGGACCAGCGTGCTCGACGGCGTTCCGGCAGGCATGCCGGCTCTCGCCCGCGCGCAGAAGGTGCTGGGTCGCGCCTCGCAGGTCGTCGAGATGCCGGTGCCGGCGCCGGCACCCTCTTCCGAAGCAGAGCTCGGTGACGTCCTGCTCGCGCTGGTCGCGCAGGCGCGGGCGAGCGGGTGGGATGCCGAGCGCGCGCTGCGAGAGAGGCTTCGCGCGCTCGAAGACGAGGTCCGTGCCGCGGAGTCCGCCTGACCGTCTCGGTCGAGAGGTCGAAAAGGCACCGGAGAGCGCCTGCAGCGGTGCTCTTCTGACCTCTCGGGCGCGTCTCCGCTTCGGGCGAGAAACGCACCCGTGCGCGACCTGGAAAGATGGACGGGTGGCAAACGTGAACCCGCCGCGCGGCATGCGCGACTTCCTCCCCGCTGACAAGGCCCGTCGCGAGCGCGTGCTCGCCGTCATTCGCGAGCGCTATCGCGCGCACGGCTTCGATGAGATCGAGACGCCGGTGGTCGAGGAGCACGGGCGCCTGCACGCGGGCATCGGCGGAGACAACGAGAAGCTCTCGTACAGCATCCTGCGCCGCGGGCTCGATGCCGACGGCATCCGTGCTGCGGCGGACGACCCGGCCGCGCTGAGCGATCTCGGCCTTCGCTACGACCTGACCGTTCCGCTGGCGCGCTTCTACGCGACCAATCGAGGTCAGCTGCCGACGGTGTTCCGCTCGATCCAGATCGGTCCGGTCTGGCGCGCCGAGCGCCCGCAGAAGGGGCGCTACCGCCAGTTCGTGCAGTGCGACATCGACATCATGGGCGACGAGAGCGCCCGCGCCGAGGCCGAGCTCATCGTCGCCTCGCTCGACACGATCGACGCGCTGGGCCTCGAAGGCGGCATGGTGCGGGTCAACGACCGCCGGGCGCTGGACTGGATGCTCGACAGCTTCGGCTTCACCGAAGACGAGCGCCCTGGCGTGCTGATCACGATCGACAAGCTCGACAAGGTCGGCCCGTCCGGCGTCGCCGCCGAACTGCGCGAGCGCGGCGTCACGGCATCCGCGGTCGACGCGTTCGAGGCGTTCCTCACTCGTCCGCAGACCATGGAGTACAACCCCTACGGTGAGCGGCAGATCCGCAAGGCGCTGCCGGACGGGGCGCCCGACGAGATCGTCGCCCACCTCGTCTCGCTCGGTGACGCGGTCAGCGCCGCGCGTCCGGATGCCGGTGAGCCGCCCCTCGTCTACGACCCGTTCCTCGTCCGCGGCATGGGTTACTACACGGGCACGATCTTCGAGCTCGCGCACCCCTCCGTCGGCTACTCGCTCGGTGGCGGAGGTCGCTACGACGGAATGATCGGCCGCTTCCTCGGCCAGCAGGTGCCTGCGGTCGGGTTCTCGATCGGCTTCGAGCGCATCGTCGACCTGGTCGCAGAGCACGAGGCCGAGCAGGCTCTGGCGGTCGTGCTCGTGCACGACGCCGACGTACCGGTCGCCGAGCTGCTCGCGCACAAGACGGCGCTGCTCGGAGCCGGCGTCGCACGCGTGCGTCTCGAGCGTCGTGCGAAGAACATGAAGGCGCTTCTCGAACGCTCGGCCGCAGACGGATACACGGGCTTCGTCTCGGTGCGCACCGGCGAGGCGCTCGGCGAGGTCAAGCCGCTCGCCTGACCCCGCACCCTCGGGCCGCGAGGCAGGCCAGCGGGATGTTCACGCGGCGTTCACGCCGACCGGCTGGGATCGGCATATGAACAGCGTCCGCTCTGTGGTCGTGCCCGTCGTCTTCTTCGTGGCGGCGGCGTTCGGCATCCGCCTCGGTCTCGCTCGTCAGGCGGCCATCGCCCGCCGCCGCATCGGCAAGCCGCTGGGAGAGGATGCCCTGGACGCCGAGCGCGTCTGGCGGCGCAAGCTGCCCGGCGACGCGGTGCGGCTGCTGATGGTGGGCGATTCGCTGGCCGCCGGTCTCGGTGCCACCAAGCCAAAGGAGACGCTGGGCGGACGCCTGGCTCGGGCACTGGCGAAGCAGATCGGTGCGCCGGTGGTGCTGCGCTCCGTGGCGGTCGTGGGCTCGGAGTCGTCCGACCTGGCCGCTCAGCTCGAGACCCTCACCCACGAAGACGAGGTGGATGTCGCGGTGATCGTGGTCGGCGGAAACGACGTCACGCACCGTATCTCTGCCGTCGATTCCGCCCGGCACCTGACCGAGGCCATCATCCGGCTGCACGAGCGCGGCGCGCGCGTCGTGGTGGGCACCTGCCCCGACCTCGGAGCGCTGCGCCCGGTGCCGCAGCCGCTGCGCGGATTGGCCTCGCGCCTCTCTCGGCGGCTCGCCGACGTGCAGGCCGAAGCCGCCGAGCGTTCGGGTGCGGCGCACGTCTCACTCCGGCGCACGGTCGGCCCGCTGTTCTTCGACGAGCCCGAGCAGATGTTCAGCCTGGACCGGTTCCATCCGAGCGCTCTGGGTTATCGGCGCACTGCAGACGCTCTGCTTCCGGCCGTCGTCGCCGCGCTCGGCGAACGCCGACGCGTCAGCGTGCGGTGACGCGCAGCCGCAGCATCCGGTAGCCCACGCCGGCCAGCACCACGCCCGTGCCGATCAGCGAGGCCACGACCGGCAGGGTCGAGACCAGCACGAGGCATCCGATCGCGCCGATCACCTGCAGCGAGCGAGGGTAGCGCCGCACGTCCGCCTGCTGACGGAAGGCCGCCGCGTTCGCGATCAGGTAGTACAGCAGCACCCCGAACGACGAGAAGCCGATCGCGCCGCGCAGGTCGGCGAGCACCACGATGCCGATCACGATCATCGCCACGACGATCTCCGCCCGCTGCGGCACCTGCCAGCGCGGGTCGATCACGGCGAGGAACCGAGGCAGATCCGATTCGCGCGCCATCGCCAGAGTCGTGCGGCCGATGCCGGTGATCAGCGCGAGCAGGGCGCCCAGCGATGCCGTCGCACCCGCGACGCGCACCACAGGTTCTGTCCAGCCCCAGCCTGCGACGGCGGCGACGTCGGCGAGCGGGTGCGCGCTGCCGATGGCATCCGCCCCCAGAGTCAGCATGACGGCCAGGGCGACGAGCACGTACACGACGACGGCGCCGCCGAGGGCGAGCACGATCGCGCGGGGGATGGTCCGTGCCGGGTCGACGACCTCCTCGCCCATGGTCGCGATCCGCGCGTAGCCGGCGAAGGCGAAGAACAGCAGCCCGGCGCCCTGCAGCACGCCGTACGCGGTCGCGTCGGGCAGGGGAGCAGGTGCGGCAGCGGGTGCGGCAGCGAACGCGGATGCCGTGACAGCGGCGAGCCCGAGCAGCGAGATCGCCACGAGGATGCGCGTGAGAAGCGCTGTTCGCGTGACGCCGAAGCAGTTGACGGTGGCGAGGGCGGCGACGGCGAGCACGGCGACGGTCGTGCGCCAGCCCTCGGGAGCGGCGTACGCCGCGAACGTCATGGCCATTGCGGCGCAGCTGGCGATCTTGCCGATCACGAAGCACCACCCCGCGATGAAACCCGACCATGGCCCGATCTCGGCTCGTGCGTAGGCGTAGGTGCCGCCGGCGACCGGATGCACGGTCGCCAGCTGCGCGGAGGAGGTGGCGTTGCAGAACGCGACCAGCGCCGCGATGCCCAGCGCGACGAGGATGCCCGATCCGGCGACGCCGAGTGCTGGGGACCACACGGCGAACACGCCGGCTCCGATCATCGATCCGAGTCCGATCGCGACGGCGTCGGTGAGGCTCAGGCGGCGGGCGAGGGGCATCCGTCCATGCTGGCACCCGACGGTGAACGGCGGGTGACGCGGCGCGCCGTGCGGTCGAGGGTCGCCCGGTGCAGACCGGCCGGGCGGTCAGCAGGCGATGACCACTCCATTGATCTAGTTGCGATAGTTGATCTAGTTTGATTAGAATAAGTGTCATTGGAGGTAGAGATGCTCATCAGAGTCGACCCGGACAGCCCTCGCCCGCTGTTCGAGCAGATCGCGGCGTCAGTCCGCGGCGAAGTACTTGCCGGACGGATCGGGCCGGGTGACCGGCTGCCGGCTGCGCGCGATCTCGCGGAGGCCGTCGAGGTCAACGTGCACACGGCGCTCCGCGCCTATCAGGAACTGCGAGACGAGGGGCTCGTCGAGCTGAGACGGGGCCGCGGAGCCGTGATCTCGGCCTCAGCGGCGCCCCTAGCCGACCTCGCCGAAGAGATCGCCGCGCTCGTGCGACGCGGAGCCGAACTCGGCGTTACCCCCACCACCCTCGCCGCTTTGATCAAGGAGATGAGTTCATGACCTCGCCTGCCCTCGACCCCGCCACGCAGCCCGAAGCCGCAGCCGAGGTGCGTCGCGCCCGGCGTGCACTGATCGTCGTCGGACTGATCATCCCCGCCGTTCTCACCGCGGCGGCCGTCGCCCTCGTCGCCCTGTGGATGCCCGAACTGCCCGACCCTGCAGCCATGCACTGGGGCGCCGATGGGGTCGACGGCTTCGCCCCGCCGGCCGCATATCTCTGGCTCGCCTCGGTTCTCGGACTCGGCCTGCCGCTGCTTCTTGTGACGGCCACCCTGTCGATGGCGCGCACGCAGTGGGGTGTGACGGCGCGTTTCCTCGGCGCTCTCGCGCTCGGTCTCTCCGGCTTCAGCGCAGTGATCGCCGCCGGGTCCGTGTGGATGCAGCGTGGCCTCGCAGACGCCGCGGCGGCGACGAATGTGCTCCCCGTCATGATCGGAGCGTTCTGCGCGCTGCTCGTGCTGTCCGCCGTGGGCTGGGTGCTGCAGCCTGATGTCGCGGCCACGCCGGCGCTGACGCTGAAGACCGCCCACCTGAGGTCGATCGCGGCGGGTGAGCGGGTGGTCTGGATGGGCACGGCGACCATGGCGCGCCCCGCTGTGCTCGTGATCGGACTGGCCGGCGTGATGCTGATCGGGGTGACATGGGTGATGCTGCTGCAGGCGCCCGACAAGGTCTGGATCCCCCTGCTCGTGCTGGTCGTAGTGGGAATCGCCCTCGCGGCGACGGCATCGTTCCGGGTGCGCGCGGGCGCAGATGGGCTGACCGTGCGCTCGCAGCTCGGCGCGCCACGGCTGCACGTGCCGCTCGAGGAGATCACCTCGGTGCGCGCGATCGAATGCCACCCGTTCGCGGAGTTCGGCGGCGTGGGCTGGCGCGTCGCGCTCGACGGCCGCACCGGCGTCGTCCTGCGCAGCGGACCGGCGATCGAGGTCGGACGCCGAGGCAAGGGCGCGGTGGTCGTGACCGTCGACGGCGCCGAGACCGCCGCCGCGACCCTGCAGGCGCACCTCGAGCACAGGGGTGCGGCTCGCTGACACCGCATCGCCGTCGGGGATCTCGGACCACTCGGCATCCGGCCGGCGTGTCGTGCGACTGAGTCGCGCGACACGCCTCCGTGCAGCCGGACGATCCGAGATCTCCGACGCGCAGGTGCCTTGACCGCAGCCCGCGGCCCCGGTTGGCTTGGGTCATGGTCGAATCCACCCCGCAGAACTGGCGCGCCGCAGACGAGTACCTGTCCGACCTGCTGGTCGGGCATGACCCGGAGCTGGAGGCCGCACTCGGCGCGCAGCGGGCGGCGGGGATGCCCGACATCGAGGTCGCGCCAGTCGCGGGAAAGCTCCTGAACCTGCTGGTGCGGATGAGCGGCGCGCGGCGTGTGCTCGAGATCGGCACGCTCGGCGGCTACTCGACGATCTGGATGGCGCGCGCGGTCGGCGAGCACGGGCGCGTGGTCACGATCGAGGCGGAGCAGGACAACGCCGACATCGCACGCGCCAGCATCGACGCGGCCGGCGTCGGCGACCGGGTCGAGATCCGCGTCGGACGCGGAGAGGATGTGCTGCCCACGCTCGTGGGCGGATTCGACCTGGTGTTCATCGACGCCGACAAGGAGTCGAACACGCTGTACCTCGACTGGGCCGCCAGGCTCGGGCATCCCGGCACCGTGATCGTCCTCGACAACGTGGGGCGCGACGGGGAGATCGTGAACGATGCGACCGAGGACACGAAGGTCATCGGCACGCGCGACGGACTGCGGATGCTGGGGGAAGACCCCCGGTTCGATGCGACGGCCCTGCAGACGGTCGGCGTCAAGGGGTGGGACGGCGTCGCTCTCGCGCTGGTCGTCTGACATGCGCCTGAGTCGCCACGGCGGTCACGGCTAGACTGAACCGCGGATCGACGTCGCTCCACCACCACCCTTTCCTCCCTTTCGAAGGAGCACTTCTGTGGCACTGATCGAGGCTGTAGGCGCACGCGAGATTCTCGACTCGCGCGGAAACCCGACCGTCGAGGTGGAGGTGCTCCTCGATGACGGCGTCGTGCAGCGCGCCGCCGTTCCCTCCGGTGCATCCACCGGTGCCTTCGAGGCGTACGAGCTGCGTGACGGCGACAAGAGCCGCTACGGCGGGAAGGGCGTGCTGAAGGCCGTCGAGGCCGTCATCGACGAGCTCGGCCCCGCCATCGAGGGCGTCGAGGCGAGCGAGCAGCGCATCGTCGACGAGATCCTCAACGAGGTCGACGGCACCGACAACAAGAAGCGCGTGGGCGCGAACGCGATCCTCGGCGTCAGCCTTGCGGTCGCCAAGGCTGCGGCCGACTCGGCCGACCTGCCCCTGTTCCGCTACCTGGGCGGCCCCAACGCGCACCTGCTCCCCGTGCCGCTGTTCAACGTCATCAACGGCGGCGAGCACGCCGACAACGGCATCGACATGCAGGAGTTCTTCCTCGCGCCGATCGGCGCCGACACCTACTCCGAGTCGCTGCGCTGGGGCGTCGAGACCTACCACGTGCTGCGCAGCGAGCTGAAGGCGGCGGGTTACGCGACCGGCCTCGGCGACGAGGGCGGTTTCGCCCCCGACCTGCCCAGCAACCGCGAGGGCCTCGAGTTCCTCATCAAGGCGATCGAGAAGGCCGGCTTCACCCCCGGCAAGGACATCGCACTCGGCCTCGACGTCGCAGCGACCGAGTTCTTCAGCGACGGCGTCTACCGCCTCGACAACAAGGACTGGACCGGCCCCGAGCTGATCGAGTACTACCAGGGCCTGGTCTCGGACTTCCCGATCGTCACGATCGAGGATGCCCTCGCCGAGGACGACTGGGACAACTGGAAGCAGCTCACCGACGCGCTCGGCAGCAAGGTGCAGCTCGTGGGCGACGACCTGTTCGTCACGAACCCCGAGCGTCTCGGCGACGGCATCGCTCGCGGTGTCGCGAACTCGCTGCTGGTCAAGGTCAACCAGATCGGCACGCTGACCGAGACCTTCGACGCGGTCAGCCTCGCGCAGCGCTCGGGCTACACGGCGATGCTGTCGCACCGTTCGGGTGAGACCGAGGACACGACGATCGCCGACCTCGCCGTCGCGACCAACGCGGGTCAGATCAAGACCGGTGCGCCCGCTCGCAGCGAGCGCGTCGCGAAGTACAATCAGCTTCTGCGCATCGAAGAGGAGCTGGGTGACGCCGCCGTGTTCGCGGGCGCATCCGCCTTCCCGCGCTTCCAGGCCTGAGCCGGAGCGCACGCGCTGATCTGAACGAACGAAGGAGGGGGAGCATGGCCAGACGACCGGTTCCCCCTCCTTCGTCGTCCCGGCCCGCGCCGCAGGAACGCAGTCGCACCACCGCGCGCCGCGCCGGCTCGGGTCGCTCGGTCGATGTGCGCGAGTGGGCGAGCGGCATCCGGCTGTCCGGCTTCGCGGTCATCATGCTCTCGCTCGTCGTGCTCGGCACCTGGGTGCTGGTGCCGACGATCGGCACCTACCTCGGACAGAAGCAGAAGATCGCGGCCCTCGAGCACTCGGTGCAGGTGACCCAGAGCCAGATCGCCGAGCTCGAGCGCGAACGCGAGCGATGGGACGACCCGGCGTACATCACCACCCAGGCGCGGGAGCGCCTGTACTACATCAAGCCCGGTGAGGTCGTGTATCTCGTCGACGATGATCTCGACCCCGCCGATCTTCCCCCCGAGCAGCAGCAGGTCAGCGACGAGCTCGAGGAGCGCCCGGCCGACTGGATGCCGCAGCTGCTGCGCGGTCTCACCTCCGCGGGGCTCTCGAAGACCGCTGTCGAGGCGCCGAACCGCTAGGGATAGGGTCGCACACAGCGACGCTCCCGTACCCTGGAGAGGTGACGACACCTCCCTTCCCGACGCCGACCGCCGCTGAGATCGACGTGGTCTCGAGCCAGCTCGGACGAGCCGCCCGCGGTGTCATCGGCATCGCCGCGCGCTGTGTCTGCGGCAACCCGACCGTGGTCGCCACGGCGCCCCGTCTCGACGACGGGACGCCCTTCCCGACGTTCTACTACCTGACGCATCCGGCGGCGACCGCCGCCATGTCGACTCTCGAGGCGACGCAGGTGATGCCGGAGCTGGCCGGGATGCTGGAGGACGACGCAGACATCGCAGCCGCCTACCACCGCGCCCACGAGGCGTACCTCGCCGATCGTGCCCAGTACGGCGAGGTGCCCGAGATCGACGGCATCTCCGCGGGCGGCATGCCCACCCGCGTCAAGTGCCTGCATGCGCTCGCCGGCCACGCTCTCGCCGCAGGCCCGGGTGTGAATCCGATGGGGGATGCCGCACTGCAGCGCTCCAGCTGGTCGCCCGAGCGCTGCGCGTGCGTCGACCCGGAGCCGCGCGGGGAGACAGCGCGGAATGACCGCTTACCGGGTGCTGCGAGGCATCGCCGCGGCCGCGGCGGTGACGGCATCCGTGATGCTCGCCGCCTCCTCGGCCGGCGCGGCGCCCGCGTCACCGGCGACGGCGCCCTACACGGCGACCCAGACCGCGACGCCCTCGCCCACTCCTCCGCCGATCCCCGACGACCCCAATGATCCGGAGCGGGCACGCGAGTACTGGCTCGACGGCGCGAAGATCCGCCAGGCGTGGAGCGTCACCCGCGGCAAGGGGGTCAAGATCGCCATCATCGACACGGGCATCGGCAAGCCGCCGGTCATCTTCGACGGTGCGGTCGCAGGCGGCACCGACGTGTCAGGCGTCGGCAGCCCCGACGGCCGCACGCCGGTCGGCGTCCGTGATCCGAACCACGGGTCCTGGGTCGCATCGCTCGCGGCGGGCCGCGGCAACCCCGACGGCACCGGCATGATCGGCGTCGCCCCCGAGGCCGAGCTGCTGTCGATCTCGCTCGGCTTCCCCGGATCGGCGTCGACCGTGCCGTTCGCCGACCAGGTCGTCAAGGCCATGAAGTGGGCGGTCGACAACGGCGCCGACGTCATCAACCTCTCGTTCACGACCAACACCCTCGACTGGGACGAGAGCTGGGACGAGGCGTTCCTCTACGCTCAGGAGCACGACGTCGTGGTCATCGTCGCGGCAGGAAACCGGGGCAGCGGCACGGCCATGATCGGTGCTCCCGCCACGATCCCGGGCGTGCTCACCGTCGGCGGCGTCGACCAGACCGGCGTCGCCAGCACCGGAGCATCCACCCAGGGCATCACGATCGGCATCTCCGCGCCGAGCGAGTCGCTGCTGGGGATGTCGGCCGACGGCACCCTGCGCTCATGGGACGGCACGAGCGGCGCAGCTCCCATCGTCGCCGGCGTCGCAGCCCTGGTGCGCGCGGCGCACCCCGACCTCGACGCGGCCAACGTCATCAACCGCCTGATCAGGACGGCGGTGAAGGTGCCCGACATGACCCGCACTCCTGATCCGCTCTACGGCTTCGGACTGCTCGACGCGGAGGCGGCGGTCACCGCATCCCTTCCCACGGTGAGCAGCAACCCGATGGGCGACCTGAAGGAGTGGATCCGCGTCTACCGGCGCGCCGACGCGCCTGAGCCGTCGCAGCCGCAGCCCACGTCGACACCGGTCGCCGTCCCGCCACTGCCCGCCGTCGAGCAGCCCGCCGAGCGCGGATCCCCCCTGCTGCCCACTCCCGAGTCGCTGCGGTACGGTACCCTGCCGCTCTTGGCCCTCACCGTGCCTGGTATCCTGATAGCGCTTGGCGTCACCGCAGCTGCCCGGCGCATCCGATTGGAGCGCGGTCGACGCACTCCCAACCCCTGACGACGAGGAGTTGTCCCCCTGTGCCTCAGAACAGCACTGCACCCCGCATTCTGATTGTCGGTGGAGGCTACGCAGGTTTCTACACCGCATGGAAGCTCGAGAAGCACCTTCGCAAGGGTGAGGCCGAGGTGACGATGGTGGATCCGCTGCCGTACATGACCTATCAGCCGTTCCTGCCCGAGGTCGCGGCCGGATCGATCGAGCCGCGCCACGCGGTGGTCACCCACCGCCGCCACCTCAAGAGCACGAACGTGATCACGGCGAAGGTGACGGGCATCGACCACGCCAACAAGGTCGCCACGATCACGCCCCCGATCGGCGAGCCGTACGAGTTCGCGTACGACCAGATCGTCGTGACCGCCGGCGCCGTGTCGCGCACGTTCCCGATCCCCGGCATCGCCGACAACGCGATCGGGCTCAAGACCATCGAAGAGGCCGTCGCCGTTCGCGACCGCCTGCTGTCGAACTTCGACAAGGCCGCTGCGATTCCGGCTGGCCCCGAGCGCGACCGCCTGCTGACCGTCGTGGTCGTCGGCGGTGGCTTCGCGGGCATCGAGGCCTTCGCCGAGCTGCGCTCGTTCGCCTCGTCGCTGATCTCCAAGTACCCGCAGCTGTCGTTCGATGACACGCACTTCCACCTCATCGAGGCGATGGGCCGCATCATGCCCGAGGTCTCGCTCGAGACCAGCAAGTGGGTCATGAAGGACCTCGGCAAGCGCGGCGCGTTCATCCACCTCGACACGCAGGTGACCAGCGCGGTCGACGGCAACGTCGAGCTGTCGAGCGGCGAGGTGATCCCGTCCGACCTGATCGTCTGGACCGCGGGTGTCATGGCGAACCCGACCGTCGTCCGTGGCGGCGACCTGCCCACCGAGCCCCGCGGACGCATCGCGGCGCAGGCCGACCTGCGCGTCATCGACGCCGACGGCAACCCCATCGAGGGCGCCTGGGCCGCGGGTGATGTCGCCGCTGTGCCCGACAAGACCGGCGGACTGCCCGACGGCACGTGCGTGCCGAACGCGCAGCACGCGGTGCGTCAGGCGAAGCTGCTCGCGAAGAACCTCGTGGCCGTGCTGCGTGGCGAGGGCACCAAGGACTACTTCCACAAGAACCTGGGCGCTGTGGCCGGACTCGGTCTCTACAACGGCGTCTTCCAGTCGGGCAAGATCGCGCTCAAGGGCTTCATCGCCTGGGTCGCGCACCGCGGCTACCACGGTCTCGCGATGCCGACCTGGGAGCGCAAGTGGCGCGTGCTGTGGGGCTGGTGGCACAACCTGTGGCTCGGCCGTGACTTCGCGAACCTGGCCGCTGTGCAGCACCCGCGTGCCGCGTTCGAGGAGTTCGCCGCGCGTCCGCGTCCGGCGGTCACCGAGACAGCTGCACCGGCCGCTCAGAAGGACGCCGCGAAGTCGGACGCGGGCAAGCCCGCGAAGCCGGATGCCGTGAAGCCGGCCGCGAAGGTCGACGCCGCGAAGCCGGCTGCCAAGAAGGCTCCCGTCAAGCCGGCGGCCAAGAAGGCCCCCGCCAAGAAGGCGCCGGCAAAGGCCGAGAGCGTTGAGGTCGAGGCCTGATCTGAGTCAGCGAAAAGGGTCCGTCCGAGTGTGAACTCGGGCGGACCCTTTCTGCATCCGGCTCTCAGCCGTGGAACTCGTCGGGGGTGCGGGCCGGTCCGGCCCACGCGCCGCTGCGCGTCGGCCGCAGCGGACCGAGTAGCTGAGATCCGGCGTGTCTCTGAGTGGCACGCCGCTTCGGGATCAGATGGTCCGAGAACTCCGACAGGCGCCCAGTGCGGTCACTCCGTGCCCCCACTGGGACTCGAACCCAGACTGAAGCGTGTTTAAGACGCCTGCCTCTGCCGTTGGGCTATGGGGGCCCGCGTGCTCAGCCTATCCACGGGCTGCGACCCCTGCGTCGTAGGGTAAGGGAGTGCTCGATCTCACTGCAGGCCGGCGCCCGGCATCCGAATCAGATGCACCCTGGCGTTCGCCCGACCGGTACTGGACCTCTCTGACCGAGGCGACCGCCCACCTTCCTGCACCGGTTGCGGTGATCGAGCGGGAGGCGCTGCGCCACAACGCCATGGACCTGCTGGTGCGCGCAGGTGGCATCCCGATCCGCGTCGCGACGAAGTCAGTGCGTGTGCGGGCGGTGCTCGATGCCGTGCTCGAGATCCCCGGGTACCGCGGGATCCTCGCCTTCACACTCGCCGAAGCACTCTGGCTCGCCGAACAGCACGACGACATCGTGCTCGGCTATCCGACCGCCGCCCGTGCAGCGCTGCGCGCACTGCTTGCTGATGACCGAGCGGCGTCGCGCATCACCCTGATGATCGACGACCTCGCCCACCTCGACCTGATCGACTCGGTCGCGGCCCCCGCGACGCGCCCCGAGGTGCGGGTCGCGATCGATGTCGACGCGTCGCTGCGCTCTGCGTCTCTGGGACATATCGGCGTGCGGCGTTCGCCCCTGCACTCCGCCGCCGACGTGGCGGCGTTCGCCCGCCGCGTCGTCCGACGCCCCGGTTTCCGTCTGGTCGGCCTGCAGATGTACGAGGCGCAGATCGCCGGCCAGGGGGATGCTGCGGGAGCCGACGCCCCCGTCATCCGCATGGTGCAGGCGCGTTCCCGCGACGAACTTCGCCAGCGTCGTGCCGAGATCGCCGACGCGGTGACGCAGGTGGCGCCGCTCGAGTTCCTCAACGGGGGAGGGACGGGCTCGCTGGAGTTCACCGGCAGCGACGAGTCGCTCACCGAGGCCACCGCAGGCAGCGGACTGCTCGCCGGTCACCTCTTCGACGGATACCGCTCATTTCGGCCCGCACCCGCCACGGCTTTCGCCTTCGACGTCGTCCGCAAGCCCACCGACGAGATCGCCACCGTCCTGGGCGGCGGGTGGATCGCGTCCGGCCCCGCTGCAGCATCCCGCCAGCCGCTCCCTGTCTGGCCCTCCGGGCTCCGCACGCTCGCCCGCGAGGCCGCAGGAGAAGTGCAGACGCCGCTGAGCGGTGCCGCCGCACGCGATCTGAAGATCGGCGACCGGGTCTGGTTCCGGCACGCGAAGAGCGGCGAGCCAGCGGAACGGGTCGATCGCTACCATCTGGTGTCGGAGGGCGTCGTCGTCGCCGAGCTGCCCACGTACCGAGGAGAGGGAAAGGCGTTCCTATGACTCGTCCGGGCGGAACCTGGCAGAACTGGGGTCGTACGGCGGCCGTACGTCCGGTGCGAGTGGAGCGCCCGCGCTCGCCGGAAGGCGTACAGCGCGCTGTCAAGGCGGCGTCGGCCCAGGGCCTCACGATCAAGGCCGTCGGCGCCGGACACAGCTTCACCGGCATCGCCGCGGCTCCAGGAGTGCTGCTCGAGCTCGACGACCTGCAGGGGCTCGTCTCAGCCGACACTGAGACCGGGATGGTCACCCTGCTCGCAGGCACGCGGCTGCACCGCATCCCTGCGCTGTTGAAGCCCTACGGGCTCGCGATGCAGAACCTCGGCGACATAGACAGGCAGTCGATCAGCGGCGCCATCTCGACGGGCACGCACGGCACCGGCGCCCGCTTCGGCGGGATCGCCACTCAGGTACGCGGTCTCACCCTGATCACGGCCGACGGAGAGTTCTTGCGCATCGACCAGCAGCACAACACCGAGCTGCTGGCCGGTGCCGTCGTCGGTCTCGGCGCGCTGGGCATCGTGGTCGACGTGACCCTGCAGTGCGTTCCGGCGTTCGTCTTGCAGGCGGTCGACGCCCCCGTTCCGCTCGACGGCACGCTCGGTTCGCTGACCGAGCGCGTGGCGGATGCCGACCATTTCGAGTTCTACTGGCATCCGCACACCGACGTCGCGCTGACAAAGACGCAGACCCGGATGCCCGAATCCACCCGTCGCCGTCCCATCCCGCCGTTGAGGCGCTGGCTCGACGAGAGCCTGCTCACCAACGGGGTCTTCGGTGCTTTCTGCGGCGTCAGCAGAGTCGTGCCGGCCGTCATCCCTCCGTTCAACCAGCTCGCCGTGCGTCTGACGGGCGACGCCGAGTACGCCGATCAGTCCCATCGCGTGCTCATCCATCACCGTGACGTGCGGTTCCGCGAGATGGAGTACGCCCTGCCGGCTGAGAACGTCGTCTCCGCGTTCGACGAGGTGCGCCAGCTGATCGCCCGGAGAGGGTGGCGCATAGAGTTCCCCGTGGAAGTGCGCTTCGCGGCGGCCGACGATCTGTGGCTTTCGACAGCCTTCGGGCGCGACACCGCGTACATCGCTGTGCATCGCTACTGGCGCGTCGACCCTCGCGAGTACTTCGACGCGGTCGAGCAGATCATGCTCGCCCACGATGGCAGGCCGCACTGGGGCAAGCTCCACGGGCTGACAGCGGCGCAGCTGCGCGAGCTGTACCCGCGGTTCGACGACTTCGTCGCGCTGCGTGATCGCCTCGATCCTGACCGCCTGTTCGGAAACCGTCATCTCGAGCGGATCCTCGGGGTCTGAGCCTGGCCAGTCATCCAGCCGACGCGCAGTGATCCGCGCATAGGATGGATGTCGATTCAAGAGGGGGGTCTGCATGGAATGGCTGTGGCCGGTACTGATCGTCGTGGGAGTGCTGCTGCTCGTCGGCATCTATCTGTGGTCGACGTACAACTCGCTGGTGCAGCTGAACGTGCGCGTCGATGAAGCGTGGAGCGGCATAACCGTCCAGCTCAAGCGTCGAGCGGACCTCATCCCCAACCTCATCGAGACCGTGCGCGGGTATGCCGCGCATGAGAAGGAGGTCTTCGAGGGGGTCACCCGCGCCCGAGCCGAGACTCTGGCTGCCACCGGGCCGGCCGAAGCGGGCGTCGCCGAGGGGCACTTGCAGCAGGCGCTTCGGAGCCTGTTCGCGGTAGCCGAGGCGTACCCGCAGCTGCAGGCCAGCCAGAACTACCTGCAGCTGCAGCACTCGCTGGTCGACACGGAAGACAAGATCCAGGCCGCGCGTCGCTTCTACAACGGCGGGGTGCGGGAGCTGAACACCAAGATCAAGGTATTCCCCAACAACCTGTTCGCCCGCGGCCTCGGCTTCACGGAACGTGAGTTCTTCGAGGTCAGCGATGACGGCGCTATCTCCGAACCGCCGCGCGTGCAGTTCTGACACGAAGAGGCTCGATGCGACGAAGTCGCGTTGAGCCTCTTGCGTGTCAAGGGTCGAGCGAGTGCGGGAATCGCCACGCGGGAAGCAGTGACGCCCCGTCCACGGACGGGGCGTCAGTCATTCCCTCGGGTGCACGTGCCGCCCGACAGCGGTGTCGGCGCCGTGCAGAGCGTGCGCGAGGGCATCCGCCGCATCTCCCCACCCCGACACGCTGATCCGCTCGAGGCCCTGCCAGAGAGCCGCACGCACGAGCTCCTCCGCGATCCGCTCTGCATCGGCCTCGGGGCGGGCGTGCGCCTCCCACCAGGCCGACTGCACACGCAGCGTCGAGGCGGCGCGGTCGGCCTTCAGATCGGCACGCCCCACGACACGGTCACCGACCAGCAGCGGCAGTGAGTAGTACCCGTAGCGTCTCTTGTCGGCGGGCACGTAGATCTCGATCCGGTAGTCGAAGTCGAAGACGCGCAGCGCGCGGTCGCGGAACCATACGACGGGATCGAAGGGAGTCAGCAGCGCGGCGCGGTCGATGCGCCGCGGCAGCACGGCCTCACGATGCCGCCAGGCCGCGATCGGTCTGCCGCCACGCTCCCAGCCGCGCACGACGACGGGCTCCAGCTCACCGGCGTCGACCAGATCCGACACCGCCGCACGCACAGCCGCCTGGTCGCGCAGGCGATAGTAGTCGTTGAGATCGGCGATCGTCGCGACACCGTACGAGCGCGCCGCGCGACGCACCAGCTCACGTTCAGCCTCGTCACGCGGGATCACGCTATGGCGCACCGGTGCGGGGATGATCTGCTCTGCGAGCCCGTAGCGGCGCTCGAAACCCACGCGGCCGGCGATGGCGACCTCGCCGCAGCGCCACAGGTGCTCCAGCGCGATCTTCGACTCGTCCCAGTCCCACCATGAGCCGCGCTCGCGTGGGGCGTCGTCGCGCAGGTCGGCCGGACGCAGCGGGCCGCGGGTGCGCAGTTCATCGCGAACCCAGTCGAGCGTGCGACGGTGCGCGTGCATCCAGGCGTCGGGGCGCGACGCACGCTCCTGCCAGTCGCGCATCCGAAAGCCCCACAGTGCCCAGTCGGCGATCGGCATGAACGTGGCCTCGTGGGCCAGGTACTCGACATAGTGAGTGGTGCGCGAGAGGAAGGTGCGGTCCAGCACGGCCGGGTCGTACGCGCCCAGCCGTGAGAACATCGGCATGTAATGCGAGCGGGCGAACACGTTCACCGAGTCGATCTGCAGGACCCCGAGGTGATCCATCGCCCGATGCAGATGGCGGGGCGCCACAGCATCCGGTCGGCGTCGGGAGAAGCCCTGGGCCGCCAGCGTCATACGACGGGCTTCGGCGGCGCTCAAGGTGTTCGAACCGAGGGTGTTCACGGGGCGGGACATCACCGCGTCAGCGTATCGGCAGCCGCGGACACGCAGCGCAGCGGGCATTCGGCGCGAACGTAGAATTGCACAATGAGCGACGACCCCAGACCGAGGTTCCGCAATCCGTTCCGCCAGTATCCGCCCGTCCTCGACCGCACAGTGACCACCGCGGCCGACGAAGCCGTGCCCGCGCCACTGCGCGTCACGGCCGCCTACTCCTGGCGACTGCTCGTGATCGCGGGCATGGTCGCGCTGTTCATCTGGCTGGTCATGCTGCTCAAGCTGCTGGTCATCCCGCTCATGGTCGCGATCCTCATCACCGCACTGCTGTGGCCGGCGTTCCAGCTCATGCTGCGCGCGCGGTTCCCTCGCTGGCTGGCGATCGCGCTGACCGTGCTGGGCACGCTCGGCGTCGTCACCGGTCTGCTCTGGCTCGTCGTCTGGCAGGTGCGCGAGCAGCTGCCGGACGTGCAGGCGAAGACGGCGGATGCCATCGCCCAGCTGCGCACCTTCCTGCTCGAGGGCCCGATGCACCTCACCGAGAAGCAGATCGACGGCTACATCCAGCAGGGCATCGGTCTGCTGAACGAGCAGGCCGATCTGCTGCTCAACGGAGCGCTGGCGGTGACAGGCACCGCGGCGCACATCCTCACCGGAGCGCTTCTCGCGCTGTTCATCCTCATCTGCCTGCTCGCCGACGGCGCCGGCATCTGGAGGTGGACCCTCAAGCTCTTCCCGCGCACGGCGCGGCCCGCGGCCGACGCGGCCGCGCGCAACGGCTGGGCCACCGTCGTCGACTACGCCCGGACGCAGATGTTCGTGGCCGGGATCGACGCCATCGGCATCGGCCTCGGCGCCGCGCTTCTTGGCGTCCCGATGCCCATACCTGTCGCCGTGCTCGTGTTCCTCGGCTCGTTCGTGCCGATCGTCGGAGCCGTGGTGACGGGCGCCCTCGCGGTGTTCCTCGCCCTCGTCTACAACGGCCCGCTCATCGCGCTCGCCATGCTGGGGGTCGTGCTGCTGGTGCAGCAGCTCGAGGGGCACATCCTTCAGCCGATCCTGATGGGCTCGGCAGTGAAGGTGCACCCGCTCGCCGTGGTGCTCGTCGTCGCAGGAGGAGCCATGATCGCGGGCATCCCCGGCGCACTCTTCGCGGTGCCGCTCGCCGCGTTCGTCAACGTCGCAGCCGTGACCATCGGCTCGGGCGCATGGCGCACCGGGCGTGAGCCCGCAGCCGAAGATCTCATCTGGAGCACAGTGCCGCGTGAGCGGCAGAGGAGGAATCGATGACCGCAGTCCCGAGCCTTGCCGCAGTTCCCAGCCTGGCTGAGTTCACCGCCGCAGCCGACAGCCTCTCCGGAGTGATCTCGCGCACCCCGACCGAGCTCTCTCGCGCGCTCAGCGACAGTCTCGGGTCGACGGTGATGCTGAAGATGGAGAACCTGCAGCGCACCGGGTCGTTCAAGGTCCGAGGTGCGACCTACCGGCTCTCCCGGCTGACCGCTGAGGAGCGGGCCAGGGGAGTGGTGGCCGCGTCCGCCGGCAACCACGCCCAGGGAGTCGCCCTGGCGGCGCAGATGCTCGGCATTCCCGCGACGATCTTCATGCCGCTCGGTGTGCCCGTGCCAAAGCTGCTCGCCACACGAGGCTACGGAGCTGAGGTCGTGCTCGAGGGTGAGACGGTGGCGACGTCACTGCGCCTCGCAGCCGAGTTCGCCGAGCGAACGGGCGCTGTTCTGATCCACCCCTTCGACCACCGCGACATCGTCGTCGGTCAGGGAACGCTCGGCCTCGAGGTCATCGAGGACGTCCCGGACGTCGACACGGTGATCATGGGCATCGGAGGCGGCGGTCTCATCGCCGGTGTCGCCGCCGCGGTGAAGGCGGCGGCAGCCGCAGCCGGTCGCACGGTGCGAGTGATCGGCGTGCAGGCCGAGAACGCCGCAGCCATGCCGCCGTCGCTCGCCGCCGGAAGCCCGGTCGAGATCCAGACGCATCCCACGATCGCCGACGGCATCCTCGTCGCGAGGCCGGGTGACGTGCCGTTCGAGATCATCCGCGAGCTCGTCGACGAGGTGGTCACCGTCTCCGAAGACGACATCGCCCGTGCGCTGCTCGTGCTGCTCGAGCACGCGAAGGTCGTGGTCGAGCCGGCAGGCGCCGTCGGCGTCGCCGCCATCCTCGCGGGGAAGGTGCATGGCACGGGCGTCACCGTGCCGATCCTCTCCGGCGGCAACATCGATCCCATGCTGCTGCAGCGGGTCGTGGCGCACGGTCTCGCAGCATCCGGTCGGTATGCGACGGTGCGCATCCCGCTTCCCGACCGCCCCGGTCAGCTCGCCAAGGTGTCGGACCTGCTCGCGCAGGCCGGGGCCAACGTCATGGAGGTGCTGCACACCCGCCACGGGCACGGACTGCAGATCAGCGACATGATCCTGCAGCTCTCGATCGAGACCCGCGGCCCGGAGCACACCGAACTGGCGCTCGACACCCTGCGGCAGGCCGGTTTCGAGCCGGTCATCGTGCCGGATTGAGACAGCCCGAGACCGCTGAGACGAAGAACGGCGGGATGCCCCATCCGGAGCATCCCGCCGTTCGCTGTCTCTGCGGCTGAAGCTGCCGCTCAGCCGGTGTAAGTCTCGACGCCGGTGATCTCGACGCTGATCGAGCGGCCGTTGGGGGCCTCGTAGCTGGACTTGTCGCCCACCTTCAGCCCGATGATCGCCTGCCCGAGCGGGCTCGCCTCGCTGTAGACGTCGAGGTCTCCGCCCGCGGCGATCTCGCGGCTGCCGAGCAGGAAGACCTCCTCGTCACCGGCGACGAGCGCGGTGACGACGGTCCCGGGTTCGACGATGCCGCGGCTGGTGGGCGCCTCGCCGACCTTGGCGGTCTTGAGCAGCTGCTGCAGCGTGCGGATGCGCGCCTCCTGCTTGCCCTGCTCGTCCTTCGCGGCGTGGTATCCGCCGTTCTCCTTGAGATCGCCTTCTTCGCGCGCCGCTTCGATGCGGGCGGCGATCTCATCACGACCGACGGTGGAGAGGTGCTCGAGCTCTTCGACCAGCCGGTCGTAGGCCTCCTGCGTGAGGAAAGGTACCTGAGCGTCTGTGGACACAGCGTGCTCCTTCGTAGCGGGCCCCTTCAGGGGCTTGTGGGACATCGGGTCTTGCGGCCCGAGGGATATGCGAAGACGCCCCGGCGTTGCCGGGGCGTCGGTCATCTTTCGGATGATTCTAGGTGACCCAGCAGGACTTGACCAAACCCGTGGTCGCCTCGGCGACTGTCGGGATGCTGACGGCGACGCCCTTCGTATGATGCTCGCCACCCGGGATCTCGACGATCTTCCAGCCGACGATGCCGAACTCCTCGTCCTGCGCCTCCACGGCGCAGGCGACGTCGGCGCCCTGGGGAGCGGTGAACTGGAAGTGCAGTTCGACGCTGTGCGCGTCGACGACGGTGAAGCCGAGGTCATCGGCATCCACCGCGCTCATCTGCTTGGCCACGATCGTCCAGCCGAGCGCCACGACGGCGGCCACGACGATCGCGCCGAAGACGATCCAGGGGAGGCGACGCGTCGGCGTGCGGCCGTATCGCTCATCGAGCTCGCGTGCGGTGGTCACGTCTCTCCCTGGTGTGGACGGCGGATAGGCTGGACTTCCAGGTTATTCGACCTGCGAGGAGAAGGCGGACCATGATCCTGTTCGGTGAGACCACCCCGATGCCGACGCCGTCGATGACGGTCGACCCGAACTCGGTGACTCCCGGATTCGCCGGGTTCGCCATGATCGTGCTGATCGTGGTCGCCGTCGTGCTGCTGATCTGGGACATGAACCGCCGCATCCGCCGGGTCCGCTACCGCGAAGAGGTGCGGCAGGAGCTGGATGCCGAAGAGGCGGCGCTGCGCGAGCAGACCGACCGCGACGACGACAGGCGCTGAGACCCGCCGACCTCAGACGCCGACGCGCTCGAATGCGTCGAGACTGATGCCCTGATCGAGGATCGTCTTCGACCACTCCTTGGCGCTGTGCAGGCTGTGGTCGCGGTAGTTGCCGCACTCCACGGCAGACACTCCTGGCACGTCGGCCCACTCGGCGTTCTCTGCGATGAACTGCAGGCCGCCGCGAACAGCGCCCACGACGTCCTCGACGGCCGGCTCGCCCCAGAAGATCGCGTGGAATCCGGTGCGGCAGCCGAACGGAGAGATGTCGATGAGACCGTCGATGCGGTCGCGCACCACGCTCGCCAGCAGATGCTCGATGGTGTGCAGGCCAGCCGTGGGGATCTCGCCCTCGTTGGGCTGCACGAAGCGCACGTCGAAGTTAGAGATCGCATCCCCCTTCGGTCCGCGCTCGACGCTGATCAGACGCACGTAGGGCGCCTTGACGGCGGTGTGGTCCAGGGTGAAGCTCTCGACTTCGGCCATTCTCGCTCCTCGGTTCTGATGGTCGTTTCGAGCGTATCCCGGGCTCGGGGCGGCGGGGTTCTCGCGTTACCTCGCGCGACGCGTCAGCGCACCCCGAGTGAGGGGGAGAGGGGCTCGAGGGAGATGAGCAGGCAGGCCGTCCAATGGCAGAGGAACGCGAGCACGGTGCAGACATGGAAGATCTCATGGAAGCCGAAGTGGCCCGGCCACGGGTTGGGCTTCTTCATCGCGTAGACGATCGCCCCGGCCGTGTACAGCAGACCGCCCACGCAGACGAGCACCATCATGGCGACGTTGGCCTGCAGCAGGTCGGCCATGTACATCACTGCTGCCCAGCCGAGGGCGAGATACAGGGCGACGTAGAGCCACCGCGGCGCGTTGATCCAGAACACGCGGAAGAGGATGCCCAGCACGGTGCCGCTCCAGACGACGATGAGCAGCACCAGGCCCTTCTGAGGGGGCAGCGCGAGCACGGCCAGCGGCGTGTACGTGCCGGCGATGAGAAGCAGGATGTTCGCGTGATCGATGCGCTTGAGCAGCACCTTGGTCTTCGGGCCCCAATCGAAGCGGTGGTAGAGCGCCGAGTTGCCGAAGAGCAGCAGCGACGTGGTCATGAAGACTGCTGCCGCGATCTTCGCCGGACCGCCCTGGGCGAGCGCGATGAGCACGATTCCTGCGACGATCGCGACCGGGAAGGTGCCGGCGTGGATCCAGCCGCGCCACGTCGGCTTGACCTCGACCGCGGCATCGACGGCCGCGGCGTCCATCAGGGGGAGCTGGGGGACATCTGCGTCGTCAGAGGCTCGGTTGCTCACTCGCTCACTCTACGTTTCGGCGCATGCCGCTGGCGGTACATGACCTGAGTGCTGCGGCGGCCTCGCGGCTCATGAGGGTAGCGTAGGCACGTGACTGCACGCGAGAGCTCGGGGCGGGGGCCCCTCTACTGGCTCTACGGGAATCGCCTTCGACGGCGCATCGACCCGGCGAAGGCTCCCCACCACGTCGCGATGATGATCGACGGCAACAGGCGATGGGCCCGGCAGCTCGGCTTCGACAGCGCAGCGGCTGGCCATCGGGCCGGAGCCGCGAAGATGCGCGAGTTCCTCGGATGGTGCGACGACCTCGGCATCGGTGTCGTCTCGCTGTACCTGCTGTCGGCCGACAACCTGCTCAAGCGCGACTCCAAGGAGATCGGCGACCTCATCGAGATCATCGCCGAGCTCGCTGACTCTCTCGCCGAGCACGGCGAGTGGCGTGTGCAGCACGTGGGCCGATCCGACATCCTGCCGACGGAGCTCTCGCGGGTTCTCGCGGAGGCGCAGACGCGCACGAGCGGGCACACCGGACTCCATGTGAACCTCGCGGTCGGCTACGGCGGCCGGAACGAGATCGTCGACGCGGTGCGCAGCATCATCGGCAAGCACAACGCGTCGGGAGGCACGCTCGAGGACCTCGCCGAGCAGCTCACCCCCGAGATGATCGGCGAGCACCTCTACACCGGCGGCCAGCCCGACCCCGACCTGGTGATCCGCACGAGCGGAGAGCAGCGACTGAGCGACTTCCTGCTCTGGCAGAGCGCGCACAGCGAGTTCTATTTCGTCGAGGCGCTCGGACCCGATCTGCGCGAGGTCGACTTCCTGCGGGCGATTCGAGACTTCGCCGACCGCGACCGTCGCTTCGGGCGATGAACGCGGTCCGTGACTACGTCGCCTCGTTCGCGGGCGAGACCGGGTACCTGAACTGGGCCGCGTTCGGCCCGCTCTCGCCGGCGGTGCGCGCGTCGCTCGGCGACGCATCGGATGCGCTGGCCTCGTTCTCGACCGCTGATCACGGCCGAGCCCATCTGCGCAGCGCCGCTGCCGTCGCCTCGCTCGCTCACCTGCTCGGCTCCCGATCCGACGAGGTGGTGCTTCGCCCGAGTTCGACGGATGCCCTGCAGCACGCCCTGTACGGACTCACCGGAACGGTGATCGCGGCCGCCGCAGACTTCCCGAGCATCACCCTCCCGCTGCAGCGGGCAGCAGATCAGTCGGATGGTCGGCTCTCGCCCCGGTGGATCGACCCGATCGGCGGATGGGTGACTCCGGATGCCGTCTCCGACGCGCTCACCGAGTCGGTGACCGCAGTCGCCGTCAGCCATGTCGACTATCGCACCGGGTACCGGGCAGACCTCGGGGCCTTGCGGGAGCTGATCGGTGGGAACCGGATGCTGATCGTCGATGCCGTGCAGTCCTTCGGCGTCGTCGACGAGGACTGGTCGGTCGCCGACGTCGTGGTCGGACACGGATACAAGTGGTTGCGCGCCGGTCGAGGCACCGGTTTCGCGCGGTTCTCCGACACGGCGCGTGAGCGCATCGGGCCCGTGCTGAGCGGCATCACCGGCGTCGCAGCCGACGGTCCGTTCCGCGGGGACGTGCCTCCACCCGCTGACGGGGCGCGGGCGTACACCACCAGCGTCCCCGATCACCTCGCATCGGCGCGGCTCGCGGCAGCGCTCGAAGAGCTGCAGCGCGTCGGTGTCGCCGCGGTCGAGGCGCGTGTCCGCTCGAATGTCGAGGTTCTCATCGACGTGGCGGCCCGCCACGGCATCCGCATCGAGACGCCGGTCGATCCCCGGAGGCGGGCGGGCATCGTCTCCCTGGTGCCCCATGATGCCGAGGCCCTCGGCCGCGTGCTCGCTGATGCCGGACTGGTGGTGACGGTGCGAGGCGGTGCCGTCCGGCTGGCTGCCCACGCCGGTACGAGCGCGGAGACGCTCGAGCTGTTCGAGCGCGCGCTCGCGGCATACGGTCGCTCCTCGTTCACCGCTTCTTAAGAGATCCGTCCTGCGTGTCGCCGCACGCGTGGGCGAGTGCGGACGTACGTTCATGGCATCGGACACCGTGTCCGGTCGGGTCGGCCTCAAGGTTCGCGACTCGTGGCCCCTGGTCGACTCGCTGCAGAGCCGGGAATGCGTCCCGGGTGGGAGTGGATCGTGACCACACGTACAGCACAGCAGCAGTCCACATCAGCAGTCGGAGCCGTGTCACACGATGACACGGCTCTTCGCACATATGTGCTCGACACATCGGTGCTGCTGAGCGACCCGCAGGCCCTGTTCCGTTTCGCGGAGCACTCGATCGTGCTTCCGGTGGTGGTGATCAGCGAGCTGGAGGGCAAGCGTCACGACCCCGAGCTGGGGTACTTCGCGCGGCGCGCGCTGCGTCACCTCGACGAGCTGCGTGTCGAGCACGGCCGGCTGGACTTCCCCATCGAGGTGGGCGACGGCGGGACGCTGCGCGTCGAGCTCGCCGGCGCCGATCTGTCGCTTCTGCCCGCTGGCATCCGGCTCGGCGACAACGACAGCCGCATCCTCGCGACCGCGGCCCAGCTCGCGAACGACGGCCAGAACGTCACCATCGTGTCGAAGGACCTGCCGATGCGGGTCAAGGCGGCATCTCTGGGACTGGCCGCGGAGGAGTACCTGGCGGAGCAGGCGGTGGATTCCGGGTGGACGGGCATCGCGACGCTCGACCTCTCGGGCGACGAGATGAGCGATCTCTACGAGAGTGAAGTCGGCCTCAGCGACGAGGTGCGGGGCGTGCCGGTGAACACGGGACTGATCATCCACTCCGAGCGGGGTTCGGCACTCGGTCGCGTCGTGGCCGACGGGGAGTTCCGGCTGGTGCGCGGCGATCGTGAGGTCTTCGGAATGCACGGCCGCTCGGCCGAGCAGCGTATCGCGATCGACCTGCTGCTGGATCCGGAGGTGGGGATCGTCTCGCTCGGTGGGCGAGCCGGAACCGGCAAATCGGCGCTGGCGCTGTGCGCGGGTCTGGAGTCGGTGCTCGAACGGCAGCAGCAGAAGAAGATCATCGTCTTCCGTCCGCTGTTCGCGGTCGGCGGGCAGGAGCTCGGCTACCTGCCGGGTGACCAGGGCGAGAAGATGGGCCCGTGGGGTCAGGCGGTGTTCGACACGCTTGGCTCCGTTGTGTCGGGCAACGTCCTGGAGGAGGTCGTCGCGCGAGGGATGCTGGAGGTGCTGCCGCTCACGCACATCCGCGGGCGTTCGCTGCATGACGCGTTCGTGATCGTCGACGAGGCGCAGTCTCTGGAGCGCAACGTGCTGCTCACCGTGCTCAGCCGTATCGGCCAGAACTCGCGGGTCGTGCTGACGCATGATGTCGGGCAGCGTGACAATCTGCGTGTCGGCCGGTACGACGGCATCGCCAGCGTCATCGAGACGCTCAAGGGCCATGACCTGTTCGGACACGTGACTCTGCAGCGCTCGGAGCGCTCGGCCATCGCGGCTCTGGTGACGGAACTGCTGGAGCGCGGGGAGCTGAGCTGATCTGCGGCGTTCCGGGGCCGGCGCTCTCAGTGCAGGACGTTTCGTGAGAATCGTCCGCCATCTGGGCGGCGGCCCTGGTGCGCGCCGCCGAGGTAGGACAGAGGTGTCACGGGCGCGGGAAGCCCGTGGCCTCGGCTGAGCGACGGTGCCCGCGGGGACGCGCGCTTCGTGGACCCTCTCGGTGTCAGCAGCCCGGAGCGGAGGGCTGCTCCGCGCAGGTGCGGGCGACAAGGGCGGTGTGCGCCTCGAAGATGCGGATCTGCTGCGTCGGTCCAGGGATGTCGAGTTGTCCCTCGATGGGGAACCATCCGACTCCGAGGTCGATCTCGGCGGTGTACGCGATGTCTACACGAGCATCGTAGGTTCCCCGCTCGGAGTAGGTGTGACTCGTGCCTGTGGGCGTGAACTGCGCCTGCCCGAGGCTCTTCCAGCTCGCCCCGGGCGAGGAGCTGGTCGTGGACTCGCCGTCGCCGTAGTGGAACGTGTACGACACCGGAGTGAAACGCACCTCGACAGGGAAGCCGAACAGGTCGCCGGAGCGCACATGCGGTGAGGCCTCGGTGACGAAGTTCGCCGGAAGACCCACCACCCCGAGGCTGTCGGGTTCACCCACGATCGTGCCCTCGGCGGGTGAGAAGGTCGCGAGATCCGTGATCGTGATCGGCGGCAGGCCTGGCGAATCCTCGCCCTTCTTGGGCTCTGCCTCTTCGCCGGGAACGCTGTTCTGCCAGCATCCCCGGTACGAATCCCAGTCGACCAAGCAGTTCTCGAACGGTGAGGGTTCGTCGTTAGGACTTACAACCGGCCGGTTGCTCCCGCCAGCATCAGAGCCAACGCTGTTCGGGTCGTCGCCGCCCTTCGACGATTGCCCTCCTGTGCTCTTGCTCGTAGTCGCGCTCACGCTGTCCCCGTGGTTGCCCAGCAGCACATCGCCTCCGCCGATCCCGCCGTCTCCTCGCTCGCCCATCGCGCCGGACGCGGCGACCAGTGAAAAGGACGCAAAGACGAGCAGGGCGAATCTCCCTATGCCGCGTCGCATTTGATGTTCTCGTCTCGCTCCGCGCGTGAGATCAGCATCGCGTCGCCTTGCGCCTCGAAGTCGACGTGCAGGGGGTTCATGTCTGATCGATCTGGGGCGACCCTCGAGTTGCCGCTTGAGTCAACTACATCGGATCGGCTGACGTCGATGCATACGTCAGCCTCAACACGTGCAGTCTTGGCGTCGAAGTCCTTCCCGCGAAACTTGACCAGCACAACTTGACCACTCATGCGGAGCCCTTCGGCGTGAAGCTGCGAAAATGTCTCCCTGTCAGCAGTCTCGAAGCCTCCGGTCGAGTACGCATAAAGGGATTCGAACGTCGCGGGATCCGCAAGGTCGACCTTGTTCATAGCGTCCGTGTACGCCTGATACGTTGCCTCCGCCGCGGCAAACGCCTCTTCATCCGTGGCGAAAGCTGCGGACGTCGTCGGCTTCGGTGTCGGCTCCGACTCCGGGGCACAGGCGGACAGCATCCCGACCAGCAAGCCGGCGGCGGCGAAGGCCGAACCTGTGCGCAGAAGCGTGATCGTCGTTTTCACGGCACCACGCTAGCCCGGATCGCGGAACCGCCTCTGGAGTTATCCACAGTACTCGACGACTGACGGTGCGCTCGGCGACGCGACAGCCGCCTGCACGCAGAAATCCCCGCCCTACATGCGGAATCAGGCGATCCGTATGCAGAACGGGGAGATCTGTGCAGGCGCCTCAGAACGCGACGCCCGAAAGACTCAGCCGGCGTGCGTCATCGACAGCAGGTCGAGCTTGGCGTCGAGCTCCTCTTCCGAGATCTCGCCGCGCTCGACGTAGCCGAGGTCGATGACCGCGTCGCGCACGGTGATGCCCTTGGCGACCGAGTGCTTGGCGATCTTCGCCGCGGCCTCGTAGCCGATGACCTTGTTGAGGGGAGTCACGATCGACGGGCTCATACCCGCGAACGCGGCCGCACGCTCGACGTTGGCCTCGAGGCCGTCGATGGTCTTGTCGGCCAGAACGCGCACGGCGTTCGAGAGCAGACGGATCGACTCGAGCAGCGCGGTGCCCATCACGGGGATCGCCACATTCAGCTCGAACGAGCCCGACGCGCCGGCCCAGGCGACCGTCGCGTCGTTGCCGATCACGCGCGCGCAGACCATGAGCACGGCCTCCGGAACGACCGGGTTGACCTTGCCGGGCATGATCGACGAACCCGGCTGCAGGTCGGGGATGTGCAGCTCGCCGAGGCCCGTGTTGGGGCCCGAGCCCATCCAGCGCAGGTCGTTGTTGATCTTCGTCAGGGAGACGGCGATGGTGCGCAGTGCGCCCGAGGTCTCGACGAGGCCGTCGCGGTTGGCCTGAGCCTCGAAGTGGTCCTTCGCCTCGGTGATGGGCAGCTCGGTCTCGGCTGCGAGCAGTTCGATGACCTTCTGCGGGAAGCCGAGCGGCGTGTTGATGCCCGTGCCCACTGCGGTGCCGCCGAGGGGCACCTCAGCGACGCGGGGGAGGGCCGACTGCACGCGCTCGATGCCGAGACGGATCTGGCGGGCATAGCCGCCGAACTCCTGCCCGAGGGTGACGGGCGTGGCGTCCATCAGGTGGGTGCGGCCCGACTTCACGACGCCCTTCCACAGCTCCGCCTTCGCCTCGAGGGCGACGGCGAGGTGGTCGAGCGATGGGATGAGGGTGTCGATGAGCGCCTGGGTGACGGCGATGTGCACCGACGTCGGGAAGACGTCGTTCGACGACTGCGACGCGTTGACGTGGTCGTTGGGGTGCACGGCCGAGCCGAGGATGCCGGATGCCAGGTTCGCGAGCACCTCGTTCATGTTCATGTTCGACGAGGTGCCGGAACCGGTCTGGTACGTGTCGACGGGGAACTCTGCGTCGTGCTTGCCCGACGCGACCTCGTCGGCGGCCTTCGCGATGGCGTCGGCGATCGCACCGTCGAGCGTGCCCAGCTCCTTGTTGGCGAGCGCAGCCGCCTTCTTGATGCGGGCGAGCGCGGCGATCTGGGTCGACTCCAGCCCCTTGCCCGAGATCGGGAAGTTCTCGACGGCACGCTGGGTCTGAGCGCTGTACAGCGCCTTGGCGGGCACGCGGACCTCACCCATGGTGTCGTTCTCGATGCGGTACTCGATGTCGGTCATGCCGATCCTTCCTCGAAAGCGGGCGCTGTGCCCTCGGTGTCGATGCCCACAGTGACGACGGGCACGGCCGTGCCCTCTGCGAGACGGTAGTTGGCGCCGACGATGCCCAGACGGCCCGCGGCGACCGCGTTGCTGATCATCTCGGACGAGTGCAGCAGGTCTGCCACGGTGTTGCGCAGGTGCTCGCGCCCGACGACCTCGGCGTCGATGTCGGCGACCGTGGTGCCGCCGGTCTCGGCGAGCACCTTGCGGGCGGCGGGAACGATCGGCGCGATGAGCTTCCAGATGCCGGCAGGCAGCGGAGCGGAGTCGATCGCGGTTCCGTCGATGGCTGCGCGCACCGCGCCGCACGAGTCATGTGCGAGCACGACGATCAGCGGGACGTTCAGGATGCCGACCGCGTACTCCAGGCTCGCGACGATCGACTCGCCGAGCACCTGTCCCGCATTGCGGACGACGAACAGGTCGCCCAGGCCCTTGTCGAAGATGATCTCGGCTGCGAGGCGCGAGTCCGAGCATCCGAACAGCGTGGCGATCGGCGCCTGTCCGTCTGCCAGCTCGTGCCGCTTGGAGACGTCCTGATGCGGGTGCGCGGGTTCGCCGGCGACGAATCGCCTGTTGCCGTCGAGCATCTCCCGCCAGGCCTCAGCGGGGGTGAGCGTTGCGGTCATTCGGCCTCCTTCAGGTCGTCGATCTGTGCAGACAGGCTCTTTGCGAGCTCGGCGGTCGCCTCAGGCGACTGCGAGCCGTACAGCAGGAGGTAGTCAGGGCCGGCCTGGGTCCCGATGGCGTAGGAGATGTTCGCGGTGCCGCGGTCGCGCAGGTCGAACTCGTCCCATTCGCGGCCGTCGATCGTCGTGGTGCCGTTGGGTGCCATGCCGTCGAGCACCTGCGGCGCCCAGCCGACGTCGGTGCTGAACGCCTGGGCGACGCGGATGAATCCGCGCTCGTCATCTGCGGCTGGTGCCAGCGTGATCGTCCAGACCCGCGTGCTGCCGCCGGCGAGATCAGCCTCGTTGACCCGCCAGTAGTCGTCTGCCTCGACGACCAGCGCAGGGCGCTGCATCGAGGTCTCGACATCGGCCGCGATCGCGGCGACGTCGATCTGGGGCCGGTCGGGCACCTTGCCCCGTGGCACGCCGAGCACGACGATGGCGACGACTCCGACCGTCACGATCAGCGCCGCGATGAGGTTGCGGAACGTCTGACTCGACCGGTAGACGCGGCTGGCCTCGGCCTTGCGGTCGGCGGTCTCCTGAGCGGTCTCGGGGCGACCGAGCCCGGCGACCACACGCGGCTCGCGGCTCATTCTCCTGCTCCGGATGCGGCGTCGCGGGCGGCATCGAGACGACGCTTCGCGCCGAGCAGCCACTCCTCGCAGCGGGCGGCGAGAGCCTCGCCGCGCTCCCACAGGGCGAGCGAATGCTCGAGGGTGGGGGAGCCCTGTTCGAGCTCGGCGACAACGCGCACGAGTTCATCGCGTGCGGCCTCGAACGACAGTTCTTCGACAGGGGAGTCGCTGGGGGCAGTCACGCCCCCATCCTACCGGCGTGTCGGACGCCGCCGATCCCGTCGCTCAGCCGTCCTCCGGTACCTGACCCTCGGACACCGCGCGCACCGACCCGCGGTCGACGGTGACGGTCATCGGGGTGCCGGCTGGGGCATCGACGGCATCCGTGAGGATGCGCCCGTCGTCGAGGTGCGCGATCGCGTAGCCGCGCGCCAGCGTCGCGGCGGGGGAGAGCGCCCGCAGCGAGGCGCGCAGCTCTGCGGTCGACCGGTGCGCGGCGTCCAGCGCTCGGGTGACGGTGTCGCGCCCGCGGGATGCGAGAAGCCACACCTCCTGCGCGCGGTCGTCGATGATCGGGTCGGGCGAGCGCAGCACCGGGCGCGAACGCAGCTGCTCGAGTTGCGCGATGTCGTGCGAGACACGCTGGGTCAGCCGGGTGGTCGCGCGCGCTCTCAGCTGCGCGACGATCGCACGCTGCTCTCCGACGTCGGGCACGACCCGCTTGGCGGCATCCGTCGGCGTCGACGCTCGAAGGTCAGCGACGTCGTCGAGCAGCGGATGGTCGTTCTCGTGACCGATGGCGCTCACGACGGGGGTGGATGCCGCTGCCACGGCGCGCACGAGACGCTCGTCGCTGAAGCCGAGAAGGGTCTGGGGGTCGCCGCCGCCGCGGGCGATGATGATCACATCGACGTCGGGATCGGCATCCAGCCGCTTCAGGGCGGCGAGCACCTCGGGTACGCAGCGATCGCCCTGCACCGCGACGTGCTGGGTGCGGAAGTGCACCTGGGGCCAGCGCAGCTCGGCGTTCCGATGCACGTCCTTCTCGGCATCCGACCGCTCCCCGGTGATCAGGCCGATGCAGTGCGGCAGGAAGGGCAGTGCCTTCTTGCGTGAGGAGTCGAACAGGCCCTCCTGGCGCAGCTGGACGCGCAGCTTCTCGAGCTTCTCGAGCTGGTCGCCGAGCCCGACGTGCTTCATCGCCGAGACGATGAAGCTGAAGTCGCCGCCCTTGACGAAGTAGTCGGCTTTCACCGCGGCGACGACATGGTCGCCGACTGCGATGTCGGAAGGGATGCGCGGACGCACGCTCGACCACACGCGGATGGAGATCTGCGCGTCGGAGCGCGTGTCCTTGAGGCGGGCGAACACGTTGCCGCCGCGCTGGTTCCACGACGTGATCTCGCCCTCGACCCAGACCGTGTTCCAGCGGGCGATGAAGTCGCGGATCGTCCCGTTCAGCCGTGCCACGGAGGTGGGGGCCGCGGGCGTAGAGTCACGCGGCGCCACCGAGTCGGCGGGCGGCGGCTCACCGGGGATCGCGGCGGCTTCGAAGACGGTCATCTTCTCATTCTTCCGGATGCCGCCGACGCCGCGCGTGCGGCAGGTGCCGCTCCCGGCCCGCGAACAGGTGGCGCCGGTAGACTGGAGGGGTGAGTTCAACCGCTGTCTCGCTGCCCGTGCCGCACATTCCGACCCGCCGTCGCGCCGCTGAGCGCGCGCGCCTCGAGAACCGTCCGGTCGGCGGTGACAAGCGTGTTCTGCTGGCTGCTCCCCGTGGGTACTGCGCCGGAGTCGACCGCGCTGTCGTCGCGGTCGAGAAGGCCCTCGAGCGCTACGGCGCCCCGGTGTACGTGCGCAAGCAGATCGTTCACAACATCCACGTCGTGACCGAGCTCGAGCAGAAGGGCGCGATCTTCGTCGAAGAGGTCGACGAGGTGCCAGAAGGGGCTCACGTCGTCTTCAGCGCGCACGGTGTCTCGCCGGCTGTCGTCAGCGCCGCATCCGACCGCGGCCTGCACGCGATCGACGCGACCTGCCCGCTCGTCACCAAGGTGCACCGCGAGGCCGTGCGCTTCGCGCGCGACGACTTCGAGATCCTGCTGATCGGCCACGAGGGGCACGAAGAAGTCGAGGGCACCGCCGGCGAGGCGCCCGACCATGTCACGATCGTCAACTCCCCTGAAGAGGCCGACACCGTCGTCGTGAAGGACCCGAACAAGGTCGTCTGGCTGTCGCAGACCACGCTCTCGGTCGATGAGACGATGGAGACGGTCAACCGCCTGCGCACCCGCTTCCCCGAACTGCACAACCCGCCGTCGGACGACATCTGCTACGCCACGCAGAACCGGCAGGTCGCGATCAAGAAGATCGCCAAGGACGCAGACCTCGTGATCGTCGTCGGCTCGGCGAACTCGTCGAACAGCGTGCGCCTGGTCGAGGTCGCCCTCGAGTACGGAGCCAGGGCCGCGTATCGGGTCGACTATGCCGACGAGGTCAAGCAGGAGTGGCTCGACGGTGTGCGGACGGTCGGAGTGACCAGCGGCGCGTCGGTGCCCGAGGTGCTCGTGCGCGAGGTGCTCGCGGCACTCGACGAGGCCGGCTATGCCGATGTCGAAGAGGTTCGCACGGCTGAGGAGGACCTCATGTTCTCCCTGCCGAAGGAGCTGCGTCAGGACACGTCGGGCAAGCGCGACGAGCGCGCGCTGGGCGGTCGAGTCTCACGCGCATGAGCGCCGACCGGCCGCAGTACGGCGAATATGCGTCTCCCGAAGAGCAGCGTGCACGCGCGGGGCTGCCCCCGCTGAACGCAGAGCCCACAGCATCCGCACCGCCGGCGGCACCGACGACGCCGGCGCCGGGCGCCGTCACGCCCGCCCGCCCCGTCGGCAGGCTCGTGACCTTCGTGCTGCTCGGTTTCGGCCTCGTGAACGTGCTCTCCTCGATCCCGCAGTTCGTGAACATGGCATCGACCCTCACCGAGTCGATGGAGATGCTCGGCCTCGACGGCGAGTTCACGAACTTCGCGGCCGCGCGCACCTGGGGCATCGTCGCCGTGGTCGTGCTGCTCGCCGGCTACGCGGCCACCGCCTGGCTGTCTCTCCGTCAGCTCAAGCGCAACAGGGCAGCGTGGTGGATCCCGCTGGTCGGCTTCGTGGTGACGATGTCGCTGGTGTCGGCTTGCATCTCGGTCGTGATGTTCAGCGACCCGGCGTTCACGGCCGGGCTCCTCACACCTCCTGCCCGGTAGCCTCAGAGGGTGTCAGCAGAGCAGATCGCCTTCCACGTCAGCTACGCCTCGGTCGAATCGGCGACGGGCGACGACCCGACCGTGCTCGCCGCAGAGCTCCTGCGGGAGGAGCGCGTGCTGGCGGCGTCGCGCGGCTTCGACGGCGACGAGTCCGTCTTCCTGATCCCGGTGACCGAGAGCGGTCACATCGTCGCGCTCGACGGCGACGATCGGCTGCGTTTCGAGTTGAGCACGCTCGCCCTGCAGCAGAGGTTCGAGGCGGCCGGTCTGACGCTTCACCTCGGGATGTCCGACGATGCCATCGAAGAGGTCGACCAGGAGCTCGACGAGGAGTTCGGAGCCGCTTTCGAGCAGCTCGACGATCCGGCGGCCGCCTCGGACGACCTGGGCGGGTTCGGGATGCCCGATTGGGGCGACTCCGATGACGACGCCTTCGCGATGCAGCCGGTGCGGGTCGCGGAGTTCTCGCGGCGCGGTCCGTGGGGTGCACGGATCACGGCGCAGATGACAGGTGCGGAGGTCGACTACCTCGAGGCGGGGACGTGGTCGCTGTATCGCTACGCGACCGATCAGCCGCACATGGCGGTCTCGGGCGGCGGCGCCGATGAGCCGATCATCGAGGTCAACCTGCCGCAGCATGGCGAGGCGTGGGTCGAGGTGAGCGTGCGCGGCCGCACCGGCATGTTCTGGCCGAACATCGAGCGGCTCACGCAGCCGGTGCTCGATCTCGACGCCATCACCGTGCCTGAGAGCGCGGATGTCTACCGTCGCATGATGCTCGAGGCCGACGGAGCAGATGAGGAGCTGCGCGGACTCGGTATGGGCGAGCAGATCGACCTCGAGACGGCTCGACGCGCGTGCGCTCCCGAGGCTCTTGGCGGCACTTCAGGAGAGCTCGAGCGCGTGCGAGCCTTCGTCTCGGCGTTCGGCGTGCCGGCCGCGCTGATCTCGGCCGGCGTCGACGACGTGGCGGCCGGCCGTCGGTTCACTCCTCGTGGCTGGCCGCGTACCGTGGCCGACCTGGCGGTGGGCGGAATCGGCGAGATCACCGCACTGACGAGCCGCGAGCGACCGCTGCCTCGCGCCGCGCGATTCCTGCGGAAGCGCCCGGGGATCGCCGCCGCTCTGAGCGTCGCCGAGCTCGCCGTCGGACTCGCGACGAGCAGGGCGAGGTCTCCGCTCGTGCGCGGACTGGGCGTGCTGGTGATCATCGACGCCGCACTCGACCTCGTCATCTGGGTGCGTCGCTCTCTCTCGCGCTGACGGCATCCTGCAGACGACGAGCCCGGTCCCGCAGCGCGGAACCGGGCTCGGTCTGTCAGTCGTCGATCAGTGGGCGTTGCCGTTGTTGAAGTGGCCGCCGCCGTGACCGAGCGCCTTGCCCTGGCCGCTGTTCACGCCGGGTCCCTTCGCGTCGGTTCCGGGCTCGACGTGATTCGTCTTCGTGTGCACGATGTCGTAGTAGGTGCTCGTGTCGCCTGCGGTCGGGAACACGCGGTAGGTGAACACGTTCTTGGTCAGCTCGGTGATCGGCACCACGCGCTGGAACAGCACGTCGCCCGCGGCGTTCTTGGCGTTGATCCAGCGCTCGGAGCCGTCGGGGGTGACAGTCCAGTCGCCGCGCAGCTTGGGGCTGTCGTCGAGGTTGTACATCGTGTAGGTGCCGTCGGCGTCGAAGTACGCCCAGCCCACGAAGCTCGACACCGCCGGGTCGTCGAGCGCGATGCGGTCGCCGTCCTGGTCGAACGCCGCGGTGGTCTTCCACGGCGTCGACGCCAGCAGGTCAGACGGGGTCATGGTGGTCTTCGAGAACGGGTGGGCGGATGCTGCGACGGGCGTGTCCGCGGCCATGGCCGAGCTCGGAACGACGGCGGCCACGGCGAGAGCGATGGCGGATGCGCTGAGGACGGAGCGTCGGGAGATCCGGGTGGTGATGTTCATGTCCTCAACGCTACGAAGCCGGGACGGACGCGCACATCATCCGATCGGCCAGGGATGCCCGGACCGATGGGCTGAGTGCTCAGACGCCCTCCCAGACAGCTCGGGCACCGGCGTCGCCCGTCAGCACCGTCACGGCGATCGTGCCGACGGCTGTGACCACCGCGAGAACCGGCACGATGATCGCGACAGCACGGGCGGTGGACGTATGGCGCAGCCGCGGCAGCATCCGGTCGCTCGCTGCCACCGCGACCGCGGCGACCAGCAGGGCGATCGTCCAGGGTATGAGCATCTCGCCCAGAGCCTCGTGACGCTCGATCGCGGGTGTCATGCCCACCGAGTCGGCGAGTTCTTCGCCTGCCAGAACCGTCACGGGAACGAGTCCGGCGACCAGCAGCGCCGCCACGGGCGGCGCGTAGCCCAGCCGGTGGCGCGCCGCCGGCCACACCCCGGCGATGGCGACCGCGAGGGCGGTGAGAGGAGTGAGCACCACGACGGCGTGCACCAGCAGCGGGTGCAGGGGAAGGCCGGCGATGCGGAACGCGTCGGCGTCGGCGAAGATGTCCATACCAGGAGAACGGCGTTCGCGCCGTTTCGGTTCATCGGTGAACCGAAGAGCTCTCCGCCTCGTTTCCCTGGTGAGGAGGCGATCTGTGACCCGAGACGACGACGAGCGGCTGACCGCGCTCTACGAGCTGCACGCGGGCCCGATACGGCGCTACGTCGTGAGCATCACCGGCAGAGGAGGCGGAGCGGATGACGTGGTGCAGGAGACGCTGCTGCGCGCGTGGCGCACGCCCCGCATCCTGGAGCAGGACCCGGCGACGTCCCGGGCATGGATGATCACCGTCGCCAGGCACATCGTCATCGACGAGGCGCGCAGTGCCAGACGGCGTCACGAGAGTCCTGTCGCCGAGCTGCCTGAGCGGGTCGCCGACGACCAGACGGATCGGCTGTTCGACGCTCTGCTTATCCAGGATGCGCTGGCGACTCTGAGCGCTGAGCACCGCGCCGTCGTCGTGGCGGCCTACTATCGGGGCCGCAGCGTCGCCGAGGTGGCATCGGAGCTGGGCATCCCCGCCGGAACGGTGAAGTCGAGGATGCATTACGGATTGCGGGCGCTGCGACTCGCGCTGCAGGAGAGAGGGGTGACCCGGTGAACGCGGAGCACGAACGATACGCCGCGTGGGACGCCGCCTACGCGCTCGGCGCTCTGTCGATCGCGGAGCGCGAGGAGTTCGAGCGCCATCTCGCTGACTGCGGGCGCTGCAGGGACGCGGTGGCGGAGCTCACGCCGACGCTCGCGCTGCTCTCCCGGCTCGATGCCGACGAGGCAGAGCGGGCGGCGACGAGCGGGAACGCGGGACCTATGCGCGTCCTGGCCGCCGCACGGGAGAGGCGCCGGATTCGCAGGCGGATCGGCGTGTGGGCGGCAGGGATCGCCGCCGCCGTGGTGGTGGCCACGATCGTGTCGGTGTCGGCGCTGTCCCCCCGGCCTGCGGAGATGATCGCCCTCGAGCCCGTCGACGGTGCCCCCGTGACCGCGACCGTCGCTCTGAGCGCGGTGCCGTGGGGTACGAAGCTCGACGTGGAGTGCGAGTACGACGGCAGTGCCCGGTACGCGGCGAAGCGCTCATACGCGCTCGCGGTCATCGATGCCGACGGAGAGACGACACTGCTGTCGAACTGGACGGTGACCCCGGGCGCAAGGGCGAAGCTGTCGGCCGGCACGGCGCTCACGACGTCGGAGATCAGTGCGATCGAGATCCGCGATTCCGATGGCCGGGCGATGGTCCGACACGATTTCGGGTGAACCGTCGCGCCGTTCGTCTCGTGTCACAGGGGAGCGCCCGGCAGCAGGCCAGGCAGACGAAGGGACGTCATCATGCGCAAGGAACTCGCGATCGGGGGCATCGCCCTCGTACTTCTGCTGTCTGGCTGCGGCAGCCCCGGCGCGTCAGGGCCGGCGTCGGACGGCGGCGACTCGGGCTACAGCGCCCCCTCGAGCGATCCGTCGGGCGAGGCGTCGGAGCCCGCGGCATCGGGCGCCGACCTCATGGTCGCCGAGACCTCCCTCGGCGAAGTCGTCGTCGATGGCAAGGGTATGACGCTGTACATGTTCGACAACGACACCCAGGGCGGCGACACGAGTGCCTGCACGGGCGCCTGCCTGCAGAACTGGCCGCCACTGATCGCGTCCGGCGACGAGCCGAAGGCTGACGGCGTCACGGGCGAGCTGGGCACGATCGAGACGGCCGACGGCAAGATGCAGGTCACCCTGAACGGCTGGCCTCTGTACTACTTCGCCGGCGACAGCGCGGCCGGTGATGTGAAGGGCCAGGGAGTCAAGGACGTCTGGTGGGTGCTGAGCCCGGCGGGTGAGCGCATGGCCGGCTGAAACGGGAAGAGGGATGCCGCGGACCGGCGGCCCGAGGCATCCCTCTGATCTCGTCGGAGTCGATCAGCTGCGCGACTGGCCGTGGGAGCCGAGCTGGCGGGTCGACTCGACGACGCGGGCGGCCATCGCCGACTCGGCGATCTTGCCCCAGGCGCGCGGGTCGTACTGCTTCTTGTTGCCGACCTCGCCGTCGACCTTCAGAACGCCGTCGTAGTTCTTGAACATGTAGTCGGCGATGGCACGCGTGTAGGCGTACTGCGTATCGGTGTCGATGTTCATCTTGATCACGCCGTTCGCGACGGCGAGAGCGATCTCGTCGTCGGTCGACCCCGAGCCGCCGTGGAAGACGAGGTCGAGCGGCTTCGGGCCGGTTCCGTACTTCACGGCGACCTCGGCCTGGATCTCACCGAGCAGCTCGGGGCGCAGCTTCACGCCGCCGGGCTTGTACACCCCGTGGACGTTGCCGAAGGTGAGGGCGGCGATGTAGCGGCCCTGCTCGCCGAGGCCGAGAGCCTGGATCGCCTGGTCGACGTCGGCGAAGGTCGTGTAGAGAGCCTCGTTCGAGCCCTCGTGCGCGACGCCGTCTTCCTCGCCGCCGACGACGCCGATCTCGACCTCGAGGATCGCGTTGATGGCCTTCATGCGAGGGAGCAGGTCCTTGGCGATCTCGATGTTCTCATCGAGCGGCACCGCAGAGCCGTCCCACATGTGCGACTGGAAGATCGGGTTGCGGCCGGCCTTGACCTCTTCCTCCGATGCCGCGATCAGCGGCTCGACGAAGCCCGCGAGGGCATCCTTCGGGCAGTGGTCGGTGTGCAGCGCGACCGTGATGGGGTAGTTCTTGGCGACCTCGGTCGCGTAGCGGGCGAAGGCGAGGGCGCCGGTGGCGCGAGCCTTGACGGTGTGGCCGGCGAAGTAGTCGGCGCCGCCCGTGGTGACCTGGATGATGCCGTCGGAGCCGGCTTCGGTGAGCCCCTGCAGCACGGAGTTGATCGTCTGCGAGCTCGAGACGTTGAAGGCGGGGTATGCGAAGCCACCTGCCTTCGCGCGGTCGAGCATCTCTGCGTACTGTTCCGGAGTGGCGACGGGCATGAGTTCTCCTGCTTCTGTCGGTCGGGGTGCATGCTCACTTTAGCCCGGAGGGGTGCGGAATCAGCCGTCGTTACGCGCGCTCGGGCGCGTATCTTTATCACGCGATAAGAACCGCTGTTTCTTCGTCGCCATATCGTGAAAACTCCCGATTTCCGACACGGTTCGTCACTAAGCTGACCGCATGGTGAGCCTCTCAGCCGATCTCAGCCCTCTGCACCCCGACCGCAACCTCGCGTTGGAACTCGTCCGCGCCACCGAGGCCGCCGCGATCCGCGCGGTGCCGTTCATCGGCCGAGGTGCGAAAGAGGCCGCTGACGGCGCGGCGGTCGACGCCATGCGGGCCTTCCTCGGCACGGTCGACTTCCAGGGCCGCGTCGTGATCGGCGAAGGCGAGAAGGACAACGCCCCGATGCTGTTCAACGGCGAGGTCGTGGGCACGGGGCGGGGGCCCGAGTGTGACATCGCCGTCGACCCGATCGACGGCACCACGCTGACCGCCGACGGAAGGCAGAATGCGCTCTCCGTGCTCGCGGTGTCCGACCGAGGCACCATGCTCGACGCCTCCAGCGTCTTCTACATGGACAAGCTCGTCACGGGTCCCGCCGGTGTCGGCGTCGTCGACATCCGCAAGCCCATCGGCGAGAACATCCGCCGGCTGGCGAAGGCCCTCGGCAAGCCCGTCGACGAGATGGTCGTGTCGGTGCTGAACCGCCCCCGCCACGAGAAGCTGATCGCCGAGATCCGCGAGGCCGGCGCCGGCACCCGCCTGATGAGCGACGGCGACGTCGCGGGCGGCATCAACGCGGCTCGCCACAACGCGCGCACCGACATGTGCGTGGGGGTCGGCGGCAGCCCCGAGGGCATCGTCACGGCCTGCGCGATCAAGGCGCTCGGTGGTCACATCCAGGGCGTGCTCTGGCCGCGTGACGACGACGAGCGCCAGCGTGGCATCGATGCGGGCCTCGAGTTCGACAAGGTCTACGAGGCGGACGACCTGGTGAAGGGCAACAACACGATCTTCGTCGCCACCGGCGTCACCGACGGTCAGCTCGTGCGCGGTGTGCGCCGCGAGGGCAACTACCTCTACACCGAGAGCGTCGTGCTGCGCGGCGCATCGGGAACCCTCCGCCGTATCACCTCGGACCACCTCGTCTCGAAGTGGCTCTGACACGGGCGTCCGCACCCCGCGTCCCTCGTTTCCCAGCGAGCGCTGGCAGAATGGTCGAGTACCGGCGTGATCTGCACACCGGCATGGTCATGAAGAGGAGTGCTCGGGATGCCGTCAATCGAGCCGTCTGAGAACGCGAGCCGCATCGAGCACATCACCACCAAGACCGGTCGCATCGTGCGGGTCACGGAGGAGCAGATCATGGCCGCGCAGCAGGCGAAAGCCGCTGTGCAACCGGGCTTCGACCCCGCGCGCCGCGCCGACGTTCTCTTCCGCGTGCGTCGCGAAGAGGGCCACGAGCTGAGCTCGTGGTGGTTCATCGGAGCCTTCCTGGCGACGTCGTGCGTCGTCATCGCGCTGCTCTCGTGGGTGCCCGGCGGCGCCTGATCGACTCTCGGGAGCTCTGAACAGAGCACCCGACCTCCCTGCGGCGGTATTCAGTCGGCGGGGTTCAGGCGACGGCGCGCTCGAGCGCTGAGACCAGCGGTGCGGTGCGGGCCACCCCGAGCGCATCGCCCAGGGCATCCACATCGCTGACGGCGGCACGACGGGCCGCGTCGATCACGATCTGGGCGCACGCGCGGGCATCGGCCAGCGCGTCGTGGTGCGGAAAGTCGCCGAAGCCCGCCGCGGCTGCCGCCATCGGCAGCCGGTAGGAGTCGAGGCTGTACGTCTTGCGCGCGATCGCCAGCGAGCAGAGCGAGCGGTACGGCGGAGCATCGAGACCGGTGACCTCGCACGCACGCCGCAGCACGTTCAGGTCGAAGCCCGCGTTGTGGGCGACGAGCACGTCGGCGCCGGCGAAGCCGCAGAGCCGATCGAGCTGCTGCGCCCAGGTGGCGGCTCCCATGACGTCCTGCGGACGGATGCCGTGAATGCGGACGTTCCACTCGTTGAACTCGTCGTGCCCGGCGGGCGGCTGGATCAGCCATCCGGTCTGCGCGACGACCTGGCCGTCACGCACGCGCACGAGTCCGACCGAGCAGGCGGAGGCGGGGCTGGAGTTCGCGGTCTCGAAGTCGATCGCAGTGAAGTCCAGGGGCACGGAGCCAGCTTCTCGCGGCATCCGGATGCGGCGCGGCAGACTCGCCGTAGGCTGGCGAACATGAGCGACTCACGTGCGACGTCCTTCGGTGCGCAGGCCGACAACTACGAGGCGGCACGGCCGGACTATCCGTTCGAGGCGGTCGCCTGGATGCTCGAGCGGCTGCCCGAGGGAACCCGTCGTCTCGTCGACGTCGGGGCCGGCACCGGCAAGCTCACGCGGGTGCTCGCCGAGGCTCGCGATGCCGAGGTCGTCGCGGTCGATCCGGATGCCATGATGCTCGCGAAGCTGCGCGACCACGTTCCCGGAGTCCCGACGTTCGTCGGCACCGCCGAAGCGCTGCCGCTTCCGGATGCCAGCGTCGACGCCGTCGTGCTGGGACAGGCGTGGCACTGGGTGGATCCCGTTTTGGCATCCGCCGAGATCGGGCGCGTGATGCGGCCAGGCGGAACCCTGGGGCTGATCTGGAACGCCCGCGACAACCGTGTCGACTGGGTGCGCAGGCTCACCGCGATCATGAACGCCAGCGCGGCGGAGGAGATGCTCGATGCGGGCGGCCCGACGGTCGCTGCTCCGTTCGGTGAACCGGAGTCTGAGCGGTGGGAGTGGCGGCGCCCGATGACGCGCGAGCAGCTGCATCGGATGGCCGCCTCGCGCAGCCACCTCATCACCGCATCGGAGGCCGAGCGCGGCAGCATCCGGAGCGACATGGACGACCTCTTCGACGAACTGGGCCTCGAGGGTGACGCGACCATCGACGTACCGTATGTGACCTGGGCCTTCCGCGCCCTTCGCGGCTGAACCGACCGGCTCACCGGGCGGCGCCGCGCCGGTAGACTCGTGTCCCGTGGCTCTCACTATCGGAATCGTCGGCCTGCCCAATGTCGGCAAGTCCACCCTCTTCAACGCGCTGACCAAGAACGACGTGCTCGCGGCGAACTACCCGTTCGCGACGATCGAGCCGAACGTCGGCGTCGTCAACCTGCCTGATCCGCGTCTGCAGGTGCTGGCGGGCATCTTCGGCAGCGAGCGCATCCTGCCAGCCACGGTGTCGTTCGTCGACATCGCGGGGATCGTGCGCGGTGCGAGCGAGGGAGAAGGTCTGGGCAACCAGTTCCTGGCGAACATCCGCGAGGCCGATGCGATCGCTCAGGTCGTGCGTGGCTTCGTCGACGACGATGTCGTGCACGTCGAGGGGACCGTCGACCCCAAGGGCGACATGGAGACCATCAATGCCGAGCTGATGCTCGCCGATCTGCAGACGATCGAGAAGGCTCTGCCGCGCTTCGAGAAGGAAGTGAAGCAGAAGAAGACCGATCCCGCGGTTCTCGACGCGGCGAACGCCGCGAAGGATGCGCTGGAGCGCGGTCAGCTGCTCTCGACGGCTGGCATCGATCTCGCGCCGATCAAGGAGCTCGGTCTGCTGACGGCGAAGCCCTACATCTACGTGTTCAACGTCGATGAGTCGGTGCTGACCGACGACGGGAAGAAGGCGGAGCTTGAGGCCCTCGTCGCGCCCGCGCAGGCGGTGTTCCTCGACGCCAAGATCGAGTCCGAGCTGATCGGCCTCGACCCAGAGGACGCCCAGGAGCTGCTCGAGGCGACGGGCCAGAGCGAGTCCGGTCTCGACCAGCTGGCCCGCATCGGATTCGCCACCCTCGGCCTGCAGACGTACCTCACCGCGGGGCCCAAGGAGTCGCGCGCGTGGACAATCCCCCAGGGGGCCAAGGCGCCGCAGGCAGCGGGTGTGATCCACACCGACTTCGAGAAGGGCTTCATCAAGGCCGAGGTCATCTCGTTCGAGGATCTCGTCGCGACGGGTTCGGTCGCAGAAGCGCGCGCGAAGGGCAAGGCCCGCCTCGAGGGCAAGGACTACGTCATGCAGGACGGCGACGTCGTGGAGTTCCGCTTCAACGTCTGAGGTCTGGCCGGCCGCTTCGCTCGAAGGCTGAGACGTCACGGCTGTACATTCGATCGAGTGAGCCCGTCGATCCGCGTCATCCGCCACGACGAGCTGACGCGCGACGACCTCGACGGACTGCGAGCCCTGTTCGATGCCGAGTACCTGAGCGCGTTCGGCGACTGGCATCCGGACCAGCCCTACGGCTACGCGCCACACGATGTGCACCTCATCGCGAGCCACGGCGGCACGACCGTCGGGCACGTCGGATGGGCGCGCCGCGTCATCGGCGTCGGGGCGCAGGAGATGGTGATCGCCGGCGTCGGTGGGGTTCTCATCGCCGAGAGCGCTCGCGGTCTGCGGCTGGGGGAACGGCTGATGCGCGCGGCAGCCGCGTCGATGAGCGAAGCGGGTGACATCGAGTTCGGCTACCTCGGTTGCCGGGAAGAGGTCGTGCCGTTCTATCGCTCCTGCGGGTGGACGCGTGTCGCGGCCGCTGAACGATCTCTGAACCGGGCGGGCCAGCCTGTCGACGATCCACCTGGACAACCGCTCCTCGTCCTGCCGGTCGACCCGTCGGCAGAATGGCCCCGCGGTGACATCGATCTTCGAGGGCGGGCGTGGTGAGCGGCGGCCAGCTTGCCGAGCTCCCTCAGACGCTGTGATCGGCTGAGAGCTCGGCCCTCGGGCGGTGGCGACCCAACGGAATGCGCCCGAGGGAGGCGATCCGGTGCGAGGATCTACGCATGCCCGAGTCTCCGGAGGTTCAGGCGCTCGTCGAATTCCTCGACGAGCGGATCATCGGCCGCGTCATCGCTGCAGTCGACATCGCCGAGTTCCGGGTGGTGAAGACGCGGGCTCGGCCGCCGGAGTCGCTGATCGGCGCGACGATCAGCGGGCTGCGCCGCTTCGGGAAGCACGTCGGCGTCGAGACGACCTCCGGCTGGCTGATGATCGGGCTCGGGCGCAACGGGTGGATCCGGTGGCAGGGCGTCGGTGATTCTCCTGCGGATGAGCCCGTGCCCGAGGTCATCCGGATCGGGCTGGATGACGGCGCATCCATGCAGATCGTCGACGCGGGTGATTTCCTCGGCGTCACGGCATCGGTCGTCGACGCACCGGCCGACGTCTCCGGCATCGCCGCTCTCGGACCCGATCCGCTCTCCGCGGACTTCATCCGGGACGACCTCGAGCGTGCGCTCGGCTCGCGCCGCAAGCAGATCAAGGCACTGCTGCAGGAGCAGTCGTCGCTCGCGGGAATCGGCAACGCCTACTCGGACGAGATCCTCCACCGAGCTCGTCTGCCGCTCGCCACGCACGCCGTCGCGCTGGATGCTGACGCGAGGGCGCGCCTGTTCGACGCGATCCGCGACGTCATGCGCGGCGCCGCCGATGACCGCCGGGGCCTGGCGCCTGACGTCCTCAAGCAGGCGAAGGTCGAGGCCATGGTCGTGCACGGCCGCGCTGGAGAGCCCTGCCCCGTGTGCGGTACGAGAATCGTCGACCAGACGTTCGCCGGAGCATCCGCCCAGTCATGCCCCCACTGCCAAGCCGAGGTCGTCGATGACTGAGGGGGAGAAGACCCGTCTCGTCGCCTGGGGCGCGGAGCTCACGGCTGTGCATGCGCGGCTGCGGCAGGCACTCGCCGTCACGCGGCAGGCGCTTGCCGAAGGCACGGCTCCTGACGCGGCGAGCCGCGACCTTCTGCTGTTCTGCCACGGATTCTGTGCGGCGCTCACCGGCCATCACCTGGCCGAGGACCGCGAGCTGTTTCCCGCCATCGCCGCAGATCATCCCGAGCTGCGCGAGACGCTGCGAAAGCTCGAACAGGATCACTCGATGATGTCGCACCTGATCGGCGGGCTGCAGGCCGCAGTCGACTCGCACGCGGCGCCCGCGGAGCTGACCCGGCATCTCGAGGGTCTTGCCGCGATCATGGAGAGTCACTTCCGCTATGAGGAGCGGGAACTTCTCACCTTGCTCGATGCCCTGCAGCTCGACGCCGATCCGACGCGCGTGCTCGGTCCGCTCTGAGCGCCCGTTGCAGATCCTCTGCAACGGGGCGACCATGAGGCATGGGAACTCTGAGCTTCACCGCGACCGTCTCACTCGACGGCTTCGCCGCCGGACCCGACAACGATTTCCAGTTCGGAGCGCCGAGCGAGGAGGTCTTCCGCTTCCACGTCGAGCGGATGGATGCCGTGTCCACCGAGATCCTCGGACGCAAGACGTACGAGCTCATGCGCTACTGGGAGTCAGAGCCCGACGGGGAGAACTGGGGTGCGGACGAGCACCAGTTCGCGCGGCGCTGGAACCAGCTCGAGATCGTCGTCGCGTCGTCGACGCTCACCCCAAGGGAGCTGACCCACGCGCGAAGCAGCGTCGTCGACGACCTGAACCTCGGACGCATCCGCCGCATCGTCGACGAGGCGGCTGGCGAGGTCGAGATCTTCGGCCCGACCACGGCGGCGCCGGCGATCCGAGCGGGTCTCGTGCGCGACTTCCGTTTCTTCGTCGTGCCGCGGATGCTCGGGGGCGGCCTCCGCGCGCTCCCGGATGGCGTGTCGCTGCAGCTCGATCTCGCCGAGAGCAGGGTCTTCGAGAACGGCTTCACGTTTCTGCACTACCGCGCGTCGTAGCCGCCCCGCGCTGCACGTGTCAGCGTTCGCAGGTCTCGTAGACATAGCCATGGTCACCCGGCACGACGAGGTTGCGGTCGCGCAGGATCATCGCCCTCGGCGAGGCAGGTTCGGCGCACATTGCAGTGAAGTCCCGCGTAAGCCGATCGACGTACTCGATGTCGATGACCTGATCGCCGTACACCGCCGTGTACGCACCGCACTCGTCGTACGCTGCGCATTCCTCGGCGATGGCGAAGTCGAAACGCGCCTCGTCGTGCAGAAGCCGGGCGAACTCCGCAGCATTCTTCTGCCCGGCCGACAGCCCTGCGTCGTGCGCCAGACGGGCGAGCCGGGTGGCGAGCGCCAGGTTGTCGCTCATCGTCAGGGCGCCATCCGAGCGCGTGAAGCTGTCGAGATTGTCGAATTCCACCCCGTCGAACCCGTCGGCAGCGCATCCCTCGATCCACGGAGTCAGCATCCGCGTGATTGCCTCGCGGTTCGTCGCTGTCGAGGTGTCGAGCAGGATCTCATCGGGCCAGTCGGGGTCGGTGACCGGTCCCTCCTCGTTCACGAGCAGCGTCTCGCGCAGCCAGAGATCCTTCTCTCCCGGCTGCGTCTGGAACGCGTTCACGTAGCAGATCGAGTACGCGCCGTCGGCAGGTTCCGCCGTGCGATCTCGCACCACCAGCGACACCCCCGGAGGCGGCGAGTAGGCACCGCCCAGCTGATAGTCGACTGACCCGTCACTTGGGAGGGCCGCCACCGCTTCGTCCTCAGGGGCAGAGGCAGCCGGACCGCATCCGACTGCCAGCACCCCCGCCGTGCACAGGACCGTGAGTGCGATCGCGCGACGCAGCGTCGGCGCTGAACGCGAAGTTTCGGGCATCCGGCCAGCATACGGACCGACGCTCAGGGCGTAGCCTGGCGGTGTCGACCCCAGGGAGCAGCCATGTCTGATCAGTCGCAGAACACCACCGACACGCACGGGCCCACCATCCCCGAGCTCGAAGAGGACGAGACCATCGCGCCTCGACCCGAAGAGGAGATCGCAGACGTGCTCAGGGCAGAGCCCGATGTCGCGGATCACTCGGCGCATCGACCGGACGAGAACTGAGGGCAGGGACGAACAACGCCTTCGGATGCAGCTCATCAGCGCGCCCCGGTACGCTGGTTCGTGGCCGTCTTCGCGCCGACCGCAGACCGGAAGTGAGCACTCATCGTGACCCAGCCCAGCATCTTCGAGCCCGAAGGCCGCGCCGTCCCCTTCGTCGATGAGGGTGAAGGCCCCGTCACGCTCGTGCTGGTCACGAACCGCAGCCTCGAGGCAGACGGCCTCGGCGTCATCTCCCACTACCTCGCGGAGGAGGCCGGATTCCGCGTCGTGCGCATCGGCTCCCGCGAGGCGAACGACGGCCTCACCGCGAGCGACCGCGCTGCGGATGCCGCTGCGGTGATCGAAGACCTCGGCATCGCCGACACCTGGATCGGCGGCCACGGACACGGCAGCACCATCGCCCGGACCTTCGCCGTCGAGCACCCGGAGCGCGTCAACGGCCTGCTGATGCTCGGTGTCGAAGACGAGCAGATCCCGCTCGCCGGTGGCATCCCCGTGCTGATCATCCAGGCAGAGAACGACGAGGTCACCCCCGCAACGAACGCCGAGGCGCTGCAGGCGACCGCGCCTGAGCGCGCGACCATCACCCGCATCCCCGGTGCCGACCACTACTTCGTCGCAACGCACCCGATCGAGACAGCCGTGGTGATCGAGGAGTACCTCGACTGGGACTGAGCGGGCTCAGCCCGCGCGCAGATCCTTCCGCATGAAGATCTGCTCGGTGCCGTCGTCGTGCGGCACCCGTTCGCTGATGCGGTAGCCGCAGCTCTCGTAGAGACGGATGTTGGCCTCGCTGAGGCTGCCCGTGAACAGCTCCGCCTCCTTCGCGCCGCTGTGCTGCTCGGCGGTGTCGAGCAGGCCGCGCCCGATGCCCTCGCCCTGCATGTCGGGGGCGATCGCGATGCGGCCGACGAGCAGCAGGTCTCCGTCGATGCGTCCTCGCAGCGCACCCACGAGCCTGCCGTCCACGCGCGCAGTCCAGCCGTAGCAGTCGGCGAGCTCCGCCTGCACCGCCTCGAGGGTCTGGGTCAGGGGAGGCATGTCGACGCTGCCGTAGATCTGCGCTTCTGAGACGAACGCCGCTCGCTGCAGGGTGAGCACCTCTCCGGCGTCATCTGTCGAGATCGGGGCATACGTCACTTCGGGGGAGGCCATGCCTCCATCATCCCTCTTCGCGCAGGCGCGGCTCGACGCGGTGCTCCGGCCGCAGTCCCGCCTTGTCCGCGTAGAACGCGCGGATGCGATCCATGTCAGCGCGGATGTCGCCGCTCAGGTCCATGGTCGGTCCGAGCCCGGACGTCATGGTGGTGCGGTCGACGTAGCCGAGGGTCACCGGCATCCCGGTCTCGCGGGCGATGCGGTAGAAGCCCGACTTCCAGTGAGTGTGGCCGCTGCGGGTGCCGTCCGGCGTGACCACCAGGCCGAAGACCTCCCCCTGCCGAGCCATCTCGACGACGTCGCCGACGACGCGACCAGGATCGTCGCGGTCGACCGGGATGCCGCCGAGCGCCCGCATGATCGGACCACGCCACCCACGGAACAGGCTCTTCTTTCCCAGCCAGCGCACATCGATGCCCAGGCGCCAGGCGATCGCGAGCATGAGCACGAAGTCCCAGTTCGACGTGTGCGGAGCCCCGATCAGCACCGACGGCCGCTGCGGTGCCGGTTCTGACCGCAGCGTCCAGCGGCTGAGACTCCAGAACAGACCGGCGATCACGCGACGAAGCATCCCTCAACGCTAGGGGAGCGACCATACTCAGGACGGCATGCAAATCAACCCCCTCGGGGCGGTCGCCGTCGCGATGGTACTTTCGCGACGCGTCCACAGCGCGGGCGCAGAACGGATGAGGTGATACGCATGGCAGAGAAGCGAAGCAGCAGCACGTCGACCAAGAAGAGCGGTGGCGGCAAGAAGGCCGCCGCTGTGACCACGACTCCGCGTCAGAACGCCGAGAGCGGCTTCAAGGCATCTGGCGAGCTGACGAAGAACATGCAGGCGGTGCTCGTCGACCTGATCGAGCTGTCGCTGCAGGGCAAGCAGGCCCACTGGAACGTCGTCGGCCGCAACTTCCGCGACACGCACCGTCAGCTCGACGAGATCATCGAGGCGGCACGCGAGTTCAGTGACGAGGTGGCGGAACGGATGCGGGCGCTGCACGCCGTGCCGGACGGACGCACCGCGACCGTCGCGAAGTCCACCACGCTGCCGGCCTACCCGACGGGCGAGGTGTCGACCACCGACACGATCGATCTGATCACCGAGCGGCTGGACGCCACGGTCGCCACCATGCGCGACGTGCACGACCAGGTCGACGAAGAGGATCCGACCTCGGCCGACATCCTGCACGGGATCATCGAGAAGCTCGAGCAGTTCGCCTGGATGGTCAGCGCCGAGAACCGTACGCCGGCTGTCTGACCTCCGCTGTCATACGACGAGGGCCGTCACCCACTGGGTGACGGCCCTCGTGTTGCGTGGATGGCGCTCAGGCCGGCTGCGGAAGCAGGCTGAACGACACGGCGCCCTGCTCGTCGACCGAGGCGTCGAGCACCTTGTCGTCGAGCGCGTCGGCGGCGGCCTTCTCGAGGAACACGCGGATGTCCTCGTCGCCGATGATGGAGTCGCCCGGTTCGGGCGTGGGGGCGACCGTCACCGCGAACCGCGGCTCGGTCTCGGTGCCGGACGAATGGATGCGGAGTCCGGCATCCGGCGTCGTGCTCTGCTGGGCGACGATGGTCGCCGCGATCGTGTTTGCGTTCTCGGTCAGGGTGAGCATCGGCTCTCCTTCCGGTTGCGGACACCACACCGTACGGCGCGATGTCCGTGCCACGATTCCGCACCTGCCCTGCGGGTTCAAGCTCAGAGCGTCACTCTGAGGGGTTTCACACCGAGCGCTTGCACGCCTCACAGAAACGCGCGAGGTCAGCGCTCGCGGCGCAGGAGCATCGGCAGTCCTAGCCAGAGCAGCAGGATGACGACCAGACCGATCCCGCCCGCGATGAAGGCGAAGACGTGGTTGAACGTGAAGTCGATGATGAGCACGGTGACCCCGACCGTGAGGGCTGCGATCACGACCATGTTCGCCTTGACGATGCGGTGCGCGACGTGGACCAGCTCGGGCTTTCGACCCTTGGCGAACAGGATCCGATGCATGCCCACGGGGGTGAGGGCGAGGATGGTGGCTGTCGCCGCGAGCAGCACGAGCACGATGTAGAGCAGGCGCTGCAAGTCGCTCAGGTCGCGGAACAGCGGCTGGAAGGCCACCGCAAGAAGGAAGCCGGTGAGTATCTGCGTGCCGGTCTGCATGACCCGCAGCTCCTGCATGAGCTCTTCCCAATTGCGATCAGCGCGCTCGGTCGTGGTCTCGTCACGTCCATCGTCCTTCGCGTCGGCATGTGGGTCCTTCATGACATCGGACGCTACACGGATGCACCGTGATGCGACGAGGGGCTTGCGCACGGTCCCGGGCTCGCTCCCGCGTCACTGCAGCGGGCGTACGATCGAGGGATGTCAGAGAACCAGGCCCCCGAGATCCCGTCGCGCGTCCTCTCCGCGCCGCCGGGTCTGCAGCTGATCGGCGCCGATGCCGCCGGGCTGTGCGCTGACGGCCACTGCGTGGTCCCCGCCGCGGGTCAGGATGCCGGATCGGCAGAGGCTGCGACGGCTGATAAGGCCGCTGCGTCGGCGCACCAGGAGCCGGATGCCGGCGCATCCGGTACGCACTCGGACTGACGAGGGTCTACCCGGCACCGCGCTCGGCGCGATGCTGCAACGCAGTGGCCAGCTCAGTCGCGATCAGAGGATCGTCGTCGAGCGGCACGGCGAGGGCGAGCAGTGATCGGCTGAAGTGGTTGCGCAGCCCTGCGGCGAGGGTGATGTCGACGATCTGCCGATCGGTGAACCCGTGTTCGCGGAGAGCCGCAGCATCGGCATCCGTCATCTCACGCGGTGACGACGAGAGCCGTGCGGCGTAGTGGATGACCGCCTGCTCGGCCGCAGTGAAGGCGGAGTCGTCGTCTGCGGCGAATGCGCGCAGGCCGGCCTCATCAGCCACGCCCGCGGTCATCGACTTGCGGGCGTGCGCGACGAGGCAGTGCGATGAGCCGATCGCGCGGGCAGCGCCCAGGGTGGCGGCCTCGTAGACGCGGATGCCTATCGACGGCACAACCGCCTTCACGAGGGCGACGAAGGCGTCATGCGCCTCGGGATTCACCGCCATCGCAGCGGTGTAGGAGTGCACGAAGCCGTCGGCGGCGATGTCCTCTTCGTACATCGCCGCGACGGCTCCGCTGGCGTCGTCCGACGCCGGGGTGCGGATGATCATGAACGGACGGTACTCCGCTGCGCACCCCGGCGGAAGAGGTGTCAGTGACCGCCGTGGACCGACGCGCCCTCGGTGTCATCCTCGGGCTTGCGAATGATGAACGCACCGATGATCGTCACGGAGGCGATGATCGCGCCGATCGTGACAGAGGTGCGCGTTCCCGCTGCGACGGCGGCGGGCACGTCCGTGCCGCCGCCGGCATTCACGACGGCCGTGAAGACGGCCATCATCACGGCGATGCCTGCAGCGCCCGCGACCTGCTGGATGGTGCCGATCACCGCGCTGCCGTACGAGTAGAACTTCGGCTTGAGCGAGGCGAGCGACGCCGTGAACAGCGGTGTGAACGACAGCGCCAGGCCGACCGAGAGCAGTGTCTGCGCAACCAGAACCAGCCAGATCGAGCTCTCGACGGTCAGAGTCGTGAACAGCCACAGCATCGACGCGGCGAGGATCGACCCGGGGATCAGCAGGATGCGAGTGCCGTGACTGTCGTAGATGCGGCCGATCACCGGCCCGAGCAGGCCCATGGCCAGGGCGCCCGGCAGCACGACGAGGCCGGCGTCGAGAGCCTTCAGCTGCAGGGCGTCCTGCAGGAACAGAGGGATGACCGTGATGCTGCCGAAGAACGCCAGCGACAGCAGGAACATCTGGATCATCGAGAGCGTGAAGTCCTTCGAGGCGAACACGCGCAGGTCGAGCAGTGCGTCATCGTCACGCTGGAGGCGCACCTGACGTGCCAGGAACAGCGCCAGACCGACGGCGCCTACCGCGAGGGCGATCGCCATCGGAGCCCAGCTGGCTCCCTTGCCCAGACCGCCGATCTGGCTCAGGCCGAACACCAGGCCGCCGAAGCCGAAGGCCGAGAGCACCACCGAGACCAGATCGATCGGGGCGTGCATGGTCTCGCCGACGTTCGTCAGCCAGCGCCATCCGATGAACATTGCGATCAGCGCGATGGGCAGCACCACGACGAAGATCGCACGCCAGCCGAAGTGATCGAGCAGGAACCCCGACATCGTCGGGCCGATCGCGGGGGCCAGCGACATGACGATGCTGACGCGGCCCATCATGCGCCCGCGCGAGGCGGCGGGCACGAGGTTCATGATCGTCGTCATGAGCAGGGGCATCATCACTGCCGTGCCCGAGGCCTGCACGACGCGGGCGACGAGCAGCACGGCGAAGCCGGGCGCGAGGGCGGCGATCAGCGTGCCGGTCGAGAAGAGCACCATCGCGCCGAGGAACATCTGCCTGGTCGTGAAGCGGCGCAGCAGGAAGCCCGTGATCGGGATCACGACGGCCATCGTCAGCATGAATGCGCTGGTCACCCACTGGGCGGCGATGGGAGTGATGGCGAGATCGCTGATCAGGTGCGGGATCGCCATGCCCATCGTCGTCTCGTTGAGAATCGCGACGAACGCGGCGGTGAGCAGCACCCAGATCACCGCCATGTCCTTCGCGGGGATGAGGCCGGCGGAGGGCGGGGAGACGGGAGTAGACCCGGTGTGAACGGCAGACATGAGTCTCCTCGAAGGTGATGCAGAAGGCGAATGGCCGCGCGAGACGGCAGGCGGCTGGCTGAGCGGCCGGCGGCGAAGGTCAGCCGTCCATCCTAACCTTTGCCGGCGGGACGGTATTCCCGCATCATCCGCGGACTAGCCTGAGGGGATGAGCATGGGTGGTGGCGCAGGCCGCGGCGGAGGATTCCGCGGCGTGGACGAAGCGGCACAACGGCGGCTCAACGCGGCCGCTCCGAAGGTGCCCGGTCTCGGGCGTCGCGTCATCGCGCTGTTCAGCCCGTACCGCGGACGTCTCGTGTTCACCGCGCTCCTGGTCGTCATCGGCGCGGGCCTCGCCGTGATCCCGCCGCTGCTGGTGCAGCGCATCTTCGATGACGCGCTGTTCCCGCTCGACGGCGGGGGTCCGCGCATCCCCCTGCTCACGATGCTGGTGAGCGTCACGATCGGCCTGTTCCTGCTCTCGGCGGTGCTGGGGGTGATGCAGACGTGGCTCACGTCGACCGTCGGAAACGAGGTCACGGGTGACCTGAGGGTGCGGCTGTTCGAGCATCTGCAGGCGATGGAGCTCGGCTTCTTCACCCGCACCAAGACCGGAGTCATCCAGTCGCGTCTGCAGAACGACGTCGGCGGCGTGTCGGGTGTGCTGACGAACACCGTCACCAGCGTGCTCGGCAACACTGTGACCGTCATCGCATCGCTCGTCGCGATGGTCCTCATCGACTGGCGCCTGACGCTGATCGCCGTGATCCTCATGCCCATCCTCGTCCTCGTGCAGCGACGCGTGGGCCAGGTACGGGCGCGGATCGCCGGTGAGACTCAGGAGTCGCTGTCGGAGCTGACCAGCATCACCCAGGAGACGCTGAGCGTCTCGGGCATCCTGCTGTCGAAGTCGTTCAACCGGCAGCGCACCGAGTCGGTGCGATACCAGAACGAGAACCGCAACCAGGTGCGTCTGCAGGTGCGCCGGGCCATGAGCGGTCAGGGATTCTTCGCGGTGGTGCAGGTGATCATGGCGAGCGTGCCGGCGATCATCTACCTCGTCGCGGGGTTCTTCCTCGTCGGCGATGCACCCGAGATCACCGCCGGGGCCATCGTCGCGTTCACCACCGTGCAGGCCAGGCTGCTCATGCCCCTGATGGGGCTGATGCGCGTGGCGCTGGACCTGCAGACCTCGGCCGCGCTCTTCGCCCGCATCTTCGAGTACCTCGACATGGTGCCGCAGATCCAGGACGCCCCTGGTGCGATCGACGTCGCCGACGCTCCTGGCCCCCGCGGTCGCATCGAGTTCAAGGATGTCGTGTTCCGGTATCCGGATGCCGCCGCAGACGCCCGCCCGACGCTCGACGGGGTCTCGTTCGTCGCCGAACCAGGCACGCACGTCGCCTTCGTCGGCCCCTCAGGCGCGGGGAAGACCACGATCCTGTATCTGGCTCCTCGTCTCTACGAGGCGACGGACGGCACTGTCGAATTCGCCGGGGCCGACGTGCAGAAGCTCACGCAGGAGTCGATCATCGATCAGATCGGCATCGTCTCGCAGGAGACATACCTCTTCCACGCCACCATCCGCGAGAACCTGCGGTACGCGAAGCCGGATGCCACCGACGAGCAGCTCGAGCGCGCGTGCCGCGCCGCGAACATCCACCACGTGATCACATCGTTCGAGCAGGGCTACGACACCGTCGTGGGGGAGCGCGGATACCGGCTCTCGGGCGGCGAGAAGCAGCGCATCGCGATCGCTCGGGTGCTGCTGAAGGACCCGCCCGTGCTGCTGCTCGATGAGGCGACCTCCGCCCTCGACACCGTCTCGGAGCGCGTCGTGCAGGAGGCTCTGGATGCCGCGGCGCAGGGCCGCACCACCCTGTCGATCGCGCATCGACTGTCGACCGTGATCGATGCCGACATCATCCATGTGGTGGAGGCGGGCCGCATCGTCGAGTCGGGCACCCATGCTCAGCTGCTCGCCGGGGGCGGACTGTACGCGACGCTGGCCGCGCAGCAGATGGCATCGACGCGGGTGCTCGAGGACGGGCAGCATTGACGGGCGCGCTGCCGCCCGTCAGTGCACCGACAGACCACCGTCGACGAACAGCGACTGGCCGGTGACGTAGCCCGATGACCGTCCGGCGAGGAACACCGCGATGCCCGCGAAGTCCTCGGGCACACCGTTGCGACCGACCATCGTCCGTGCCGCCAGCTGCCGCACCTTCTCCTGATCCTCCTGCAGGCGGGCGTTCAGGGGAGTGAGCACGAAACCGGGCACCAGGGTGTTCGCGGTGACGCCCTGGGATGACCATGCCTCGGCCTGCGATCGGGTGAGCGACTCGAGCCCGCCCTTCGAGACGCCGTACACCCCGCTGGTCACGAAGGCACGGTGCGCCTGCTGAGAGCTGATGTGGATCAGTCGTCCGAAACCGCGCTCGAGCATCCCCGGCGCGTAGCGGCGGCTCAGCAGGAAGGGCGCCTCGAGGTTGACGGTCATCGTGGCATCCCAGACGTCCATCTCGATCTCGTTCATCGGCGGACGCAGGTTGATGCCCGCCGAGTTCACGAGGATGTCCGGCTCGCCGAACGGCTCGGCTGCGGCGTCGGCGGCGGCGAGGATGCCGTCGCGGGTGCTGAGGTCGCCGACGACTCCGGCGGCTTGCCCTCCCGCCTCCGTGATCTCGCGCACCACCTCGTCGATCCGCTCGCCGCCTCTTGCGACGATCACCACCGACGCGCCCGCGCCCGCGAGAGCGATCGCGATACCCCGGCCGATTCCGGAGGACCCGCCGGTGACGACGGCGGTGAGGCCGTGCAGCGAGAAGAGACCGTCGAGGTTCACCACGCCAGCGCCTCCGCCATGGTCGGGTCGGGTGTCATATCGTCATACCCCGGCAGGGCTCGCATCGACGCCTCGAAGGCGTCGAGTGCAGCAGCGTAGGCGGGGTCGGGATGCTCGGAGGCGATCGTCTGCAGCGAGGGTAGATCCATGGCGAGGATGAGCGCGACCCGGGCGCGGACGGCGGCGTGCTGACCGGCGGCCATGAGCACGTCGATGCCGCCGAGCAGAGCCGCGAGGTAGTCGTGCAGCACCGGCAGCCGGGCCTTGCCCTGCGTGATCGAGGAACCGTCGTCCCGCACGCGCCAGTGCACGGCGACATCGGGGATGACGTCGAACGCGCGGGCCTCGGTGTACATCCGCTGCGCGACGACCTGGTCCTCGTAGGCGACGTTCTCGGGGAAGCGAAGTCGTTCCCAGAGAGAGGAACGGCTCAGCTTCGACCACGCGACGATGTTCGCCGAGGCCTGGGGATGCTCGGCGAGCGTCACGCCCAGTCGTCGCGGCGCAGTGGCGGCGGCCACCCATGGCTGCACACGGCCGGCGCGATAGGCGCCGTCGACGAGACGTGAGCGCACATAGGCCGCCGCAGCGAAGTCGCTGCCCGACTCCTCGAGTGTGCGCAGCCAGGTCTCGATGGCGTGCGGTGTCAGCTCGTCGTCGCCGTCGAGGAACCCGACGAAGGGCGTGTCCACGCGATCGAGGGCGACATTGCGGGCGGCGCCGAGGCCGCGGGCCTCGTCATGACTGAGCACCTCGAACCGGGCGTCGCGTGCCGCGGCCGCCGTGAACACGGCACCCGTGTCGTCGTGGGAGCCGTCATCGATGAGAAGAGCCCGCCATCGGCCTTCGGTCTGCGCCTGCAGGGAGGTGAGGGCGGCGGGAGCGAAGGCGGCGATGTCGCGTCCGGGCACGATCATCGTCGCGAGCGGGTTCACGAGCCGAGTCTACGGCGCGGAGCGCGACTCGAGACCGGCCACGGGCATCCGGAGCCTGTGCGCCTGCCGCGCACATCACGCCGCTCGCGGGTCGGGCCACGGCGCCGCTCACGCCCCGGCTACCGCCGCGACGGCGTCCGCGACGAGCGCCGCGAGGTGCTGCGCGGCACCTTCGGGCAGCGGTGCGCGACCGAAGGTGAAGCGCACCGAGGTCTGCGCCACCTCGGGAGCGACGCCTATCGCGAGCAGCACGGGCGAGGGGTCGTCGCTGCCGGCGGCGCACGCCGACCCGCTCGACGAGATCACCCCACGGCGCTCGAGCTCGAGCAGCACCGACTCGCCGCTCGTGCCGGCGAACGTGAAGCTCGCGAGGTTCGGCAGCCGCCGATCCGGCGATCCGGTCAGCGACGCCCGAGGCAAGGCATCCAGAACCGAGGTGATGAAGGTCTCGGTCTGAGCGGCCACCCATGCGACGCTCTGCTGGCGCTCCGCCTCGGCGAGGTCGAGCGCGGTGGCGAGACCGACGGCTCCCGCGACGTTCTCGGTGCCGCTCCGGCGGCCGCGCTCCTGACCGCCTCCGTGCAGCAGTGGCTCGAGCGGTACGCGCGAGCGCACGGCGACCGCGCCGATGCCCTTCGGCGTCCCGAGCTTGTGCCCGGCGATCGAGATCGCATCCGCTCCCAGCGTCCGCAGGTCGAGCCATCCAGCCGACTGCACAGCATCGACGTGCACCGGCACCTGCCGGGCATGGGCTGCGCTGATCAGCTCGGCCACGCTCTGCACGGTGCCGATCTCGTTGTTCGCGTGGCCGATGCTCACGAGAGCGGTGTGCGCGGCGTCCAACGCGGCGCGCAGATCCTCGACAGACACCGCGCCGGCGCCGTCGACCGGCAGCAGCCTCACCGGCACACCGTGCAGACGGCGCAGATACTCGGCCGACTGCAGGATGGATTCGTGCTCGATAGGGGTGGTGATGAGCCCGGCGGGCTCATGTGCCGCCTGCATGGCGCCGAGCACGATGCCCTTCACAGCGAGGTTGTTCGCCTCCGTGCCCCCCGAGGTGAAGATCACTTCTGACGTGCGCACGCCGAGCGCTGCGGCGACGCGCCCGCGCGCCCATTCCAGCGCCTGCGCCGCCGCCTCACCGACGGTGTGGTGGCTCGAAGGGTTGCCGAAGACGCCCGTCAGGTACGGGCGCATGGCATCGAGCACCTCGGGACGCACCGGCGAGGTCGCGGCGTGATCCAGGTAGAGCACCTCAGCCGACCCGGAGGTCGAGCCCGAGATCGAGCGCACGCGCCGAATGCGTCAGCGCGCCCACCGAGATGACCTGCACACCGGTCTCGGCGATCGCCCGAACCGCGTCGAGGCTCACCCCGCCCGAGGCCTCGACCGTCGCGCGCCCGGCGATCAGCGCGACTCCCGCTCGCAGGTCGTCGAGCGAGAAGTTGTCGAGCAGCACGGTGTGCGCCCCGCCGTCGAGCACCGCCTCGATCTGATCCAGCCGATCGACCTCCACGACCACGTGGGTGGTGTGCGGCAGTCGCGAGAGTGCCTCGCGCAGCGCGGTCGCGAGATCGTGTCCGCTCTGGCGGAGCACGGCGAGGTGATTGTCCTTCGCCATCACGGCGTCCGACAGCGAGCGCCGGTGGTTGCCGCCCCCTCCTGAGACGACTGCGTGCCTTTCGAACTCTCGGAGCCCCGGTGTCGTCTTCCGCGTGTCCGCGATGCGCGCGCCGGTGCCTGCGACCGCATCGACGTACGCCGCGGTGAGGGTCGCGATGCCGCTCATGCGCTGCGTGAAGTTCAGTGCCACGCGCTCGGCGGTGAGCAGGCTGCGGGCGCGTCCGGTCACGGAGGCGAGGGCGTCTCCGGGCTCGAAGCGGTCGCCGTCGGCGACGTGCAGATCGACCCGCACCTCGGGGTCGGTGAGGCGGAACGAGGCTGCGAACACCTCGCCGCCGCTGAACACGCCGGATTCGCGTGCGATGAGATCAGCGGTGGCGTCGGCCGACGCGGGCAGCAGCGCGGTGCTGGTCAGGTCGCCCCACGGGGCGTCTTCTTCGAGCGCGGCCGAGACGGTGCGTCGCAGAGTGGCTGGCGTGATCATGCGGCTCCGATCAGGGCGCGGGAGAGGATGAAGTGTGCGCCCAGCGAGTCGGTGCGGGCGAGTGCGGCGGATGCCATGGAACGCGCCACCGTGAGCAGATTCGCGTCCTCCTGATCGGCGGGCGATGCCGCGACGGGTATCCGCCACGCGTGCAGGCGGGCGAGGGCATCCCGCAGACCCTCCTCCGTGCGGATCAGCCCTACCTGCTCCCACATCAGCTCCTGCAGGGCCCTGCGCGAGAATCCCGAGGCCGTTCCGGCGCGGTCGGGTTCGCGACCGTGCACGTGCCGGGGCCCGGAACCCGGCCACCGGGCCGGCGGCGCAGGCAGCGCGAGCGACTCGGCGGCCCTCGCCCCGAACACGGCGCCTTCAAGCAGGGAGTTCGACGCGAGCCGGTTCGCACCGTGCACGCCTGTGCGCGCCGTCTCGCCGACGGCCCACAGACCGGGCAGGGTGGTGCGTCCGTCGACGTCGGTGACGACGCCGCCCATCAGATAGTGAGCGGCCGGCGTCACCGCGACCGGCTGCCGAGACCAGTCGATGCCGCGTCGGCGCAGCTCGGCATCGATCGTGGGGAACCGCTCGGCCAGTGCGGTGGCGCCCAGCGCGGTCGCATCCAGCACGATCGGCTCGCCCTGCTCCTCAGCACGGCGAGCGATGGCCCTCGCGACGACGTCGCGCGGAGCGAGTTCAGCATCCGGATGCTCGTCGAGCAGGAATCGGCGACCCGCGGCATCCCGCAGAACGGCGCCTGCGCCGCGCACCGCCTCCGAGACGAGGAACGAGCCGCCGTCGACCAGCACCGTCGGGTGGAACTGCATGAACTCGAGGTCGGCGACGGCGGCGCCCGCGCGCAGGGCGACGGCGATGCCGTCGGCAGTCGTACCCCGGGGATTGGTGGTGTGAGCGTACAGGCCCCCGGCGCCGCCGGTCGCGAGTACCACGGCATCCGCCCGCAGCGTCTCGCCGTCGATCGAGCGGATGCCGGCCACCCGGCCTTCGTCGACGATCAGGTCGGCGACGAACAGTCCCTCACGGACGGTGATGGGCGACGTCCGCACCCGGTGCGTCAGCGCCGCGGAGATCGCGGCGCCCGTCGCATCACCGCCGGCGTGCGCGATGCGCGGACGACTGTGCGCAGCCTCGAGTGCTCGGGCGACCTCGCCGTCGGGCGTGCGATCGAATGGCACGCCCGACGCGATCAACGCGTCGATCGCGGCGGGCGCGCCGTCGACGAGAGCGGTGATCGCCAATGAGTCGCCGTGTCCGTCACCGGCCTGCAGGGTGTCGAGAGCGTGCAGCGCGGGGGAGTCCCCTGGGCCGTAGACCCCGGCGATGCCGCCCTGGGCATGCGCCGTGCAGCCATCGCCAAGAGCTCCTTTGGACACGAGCGTCACGTCGTGCCCCAGCGCATCGGCACGCAGGGCGGTCGTGAGACCGGCGATGCCGCCGCCGGCGACGATGACGTTCATCGCGGCTTCGCCGCCAGCATGCGCTGCAGGGCCACCCTCGCGGGCTGCGCGACGGCATCCGCAACCCGGATCCGGTTCTGCACCCGTCCGGCGACGAGCTCTTCCAGCACCCAGGCGAGATATCCGGGGTGGATGCGGTACATCGTCGAGCACGGGCAGACGACGGGATCGAGGCAGAAGATCTCATGCTGCGGGTGCTGGGCTGCCAGGCGACGGACGAGATTGATCTCGGTGCCGATCGCGAACGTGGTGGGTTCGGTCGCCGCGGCGATCGCCTTGCGGATGTGGTCGGTCGAGCCCGCTTCGTCGGCCGCGTCGACGACCTCGGCGGGGCACTCCGGATGCACGATCACCCGTACGCCGGGATGCTCGGCGCGAGCCTTCTCGATCTGGTCGACGGTGAACCGGCGGTGCACCGAGCAGAATCCGTGCCAGAGGATCACCTGCCCGTCGCGCAGGTCAGCGGCGGTGGATCCGCCCAGTGGCCTGCGCGGGTTCCACATCGGCATCCGATCGAGCGGCACCCCCATCGCCTTGGCGGTGTTGCGGCCGAGATGCTGATCGGGGAAGAACAGCACTCGGCGACCGCGGGCGAACGCCCATTCCAGCACGGTCGCGGCGTTCGACGACGTGCACACGATCCCGCCGTGGCGTCCGACGAAGCCTTTGATCGCGGCGGAGGAGTTCATGTACGTGACGGGCACGACGGGCAGCAGGCCGTCGCCGTCCGGCTCGTCGAGCGGACCGAGGACCTCGGAGAGCTGCTCCCAGCAGTCCTCCACCTGGTCGATGTCGGCCATGTCGGCCATCGAGCATCCGGCAGCGAGGTTGGGGAGGATCACCGACTGGGCTGGGTCCGAGAGCAGATCGGCGGTCTCGGCCATGAAGTGCACGCCGCAGAACACGATCGCCTCGGCATTCGGATGCTCGAGGGCGGCGTTCGCGAGCTGGAAGGAGTCGCCGACGTAGTCTGCGTGCCGCACGACCTCCTCTCGCTGGTAGAAGTGCCCGAGCACGACCACGCGGTCGCCGAGGGCCTGCTTGGCCGCGCGGATGCGCGCATCGAGCTCGTCCTCGCCGGCTTCGCGATACTCGGCCGGGAGCTCGCCCTGGCGGGGAGCCCCGACCGGGATGACGTCGCCCATCGACGAGCCTGGTCCGTATCCGGGGCGGCTGTCGAAGTTCCAGGGGCCGTCCGCGAGGTCAGTGGTGCAGGTGGGATCGAGAGACGCGCCCGTGACGATCGCCTGCATGGCGTGATCCACGGAGGGGTCGATGGTGCGGAGGAGGGACACGCGGGACCGCCTTCTGGTCGATATGACATTTACTGTCTGTCGCTCAGATTAGGTCGATCTGACCAGAAGTGCAATCGGATGGCGGCTCTGTGACGAGCCGCCCGGGTCAGGCGCGGGCGACGTAGCGGTACAGGCGCGCCGGGCGGTGCTTGCCCGTGCGGAACGACTCGGTCGGCACGAGTTCGTCCGAGCCTTCGAGCAGACGACGGAAATTGGACGGGTCGAGACGCTGACCGAGCACCGCCTCGTACACCTCGCGCAGCTCGGTGAGCGTGAACTCATCGGGAAGCAGACCTGCCGCGATGCGGCTGTAGCCGACCTTGTTCCGCAGGCGCCACAGCGCATAGTCCGCGATGCGATTGTGGTCGAAGGCGAGGGGAGGCAGGGCGTCGACGTCGAACCACTCGACGTTCTTGGGCGCCCCCGCCCGCGAGCGCTGCGCGTCGACGAGGTCCGAGCGAAGCAGCGCCCAGTAGACGACCGAGATGGTGCGCGCGGGCGAGCGGTTCACGTCACCGAACGTGTAGAGCTGCTCGAGATAGCTCGGTTCGAGGGCTGTCGTCTCCGACAAGGTCCGGGACGCCGCGGCATCCAGGTCCTCGGCGGGGTCCAGCCAGCCGCCGGGCAGCGCCCACGATCCCCGATGCGGTTCGCGCGTGCGGCGCACGAGTGGGAGCATGAGACGTTCGCCGTCGTCGGCGCTGCGCAGCGAGAAGATCACGGTGGACACGGCGACGCCGATCGCATCGCCTCGTCCGGTCGTGACACTCACATCGACGAGCCTAGGCCGTCCACGCGGCGACGGCCTGCCATATCGCCATGCCGGCGCCGATGATCACCGCCCACATCAGCAGGGCCAGAGGCACCGCGAAGACGATGCCGCGAACGGCGTCCGGCGGACGGTGAGGGGGTCCGTCCGCCGGACCAGGGCATCCGAGAACGTCGTCCGATTCCGGGCGGGACGCGTCGTCCCGGCCTTCGGGTGTCGCGCGCGCCGGGTCGTGGAGGGGGTCCATCGAGTGCCCGGGGTGCGACGACGCGGATTCGACGCTCACTGTTGCCTTCCGTTCGGACGAGCGCACGGAGGGCACGGAGGGCGGAATCGCTCCTCGGTGCGGGCGCTGGGGAACGCCACGTCGCATCGTCCGCAGTCTATTCTGTTCGAAACCTCGTCGTACGCGGGCGAGGCAGGGGGTGAAAGTTGGTGTGAAATGCGCCGGCGCCCATGCCCAGCGTCCCCGTAGGGGAGTCGGCTAGATTGCACGGCGGGGAGACAGTCCCGGGTGACCGGCGGAAGAACGGAGAAGCGGGTGACCGACCAGCGGCGCGCGTCCTCACCTGCCGATCCGCCCGAACTGCCCGCGGCGTTCGTCGATGCGATCGCTCGCGGCGATGAGGTCGCCGCCGAGGCGGCGGCGCGCCTGACCTGGTTCGAGCTGTGCGGCCGATGCTCGACCGCTGCCGGTGCCGCGCTTCAGCAGCTCGACCAGAGGGCATACGAGCGCAGCCCGCTGCTGGGGATGCTCGCCGGCCTGTGCGCTGTCGAGGCGGGGCTCGATCCGGAGCGAGCTGAGCGACTGATCGGCCGCGCGGTCGCCGCCGCGCAGAGCGACAGCTCCGGACTCATGGCGATCGACCGAGCGCTCATCCTCTCCGCAGACAGTGCGCGACACCAGCGTGCGGGCAGCGCCGACCACGCGAGCAGCTCCGCGCGGGCGGCGATGACGTACGCCCGCGAGGCGACGAGTCGTCTGCAGTCCGTTCCGCTGGCCGATCTGTACACGCAGATCGGCGTCGCGCTGCACTACACCGGCGAGGTCGACCTCGCCCTGGAGGCGTTCGCGGCGGGCCAGGCGGTCGCGCCGACGGTGCCAGGGCCCGCCGACCCGACCGAGATCGCGGGCCTCGCGGCGGTGTTCGGCTACGAAGGAGACATCCGGCTCGCGAGCCGCTATCTCGAACATGCCCGGGCCGTGGCCGGTGCGGAGGCTCTCGGCTCGACAGGCGCGGTCAATGACTGGATCGCCGCCTCGATGATCGACCTCGAGAGCTTCGACGGAGAGGGCGTGCTGGCCCGGCTCGAGACGGTGGACACGGCCGTGCCCTTCGAGCAGCGCGTGGCGCTCGACACCGTGGCGGCCATGGCGCGCATGGTCTCGGGCGATCCGGCGACAGGTCTCGCGGAACTCGAGACGCAGATGCGCTCGATCGAGTTGCACACCGGACGCGCGGTGCCGTCGAGCGCGGTCGCCTTCGCGAGGTCGATGCTGCAGCTCAGCCTCGGAAACGTGCGCGTGGCATCGGCGATCGTCGAGTCCGACTTCGCGATCGGACCCACGCGCGAGGTCGCCCGGGCCCGCATCGAACTGATGAGAGGGCATCCCGGCTCAGCGCTCCGGCGGCTCGCCGCGTTGTCGACCGACCCGCTCCCGCTTCGTACGGCCGCGGAGGCGTCGTCGATCGAGGTCGCCACGCTGCTTCGCCGCAGCAGCGCCGCACGGGCTGGCTCCGCGGTCGACTACCTCGGCGCACTGCTGGCTCGCACCGGACTGCGGATGCCGCTGGCGTTCCTGCCGAGATCGGATTTCGACCGCGTGGTCGCGGCGCTCACCGCAGGCGGTCACAGCTCCCTCTTCGACGGCATCAGCGCCCGATCCGTGCTGCCCGACCTGGCATCGGCGCAGACCCTGACGGCACGTGAGCGCACGGTGCTGTCGGCCCTGATGGACAGCGGATCTGCGGCCGCCATCGCCCGCGAGCTCTACGTGTCGCCGAACACCGTCAAATCGCAGCTTCGCAGCATCTACCGCAAACTCGGAGCGGCCAACCGCCAGGAGGCCATCATGGTCGCCGTCGAGCGGCAGCTGCTCGCCGCTGACGGCGAGTCGGACATCGAGGACGACGCTCCGCGCTGAACCGGCGAGAGCGTGCGCAACCCGCCTACCGGAGCGCCTCCGTCCCGCTATGCTGGAGGCCTAATCGAACACAGGCCGCATGACCCGTGCGGGAGAGCCCGATGATGATGGTCGGGCACCGAAGGAGCAAGCCTCCCCGCCAATCTCTCAGGTACCCCTACCGCCCTGGTCCGGCCGCTCTGAAAAGAGATGCTCACGCATCCGCCGACGGTGAAAACCCCACCTCGAACGGCCTTGTGCCGGCCGAAGGGGCGAAGCTCTCAGGCCCGATGACAGAGGGGGAGTTCCGAGGATGCCGACGACGTCGTCCTGCCCGACCCTGACCGGGAGAACTCCGTGACCGAACCCCGTTACACCCCGCTCCGCGCGCGCCATGAGGCGCTCGGCGCGTCCTTCACCGACTTCGGCGGCTGGCAGATGCCGGTTCGCTACACCTCCGACCTGGCCGAGCACCACGCCGTGCGTCAGGCCGCGGGTGTCTTCGACATCTCGCACATGGCCGAGTTCACCGTACGAGGCGGTGCGGCTGCCGAGTACCTCGACTACGCGCTGGCCGGGCGGCTGTCCGCCATGAGCATCGGCAAGGCGAAGTACTCGCTGCTGCTCTCCGAGGACGGCGGGATCATCGACGATGTCATCGTCTACCGCCTGCAGGCCGACGACTTCCTGATCATCTCGAACGCAGGCAACCGCGACGCCGTCCGCGAGGCTCTGACCGCTCGCGTCGGGGAGGTCGAGGGCGATGTCGCCGTCGCTGACGTCTCGGACGACTACGCGCTGATCGCCGTCCAGGGGCCGAAGGCGGCCGAGATCGTCGCGTCGATCGAGGGCATCGACGACGTGAGCGTGCCGTGGGATGAACAGAAGTACTACGCGTGGGCGAGCGCCGTCTACCGCGGCAAGCCGCTGCTTCTCGCGCGCACGGGCTACACGGGTGAAGACGGCTTCGAGCTGCTCGTCGATGCCGCCGATGCAGCCGACCTGTGGGACGCCGCGCTCGCCGCGGGGACAGAGCACGGGCTCGTCCCCGCCGGTCTCGCCGCCCGCGACACGCTGCGCCTGGAGGCGGGGATGCCGTTGTACGGCAATGAGCTGAGCCGTGAGACGGTGCCGGCTCAGGCGGGACTCGGTCGCGTCGTCGTCTCAGACAAGGAGCGCTTCGTCGGCAAGGCCGCCCTCGCGGACGGAGCAACAGGCACCGGAACCCAGGCGGGCCGCACCCTCATCGGGCTCTCGGCCGAAGGCCGCCGCGCCGGCCGCGCCGGTTACCCCGTCGTGCTCGAGGATGGCACCGTCGTCGGCGAGATCACCAGCGGTGCTCTCAGCCCGACGCTCGGCCACCCGATCGCGATGGCCTACGTGAACCCGTCGCACGCCGAAGAGGGCGCCGACCTGTTCCTCGACGTCCGGGGGACGAAGATCCCCGCAACCCGCACCGCCCTGCCTTTCTACCGGAGGAAGAAATGACCGATCTCAACACCCTCAAGTACAGCGAAGAGCACGAGTGGGTCGCCCTCGACGGCACCACCGCGACGATCGGCATCACCGACTTCGCCGCCGACGCTCTCGGTGACATCGTCTTCGTCGAGCTTCCCGAGGTCGGCGCCGAGTTCAGGCGTGGCGACGTGTTCGGCGAGGCCGAGTCGACCAAGTCGGTCTCGGAGCTCTACGCCCCGGTGACCGGCACGGTCGTCGAGATCAACGACGCGGTCGTCGACGACCCCGCCCTGCTGAACTCCTCGCCTTTCGGCGACGCGTGGCTCATCAAGGTCGAGGTCGCCGACGGCGCACTCGACGGTCTGCTCGACCGCGACGCGTACGTGGCGCACACGGAGGCCTGAGAGTGACCTCATTCGCAGATCGCCACATCGGCATCACCGCCGACGCGCGCGAGCAGATGCTCGCCGCGCTCGGGATCTCCGCTTCGCCCGACGCTTCAGATGACCCGATGGCCGAGGCGCCGGTCGAGGCGCTCATGCGTCAGGCCGTGCCGGCATCCATCTTCACCGGCCCCTCCGAAGAGTCCGTGATCCCCGCCGCCGCGAGCGAGGCCGAGGCTCTCGCCGAGCTGCGCGCTCTCGCGAGCCGCAACACGGTGAACCGCCCGATGATCGGCCTCGGCTACTACGGCACTCTCACGCCGTCGGTCATCCAGCGCAACGTCCTCGAGAACCCCTCCTGGTACACCGCCTACACGCCGTACCAGCCGGAGATCTCGCAGGGCCGTCTCGAAGCGCTCATCAACTTCCAGACCATGGTCTCCGACCTGACCGGGCTCTCGACCGCGAACGCGTCGATGCTCGACGAGTCGACCGCCGTCGCAGAGGGCATGCTGCTCGCGCGGCGTGCGTCGAAGTCGAAGTCGAACGTCTTCGTCGTCGACGCGGATGCCCTTCCGCAGACCAAGGCGCTGCTGCGCACGCGTGCTGACGCCGTGGGCATCGAGCTCGTCGAGCGCGACCTCGCCGGCGGCGAGAAGCTGCCCGACGAGCTGTTCGGCGTGCTCGTGCAGTATCCCGGCGCCTCCGGTCGCGTGTGGGACCCCAGCGCGGTCATCGATGCCGCGCACCTCGCGAACGGCATCGCCGTCGCCGCCGCCGACCTGCTCGCCCTGACCCTGCTGCGCTCGCCCGGGTCGCTCGGCGCCGACGTGGGCGTGGGCACGACGCAGCGCTTCGGCGTTCCCATGGGCTTCGGCGGACCCCACGCCGGCTACATGGCCGTGCGCGCGGGTCTCGAGCGTCAGCTTCCCGGTCGACTGGTCGGTGTCTCGGTCGACGCGGTCGGCTACCCCGCCTACCGTCTGTCGCTGCAGACCCGTGAGCAGCACATCCGTCGTGAGAAGGCGACGTCGAACATCTGCACCGCACAGGTGCTGCTGGCCGTGATGGCGTCGATGTACGCGGTGTACCACGGTCCGGACGGTCTGCGCGCGATCGCCGCCGAGGTGGCGGGCAAGGCCGCGCTGCTGCGGGACTGGCTGGTCGAGGCCGGCGCCGAGGTCGTGCACGACGCGTTCTTCGACACGCTGAACGTGCGGGTCGAGGGAGGCGCGGAGGCTCTGGTCGCCCGGGCGCACGCCGACGGCATCCTGCTTCGCCTGGCGGATGCCGACACCGTGGGCATCGCGATCGACGAGACCACCTCGTTCACCGACCTGCACCGAGTGGCGGTGCTGTTCGGCGGCAAGCAGGAGCGGGTCTTCGGCTTCTTCGGCGCCGGTTCCGCGGGCGCCCTGCCCGAGGCACTGCTGCGCGACGACGAGTACCTCACGCACCCTGTCTTCCACGCCCACCGCTCCGAGACGGCCATGATGCGCTATCTCAAGCAGCTCGCCGACCGCGACTACGCGCTCGACCGCGGGATGATCCCGCTGGGCTCGTGCACGATGAAGCTCAACGCTGCAACAGAGATGGCCGCGATCACCTGGCCGGAGTTCGCCCAGCTGCATCCCTTCGCTCCCGCGGAGGACGTCGAGGGCTCGCTGGCCATGATCGACCAGCTCGAGGCGTGGCTCGCCGAGGTCACCGGCTACGACGCCGTGTCGCTGCAGCCGAACGCCGGCTCCCAGGGTGAGCTGGCAGGTCTGCTGGCTATCCGCGGCTACCACCTCGCCAACGGCGACACGCACCGCGACGTGTGCCTGATCCCGAGTTCGGCTCACGGCACCAACGCCGCGTCCGCGGTCCTCGCGGGCATGAAGGTCGTCGTCGTCGCCACCGACGAGCTCGGCAACGTCGACCTCGACGACCTGCGCGCAAAGATCGCCCAGCACGCCGAGACGCTGTCGGCGCTGATGATCACCTACCCGTCCACGCACGGCGTGTACGAGCAGCAGGTGGTCGACATCACCTCGGCCGTGCACGACGCCGGCGGGCAGGTCTACGTCGACGGCGCGAACCTCAACGCCCTGCTCGGCTACGCGCGCTTCGGCGATCTGGGCGGCGACGTGTCGCACCTCAACCTGCACAAGACGTTCGCCATCCCGCATGGCGGCGGCGGACCCGGCATCGGACCCGTGGCGGCCAAGGCGCACCTTGCGCCTTACCTGCCCGGTCACCCGCAGGCGCAGAAGAGCGAGCACGCGGGCGGCTTCGTCTTCGACGGCGGGCCCGTCTCGGGCGCTCCGTACGGATCGGCCGGCGTCCTGCCCATCTCCTGGGCCTATGTGCGCATGATGGGCGCAGAGGGGCTGCGCAGCGCGACCGCTGCCGCCGTGCTCTCGGCCAACTACATCGCGCTGCGTCTTCGCGATCACTTCCCTGTGCTCTACACCGGTGAGAACGATCGCGTCGCGCACGAGTGCATCCTCGACCTGCGCCCGCTCAAGGAGGCGACCGGCATCACGGTCGACGACGTCGCCAAGCGGCTGATCGACTACGGCTTCCACGCGCCGACGATGTCGTTCCCCGTCGCGGGCACGCTCATGGTCGAGCCGACGGAGTCGGAGGACCTCGCCGAGGTCGACCGGTTCGTCGAGGCGATGATCCAGATCAAGGCAGAGGCGGATGCCGTGGCCGCGGGCACCTGGCCCGCCGACGACAACCCGCTCGTGAACGCGCCGCACACAGCAGCGTCGCTGATCGCGGGGGAGTGGGACCACGCGTACTCGCGCGAGGTCGCCGCGTATCCGGTTCACGCGCTGATCGCGTCGAAGTACTGGCCACCGGTCCGACGGATCGACCAGGCCTACGGCGACCGCAACCTCGTGTGCGCCTGCCCTCCGATCGAGGCTTTCGCCTGATCACCGGCACCTGCCGCATCGCCCCTGTCGCTTCGCGACGGGGGCGATTCGGTTAAGGCTGGATAACAGTTGCCGCGGTGTGCTGTTGAGGCCCGCGGGGGGTCTTAGGATCGTAGGCGAGCGCGTTCGACGACGAACGCGTGCTTGTCCCGGTCCACAGGAGGACACTGTGAAGCACAAAAAGATCACACTCACGGGCGTCGCGCTGCTCGCGGCGGGTGCCCTGGCACTCACCGGCTGCTCCACCAGCAGCAACGAGAAGCCCGATGCAGAGAAGGGCTCGTCGAACGTCGACGCGTCCGCGATCATCAAGGTCAACGGCTCCGAGCCGCAGAACCCGCTGATCCCGACCAACACCAACGAGACCGGTGGTGGCAAGATCCTCGACGCCATCTTCGTCGGCCTCATCGGCTACGCGGCCGACGGTGCGGTGTTCAACGAGGTCGCTGAGGACATCAAGGTCGACGACCCGCAGAACATCACGGTCAAGCTTCGCAAGGGCCTGAAGTTCACCAACGGTGAAGAGGTCACCGCTGACAACTTCATCAAGGCATGGAACTACGGCGCGCTGGCGTCGAACGAGCAGCTCTCGAGCTACTTCTTCGAGGACATCGAGGGCTTCAGCTACGAGAAGGACTCGGAGCTGACCGGCCTGAAGCAGGTCGACGAGCACACCTTCACCATCAAGCTCAACAAGCCGGCCTCTGACTTCGCGCAGCGCCTGGGCTACTCGGCGTACTACCCGCTCCCGGACGTCGCGTTCGAGGACATGGAGGCGTTCGGCCAGAACCCCATCGGCAACGGGCCCTACATGCTCGACGGTGAGGGCGCCTGGCAGCACGACGTGGGCATCAACCTCGTCACCAACCCCGACTACGACGGCCCGAGCAAGCCCGCCAACGGCGGCCTGAACATCGTCTTCTACGCCTCGCAGGACAGCGCCTACGCCGACCTGCTGGGCGACCAGCTCGACGTGCTCGACGCTGTTCCGGACTCCGCGTTCGGCAGCTACGAGGCAGACCTGGGCGACCGCGCCGTCAACCAGCCGGCAGCCATCTTCCAGTCGTTCACCATTCCGGAGCGCCTCGAGCACTTCAGCGGCGAAGAGGGCAACCTGCGTCGCCAGGCCATCTCGATGGCGATCAACCGCAAGGAGATCACCGACGTGATCTTCCAGGGCACCCGCACCCCGGCCAGCGACTTCACCTCGCCCGTGATCGACGGCTGGACCGACGAGCTCAAGGGCGCCGAGGTTCTCGACTACAACGAGAAGAAGGCCAAGGAGCTGTGGGCCGAGGCTGACAAGATCAGCCCGTGGAGCGGCACCTTCCAGATCGCGTACAACGCCGACGGCGGCCACCAGGCCTGGGTCGACGCGACGATCGACTCGATCAAGAACACGCTCGGCATCGACGCCTCGGGTGCCCCGTACCCGACGTTCGCAGAGCTGCGCGGCAAGGTCACCGACCGCACCATCGAGACCGCCTTCCGCACCGGATGGCAGGCCGACTACCCGGGTCTGTACAACTTCCTCGGACCGCTGTACGCGACCAACGCGGGCTCGAACGACGGTGACTACTCGAGCAAGGAGTTCGACAAGCTCCTCTCCGACGGCATCTCCGAGACCGACCCGGCCGCGGCGAACAAGCTGTACCAGGAGGCTCAGGAGGTTCTGCTCAAGGATCTGCCCGTCGTTCCGCTGTGGTACTCGAACGTCGTCGGCGGCTACGGCAAGACCGTCGAGAACGTGAAGTTCGGCTGGAACTCCGTTCCGATCTTCTCGGAGATCGAGAAGACCAAGGCGGAGTAACCCTTCGCAGCGAGGCGGTGGTGCAACACACCACCGCCTCGTTCTCTTTGCCCTCGGGGCGCTCGATCCGCGCCCCGCACCCGAAGGGAGGTAGAGGATGGCCGTATACATCCTCAAGCGGATCCTGCAGGCGATTCCGGTGTTCTTCGGAGCGACCCTGCTGATCTATTTCATGGTCTTCGCCATGCCGGGCGACCCGATCGCCAGCTTGTTCGGAGACAAGCAGCCGAACCCCGCTCTGCTGGAGCGGCTTCGTGCGCAGTACCACCTCGATGAGCCGTTCATCGTGCAGTACGGCTACTACATCGCCGGCATCTTCCGCGGCGACTTCGGCACGAGCTTCTCGGGCCAGCCGGTGGGAGACGTCCTCGCCCGCACGTTCCCCGTCACCCTGCGCCTCGCCGTCATGGCGGTCGGGATCGCATTCGTGCTCGCGATCGTGATCGGCCTATTCTCGGCCCTCGACAAGGGCGGCATCTTCGACAACTCGATGCTCGTGCTCGCCCTCATCTTCATCGCCGTGCCGATCTTCGTGCTCGCGTTCCTCGCCCAGTACTTCCTCGCGATCCAGCTGGGATGGTTCAAACCCACGGTGGGAGCGGACAACGACTGGGGTGATCTCTGGCTGCCCGCCTGGGTGCTGGGCTTCAGCGTCTACGCGACCAGCATGAGGCTCACCCGCGCATCCACCATCGAGACGCTCGGCCAGGACTGGGTCCGAACCGCGTACAGCAAGGGTCTGCCGCGTGGACGCGTCATCCCCGTGCACGTGCTTCGCAACTCGCTCATCCCGATGGTCACCGACCTCGGCACCGTGTTCGGCATCCTCATGGTCGGCGCGACCGTCACCGAGGGGATCTTCAACGTCCCCGGCGTCGGCAACACCCTGTACCAGGCGATCATCCGCGGTGAGAACCCGACGGTCGTGTCGTTCGTGACGGTGTTCGTGGTCGTGTACGTGCTCATCAACCTCGTCGTGGATCTCATCTACGGCCTGCTCGACCCGAGGATCCGCTATGTCTCGTCCTGACCTCGACCGCGGCCACTACGTCGCACCGGCCGACACCACCTCGGTGCCGGTCGATGTCGTGCGCATCGACGCCAAGCCCAGCAATCTCTGGCTGGACGCCTGGCGCGATCTGCGTCGCCGCCCGCTGTTCTGGATCTCGGCAGCCTTCGTGCTGCTGGTGATCGTCGTCGCCCTGGCGCCGACACTGTTCACCCAGGTGCTGCCGAACGACGGCTGCGTGCTGTCGAAGAGCAACGCGGGGCCTGAGGCCGGGCACCCCCTTGGCTTCACGCGACGCGGATGCGACGTCTATGCGCGCGTCATCTGGGGAACGCGCACCTCGCTCATCGTCGGCGTGCTCGCGACTGTGATCAGCACCATCGTCGGCATCGTCATGGGCGCGCTGGCCGGCTTCTACGGCGGCTGGCTCGACTCGGTGCTCTCGCGCATCGGCGACATCTTCTTCACGATTCCGTACATCATCGCGGGCATCGTGGTCATGTCGGTCATGCCCGAGCGCAACGAGCTCGTGCTCGCGTTCGCGATCGGCGGCTTCGCATGGGCATCCACGGCGCGCATCATGCGGGCCGAGGTGCTGCGCGTGAAGCAGGCCGACTTCGTGATGGGTGCCGAGTCGATCGGCATGTCGAGGTTCAAGACGCTGCTGGTGCACGTGCTCCCCAACGCCATGGCGCCCGTCATCGTCGTCGCGACGCTGTCACTCGCCGGTTCGATCGTGGCCGAGGCGACCCTGTCGTTCCTCGGTGTCGGTCTCGGCAGCGACACGATGTCGTGGGGGCTCGACATCGGACAGGCGCAGACCACCGTCCGTATCGCGCCGATGGCGCTGTTCTGGCCGTCGCTGGCCCTGACCCTCACCGTGCTGGCGTTCGTCACGCTCGGTGAGCTCATGCGCGACGCCGTCGATCCGAAGGCGAGGGCTCAGCGATGACCGAACCTCTGCTCAGAGTGCGCGACCTGCACGTCGCGTTCCGCAGCGGCAAGCAGATCCGCGAAGTGCTGCACGGCGTCAGCTTCGACATGATGGCCGGCGAGACGCTGGCCATCGTGGGCGAGTCCGGCTCCGGCAAGTCCACGACGGCGGCGGCCATCATCGGCCTGCTGCCCGGCACCGGACACGTCACCGAGGGAAGCATCACGCTCGACGGGCGCGAGCTCACGACCGCGAAGCGGGCCGAGCTCGAGCACATCCGCGGACGTGAGATCGGCTACGTGCCTCAGGACCCGATGTCGAACCTCAACCCGGTGTGGTCGATCGGCTTCCAGGTCAAGGAGGCCGTCCGCGCCAACGGGCTGGCCCAGGGGCGCCAGGAGGTGCACGACCGCGCCGTCGAGGTCCTGCAGCAGGCCGGTCTCGCTGACGCGGCTCGCCGCATGCACCAGTTCCCGCATCAGTTCTCGGGAGGCATGCGGCAGCGTGCGCTGATCGGCATCGGCCTCGCGGCCGATCCGCAGCTGCTGATCGCCGACGAGCCCACCAGTGCGCTCGACGTGACGGTGCAGCGGGTGATCCTCGATCACCTGGCGAGCCTGACCAGCGAGCGCGGCACCTCGGTGCTGCTCATCACGCACGACCTCGGCCTCGCGGGCGACCGCGCCGACCGCATCATCGTGATGAACAAGGGCGAGATCGTCGAGGCCGGTCCGAGCGCCGAGATCCTCTCGCGTCCTCAGCACCCGTACACCCAGCGTCTCGTCGCCGCGGCTCCCAGCCTCGCGTCGAAGCGCATCGGCGCCACCACGACGCGTGAGGCGGAACCTGTCTCGACCGCACCCGCGGTCGTCGAGGTGCGCGATCTCGTCAAGGAGTACTCGATCCGCGGCGGTGGACTGCGCAGCGAGAAGTTCCTCGCTGTCGACGGCGTCTCGTTCTCCATCCCGCGCGGCAAGACGCTCGCGCTGGTGGGAGAGTCGGGATCCGGCAAGTCGACTGTGGCGAAGATGCTGCTGCAGCTCGAGAAGCCCACCGACGGCGAGATCCTCATCGACGGCGCTGCGACGAGCACGATGTCGCGAGCCGACGTGTTCAAGCTGCGTCGCCGGATGCAGCCGGTCTTCCAGGACCCGTACGGGTCGCTCGACCCGCTGCGCAGCATCGGGAGCCTCATCAGCGAGCCGCTGCACGTGCACGGCATCGGCACACGCGACGAGCAGCACAAGCGGGCACTCGAGCTGCTCGATCAGGTCGCGCTGCCGCGCGAGCTGGCCGAGCGGTATCCGAACGAGCTGTCCGGCGGACAGCGTCAGCGCGTGGCGATCGCCCGTGCGCTGGCGCTCAAGCCCGACATCGTCGTGCTCGACGAGGCGGTCTCGGCGCTCGATGTGCTCGTGCAGGATCAGATCCTGCACCTGCTGTCGGATCTGCAGAGCGACCTCGGGCTGACCTACCTGTTCATCACGCACGACCTGGCGGTGGTCCGCGTCGCCGCCGACCTCGTCTGCGTCATGGAGAAGGGGAAGATCGTCGAACAGGGCACGGTGGACTCGATCTTCACCAACCCGCAGGAGGAGTACACACGCCGACTGCTCGACGCGATCCCGGGTGCGTCGCTGCCCCTGGGCGGCGTGGGTCTGTGACACCCGAGAATCCCGCGACACCTGCCAGCGCCGCCTCGCCCCGTAACCGGGGCGGGGTGGCGCTGCTGGTGATCTGCTCGGTGCTGTCGGCGGTGATGCTGATCGACGCGGCGGTGCGAGCCGACGTCGGCACCGCGCTGCTGCTGGCGCCATGGATGCTGCTGGTGCTGTGGTTCGTCTACGTCGTCGGCGTCGCGTCACGCGTGCGGGCGCAGCGCGACGGTGTCTTCGTGCAGAACCTGCTGCGCACGACGTTCGCTCCGTGGGCGCGCGTGCAGAGGATCGACATGCGGTGGCAGATCGAGATCGCGCTCGATGACGGATCCCGGCTGACGTGCTTCGGCGGTCCGTCGCGGCGTCGGCCGCAGCGTCTCGGCCCCGGTCGCACCAAGGAGGACGCCAACGGCGACGCCGATGACGCAGTCGCGGCTCTGCGTCGTGCGAAGGCGAATGCCGAGAGCGTGTCGCCGGTCCCGCCCATCCGGCGCGGCTGGGACATCCCCGCGGTCGTCGCTCTGCTGGCGATCGTCGCGTGGGCTGTCATCGCGGTGCTCGTCACGCGCGGCTGACTCGCGCTCACCCCGGCAGGCCGAACAGCGCCGGCCAGGCGGCCGCCGCCCAGGGGTATCCCACGAAGGCGATCGCGTCGATCAGGAAGTGCGCCACGAGGAAGGGCAGCAGACGCCCCGTGCGGGCGTAGAGCCAGCCGAAGAGCAGCCCCATCGCCAGGTTGCCGAGGAACGCGCCAGGCCCTTGATACAGGTGGTAGCTGGCGCGCAGCACGCTCGTCGCGATGATGACCGGCCACGCGCCCCAGCCGAGCTGCGTGAGGCGGGCGAACAGGTAGCCGAGCACGACGAATTCCTCCTGGACGGATGCCCGAGCCGCTGACAGCAGCAGGATCGGCACCGTCCACCAGTGCGCGTCGAGACCGGCCGGATCGACAGCCACGAACCACCCGAGTCCGCGTCCGACGAGGTAGAGCCCGATGCCGGGGATGCCGATCGCGGCGACGAGCCCGATTCCCCAGCCGATGTCGCGCACCGGACGCGTGCCGTCCAGCCCCAGCATCCCGAGATGCGGCCTGTGCGACTGCCAGAGCAGGAAGCACACGAGAAGGACGGGCACGATGCCGAAACCGATCGACAGCAGCTGGTAGATGAGATCGAACACCTCGCGGTCGCTGCGCGACGGGTTCAGCGTGGCGGTCTGATCGGCCAGGGGAGTGGAGTCGGTGAGGCGGTAGGCGAGCTGCACGATCGCATAGACCGCCGCCTGCCCGAGCCCGAGCGCGAGCACGATCCCGATCTCCCACCACAGGCGCTTCCGATTCACCCTTCCGATGCTAGGTGCCTGCTCCCAGGTACGACGTGCGGCCATACGCTATTCTGGAACGTCGCTCACGTTCATTCGGTGCACGAACCGTCTCGCTGACGCTCGTCCGGTACAGCGGCATCTCTCACCTACGACTCCGCATTGGACTTCTTGAATGGCGCACGCCCTCCGCTCTGACCTCCGAAACGTCGCGATCGTCGCACACGTCGACCACGGCAAGACCACCCTCGTCGACGCGATGCTCCGCCAGACCGGCTCGTTCGGCTCTCACGAGCACATGGAAGAGCGCGCGATGGACTCGAACGACCTCGAGCGTGAGAAGGGCATCACGATCCTCGCCAAGAACACGGCGATCACGTACAACGGTGTCCACACCGAGACTCCGATCACGATCAACGTGATCGACACCCCCGGCCACGCCGACTTCGGCGGTGAGGTCGAGCGCGGTCTGTCGATGGTCGACGGCGTCGTACTGCTCGTCGACGCCTCCGAGGGGCCGCTGCCGCAGACCCGCTTCGTGCTGCGCAAGGCGCTCGAGGCCAAGCTCCCCGTCATCCTGCTGGTCAACAAGACCGACCGCCCAGACGCCCGCATCGCCGAGGTCGAGGAAGAGGCGCACGACCTGCTGCTCGGACTCGCCTCCGACCTCGTCGACGATGTTCCCGACCTCGACGTCGACGCGCTGCTCGACGTGCCGGTGGTCTACGCCTCCGGCCGCGCCGGCGCCGCGTCGCGCAACCGCCCCGCGAACGGCGACCTGCCCGACAACGACGACCTCGAGCCGCTGTTCGAGGCGATCCTCGAGCACGTGCCCGCGCCCTCGTACGACGACGAGGCGCCGCTGCAGGCTTGGGTCACGAACCTCGACTCCTCGGCGTTCCTCGGTCGCCTCGCCCTGCTGCGCGTGTTCAACGGCACCCTGAAGAAGGGCCAGACGGTGGCGTGGGTCCGTCAGGACGGCACCACGCAGAACGCTCGCATCACCGAGCTGCTCATGACCAAGGCCCTCGACCGCTACCCCGCCGAGTCGGCGGGCCCCGGCGACATCGCCGTGATCGCCGGCTTCGCCGACATCATGATCGGCGAGACCATCGCCGACCCCGAAGACGTGCGCCCGCTGCCGCAGATCACGGTCGATGAACCGTCGATCTCGATGACCATCGGCACCAACACCTCGCCGCTCGTCGGCAAGGTCAAGGGCCACAAGCTCACCGCCCGCATGGTGAAGGACCGCCTCGACCGCGAGCTGATCGGCAACGTGTCGCTGCGCGTGAACGACATCGGCCGCCCCGACGCCTGGGAGGTGCAGGGCCGTGGTGAGCTGCAGCTCGCCATCCTCGTCGAGAACATGCGTCGCGAGGGCTTCGAGCTCACCGTGGGCAAGCCGCAGGTCGTCACCCGGAAGATCGACGGCAAGGTGCACGAGCCCTACGAGCACCTGACCATCGATGTGCCCGAAGAGCACCTCGGCGCGGTCACCCAGCTGATGGCGAATCGTCGTGGCCGCATGGACAACATGATCAACCACGGCACCGGCTGGATCCGCATGGAGTTCATCGTGCCGTCGCGCGGTCTGATCGGCTTCCGCACGGAGTTCCTCTCGATCACGCGCGGCACCGGCATCGCGAATGCGATCTCGCACGGCTACGACGAGTGGGCCGGTTCCATCGTCGCGCGCCAGAACGGCTCGATCGTCGCCGACCGCGCGGGAGTCGTGACTCCGTTCGCCATGATCGCCCTGCAGGAGCGCATGTCGTTCTTCGTCAAGCCCACCGAAGAGGTCTACGAGGGCATGGTCGTGGGTGAGAACTCGCGCGCCGACGACATGGATGTGAACATCACCAAGGAGAAGAAGCTCACCAACATGCGCTCGGCGACCGCAGACTCGTTCGAGTCGATGACGCCCCCGCGCATCCTCTCGCTGGAGGAGTCGCTCGAGTTCGCTCGCGAGGACGAGTGCGTCGAGGTGACGCCCGAAGCCGTGCGCATCCGCAAGGTGATCCTCGACCAGACCACTCGCGGTCGCGAGGCATCGCGTCTGAAGCGCCAGGACGCGAACGCCAACGCCTGATCAGGCTGATCTGCGCGAAGACCCCGGCCCACGGCCGGGGTCTTCGTCGTCCGGCCCTCGCAAGGAGGGCGGGTGCAGGGGCTGAGATAACGAACTCATAACATACTTTCCCGAGAGCGATGAGGCGGCATTCTCGGGAAGCGGGCATGTTCTGCCCAGGTGGGCGCAGGGTTTCATCCAGGTGGGGCAGTCAGGCTTGTTCCTCGTGCCCGGGAAACGACGCTCCCATGAGCGCGCCCCGCGAGGGTCCGGGCCATCGACAACCCGAAGGTCGAACCCCCTCCCATGATCGATACCCTGAACACCCGCGCGTCTCAGCGCGTCTCCCATGTGGCAACAGCCCACTCCCGTATGCGTCGCCCTCTCATCGCCGTGGCCATCGGCGCGGTGCTCGCGGCCTCCGCCGCTGCTGGCGCAGTCTTCGCTCCGGCCGCTCTCGGCGCGATCCCGTCGGAGCAGGCGCTTGATCAGGCGGCGGACGCCGCGGATGACGGCAAGATCGCCCTGGTCAACGCGGAGTCTCTGAACAACGTGGTCGCCGGCGTCGACTTCCCGATGCAGACCGAGACGACCCGTGTCGACCTGACCGACCTGAGGACCGACGTGAAGCGTCTCGGCCGAGCAGATCAGCTGTCGTCGGAGCAGGTCTCCGAGCTGACCGCCGAGGTCGTGCTCGGCACGGTCATCGTGCAGTCCAAGACGTCTGACCTGCAGGACGCCCTGACCGCTGCGAAGGCCGCGGAAGCCGCCCGGGTCAAGGCGGAGGCCGAGCGCATCGCCGCTGAGAAGGCGGCCAAGGAGGCTGCAGAGAAGAAGCGCCGCGCGGCAGCGGCCCTCGCTGCGGCGAACACCCCCGACGGTGCGAAGGCCGTGGCCCGCGCCATGGCGGCAGAGCGCTACGGCTGGGGTGAGGGCGAGTTCTCGTGCCTCGCGAACCTCTGGACCAAGGAGTCGGGCTGGAACTACAAGGCCTACAACGAGAACGGTGGCGCCACGGGCATCCCTCAGGCCCTTCCCGGCAGCAAGATGGCCACGGCAGGAGCCGATTGGCGCACGAACGCCGCGACGCAGATCGCCTGGGGCCTCGGCTACATCGATCGCGCCTACGGCTCGCCGTGCGCCGCCTGGGGCCACTCGCAGGCCGTCAACTGGTACTGAGGCCAGCGGCCGCGGCGGTCAGCGCAGCTCCGACACCAGCACCGCGCTGGTGCCGGGGCTGCGCGCCTCGAAGATGTGGGCCGCGTCGCCCGCGTACGACAGGTAATCGCCGGGGTGCAGCAGCTCCGGAGCGTCGGCCGGGCCGATCAGCGCCTCGCCGCTGACCAGCACGACGTGCTCTGTCGTGCCGGTGTGGTGGGGGAGCGATCGCCTCGGCTCTCCTGGCTCGGCCTGGATGAGGTAGATGTCGCGACGTGTTCCGGGGGCCGCAGCCGAGAGCAGGGTGGCGAGGTAGGGGGATGCCGCTGACGGCACTCCGGCGTGATCGCCGAGCCGGATGAGCCGCGATGCCGGCGCACGGTCTTCGACCAGGGTTGCGAAGGGGACGCCCAGTGCATCGCCGATCGCCCAGAGCGTCTCGACGCTCGGGTTGCCTGCGCCGCTCTCCAGCTGCGAGATCGTCGCCTTCGACACGCTCGCGCGTCGTGCGAGCTCGGACACCGACAGTCCTGCCCCCTCTCGTTCGCGACGAAGAGAGTGGGCGAGGCGCTCCCGCAGTTCCATGCGTTCAGTATGTCAAACGATCGTTCAACTTGACTGCACGACGGTAGCTGTTCAGAATGATGATCATGCGTTCATCAGAGCGAACAGTGGTGCATGACCAGGCCCGCAGAGAGGTCTGGCGCGAGGGGCTTGGCGTGGCCATCGCCACGAGCGCCTATGGCATCTCTTTCGGCGCCCTGTCAGTGGCATCCGGACTCGACGTCTGGCAGACGTGCGTGCTCAGCCTGCTGATGTTCACCGGGGGATCCCAGTTCGCCTTCATCGGCGTCTTCGGTGCAGGTGGCGTCGCCGCCCTCCCGTCGGCGATCGCTTCGGCCGCTCTGCTCGGGGTGCGCAACGTCGCCTACGGCATGCGGATGTCGTCGATCATCGGCGACGGCTTCTGGCGTCGTGCTGCAGCTGCCCAGGTGACCATCGACGAGTCGACCGCCGTCGCGATCTCCCAGGAGCGCCCGCACCTGCGTCGTCTGGGGTTCTGGCTCACCGGGCTGGGGGTGTTCATCGGCTGGAACCTCATGACCCTCGCCGGGGCCCTGCTGGGCGACGTGCTGGGGGACCCGAAGACGTGGGGGCTCGATGCGGCCGCAGCCGCCGCCTTCCTCGCTCTGCTGTGGCCCCGCCTCAAACAGCGGCAGGCCATCGCGGTCGGTGTGGCTGCGGCCGTGGTGGCGGCCAGCCTCACGCCGTTCCTCATGCCGGGCCTGCCCGTGCTCGTGGCAGCGTTCGTCGCGATCCTCGTCGGGTGGTTCAACTGGCTCGGGCGTGACGCCCCGCAGCAGCCGCTGCAGGGGGTCGACGCGTGACGGTCTGGAGTGCGGTGCTGCTCGCCGCGTGCATCTGCGTGGGGCTCAAGGTCGCCGGCTACCTGGTTCCGGCGCGGCTGCTCGAGGCGCCCCGGCCGGCGCGGATCTCGGATCTGCTGACGGTGGCGCTGCTCGGTGCGCTGGTCGCGGTGCAGACGCTCGGCGCGGGGCAGGCCGTGGTGGTGGATGCCCGGGTGCCGGCTGTCCTCGTCGCCGCAGGCCTCCTGTGGATGCGGCAGTCCTTCCTCGTCGTCGTCTTCGCTGCAGCGGCCGTAGCCGCCCTGCTGCGGATGCTCGGGCTCGCGTCTTGACTCCGTCCCGTCGGCTTTCCCCCGCACAGCCGGGGGAAAGCACCGCGCAGTAGGCTGAGTCCGTGCGCAGAATGCTCTCTCGCGGCCTCTCATGGCTGGCCGCCGCCTTCGTCGGAGCCGTCTACGGCATCGCCGCGACCATCGCGCACAGCTTCACGATCGGACCGATCCCCGTCGGCATGATCCTCGGGTCGATCGCCTGCGCCGCACTGCTCGTCGCCCTGCGTGCCCTGACGCGCGATCGCTGGGCCGCACTGGCCGCGGGCCTCGGCATGCTCGCTCTGCTGCTCGTGATCTCGCAGCGGGGGCCCGGCGGGTCGATCATCGTGCCGAACACCCCGCTCGGCAACATCTGGATGTACGTCGCCGCAGGCATCGTGATGCTCGTCGTGGCCTGGCCCGACACGTCGCGGCTGCGTGCGCTGTCGGCGGGCACGGCCGCTCCTCGGGGCGAGGCGCGCTGAGGGGTCGTAGACTGATCACGTGACGTACGTGATCGCCCTTCCCTGCGTCGATGTCAAGGACCGCGCCTGCATCGACGAGTGCCCCGTGGACTGCATCTACGAAGGTGAGCGGATGCTGTACATCCACCCCGACGAGTGCGTGGACTGCGGCGCCTGCGAGCCCGTCTGCCCCGTCGAGGCGATCTACTACGAAGACGACCTGCCGGAGGAGTGGGCCGACTACTACAAGGCCAACGTCGAGTTCTTCAACGAGATCGGCTCTCCCGGCGGCGCCTCGAAGGTCGGCGTGTACGACTTCGACCACGCGGTGGTCACCGCGCTCCCCCCGCAGGGGGAGTAGGTGGGGGTCCGGGATCTCGCGGATTACCCGTGGGACGCGGTGGTGCCCTACCGCGAGCGGGCGTCCCAGCATCCGGATGGACTCGTCGACCTCTCGATCGGCTCGCCGGTCGATCCGACGCCCGAGGTGATCCGCCGTGCGCTCGCCGAGGCGACGGACGCGCATGCCTACCCGCAGACCGTCGGCACCGTCGACGTGCGACGCGCCATCGTCGACTGGTACGCCCGCCGGCGCGGCGTGCCCGATCTGACCGATGCCAACGTCATGCCGACGATCGGCTCGAAGGAGCTCGTGGCGCTGCTGCCCCTGCTGCTCGGCATCGGACCCGGCGACATCGTCGTGCATCCGCGAGTCGCCTACCCGACTTACGCGGTCGGCGCTGCCGTCGTGGGAGCGGCTGCCGTCGCCGCCGACGACCCCGCCGAATGGCCGGAGGGCGCCAAGCTCATCTGGATCAACACGCCGGGCAACCCCGACGGCCGCACCTGGAACGTCGAGGAGCTGAGTGCCGCCGTGCGTCGTGCGCGCGAGCTGGGTGCGGTGCTCGCGAGCGACGAGTGCTACGCCGAGCTGGGATGGGATGGACCCTGGCGGACCGAGTCGATCCCGTCGGTTCTCGACCCTCGGGTCACCGACGGCAGCCGGGCGAACCTGCTCAGCGTGTACTCCCTCAGCAAGCAGTCGAATCTTGCGGGGTACCGCGCGGCGTTCATCGCCGGATGCTCGAAGCTCATCGCCGAGGTCCTCGCGGCGCGCAAGCATCTCGGCCTCATGCCACCCGCCCCTGTGCAGCACGCCATGGCCGTCGCACTGCGCGACGACGAGCACGTGGAGACGCAGAAGCGGCTCTACCGTGAGCGGCGCGAGGTGCTGCTGCCCGCGCTCGTCGCCGCCGGCTTCCGCATCGACGGGTCAGAGGCAGGACTCTATCTCTGGGCCACGGAGGGGCGCGACGCCTGGGAATCGATGGACCGCCTCGCCTCTCTGGGCATCCTCGCCGGTCCAGGACACTTCTACGGCGATCACTCGGGCCGGCACGTGAGGCTCTCGCTCACCGCACCCCTAGAGCGGGTGCAGCAGGCGGCCGCCCGACTGGCGTCCGCTGCGCAGTGAGGTTTTTGTGCGCATCAGCCTCTGATGGCGCCGATCTCTTGGCGGATGTCACAGTAGGCCGACGGCACGACTAGGCTGTAGGGGCGATGGGGTCCCACGCGACCCGGCGCTGCGTGCGTCTCACATCGCCTACGACGATACGAACGCAGCAGGAGGTTGGCGTGAGCGCAGCTCAGCCCGAGAAGGCTACTCTTTCGATCGGCGACACCACAGCGGAATTCCCCGTGGTCCGCGGGACGAGCGGCACCGACAGCATCGACTTCTCCACGCTCACGCGTCAGACCGGCTACACGGGCCTCGACTACGGGTTCGTGAACACGGCGTCGACCAAGTCGGCTGTCACCTTCATCGACGGTGATCAGGGCATCCTGCGCTACCGGGGGTACCCCATCGAGCAGATCGCCAAGAACTGCAGCTACCTCGAGGTGGCGTGGCTGCTGATCTACGGCGAGCTGCCGACCGCGACCGAGCTCGCCGAGTTCGACGAGAAGATCCGTCGGCACACGCTGCTGCACGAGGACCTCAAGCACTTCTTCTCCGCCCTCCCGCACACCGCGCACCCGATGGCGGTGCTCTCATCGGCGGTGGCTGCGCTCTCGACGTACTACGAGGGCCAGACCGACCCGAACAACCCCGAGCACGTCGAGCTCAACATGGTGCGCATGCTCGCCAAGCTTCCCGTGATCGCGGCGTACGCGCACAAGAAGAGCGTCGGACAGGCGTTCCTGTATCCCGACAACTCGCTGAGCTTCGTCGACAACTTCCTCAAGCTGAACTTCGGGGTGCACAGCGAGCCGTACGAGGTCAACCCGGTCATGTCAAAGGCGCTCGAGCTGCTGCTGATCCTCCACGAGGACCACGAGCAGAACGCGTCCACCTCGACCGTGCGACTGGTCGGATCGACCGGCGCCAATCAGTTCGCGTCGATCTCGGCCGGCATCCAGGCGCTGTCCGGTCCGCTGCACGGCGGGGCGAACGAGGCTGTGCTGACCATGCTCGGACAGATCCGGGACTCGGGCCAGAGCGTGCAGCGTTTCGTCGAGAGCGTGAAGAACAAGGAAGCCGGCGTCAAGCTGATGGGCTTCGGACACCGGGTCTACAAGAACTACGACCCGCGCGCCAAGCTCGTGAAAGAGGCCGCAGACGAGGTGCTCGCCGAGCTCGGCGTGACCGACCCCCTGCTCGACCTCGCCAAGGAGCTCGAGGAGATCGCCCTCGCGGACGACTACTTCAAGGAGCGCCGCCTCTACCCCAACGTCGACTTCTACACCGGCGTCATCTACAAGGCGATGGGCTTCCCGACGCGCATGTTCACCGTGCTGTTCGCGATCGGCCGTCTGCCCGGCTGGCTCGCGCAGTGGCGAGAGCTGAACCTCGACCCGCAGACCAAGATCGGTCGCCCGCAGCAGCTCTACGTCGGCTCGCCCGAACGCAGCTACCCCGGGCGCTGAGTCGCCGCGAGAAGGGACGTCGACGCGCTGCGTCGGCGTCCCTTCCGCTGTCCCGGCCGGTCAGCCGACCTGAAGGCCGCGCACCACGCAGAGCGGCCCGCCGAAGAACCAGGTTCTTCAGCGGGCCGCTCTGCGGTCGGTGTCCTGTCGGTCAGCGTCCCTGGGGGCGGCTTGCACGACGCGAGCCGGCGCGCGCCCGGGCGGCACCCTGGTCGCCTTGACGCGAGTGGGTCGCCGGGGCGCCGGTCTGCGTGGAGTACCGGGCCTGGCTGCCCTGCGAGCGTGAGCGACCGGCGTCCGCACGGCCCGCTTCGTGACGCGATGATCCGCCCTGGCGCTGGCCTGCGTTCTGCCGCTGACCGCTGTCCGCCCGCTGAGCGGTGTCGGTGCGGCGGGCGGCGTCGCCGCCGTTCCCGCGGCCGCGACGGCGACGGCCGCCGTCACGTGAACCGGGCTGCGAGGCATCCGCTGCACCGCCCCTGGCGGCCGGCTTCGACTTCGGCTTGTTCTGCTGCTGCGCGACCGGAACCGTCTTGATCTTCGGTGCTCGCTCGCCGACGAGCTCCTCGACGATCGCCGGGGTCACGTCTTCGAGTCCGACGGTGATCTGGGCCTTCCGCAGAATGTCCTTCACGTCACGACGCTGCTCGGGCAGCATCAGCGTGACGACCGTGCCTGCGGCTCCGGCGCGCGCGGTGCGGCCCGAGCGGTGCAGGTACGCCTTGTGCTCGACGGGCGGGTCGACGTGCACGACGAGCTCGACGTCATCGACATGCACGCCACGGGCGGCGACGTCGGTCGCGACGAGAACCCGCACCCCGCCGTTCGCGGGGTCGGCGCCGAAGGCTGCGAGGTTGCGCTCACGCGCGTTCTGGCCGAGGTTGCCGTGCAGGTCGACCGACGGGATGCCCGCGGAGGTCAGCTGCTTGGCGAGCTTCTTGGCGTGATGCTTGGTGCGCGTGAACAGGATGCGGCGGCCGACGCCGGACGCGAGGTCCTCGACGAGCTTCTTCTTGGCATCCGCGTCCGAGGCGATGAGCACCCGGTGGGTCATCTCGCCCACAGGCACGCTCGCCTCGTCGACCTCGTGGCTGACGGGGCTGCTGAGGAAGCGCTTGGCGAGAGCGTCGATGCCCCGGTCGAGCGTCGCGCTGAAGAGCAGACGCTGGCCACCGGCGGGAGTCGCGGCGAGGATGCGGGTGACGCCGGGCAGGAAGCCCAGGTCGGCCATGTGGTCTGCCTCGTCGAGCACGGCGACCTCGACGGCGCCGAGCGAGACGACGCCCTGCTTCATGAGGTCCTCGAGGCGGCCGGGGCAGGCGACGACGATGTCGACGCCGCCACGGAGAGCCTGCTCCTGGGGACGCTGGCTGACACCGCCGAAGACAGTGGTGACGCGCATGCCGACGGCTTCGGCGAGAGGCTTGATCGTCGCGGCGATCTGGGTGGCGAGCTCGCGGGTCGGTGCGAGCACCAGACCGCGCGGGCGGCCGGCCTGGCGGCGGGCACCTGATGCGGAGAGGCGAGCGACCAGGGGCAGCGCGAACGCGATCGTCTTGCCGCTGCCGGTGCGGCCGCGGCCGAGCAGGTCACGACCGGCCAGGGAGTCGGGAAGGGTGTCGCGCTGAATGGCGAACGGCTCGGTCTTGCCGTCGGCGGCCAGCACGTCGGCCAGCGCGGCGGGCACGCCGAGATCGATGAAGGAAGGCATAGGAGTATCTCCGGGAAAGGCGCAGCGGGGCTGCGGGAATGGGCGACGGCGCTGGTTCACGCATCGGTTCGCCGCTCGAGATGTCCGCATACCGGATGCCGGTGCGGAAGGGTATCGACGACGCAGACGTCTCGCTTCGCGAGGGGCGTCGAGTCCACCCTAACAGTCGCAGCCCGCGCCGACCTGGACGAACGCCCGTTCCGGGTGCCTCGCCCGCTGCGTCAGCCCCTCTTCCGGGTGCTGTGGCGTATCAGGCGTGCAGCATCTCGTTCAGGGTCACACCGTGGCCCGAGCGCTGCACGACCTCGACCGCGCCGCTCAGCGAGTTGCGGCGGTAGAGCAACCCGCTGCGGCCGGACAGCTCGGCGGCTTTGATGGTCTGCCGAGCGCCGTCGGGGGTGACGGGAGCGTCGGCGATGACGACCTTGGTGCCGGCGGTGATGTAGAGGCCGGCTTCGACGATGCAGTCGTCGCCGAGCGAGATGCCGATTCCCGCGTTGGCTCCCAGCAGGGTGCGCGCGCCGATCGACACACGGTGCTGCCCGCCGCCCGAGAGCGTGCCCATGATCGATGCGCCGCCCCCGATGTCGCTTCCGTCGCCGACCACGACACCCTGCGAGATGCGTCCCTCGACCATGGACGCGCCGAGCGTGCCTGCGTTGAAGTTCACGAAGCCCTCGTGCATGACCGTGGTGCCGGGCGAGAGATGCGCGCCGAGGCGCACCCGCGAGGCGTCGGCGATGCGCACGCCCGCCGGCTGCACGTAGTCGGTGAGGCGGGGGAACTTGTCGAGCCCCTGGATCTGAATGGCGTGGCGCTGCAGCACGGGGCGAAGTCGCGCGGCGTCGTCGGGGTGCATGGGGCCTGCGGTCGTCCATGCGTTGTTCGGCAGGTGCGCGAAGATGCCGTCGAGGCTGAGCTCGTTCGGGCGCACGAGCAGACGCGACAGCGCGTGCAGACGCAGGTACGCGTCAGGGGTCGAGGTGACCGGCGCGTCGAGGTCGATGCTGAGCTGCACGAACTCGATCGTCACGCCGCGGCGCTCGTCCTCGTCGGCGAAGGCGCCCCATGTGGCGGCGGCCGCCGCGGCGTCATCGGGCTCCTGGGCTCCGAAGCCGGCCTCGGGGTACCAGGCGTCGAGGACGGTGCCGTCCGACGCGATCGTGCTCAGTCCGATGCCCCATACCGTGCGTGCAGTGCTCATGCCTCTACGGTACGCGGCCCGACACACGGCCGAGGAGTTGTGACGACGTGGCTAGGCTGGGGACATGGCGCTCGATCTGACCGCAACCTCTCTCGAACTCACTCGCACGATCTGCGACATCCCGAGCGTGTCGGGCGGTGAGGCGCGTCTCGCAGACGAGATCGAGGCGGCCGTGCGCGCGTACCCGCACCTCGAGGTCGTGCGCCACGGGAACACCGTCGTGGCCCGCACGGATCTCGGCAGGGCGCAGCGGGTCGTGATCGCGGGTCACATCGACACGGTGCCGATCAACGACAACGTGCCCACCCGCGACATCGAGATCGACGGAGTGCCGTTCCTCTGGGGACGAGGCACCGTCGACATGAAGGCAGGCGTGGCGGTGCAGCTGAAGCTCGCCGCCGAGCTCACCTCGCCCTCGGTCGACATCACCTGGATGTGGTACGACAACGAGGAAGTCGACGCCGCGCTGAACGGACTCAACGTGCTCGCGCAGGCTCGGCCAGACCTCTTCGAGGCGGACTTCGCGATCCTGGGCGAACCCTCGGACGGGCGCGTCGAGGGCGGCTGCAACGGCACGCTGCGCGCTGTGGTCCGCGTGCGCGGCGTTCGCGCGCACAGCGCCCGCTCGTGGATCGGCGAGAACGCGATCCACGCGGCGGCTCCGATCCTGTCGCGGCTCGCCGAGTACCGGGCGCGGGAGGTCACGGTCGAAGGACTCGGGTACCGCGAGGGACTCAACGCCGTCAGCATCCGCGGAGGTGTGGCGGGCAACGTCATCCCTGATCTGTGCGAGGTCGACGTGAACTACCGCTTCGCCCCGAACAAGAGCGTGGCCGACGCCGAGGCGCATGTGCGCGGCGCCTTCGCGGGCTTCGAGGTGGAGATCGTCGACGCGGCAGGCGGCGCGCGGCCAGGACTCGACGCCCCGATCGCCCAGCAGTTCCTTGCCGCCGTCGGGGGAGAGGCGCACGCCAAGTACGGATGGACCGACGTCGCGCGGTTCTCGGCGATGGGCGTACCAGCGGTCAACTACGGCCCCGGCGACCCGCACCTCGCGCACCACGACGAGGAGCGCGTACCCGTCTCGCAGATCGAGGACGTCGAACGCGGACTCCGCGCGTGGCTCAGCGGCTCCTGACCCCGGCCCTGCGCACCTGGATACGGATGCCGGTCGCCGGCCGCATCGCGATCATCTATCTGCTCGCGCGGCTGACCACGACCGGTTTCTTCGCGATCGCCGCCGCGTCATCCCCGCCGGGGTCGCGGTTCGGCATGCAGCCGACGCTCGGCGACTACGTTCTGGGCTGGGACGCGCAGTGGTACTGGACCGTCGCCGTGTTCGGCTATCCGTCGACGCTTCCGCTGAACGACGCCGGGCAGGTGACCGAGAACGCGTGGGCGTTCATGCCCGTGTACGCGTACCTGTCGCAGTTCGTCGGACTGGGGGACTGGGGCGCGGGTGCCCTGGTGGTGTCGCTCGTCGCCGGATTCCTCGCGTGCCTTGCCCTGCACAGGCTGCTCCGTCGCAGGATCGGCTCGACGGCGGCGCTGTGGGCCGTCGCCTTCTTCGCCTGCGGGCCGCTCGCGGCGCTCTTCCAGGTGGGATACGCCGAGAGCCTGTTCGTGCTGCTGCTGCTCATCGCTCTCGACCTCGCGTCTCGGCACCGGTACGGGTGGCTGTACCTGCTGATCCCGGTGATGGGCTTCACGCGGCCCGGTGTGCTCGCTTTCGCGCTCTTCCTCGGACTGCACGGAATCGCACGTTGGGCCGCACGAGAACGCGAACCGCTGCCGGCGAGGGATGTCGTGCACATCGTGGCCCTCGGCGCTCTCACCACAGCGGTCGGCTTCTCGTGGCAGGTGATCGCCGCAGCGGTGACGCGCGATCCCGGCGCGTACCTGAAGACCGAGCTCTCGTGGCGCCGGAACTGGCTGGTCGACCCGAGTGCCGACTTCGTTCCCTTCGACGGGTTCGTGCGCGGCGCCGAGTTCTGGGCCGCGCAGTGGGGGATGCCTGCATGGGCGGGCTGGGTGATCCTGGCGGTCCTGGTGATCGGCGCGGCATACGCTCTGCTTCGCGCCAGGAACGTGCGCAGCCTCGGCGTCGACATCCGGCTGTGGAGCGCGAGCTATGTGCTCTACCTTCTCGCGGTGTTCTTCCCGCAGTCGAGCACGTTCCGTCTGCTGTTCCCGCTGACGCCGCTCGCGGGAGCGCTCGCCGTGCCGCGCTCGCGGGCATACAGATGGGGTGTGCTTCTCGTCTGCCTGCTGCTGCAGCTGCTGTGGATCCTGGCGATGTACGGCTCGGCGCAGACCTTCTGGCAGGTGCCGTGACGTCCCGGTGACTCGCGGACGCCGAACCTGTGAGCCTACCGATAAACTTGACGCATACCACCGAGGGAAAGGGTGCCACGATGGCAGCGATGAAGCCGAGGACCGGCGACGGACCGATGGAGGCCGTGAAGGAGGGGCGACTCATCATCGTGCGGGTTCCGCTCGAGGGCGGCGGCCGACTGGTCGTCTCCGTGAACGACGCCGAGGCGAAGGAGCTTCACGACGTGCTGGCAGCCGTCGTGAACGCCTGACCTGCTTGACGAGAAGGGCGGTGGATCTTCGGATCCACCGCCCTTCTGCTGCGTCCTGAGGCCGCTGCGGGTCTACTCCGCGATGCGGGTGAGCTGCAGCAGCCCCTCGCCAACGGTCGACAGCGCGGCGAGCACGGCCTGCGATTCCTGCGTCTCCTGCACCAGTGAGCGGTACGCCGTTGTCACCGCGTCCCGCTGCACGGGGTCGGCCACGCGGCCGCCGTGCAGAACACGCGGCACCAGCACGAGCCCGCCCGTGCGCACGAGCCGCAGACCGTGCTCGACGTACTCGATGACGTTCTCGGCGTCGGCGTCGATGAGGACGATGTCGTACGCGCTCTCGTTCATGCGCGGCAGCACGTCGGCGGCTCGACCCGTGATGAACCGGCCGCGGGCTGCGGGGATGCGTGCGTCGGCGAACGCCTGGCGGGCGGCCGCGAGATGCTCGGGCTCATTGTCGATCGTGGTCAGCACCGCCTGCGGCGCGCCGCGCAGCAGCCACAGTCCGGAGACGCCGGCACCCGTGCCGATCTCGACGATCGAGCGCGCAGCGGTCGCCGCGGCGAGCACGGCGACCTGGGCGCCGACCGCCGGACTGATCGGGGCTGCTCCGAGTTCGAGTGCGTGGGCTCGCGCACGGGCGATCGCGGCGGGTTCCACGATGGTCTCGCGCGCGAATCGGGCGTTCGCGTCGTGCTCGCTCATGGTGTCTCTCCTCGGAAAAGCCGGTCATGACAAGCGTAAGCGGCCGAAGCGACTCGGAAGGGGAGGCGCGGCGGGTAGCCTGGGGGGATGGAACTGGGGTTGACCTTCGACAAGCTGCTGCTGATCGGCCTTGTCGCTGTCATCATCATCGGCCCTGAGCGGCTGCCGAAGGCGGCAGAGACGTTCGCGAAGTTCGTGCGACGCGCGGGGGAGTACCTGCGCGAGACCAAGAGCAAGATGCGCGATGAGCTCGGTCCTGAGATCGACGAAGTCGATTGGCGCAAGCTGGATCCTCGTCAGTATGACCCCCGACGGATCATCCGCGACGCGCTGTTCGAGGAGCCCGAGTTCGACGCGCATCCGGCTCCGGCGCCGACCGCCGTCGCGACCGATCCGGTCGCACCGGTGCGGCAGCGGATGGCCCGCACTCACTTCTCACGGCAGACTCCGCCGCCCTTCGACGTCGAAGCCACCTGACCGTCGGCGCGTGGCCGGTGATCAGCCGAGCCGCAGCGGCAGCGCACGGCCCGAGAGACCGCGCCCACGGTGGGCGATCCCCTCGGCGAGCGATGTGATGGCTCGGGCCGCGACGTCGTCGGGCTCTCCGAGCACGATCGGGATGCCCTGGTCACCGCCTCGGCGGAGGGCAGGGCTGAGCGGAATGGATGCCAGCAGCGGCACGTCCTCACCGTCGGCGCTGAGTGCCGACGCGACCTTGGCGCCTCCGCCTTCGCCGAAGAGGTCGAGCAGGGTGCCGTCGGGCAGGGCGAACGCGGCCATGTTCTCGATCACGCCGATGACGCGCTGGCCGGTCTGCCTGGCGACGAGCCCGCTGCGGATCGCCACGTCGGCGGCGGCAGGCTGCGGGGTGGTGACGACCAGCACCTCCGCGTGCGGCAGGATCTGGCCGATCGAGATCGCGATGTCGCCGGTGCCAGGTGGCATGTCGATCAGCAGCACGTCGAGGTCGCCGAAGAACACGTCGGTGAGGAACTGCTGAACCGTGCGGTGCAGCATCGGTCCCCGCCAGGCGACCACGGCTTCACCCTCGCGCAGGAACATCCCGATCGACACGGTCTTCACATCGTGGGCGACGGGAGGCAGCATCAGGTCGTCGATGCGCGTCGGCTGCGTGCCGGGTGCGATCCCGAGCAGACCGGGGATCGAGAAGCCGTGCACATCGGCGTCCACCAGGCCGACGCGCAGACCCTGCCGGGCGAGCGCCACGGCCAGGTTGGCGGTCACGGTCGACTTGCCGACGCCGCCCTTCCCGCTGGACACGAGGATGACGCGGGTGAGCGAGTCGGGGCCGAACGGCATCTGGCGTGCGGGGCGGCCTTCGCGGAGCTTCTCGGTGAGCGCGCGACGTTCGTCCGGCGTCATGACGCCGACGTCGACCGTCACGTCGTCGATGCCCATGACGGATGCTGCGGCATCCCGCACATCCTGCTCTATGCGCTGAGCGGCAGGGCATCCGACGATCGTGAGCACGATCGCGACCCGGGCGGTCGAGCCGTCCACGGCGATGTCGCGCACCATGTCGAGGTCGCCGATCGGACGTCGCAGCTCGGGATCGGTGACGGCGGCGACGGCGGTCCGGACGCGGTCAGCGAGCGTCATGGCTGTTCTCTGCTGCGCCCTCATCGTCGTTGAGCTCGGCGAGCAGCGCCTTCAGCTCCTGGCGCAGCACGTCGCGGGTCACCTGCTGGTTCGAGCGCTCCTCGAGCGACATGCGCAGCGCCACGATCTCGCGCGCCAGGTATTCGGTGTCTGCGAGGTTGCGCTCGGCGCGCTGCCGGTCCTGCTCGATCTGCACGCGGTCGCGGTCGTCCTGCCGGTTCTGTGCGAGCAGGATGAGGGGAGCAGCGTACGACGCCTGCAGCGACAGGATCAGCGTGAGCGCGGTGAAGCCGAGGGCGGCGGAGTCGAAGCGCCACCAGCCGTTCTGCTCGGCCAGCATCGTGTATGCGATCCAGAGCGCGCAGAACAGCGTGAGGATCGTGAGGAAGGTCGGCGTTCCCATGGCCCGCGCGACCCACTCGGTGAAGCGGCCGAAGCGGTCGCGCGACGGCGCCTGCGTGCGCGTGGTGCCGAGGGTGCCTGGAGTGTCGAGACGCGCCGCGCGCGACGGACGCGCCATCATCGGGCACCAGCCGTCGGCTCGTCGGCGTCATGGGTCCGCCAGTCGTCGGGCAGCAGGTAGTCGAGCACGTCGTCGACGCTGATCGCGCCGACGAGGCGGTGCGCGCTGTCGATCACCGGCAGCGAGACGAGGTCGTAGCTGGCGAGCATGCGGGCGACCTCGGCGGCCGATGCGGTCACGGCGACCGGCTCGACGGACTCGTCGAGGATCGCACCCAGGCGCTCATGCGGGGGATAGCGCAGCATCTTCTGGAAGTGCACCACGCCGAGCAGGCGCCCGGTCGGCGTCTCGAACGGCGGCAGCGTGACGAACACGGCCGCCGCGAGAGCCGGGTGCAGCTCGTGACGGCGGATGAGGGCGAGCGCCTCGGCGACCGTCGCATCGGCGGACAGGATGATCGGCTCCGGCGTCATCAGACCGCCGGCGGTGTCGGCGCCGTAGCGCAGCAGCGTCCGGACGTCCTCGGCCTCCTCCGGATCCATCAGGGCGAGGAGGTGCTCGAGGCGCTCTGGCGGAAGCTGGGCGAGCAGGTCGGCGGCGTCGTCAGGCTCCATCTCGTCGAGCACGTCGGCGGCGCGTTCGTCGCCTAGCCTGTCGAGGATGCCGACCTGATCGTCTTCGGGCATCTCCTCGAGGGCGTCTGCGAGCCGCTCGTCCGGCAGCTCCTCCGCGACTTCGATACGGCGCTCCTGCGGCAGGTCGAGCAGGGTCGTCGCCAGGTCGGCGGCGTGCAGTTCCGAGTAGGTGGCAACCAGCTGCTCGGCCGACTGCGCCTCGCCTGGTTTGCGCAGCTCGGCGACCTCGTTCCATGCGGCGAAGGCGGTGGGGCCCTTGGCGAACGGCGACGCGCTGGTCTTCGCCTTCCGAAGGAACAGCTGGGTGATGCCCCACTCTCCGTGGCGGTCCTGCTCGATGGCGACGTCTTCGATGACCGCAGTGCCACCGCCGTCGATGAGACTGACGCGGCGGCCGAGGAACTCTGCGACCACGCGCACCTCGCCGGGGCGGGGCTGGAAGCGACGCACGTTGATGAGGCCTGTCGTGATGACCTGGCCGGAGCGGATCGAGTTGACCCTCCCGATGGAGAGGAACACATGTCGGCGCCCGGGGATCTCGATCACGAGGCCGATCACGCGGGGCGATGCGGTCTTGCGATAGACGATGACGACGTCGCGGACCTTGCCGAGGCGATCACCGGCCGGATCGAACACGGCGCAACCTGCCAGACGTGCGACGAAGACCCGTTGTGTGCTCACTGTTCCAGCGTAGTCCGCGAGCATCGTGTCGTCCCGGCGGGTGACGACTCGCCGCCGTCGATGGGACAATGGCGGCATGAGCATGCTGAATCGACCGGTGAACGGGAACGACCTCGGCGAGGTGATCGCCTCGACGAAGGACTACGAGGCGGCCCAGAAGATCGTGTCGAAGCTGATCGCGGGTGAGGTGCCGGCGCGCGACATCGCCATCGTGGGCGAGGGCGTGCGCACGGTGGAGCGCGTGACGGGGAAGCTCGGGTACGCCGCGGCCGCGCGGTCAGGTGCGACGAACGGCGTGCTGATCGGGCTGCTGCTCTCGGCCATCATGCTGTTCGGCACGCCCGATGCGCCGATCTCGCTCTTCCTCGGGTTCCTGCTGATCGGCGTCGCGCTGGGCATGATCATGAGCCTGGTGACGTACTCGATCGTGCGTCGGCGCCGCGACTTCGCGAGCATGATGCAGATGCTCGCCGAGCACTACGAGGTGCGCGTGCAGGCTGCTTCTCTCGCCAAGGCCCGCGGGGTGGTCGGTCCCGGGCGGCCGCAGTCCGTGCGCCCGCCCGTCGACCTGAGTGAACCGCCCCGCTACGGCGAGCGGGTGCCCCCGGCGGGGCAGGGCGTCCCCGCGGCTCCGGTCGCGCCGCCCGTGGCCGACCCCGCACCGGCACCGCAGCCGCCCGTCGAGCCGGAGCAGGGCCCTGGTACGGAGCCGGCCCCCGGACAGGCGGGTGGCCCGGTCATCCCGCCGAAGCCGCCGCTTCCCGGCACCGAGCCGGGAGACGGCGCCCCGGCATCAGGAACCTCCGCGCATCCAGGAGCGGCTGCGGGCCCGGCATCCGGACCTGAATCCGGTTTCGAGGGTGAGACGTCGCCGCCGACCGATCTGCGATGACGGCGGAAGGTCGCGTGGCGACCGGCGCGTCGGCGTGGGCGCTGGGGATGCTGGTGCTCGTGCCGATCCCGTTCCTCGGCGCGCTCGCCGCAGGCGGCGGCATGATCGCGGCCTACGGCTCGCTGTCGAGGCAGGGGCCGCTGGCGAAGCGGAATGCCGCCGCGGCGCGTGCGTGGGGCCGGCTGTTCCTCGTATCGTCCACAGTGCTGCTGCTGGCCCAGCTGGTGATCGGGCTGGTTCGGCTGACGACGCCGAGTGCGCCCGCGACGGGTTTCTTCCCGCAGGGCATCCCGTTCGCGCTGTACATCGTCGTGTGCGTGACGCATCTGGTCGTCGTGCTCGTGGCGCTGCGTCGTGCGCGCCGCGGTGAGGTGGTGCGGGTGCCGTTCGTGAGGAGTGCGTGATGGGTGTCGAGGTCGACCTGCCGTCGGGGGCCGTGTCTGTCACCACCGCGTGGTCCGAACCCGACGATGACTCGCGTGGCGTCGTCGCGATAGCCCACGGGGCGGGTGCGGGCATGGATCATCCGTTCCTGGTCGGATTCGCCGAGGCGCTGCGCGTCTCGGGCTTCACGACGGTGCGATTCAACTTCCCGTACGTCGAGGCGGGTCGACGGATGCCAGGACCCGCAGCCCACGCCGTGCTGACCTGGCGTGCGGTGGTGGACAGCATCCGGGCGGAGCGACCGGATGCTGCGATCTGGGCGTGCGGCAAGTCCTACGGCGGCCGGATGGCATCGATGGCCGTGGCCGAGGGGCTGCAGGTCGATGGGCTGGTCTACCTGGGTTACCCGTTGCACCCGCCGGGAAAGCCCGAGAAGCCGCGAGTCGAGCACCTTCCCGCCGTGCGCCCGCCGCAGCTGTTCGTCGAGGGCACGAACGATCCGTTCGTGCAGCCGCTCTCGCAGCTCGAAGAGGCGGTCGCGTCGTGTCAGGATGCCACGATCGCCTGGATCGACGGCGGCGGGCACTCGTTCGAAGTGAAGGGCAGCACGCGTCCAGCGGATGCGGTGGGGGCAGGGCTTGCCCCGGTGGTGGTCGATTTCATCGCGGAGGTGCGCTCAGGAGGGTGAGGGCCGACGGTCGGGCGGGAGACTCCCTCAGGGGGCCCTGGCGACGTCCTGGTCTTCGAGCACGCGCCGCACGGTGCTGCGTCCCAGTCGGGCCATCGCCGGATTCGACTCCCGGTAGTACCAGACCAGACCCATCGCCTGCTGCAGCGCCCAGGCGGCGCCGCGTCGCCACTCGTCCTCGGATGGGGCGATGGCCGCCCGCAGGGCGCTCCGCGGTGCGGCATCCAGAAGATGCCAGGCGCACACGAGGTCCAGAGACCGGTCCGCGGGTCCGAACGAGCCGCCGTCGAGCACTCCGGTCAGTCGTGCGCCTGCGACAAGCAGGTTCGCGGGCGTGAGGTCGCGATGACTCATCACATGGTCGCCTGCGACGGGCACGGAACGAAGGGCTTCCCAGGCTGAAGCGACGCGGCCGACGTCCACGATGCCGGCGCTCTGAGAAAGACAGTGCGTCATCCACGCGTCGTGGTCGGCGAGCACTCCGCCACGACCATGTCCGTCGAACACGCGCCCGCCCACCGGAACCGCGCGCAGCGCGAGGATGAGTCCGCCGAGATCCGCGGCGAGCGACGACGAGCGCGCGGAGCGGATCGGATCGGCCACGTCGCCGGGCAGCCATGTCTGCAGCGACCACGCCGACGGGTACCGCTCATCGCCCTGGCCCACGCCGAGAGGCTCTGGCGCGGGGAGGGGGCAGGCCAGCGCGAACTCCGTCAGCGCCGCCGCCTCGGTCTCGAGATCGGCGGCGGACGCGGATGCCAGCGGGAACCGCGCCGCCGCGTCCGCGCCCACACGGAAGATCGCGTTCACCGTCCCGGCACCGGGCAGGGCGACGACGGGCAGCCCCCGGAGACGCGGGAACTCGCGGGCGATCAGTTCGCCCGCGAGTTCCTCGTCGACGGCCAGCTGGCCCTCATGCATCCGGATGCCGGTCAGCCCTTCAGCCGGGCGATCCAGGCCTCGACGTCCTCGACGGTGCGCGGGATGTCGGCCGACAGGTTGACGGCGCCGTCGGCGGTCATCAGGATGTCGTCCTCGATGCGCACGCCGATGCCGCGCAGTTCCTGCGGGACGGTGAGATCGTCGATCTGGAAGTACAGGCCGGGCTCGATGGTGAAGACCATGCCCTCCTCGAGGACGCCGTCGTAGTACATCTCACGGCGCGCCTGAGCGCAGTCGTGCACGTCGATGCCGAGGTGGTGCGAGGTTCCGTGCACCATGTAGCGACGGTGCTGGCCGCCGTTGTCGGCGTCCAGCGCCTCCTCTGCGGTCACCGGCAGCACACCCCACTCGGCGGTGCGCTTCGCGATGACCTCCATGGCGGCCTCGTGCACGGTGCGGAACCTCACGCCCGGCTTGGCGGCGGCGAACGCCGCATCCGCCGCCTCGAGCACGACCTCGTACACCCGGCGCTGCACGTCGGAGAACGTGCCGTTCACCGGCAGGGTGCGGGTGATGTCGGCGGTGTACTGGCTGTCGACCTCGACACCCGCGTCGATCAGGATGAGATCGCCCGGCACGACGGCGCCGTCGTTGCGCGTCCAGTGCAGGTAGCACGCGTGGTGACCAGACGCGGCGATCGTGTCGTAGCCCTCCCAGTGCCCATCGCTGCGGGCGCGCTGGTGGAACACGCCCTCGACGATGCGCTCGCCGCGGGGATGCGCGACCGCCCGGTCGAAGTCGCGGATGATGTCGTCGAATCCGGAGGCGGTGACAGCGACCGCGTGACGCATCTCGGCGATCTCGAACTCGTCCTTGACGAGTCGCAGCTCCGAGACGAAGCGGGTCAGCTCTTCGTCCCCGTCGACGACGAGGTCGTCGTCAGCCGGGACGAAGGTGTCGACGTGCGCGGTGGCGAGGTCGAGGTCGGCGGCGACGCCCGCGAGCGAGGGGCGGGGGCCGATCCAGAACTCGCCGATCGTGGCATCCGAGTAGAACTCGCTCGTGGTGCGGTCAGCGCGCTCACGGAAGTACAGGGTGATCTCGTGGCCGTTGTCGGTCGGCTCGAAGACGAGCAGCGAGTCGGGCTCCGACTCGTTGGCCCAGCCCGTCAGATGCACGAAGGCCGAGTGGGCGCGGAACGGGTAGTCGGTGTCGTTGCTGCGCTGCTTGAACGATCCTGCCGGCACGACCAGGCGCTTGCCGGGGAAGGCCGCCGACACCTTGGCGCGGCGGGCGGCCGCGAACGGCGCCTGGGCCCGCGGCGCGGGCATGGACTCGGGGCGGTCGGCCCATCCGGTGGAGATGGTGTCGAGGAACCCGCGGGGGAACGGCTGCTTGCGGGGATTCTTCTCTTCGGCGACGGCCTCGGCGGGGGTCTCGACGGCGGCGTCGTTGTCTGCGCTGGTCATGTGTCCATTCTCGCACCGGAGTACCGGCACCGGCATCCGAGGCGGCGCAGCGGTTGGCGATCGGGAGGAGTTCGGCTATCGTGAGCGCGTGTCCTTCACCTGTCGCTGTTGTCGCTGAGCGCCCCGCGCTCATCTTCGACGACCCCGACGGCATGCCGCACTCGCGCAGCGCTCCCGCTGCGCGCGGCCACACATCCAGGACCTTCTCATGCGTTACGCATCGCACATCGCCGACCTCGTCGGCGGCACGCCCCTCGTCCGCCTGAACCGCGTCACCGACGGCGTCGCCGCCACGGTGCTCGCGAAGGTGGAGTACTTCAATCCGGGCGGATCGGCCAAAGACCGCATCGCCCGCGGAATCATCGACGCGGCCGAGCGTGACGGGCTGCTGCGCCCCGGGGGCACCATCGTCGAGCCGACGAGCGGCAACACGGGCGTCGGTCTCGCGCTGGTCGCTCTGCAGCGCGGCTACCGGATGGTCTTCGTCGTGCCAGACAAGTTCGCAGGCGAGAAGGTGGCGGTTCTCCGCGCGTACGGCGCTGAGGTCGTCATGACACCCGCGAACGTGCCGCCAGAGCATCCGGAGTCGTACTACAGCGTCTCCGATCGCCTCGCTCGCGAGATCCCGGGTGCCTTCAAGCCGAATCAGTTCGCGAACCAGAATGGTCCACGCGGACACTATGCGACCACCGGCCCCGAGATCTGGCAGGACACCGACGGCAGGGTGACGCACTTCGTCGCCGGCATCGGCACCGGCGGCACGATCAGCGGCACCGGACGCTTCCTCAAGGAGCAGGGCGACGTCGTCGTCGTCGGCGCCGACCCCGAGGGGTCGATCTACTCCGGCGGTCCCGTGCACGGCTATGCGGTCGAGGGCGTCGGCGAGGACTTCGTTCCCGAGACCTTCGATCCGTCGGTCGTCGACCGCTTCGAGCGGGTGCCGGACGCCGAGAGCTTCGCCATGACGCGCAGGCTGGCCCGCGAGGAGGGTCTGCTCGTCGGCGGCTCATCCGGCATGGCCGTCGTGGCGGCCCTGCGCACCGCTCGAGACCTTCCCGCCAGCGCCGTGGTGGTCGTGCTGCTGCCCGATCACGGCCGCGGCTATCTCTCCAAGATCCACGACGACGGCTGGCTCGCCGATCACGGCTTCGCCGGTCTCATCCCATCCCAGACCGCACGCAGCACCGCCCCCGCAGGCACCGACCCCACCAGGAGCACACGATGACCACCGCAGCCCGCGCCTTCGCCAGCCTCGCCGTCCATGCGGGGCAGGAGTTCGACCCCACCACCGGTGCGGTCATCCCGCCCGTGCACTTCTCGACCACGTACGCCCAGGACGGCATCGGGGGTCTTCGCCAGGGCTACGAGTACGGCCGCAGCGCCAACCCCACCCGCACCGCGCTGCAGACCCAGCTGGCAGCGATCGAGGGCGGTGCGCATGCCTTCTCGTTCGCATCGGGGCTTGCGGCCGAGGACACCCTGCTGCGAGCAGTCCTCTCGCCGGGCGACGAGGTTCTGCTCGGCAACGACGTCTACGGCGGCACGTACCGCCTGCTCGCCCGGGTGCTCGGCCCGTGGGGAGTGCGCCTGCGCGTCGTCGACATGAGCGACGCCGAAGCCGTGCGCACCGCGGTAGCCGAGCGCGCACCCCGGATGCTCTGGGTCGAGACGCCGTCGAACCCTCTGCTGCGGATCACCGACATCGCCGGCCTCTCCGCGATCGGCCGCGAGGCGGGTGCGCTCGTCGTCGTCGACAACACGTTCGCGACTCCGGCACTGCAGCAGCCGCTGCTGCTCGGCGCAGACGTGGTCGTGCACTCGACGACGAAGTACCTCGGCGGCCACTCCGACGTGGTCGGCGGCGCGCTCGTGATGAACGACGATGCGCTCGCCGAGCGGGTGGGCTTCCTGCAGTTCGCCGTCGGCGCGGTGTCAGGCCCTCTCGACGCCTGGCTCACGACTCGCGGCATCAAGACGCTCGACGTGCGCATGCAGCGGCACAGCGAGAACGCGGTGAGGATCGCAGAGTATCTGGCCGGGCACGAGCGCGTCGCACGCGTGCACTATCCGGGCCTGGCCACCCACCCCGGCCACGAGATCGCCGCGCGGCAGATGTCGGCGTTCGGCGGCATCGTGTCGGTCGCACTGGAGTCGGGCGAGGCCGCGCGGCGCTTCGCCGAGTCGACGCGCCTGTTCCAGCTCGCAGAGTCGCTCGGAGGTGTCGAATCGCTGGTGAACTACCCCGACGCCATGACGCACGCGTCCGTGCGCGGAACCGATGCGGCCGTTCCCGAGGAGGTCGTGCGTCTCTCGGTCGGGATCGAGGACTCCGCCGATCTGCTCGCGGACATCGAGCAGGCCCTGCGCGCCTGATCCGCGCCGTCGGTGCCGTTCAGCGCTCGGCGCCGGCCGGCTCCAGCTGGGCGACGAGGGCGCGGTGATCGCTGCCGCCCGCGTCTGCGAGCACCAGGGTGCCGGTGGCCTTCCACTGCGGGCTCGACATGATGTGGTCGATGGGCGCGCCGGCCAGGCGCGGAAGCGTGGCGGGCCAGGTGCCGACCATGCCGTTGCCGGTGCGCGATGCGGCGTCGACGCAGCGTCCCATCGTGCCGCCGTCGATGCCGAACGACGACATGTGATCCAGCGTCGCATTGAAGTCGCCGGCGAGGATGAACTCGCCTTCCGGGCACTGATCAGCGATCCATTCCAGGTCGGAACGCCACTGGGCCATCGCGTCCTCGCGTGGGGCGACGGCGTGCACCGCGACGATCGTGGGGCCTGTGCCGTCGACCGGCATCGCGACGGCGCTCGGCACGGACCCGGTGTTGCTCGAGCCGTCGCGCGACGAGTCGATCACCGAGTACTCGCCGAGCTCGGCCGAGATGAGGATCGTCGTCTGCCATGCCTGCGGGCCGTTGGGCACGTCGGGACGGATGTTCACGTGGTGCACCCACATCGGCCGTCCGGACTCGCGCATCATGATCGCGATCTTCTCGCCGACCTCTTCGGATGTCTCCGGAAGGGCCACGATGTCTGCCCGCTGCTCGTCGATGACGCCGGCGATGGTCTCGGCCGACACCGCGGCGCCCGCGGTGTTCCAGCTCAGCACCCGGACGGCATCGTCGGTCTTCTCAGGCAGGGCGTCTGCACCGTACCCGCGCAGCGCGCCGATGAGGCCGATGGAGCCGGCGCCGACCAGCGACACGATGAGGATCGATGCGGCGAGACCGCGCAGCGGCCTCGCGAACAGCAGAAGCGCGGCGAGCACGGCGACGACCAGCAGGGCCACCAGGGCCGCTGCGCGTGAGGCGACGACCTGAGCGATCGGGTAGGTCATCTCGAGCTGGAAGAACTGCGGCCAGATCAGAATCGCCGTCGCGATGGCGAACAGCACGGTGAAGAGGATTCCGACGAGTCGTAGCATCGCCCGAAAGCCTAGGGGAGACGGCTGTGATGCCGCTGGCGGTACCCTCGGAGGATGACCACAGGCCCCTCCGCCCGCTTCGAGGGCCCGAGCGACCTGCATCTGCATTCCAACCACTCCGACGGCACAGAGCCGCCGGCTGAGGTGATGCGTCAGGCGCACGCCCACGGCATCCGCACTGCCGCCCTCACCGACCACGACCGCACGACCGGGTGGAGGGAGGCGGGAGATGCCGCCGTCGCCCTCGGCATGACGTTCCTGCCGGGGATGGAGTTCTCCGCCAAGCACGAGTGGCGCAGTGTGCACGTGCTCGGGTACCTCTTCGACCCCGACGACCCCGATCTCGTCGCCGAGACCGATCGCATCCGCAGCGACCGGATCGGTCGCGCGGAGCGGATCGTGCGCAGCATCGGCCGCGACTACGACCTGCACTGGGACGACGTGCTCGCGCAGACGACACCGGATGCCACGGTCGGCCGTCCGCATATCGCGGACGCGCTCGTCGCCCGGGGCATCGTCCGCGACCGAACAGAGGCGTTCGACGGCATCCTGCATCCTCGCGAGGGCTACTACGAACCCCACTACGCGCCCGACCCCCTCACCGCCGTCCGGCTCATCACCCGGGCCGGGGGAGTGGCGATCATCGCACACCCCGTCACCGCCGGGCGAGATCGCATGATGCCGTTGTCGTACATCGAGCGGCTCATCGGCGAAGGGCTCGCCGGTTTCGAGATCGATCACCGGGAGAACACGCCGGACGGCAAGCGACTGCTGCGCGGAATCGCCTCACGGCACGATCTCGTCGTCACGGGCTCGAGCGACTACCACGGCGCGGGCAAGCCGAACCGGCCCGGCGAGAACACGACCGCCGACGAGATGGTCGCGCGCATCGTCGAACGCGCGACCGGAACGCCGCCTCGCACGCCCTGACCCCGGACGCCCGATCGAGATGCTCGGCGTTCTGTCGGGCTTCTCCCTGCGCTCGCCCGGGCCCGGTCGATAGCGTCGCGGCATGCGATGGGGGACGCCGCTCGAGCAGCGGATCGACGAGACCGCCGACCGTATGCTGCGCGACGCCGCCGCAGGCGGTGTGCGAGCCGGAGCGATCGAGCTCGTCGTATTCGTGCTCAAGCAGGCGTGGGCGTGCGCTTTCGGCGCTGCGCTGCTGCTGGTCATCGTCGCGGCTCGGCTCTTCTATCCCGATGGCGCCGCGCTGGCGCGCAACGACCTGCTGACCCTCGCTGCAGTGCTGATCCAGATGCTCATGCTGATGCTGCGTCTCGAGACGCTGCGCGAGCTGCGCGTGATCGTGCTCTTCCACATCACCGGCACCATCATGGAGCTGTTCAAGACCGACGTCGGATCATGGTCGTACGCTGCTGAGGGCATGCTGCGCATCGGGGGTGTGCCGCTGTTCAGCGGGTTCATGTACGCGGCCGTCGGCTCGTACATGGTGCGGGTGCACCGGCTCTTCGATCTGCGCTTCGATCGGTACCCGCGCCGCTGGATGACTGCCGTCGTGGCGGCCGCGATCTACATCAACTTCTTCACGCATCACTTCTGGTGGGATGCCCGCTGGGTGCTGCTGGGCGCCGTGGTGCTGCTCTGGGGGCGGACCGTCATGCACGCGCGCATCCGCAGAATGGTCATCCGTCTGCCGCTGCTGGCGGTGTTCGCGGGAGTCGCATTCTTCATCTGGCTCGCCGAGAACATCGGCACATGGGCCGGGGCGTGGGCGTACCCGGGTCAGGTCGACGGGTGGGAGCTCGTGTCGATCAGCAAGCTCGGGTCGTGGTTCCTGCTGATGATCATCTCGGTGGTGCTCGTGACGTGGGTGTACCCGCCGCAGAAGCCGGAGCCCACGAGCCGCGAGACGATCGAGGCCCCTCCTGCCCGGCAGGAGAGGCCTCGATGAGCTGATCGGATCAGGCGCCGCTGGGAGCGGCACCACCGCTCCGGCGGCGTCGGCGACGGCGCTGCGGGGCCGGCTTGCCGTCGCGGTGCTCGCTGGTCGCATCGCCGTCGTGCGTGCCCGCGCCGTCCGCGTCCCGGTCGACGGCGGCTGCGTCCGAGTGGCCCGAGGCCTGCTGCTCTGCGCCCTCGGCGAAGGTCGAGCCGACTCTGTCCTCAGCCGAGCCGCGACGGCGGCGGCGACGACGACGGGTGGTGCCCTCGTCGGTGCCCTCGGCTGCGGCATCCGCTGCCTTCTGCGGCTGTCGCTGACGACGCTCGGTCGCGGGCTTCTCGGCCTTGGGTGCCGTCACGAGACGACCCTTCGTGCCGGCCGGGATGTCGAGGTCGCTGAACAGGTGGGGGCTCGACGAGTACGTCTCGACGGGCTCGGGCTGCCCGAACTCGAGAGCGCGGTTGATGAGAGCCCACTTGTGCAGGTCCTCCCAATCGACGAAGGTCACGGCCGTGCCCGTCTTCCCCGCACGGCCGGTGCGGCCGGCGCGGTGCAGGTAGGTCTTCTCCTCGTCGGGGATCGTGTGGTTGATCACGTGCGTGACGTCGTCGACGTCGATGCCTCGAGCGGCGACGTCGGTCGCGACCAGCACGTCGCGCTTGCCGGCCTTGAACGCCGCCATCGAGCGCTCGCGCTGCTCCTGGCCCATGTCGCCGTGCACGCCTCCGACGTTGAAGCCGCGGTCGCCGAGCTCATCGACCAGCTTCTGCGCGGCGCGCTTGGTGCGGGTGAAGATCACGGTCTTGCCGCGGCCCTCGGCCTGCAGGATGCGGGCGATGATCTCGTCTTTGTCGAGCGAGTGCGCGCGGTAGACGATGTGCTTGATGTTGGCCTGCGTCAGCCCCTCGTCGGGATCGTTGGCGCGGATGTGGATGGGGTTCGACATGAACCGTCGCGCGAGGGCGACGATCGGACCGGGCATGGTCGCCGAGAAGAGCTGCGTGTGGCGCACCGGGGGCACCTTCGAGAAGATCTTCTCGATGTCGGCGAGGAAGCCCAGGTCGAGCATCTTGTCAGCCTCGTCGAGCACGACCTCGGTGGCGTTCGACAGGTCGAGCAGACGCTGGTTGGCGAGGTCGATGAGGCGACCGGGCGTGCCGACGACGATCTGCGCGCCGGCCTTCAGCTGATCGATCTGGCCCTCGTACGCCTTGCCGCCGTAGATGGCCACGACGCTGGTCGAGCGGTTCGAGGTGAGCAGGTCGATGTCTTCATAGACCTGCACGGCGAGCTCACGGGTGGGCACCACGATCAGCGCCTTCACGCCGTGCTCGGGGTCCTTTCCGAGACGCTGCACCACGGGGATGCCGAAGCCGAAGGTCTTTCCCGTGCCGGTCTTGGCCTGTCCGATGATGTCCTGGCCGGGAAGCCCGAGCGGGATGGTCTGCTCCTGAATGGGGAACGCGTCGACGATGCCCTTCGCAGCCAGCGCGTCGATGATGTCCTGATCGATTCCCAGATCAGCGAATGAAGTCACGGTGTTCTCTTGCCTGTCCGGCGCGTGCGCGGTGCATGCCGCGCGAGCGGCGCCTCGTTGTGGATCCACGCCGTCTCATTGCATGCCACAGGCGCGGGGCCCTGCTCCGATGGCAGGACGGGACAAGCCTACCGGAGGACGGCCCTGGGCCCAGTAGTCTGGGCGGGTGGTCAACTGGTTGTGGAAGCGCAAGCCGCAGCGGCGCCCCCTGAAGCTGCGCAGCCGCGGCGAGACGGGCGACACCACGCGGGTCGACTTCGCCGAGCTCGCTCCCGAGCTGAACCGCTTCCTCGGTCAGGCCGCCTACCTGCAGCTCGGCTACTTCGAGACGCTCAGCCGCGGCATCAGGGGCACGCAGGAGCTTGGTCGCAAGGAGGCGCTGTCGCGCGCCGCCGGAGCAGCGCTCGACAAGCACCGCGCGATCGTGCAGGTGATCTCCGAACGCGGTGACGATCCGACCCAGGTCATGCTCCCGTTCCGGGAGAACCTCGACGAGTTCCGCCGCAAGACGATCGGCGAGCGACAGGAGGAGACGCTGCTCGCGGTGTATCTGACCGCCGGCATGCTCGACGACTTCTACCTCGCGCTCGCCGCGAGCTACGGCGAGACCGGGGAGCGCGTCGCGGCGATCCTCCGTCAGGATGACGGGGGCGAGGAGATCGTGTCGATCATCCAGCAGACCATCGAGAGCGACGATGAGTGGCGCTCGCTGCTGTCTATGTGGGGCCGTCGCCTCGTCGGCGACACCCTGCTGGTGTGCCGTGACGCGCTGCGGCCCGACCGCCTCGTCGCCGACGACCAGCGGATCGAGCCCGTCTACACCGAGCTGATGGGCGCGCACGCGCGGCGCATGGATGCCATGGGGCTCGCCTCGTAGCATCCGGACCCGGACGGGCCTCCGGCCCGCCTCGCGTCAGATGCCGAGCGACTGCTTCTCGGCGGCATCGCGACGCACGCGCCGGGCAGTGAGCGCCGCGGTGGCTGCCGCGGCGACGAGGATCCCCGACCCGATGCTCGCCACCCAGAGCAGGACGTCACCTTCGGTGACTCCCGTCCACTGCATGATCGTGTAGATCGCTGCGGTCGTCGCCGTCGCGATGGCCGGGGTCACCGCGGCGCCGCGCAGCTCGCGCCGCGGCATGGCGAAGTGCACGACGACGCCCAGCGAGCACGCCGCGATCACGGCGAGCAGGATGTACATGTCAGGCGACGAAGCCGACGCGGCGCGACTCCTCGGTGCCCAGCTCGATGTAGGCGAGGTTCGCGGTGGGCACGATGTACGAGCTGCCCTTCGCGTCGGTGAGGCTGATGTGGCTGGCGTTCTGCTCGAGAGCCGAGGTCACCTGGGCGCGCACCTCGTCGGCGCTGCTGGACGTGTCGAAGCTCAGCTCACGACCGGTGTTGATGATGCCGATGCGGATTTCCACGCGATCTCCTCAGGTTGGGCGAACACCGGCAACTCTACCCGCAGGCCCGACGGCGAGGCGGGCCCGCTGCCCGGATTTCGCCGTGGGCGCACACGGCGCGTCGCCGGAGCACGATGCGTGTCGGCAGCCGGATATAGCGTGGATGACATGACCCCGGATGCAGCTCAGCAGGCCGTCGTGGACGCCGACGCCGCGGCATCCGGCGTCATCATCGGGGCACCGGGCACCGGCAAGACGAGCACTCTCATCGCCCGGGTCGTGCGTCTGCTCGCGACCGGCGTCTCTGCGGACGAGCTGCTCGTGCTCACCCCGAGCCGCCAGGCGGCCACCGCACTGCGCGACCGCGTGGGGGTGCTCATCGACCAGGCGACCCCGGGGCCGCTCGCCCGCTCGCTCGGATCGTTCGCCTTCCAGCTCGTGCGCGGCGTGATGGTGCACCAGGGCCACGAGCCGCCGGCGCTGCTGACGGGGGCCGACCAGGACCGCATCCTCGCCGACCTGCTCGCAGGCGATGCCGAAGACGATGTGCGTCGCTGGCCCGACGCGCTGAGTCCTGCTGTGCGGGCGTCGAAGGGATTCCGCTCGGAGCTGCGCGCGTTCCTCGCCGAGTGCACCGAGCTCGGGGTCCGGCCGGGAGAGCTCGCCGCCTCAGGACGCGAGGTCTGGCGCGCCGCCGACGACTTCCTCGACGAGTACCGCGAGGTGATGGGCGGCATGCGCGTCGCGCATCGCGACGTGCCTGAACTCCTCGCTGAGGCGACGGCGATCCTGCGCACGGCCGACCCGGCAGCACTCGGCCCTCTCGCCAGGCTGCGCGTCGTGCTGATCGACGATGCACAGGAGCTCACCCGCGGCGGGGTGCGACTCGTGCGGGCGCTGCGATCGCGCGGGGTCGCCGTGCTGGCCTGCGGCGACCCCGACATCTCGTCGGGCGCCTTCCGTGGTGCGAGTCCCCAGCTGTTCGCCGACCTCGCCCAGGCTCTGGGAGAGGTGCACGTGCTCGACGGCGCGCACCGTCAGAGCCCTGCGCTGACCGCTCTGACCCGCACCGTCACGCAGGCGATCGGCGTCGCAGGACGCGTCGACCATCGTCGTGCCCCCGGCGAGACGAACGGGGCCGGCGTCCGCACGTTGATCGCGCCCTCGCCGCATGAAGAGGTCGATCGCATCGCCGCCGTGCTGCGCGACTGGCACCTCACCGAGGGCATCCCATGGAGCCGACTCGCCGTCATCGCGCACGACACGCGCCAGATCGTGATGCTCGAGGCAGAACTCGCAGCGCGCGAGGTGCCCACCAGGGCGGCGGGCGTGCCCCGTCCGCTCGGCAGCGAGGGCATCGTCCGCGAGATCGTCGAGATCGTGCGCCTCGGTCTCACCCCGCCGGACGAGCGTCCCTCCGATCTGCTGTCCGAGGCGCTCACCTCGCCGTTCGGCGGCCTTGATGCCGTTGGACTTCGGCGTCTGCGTGCGCGGCTGCGGCACGTCGAGCTCGAGCAGGGCGGCTCGACTCCCGCCCGTGAACTGCTTCGCGAGGCCATGCAGTTCCCCCATCTCTTCGACCGGGTGGACGCACCAGAGGCCCGCATCGCGCAGCGCTTCGCCGAGACCCTGCGAATGCTGCACGAAGAAGGATCCGCCGGGCGAACCATCCATGAGCTCCTGTGGACCGTCTGGGATCGTGCGCGCTCGGTCGCCGGCGGCTCGCTGCAGGCGGCATGGCGAGCGGAGGCCGATCAACCGGGCGGTGCCGAGATCGCGCGGTCGCTCGACAGCCTGGTCGCCCTCTTCGACGCCGCCAAGCGCTTCGTCGAACGCTCGCCGCAGGAGAAGCCGGCGCTCTTCATCCGCGACATCCTCGACAGCGAGGTGCCGGAAGACACCCTGTCGACGCCAGACCGGCCGGGCCTGGTGACGCTGCTGACGCCGGCCACGGCGCTCGGCACCGAGTTCGACGCGGTCGTCGTCGCCGGCGTGCAGGACGGCGTCTGGCCGAACGTGCGCCTGCGCGGCGGGATGCTCGAGACCTGGCGCCTTGCCGAGGCGATCTCGGCCGCGAGATCGGGGGAGCCGGAGACGGTGCCAGGCGTGCTGGACCGGCGCAGATCGGCACTGCACGACGAGCTCCGGCTGTTCGTGCGAGCGATCTCACGGGCGCGTACTAGGCTCGTCGTGTCGGCGGTGGACGACGACGATCTGACACCGAGTCCGTTCTTCTCGTTCCTGCCGGCGCCGCCTCCCGCCGAGGAGGACGAGCTGCGCTTCGCGCATCCGCTCACGCTGCGCGGGCTCGTGTCCCGCCACCGGCGCACGCTGACGACCTCGACCGATTCTGCGGATCGCGCCTTCGCGGCCGGGCAGCTGCGGATTCTCGCCGAGGAGGGGGTTCCTGGTGCGCACGTCGACGACTGGTACGGCGTCACAGAGACATCGAGCACAGCACCGCTGCACGACCTCCATCTCGCGCCGGTGCGCGTCTCGCCGTCGAGGCTCGAGGCCTTCGAGGAGTGCGGGCTGAACTGGGTCGTCTCCTCGCTCGGTGGTGACACGGTGATGCCGCCGTCCGCCGGCATCGGCACCATCGTGCACGAGGTCATGGAGAAGGTGCCGGACGGCGACCCCGATGCAATGCGCGCGATCATCGACGAGCACTGGCCGGAGCTCGACTTCGAGACCGCGTGGATCGGCCGCAAGGAGCGCAGGCGAGCGGACCTCTACCTCGAGCGGCTGCGCTCGTACCTCGGCGAGGTGGCGAGGGACGGCGGTCGGGTCGTGGGGGCGGAGGCGCCGTTCCGTTTCGCCGTCGACCTCGAACGCGGGGACGTCATGCCGGCCGACGCGGAGACCGGGGAAGCCGACGGCGCTCGTCCGCGGGCGCTGATCAGCGGGGTCATCGATCGTGTCGAGGTCTACCCGGCGGGTGCCGGTGAGCATGAGGGCGCCAGAGGGCAGAAGTGGGAGCGGATGGGCGGCGGAGAAGCCGAGCGGGTCGTCGTCGTCGATCTGAAGACGGGAAAGTACGAGCCCGACACCGAGGCCAATGTGCGCGAGCACGCGCAACTAGCCGCCTATCAGATCGCGGTGCAGGAGGGCCTGCTCGAGGGAGCACCCGCCGCGGCGCTCGCGGGCGCCCGCCTCGTGATCGTGTCGAAGACCGTGGGCAAGGCCCAGTACCGCGTCGCCCACCAGCACACGCTCGGCGAAGATGCCCGAGCGGCCTTCCTGCAGCGGGTGACCGCCGCCGGCCGAGGGATGGCGGCGAGCAGCTTCACCGCCCAGGTCGATGCGCACTGCGCCGACACCCAGGTGCGTGTCACGCCATGCCACATCCACACGGTTCCGGCGGTGAGCTCGTGACGATGACGACCACGGAGACGATCTCGGCCGAGACCATCGCACTCGCACTCGGTCTGCCCGTACCCACCGAGGCTCAGCAACGGGTCATCCAGGCGCCCCCGGCCCCGGCGCTCGTCGTCGCAGGTGCCGGCAGCGGCAAGACCGAGACGATGTCGGGGCGCGTGGTGTGGCTCGTCGCCAACGGTCATGTGCGCCCTGACGAGGTGCTCGGCCTCACCTTCACCCGGAAGGCCGCCGGCGAACTCGCAGAGCGCATCGGCATGCGCCTCGAGATGATCGACCACTTCGCGCGGCGCGGGCTGCTGCCGCACCTCACCGAGATCGTCGCCGATGGCGCCCTGCGGCGCATCCACGACGCCGTCGCGGGCGCGCCTCGCGAGGCCGTCCGCGTTCAGGTGCTCGACGAGCTCGCCGAGCGCTTCATGACGGGGTGGGACCCACGTACGCCGCGCTCGGCCGAAGACCTGCTGGTCCGGCCGAAGGTCTCGACGTACAACGCGTTCGCCGACAGCATCGTGCGTGAGCACGCGGCACGCATCGGGCGCGATCCGGAGGCGGCGATGCTGAGCCAGTCGGCGTCGTGGCTGATCGCGCGTGCCGTCGTGCTGCGCGCCGACATCCCCGACCTCGAAGAGATCGATCGCTCTCTGGGCGGCGTCATCGACGCCGTGCAGAAGCTCGCCGCCGAAGTGCTCGATCATCGAGTCGATATCTCCGCCGTCGAGCGCCTCGCCGCCGAGCAGGCAGCGGCCTTCGAGCCATACCGAACCAATCGCGACGTCGACACGGCGGCCGTCAACCTGCGCAGCATCCCGGTGCTGACGAGGCTCGTTCGCGACTACATGGCCGAGAAAGAGCGCCGTGGCGTGCTCGACTTCGCCGACCAGGTGGGTGGGGCGTTCGACATCGTCGAGAGCGCCCCCGATGTGCGGGCGGACCTGCGCGAGCAGCACCGGATCGTGCTTCTCGACGAGTATCAGGACACCTCGGTGATCCAGACCCGCTTCCTCGCGGCGCTGTTCCGCGACAGCGCCGTCATGGCCGTCGGCGACCCCCATCAGTCGATCTACGGCTGGCGCGGCGCGAGCGCCGACAACCTGTATGCCTTCAGCCGCGCGTTCGCGCATGACCAGCAGGCGACCACCTACAGCCTGATGACGAGCTGGCGCAACGACAACCGCATCCTCGATGTCGCCAACCGCGTCCTCGAGCCGCTCAAGAGGCCGGGGCTCGACGTGCCGGCTCTCGAACCGAGGCCAGGTGCGGGGCAGGGACGAGTCGAGATCCGCTTTCCGCACACCGTCGACGACGAAGCGGATCAGGTCGCCGAATGGTTCGCCGCACGGCGCCGGGAGCACGACGAGTCCCACCCCGATCGTGCGCATACCGGCGCGATCCTGTTCCGGTCGAAGCGGCACATGCAGACCTTCGCCGCCGCGCTGGCACGACAGGGCATCCCGCATCGCATCCTGGGCCTCGGCGGGCTCCTCTCCACACCCGAGGTGGTGGACGTCATCTCGATGCTGCGAGTCATCCATGACCCGACCGCGGGGTCGGCGCTCATCCGCGTGCTCGTCGGCCCCCGGTTCGCGATCGGGGTCGCCGACATGGCCGCCCTCTACGACCTCGCCACCGCGCTCGCCGGTCGCGATGCCGATCTCGCACCGCTGGCCGATGACGTGCAGCAGCGGGTGCGCTCGTCACGAGGAGCGGATGAGGCCGTGTCGATCGTCGACGCGGTCGACTTCCTGCGCGCGGCCCCTGATGACTACCGGCTGATCTCCGCGATCAGTCCGGAGGGACGCAGGCGCCTTCGGGCCGCGGGGGAGATCCTCGAGCGGCTGCGGCGCTCGGCGGGTCTGCCGATCCCCGAGCTGATCCGCCTCATCGAGATCGAGCTGCGTCTCGACATCGAGCTCGCTGCGAACGAATCCCGCGGACCCGCCCGTGTCGCGGCGACGCAGCTGCGGGCGTTCGCCGATGAGGTGCGGGCCTTCCTCAGCGCCGACGACCGCGGCACGATCGGCAGTCTGCTTGCCTGGCTCGACAAGGCTGAGAGCACAGATGAGCTGATGCCGCGCCCGGAGCCGCCCGAGCCGGGTGTGGTGCAGCTGCTCACCATCCACGGGTCCAAGGGCCTCGAGTGGGATGCCGTCGCGGTGGTGCGGCTCGTCGACGGCGAGCTGCCAGGTCGACCGCAGGACACCTCCGGGTGGTTCGGCTTCGGCGTCGTGCCCTTCGCCCTGCGAGGCGACCGCGACGCGCTGCCGGTGTTCCGCTGGGATCCGCAGGCCGAGATGGACGCTGCCGGCGACGAGCCGGCGAAGCGGCACAAGGCTGCGCTGGATGCGCTCGCTGCGAACGTGACGAAGGCCTTTCCACACGGCGGGGCACTGCGGAGATTCAAGAACGAGTACCGCGACTATCAGCAGCAGGAGGAACGTCGCCTCGCCTATGTCGCCTTCACGCGGGCGCGCAACGACCTCCTGCTCTCGGGCGCGCACTGGGCCGGACAGGTCAAGCCGCGCCAGGCGAGTCCGTACCTGCTCGACGCGATCGACGTGCTGGGCCTCGACCCGATCGCCGGGGTCGACCCCGATGACAACCCGTACGACGGCCCTGGCATGACCCGCTCATGGCCGATGGATCCGCTGGGCGACCGACGTGCCCGTGTCACCGCTGCCGCGGACGACGTCAGGGACGCCCTCGCGTCGGCAGAACGCCCAGAGCCCACCGCTCAGCTGCAGAGGCTGCTGGCGGAGCGCGCGGAGCGGCAGGCGGGGATCGTCGGCGAGGCGCCGACGCGCGTTCCCGCCTCCCGCTTCAAGGACTGGGTCACCGACTACCGGGGCACGCTTCGCGATCTCGGCCGGCCGATGCCCGAGAGACCTTTCACACAGACGAGGATCGGCACTCTCTTCCACGCCTGGGTCGAGCATCGCTCCGGCCTCGTGGGTGCCGGCTCAACGGTCGAGAGCGCGCTATGGGAGGTCGACGACGACGGGCATGACACGGCGCAGTCGGCCGAGACCGGCAGCGACGACGAACGCGCACTCGCCGAGCTGCGCGCGGTGTTCGAACGCAGCGAGTGGGCGCAGCTGCAGCCCATCGCTGTGGAGATCGAGATCGACTTCGCCTTCACCGGCGGGCATATCGTCATCTGCAAGCTCGACGCCGTGTACCGCCGTGATGACCGGGGCGGGCGAATCGAGATCGTCGACTGGAAGACCGGCCGGGCGCCCCGCACGGCCGCCGAGCGCGAGGAGCGGATGCTGCAGCTCGCCCTCTATCGGCTCGCCTACCACCGTCGGTTCGGCGTTCCGCTGGAGGACATCGACGTGGCGCTGTTCTACGTCGCCGACGATCTCATCATCCGGGGCGACCGGGTCTACTCGGAGTCCGACCTGGTCCAGCGCTGGAGCGCCGCTCGAGCAGCGCGCTGAGCCTCGTCGGCCGAGTCCATGTCGCTCGGCGCCGTGTCGCCGGCGGGGCGGGTCTTCGCCGACGCATCGGACTGATGCGACGATCCGCGCACGCCGCTGACATCGGTGAGGTCCTGCGTCGCCTCGTCCCACGACGCGGTCCCCGATCCGGTCACGGGGCCGGCGCGCCTGTCGCCCTGCTGATCGGCGGAGACGTCGATCGAGCCGGTCTCGTCGTCGTCGGCGAGACCGGTGTGCGACGCGTCGCCCGCTCGCTCAGAGGCGCCTTCGCCGGACGACGCGTCGTCCGCGACGTTCGCGGTCTCGTCGGGCTCGTCCTGCCAGAGGTCTTCCGGCCGGTACGCATCGGTCTGCATCGAGGTGTCGATGTCGGTCGCCCGCGTATCGGGCACACGGTCGAGCACGTCGAGCGCCGAATCCACTCCACCGGTGTACGACGCGACCACGCGCAGGTCGTCGCTGCGCAGCCCGGCGCTGAGCGACTCGAGCAGGCCGGCCGCGTCATCGACGATGTCGGGTCGGCGCAGTTCGTCGCCGTGCACCAGCCACCGGGCGAACTCGAGCTCGGCGTGCAGGCGGGCGCGCACCTGCAGCGCGTCGTCGGCCGCGCGCTGCGAGGCGGCGGCGTATGCGGAGAGAACGTCGGATGCCGCCTCGGGGGCACCCGAGAGCCAGCCGAGATCCTCGGCGGGGTCGCCCACCGAGAGACCGCGCCAGCCGAGCACGGCGACGACCTGCGGGCCGTCCTGCGGGTCGTCCTCGAACAGGAACGACAGCGCCTGGATGCCGCCCAGTGTCACGGCGCTCTCGAAGCGCCAGAGATCGTCTGCCGCCACAGCGTCCCGCCAGCGAGCACTCAGACGGGCAGGGACGCGGCCGGTCGCCGATGCGCGGTCGACGAGCTGGTCGGTCTCGGTGCGAACGGCCGCGGCGTCGCGCACGCCGAGGCCTGCCGAGCGCACGACCGACGGCGGAAGCGCATGCACAGCCGCGATGGCCTCTCCGATCGAGTGCGCGGCTCCGCGCCCGGCCGGGATGTCGGACGCCTCGATCTGGAACCCGGGCATGAGGTCGGTCACCAGTGCGCGGGCTTCGCCCACCCGGGTCTCGCCCATGGCGATCGGCACGCGGAAGCTCAGCATCTCTCTGGCACCTGCGGTCAGCGCCCTCAGAGCGAGCGCCTCCTCGGCAAGTTCGATCGCCGCGGCGTCGTCGGCGGCGACGCGGATCACGAGCTCGCTGCCGTCGGCGAGCGTCGCGACGGCCGAGTCGAACCTCCCGTCTCCGTCCGCGGTCAGAGCGCGAGCGCCCGTGACCTCCGCCCCGGGCACAGCGGCCGTGACCGCCGCCACTAGAGTGAAAGGAGAGCGTGCCATGCTCCCCAGCGTAGGTCTGCCCCCGCGCAGTTGGCGTCCACGCCACGCCCGTGCCGCGGCATACGTCACGCTCAGGAAGCCGAGCACGAGAGCAGGAGGACGCATGAGCCCCGGGTCCGACATCCTCGACAGGGCAGCCGAGCTGCGTACCGAGCCGGGCGTCATCGATCGGCTGCGCGCCGCCGCTGACACCCGCGTCGTCGTCGTTCGTGATCGTCGGCTGCGTGTCGCCGGGCGCTCGGTCGTGCGGGTCGGTGCCGCCGAAGTCGGTGAAGCCGAATGGGCGCTTCTGGGCCGGGATGCCGACGGTGCGGCCCTGCTGCTGGCATCTGTCGCGCCTGAGAGCGGAAGCATCGACGCGGCGCCCGAGGAGAGGTGGCTGGGGCTGCGCGAGGTCGGGGGTCTGCTCGACCCGCATGAGGGGGAGATCTTCGTGACCGCGGTCGCGGTCGCCGCCTGGCTGGCCGATGTGCGGCATTGCGGCCGCTGTGGCAGCCGCCTCGAGCTGCGCAGCGCGGGGTGGTCGCGGCACTGCGCCACCTGCGACACCGAGCACTTCCCGCGCACCGACCCGGCGGTGATCGTCGCGGTCGAGAGCCCCGACGGCGAGCGGCTGCTGCTGGGGGCGAACGCGGCGTGGCGGGGCACCATGTACTCCTGCTTCGCCGGTTTCGTCGAGGCGGGGGAATCGATGGAGGCGACGGTGCATCGTGAGCTCGCCGAAGAGGCCGGCGTGCGCGTGCGCGATCTGCACTATGTCTCGTCGCAGCCGTGGCCCTATCCCCGTTCGCTCATGGTCGGGTTCCGCGCCGTCGCCGCCGACGAGGACGTCCTCGCCGACGGCGAGGAGATCATCGATGTGCGATGGCTGACCCGCGACGAGATCGGGCAGGCGCTCGCCGGCACCGGTCCGGTCGGGCTGCCCAGCCGGTCGTCGATCGCCCGCCGCCTCATCGAGGACTGGTACAGGGATGCGCAGGGGAGCGCTGCGAAGTGAGTGCCCTCGACACGCTCGACGAGCGCCAGCGCGAGGCGGCGTCCGTGCTGCGCGGCCCCGTGGTCGTGCTGGCGGGTGCCGGCACGGGGAAGACGCGCGTCATCACCCACCGCATCGCTCACGGGGTCGACACCGGTGCGTACTCGCCGCAGCGCGTGATGGCCGTGACGTTCACCGCGAAGGCTGCGGGCGAGCTGCGCGGACGGCTCCGCGCCCTCGGTGTCGGCGGCGTCGCGGCCCGAACCTTCCACGCGGCGGCTCTCAAGCAGCTGAACTTCTTCTGGCCCACCGTCGCCGGCGACTCGGCGCCGTCGCTGATCGACAACAAGGTGCGAATGCTCGGGCAGGCGGCCGACGCGATGCGGCTGCGCCCCAGCACCGCAACGCTGCGCGACATCGCGTCGGAGATCGAGTGGCGCAAGGTCTCGATGCTCTCGATCGAGCAGTACGCCGAACTCGAGCGGCCGATCAGCGGCATCCGGCCGGATCAGCTGATCGAGCTGCAGACGGCATACGAGGCGCTGAAGGATGAGCGCCGTCAGCTGGATTTCGAGGATGTGCTGCTCGCGTGCGCCGGGATGCTCGAGGCGGAGCCGCGTGTCGCCGCAGCCGTTCACGAGCAGTACCGGCACTTCACCGTCGACGAGTTCCAGGACGTCTCTCCGCTGCAGAATCGCCTCCTCGAGCTCTGGCTCGGCGACCGGCGCGACATCTGCGTCGTCGGCGACGCGAGCCAGACTATCTACTCCTTCGCCGGCGCGCAGCAGCGCTACCTGCTCGAGTTCGAGCGCCGCTTCACCGATGCGACGGTCGTGCGGCTCGAGACCAACTACCGCTCGAAGAGCCCCATCCTCACCGCGGCCAACGCGCTGATGAAGGGGCGGCCCGGCGCGCTCGCGCTCACCCCCGCCGACGCTCCGGCCGACGCCGATGAGGCGCCGACGGTCACGGCCTATGACAGCGAGACCGACGAGGCGGCCGGCATCGCGGAGGCGATCGTGCGGCGCATCGCGGCCGGCGCCGATCCATCGGATATCGCGGTGCTCTATCGCGCGCACGCGCAGTCGGCGGTGCTGCAGCAGGCGCTCGCCGCACGCGGCATCGCGACCAGCGTGCTCGGCGGCACGCGCTTCTTCGACATGCCCGAGGTGCGTCAGGCCGTGCTCGCCCTGCGCGGGGCCGCCGTCGCACCGACGGACGCCGGGTTCCTGCCGACGGTGCGCGACGTGCTGCGCGGGCTCGGGCTCACCGACGAACCGCCGCAGGCAGGCGGAGCGCAGCGCGATGGGTGGGAGGCGCGTCGCGCCATCCTGCGCCTCGCCGAGGAGGCCCCGGCCGGTACGACCCTGCGCGTGTTCGCCGACGACCTCATGGCGCGGGCGAAGGACCAGCACGAGCCGACCCTGCAGACGGTGACGCTCTCGACGCTGCACGCGGCGAAGGGCCTGGAATGGCCGCACGTCCTGCTCGCCGGGTGGGCGGAAGGCTCCCTGCCGATCTCCTACGCCACGTCGTTCGAGAACATCGACGAGGAGCGCCGCCTCGCCTACGTCGGCATCACGCGAGCCGCGCGAACTCTTGCGGTGTCGTGGGCGCGTTCAGCGGGACGGGGGGAGCGGTCGCCGTCTCGCTTCCTGGCGGAGATCGGAACGACAGCTCGCGGCACGGGCATTCTCCGTGATGTCGCACCGACATCCAGGCGTGCCGTCCGTCAGGGCTGACCCGCACGATCAGGCCCGCCGAGGGCGTCGGCGTGCGCAGGATGCGCGCGGCGAGGGAGGCCGCCAGAGCGATGCGCGCCGACGTCACCGGCGACGCGCCGCCCACGAGCTGCGCATGCAGGCGAGGCCATGCGGGATCGCGATCGCGTTCATGCGCGTCGCGACATGACAGGCAGGGTGTGCGGCCGGGAACCACGAGCGGCCCGACGACGGCGGCATCCTTCTCGAATCCGATCGGCAGGTGGGGCAGATCGTCGCGCAGGAACGGCGCCAACTGCAGGGCGGCGGCCGCTCCGCCGACCATCACCACCGCCACCGCACCGTCGGAGCGAGGGTCGGCCTCGTCGAGACCCTCATCGACGAGCGACTGCCGCAGCCGATCCTGACCCCGGCCGTCGACCAGGTTGATCCCCTCGACCCAGAACGGCGGCGCGGGCAGGGCATCCTCGATCAGCACGGGTCGCAACGCAGCCAGCATCCGCCGCGCGTCCTGGCGCGGCGCTCCGACGCCGTGCGCGACGACGTCGAACGCGCTGAGCCGGATGCCAGCCTGCAGACGGTTGAGCAGCAGCTCGACCCACGCGCCGACGACTTCGACGCGGGCGATGCCCTCGAGTCCGAACTGCACCGTGTTCTCGTCGCGCCACAGCAGCGGATAGCGAGGATCGAGGCGGGTCAGAGTCGTCGGGCTCATCGGGCTCATGACCCGATTGTGTCCTGCGCGCTGCGGCCGGCGAGCGCAGTACGGCGATCTGTGGACGGATCGCCGATCGTCCGCTGCTGTGCAGGATGAGCCGCCGCGTCCGGCGCTCAGACCGGGCGGTCGCCCTCGGGCCGCCCCTCTCCGTCGCCGTCTGGCGCGGAGTCGTCGCCGTCGAAGCCATCGCCCTCGAGCAGGCGGGCCAGCGCCTCGTCGAACTCGTCGGCCACAGGCGTCTCGCCGCGCTGGAGAGCCTCGAGCCGAGCGATCAGGGTCGATGGGTCGTCGATGTCGGATGCGAGCGGCATGATGTCGGGGTAGTCCCACAGGGCGTCGCGGGCGGCGATGCCGACCGCATCCGTCACCGCTCGCCACATGGCCGAAGCCTCCCGGAGGCGACGGGGACGCAGCTTCAACCCGACGAGGGCGCCGAGGGCATCCTCTGCCGGACCGCCCACCGCACGGCGGCGGCGAGCCGCCTCCGCCAGGCGTGCGCCGTCGGGCAGGCGAGCAGTGGCCTCCTCGGTGACGACGTCGACCCAGCCGTCGATGGTCGCGATGAGGTTCTCAAGCCGCGCGAGGGCCTCGCGCTGCGTCTCGGTCTGCTCGGGAAGGAGTGCGCCGCCCTCGATCGCGGCGCGCAGCTCTTCGGGGTTCGACGGGTCGAGACGGGACGCGAGTCCCTCCAGTGCCTCGATGTCGACGGTCACTCCGCGGGCGAAGTCCGTGATCTGCGACAGCACGTGCAGGTGCAGCCACTTCGCATGGCGGTAGAGCCGGGCGTACGCCAGCTCGCGCACCGCGAGATACAGCGCGATCTGGTCTTCGGGGATCTCGAGTCCCTCGCCGAAGTCGGCGATGTTCTGCGGGATCACGGCTGCCGTCCCCGCGGGAAGCACGGGGATGCCGACGTCGCCACCGGAGACGACCTCGAGCGACAGGCGGCCGAGCACCTGGCCGAACTGCGCCGCGAAGAGCGAGCCGCCCAGTCCCCGCATCAGCTGACCCGCTCCCTGCACCATGCCCAGCATCTCGGGCGGCACCTGGGTCTGGAGGGCGTCGGTCAGGGCGTCCGCGATCGACGTCGAGACGGGATCAGCGATCTCCTTCCAGACCGGCAGAGTCTTCTCGACCCACTCGCCGCGCGTCATCGCCTGGGGCGGTGAGGCGAGCTCGGAGATCGTCGTCGCCTCGCCCAGCCACAGGTTGGCCAGGCCGAAGGCATCGGCCAGAGAGCTGCGGGAGCCGTCAGCGATGCCCATGCCGTCGCGGTTCGCGATGTGCAGCGCCTGCTGCCTCGCGCTCTGCCACGGGTCACCGCCGAACATGCCCTGCAGCTGCGACATGAATCCCGACATCTGCGCCGGGTCGATAGACGCGCCCCCCATGCCGGACAGCGCGTCGCGCAGCGCTTCGGGGTCGACCTGCCCGCCCGACATCATGCGCCGGAGCATCTCCTCGAAGTCGGACGGATCCCGATCGTCATCTGTCATGCGAATAGCCCTCTCAGCATGCCCGTAGCGTGTGCGCTCTACGCTAGTCACACGATCCTGTGCTCGTACCCGATGCGCGCGGATCCCTGTACGCCGCTCGCGAACGCCCCGGAGGTTCCGTGTCATCACGCCCCAGCAACGGCACGGTCACCGGCGTCGTCGCCCTCAGCGTCTCGCTGATCGCCCTCGTCGCCCTCACGTTCGTGCCGACGCCGTACGTCATCCAGCGACCTGGTCCCGTCTACGACACACTCGGCACCGCTCGCAGCGCAGACGGGGCGAAGGTGCCGCTGATCGAGGTGAACGGCGCCGAGACGTACCCCACAGCCGGAACGCTCGACCTCACCACCGTGCAGGTCGTGGGCAACCGCGAGCGCACTCCCACCTGGTTCGAGCTCGCCATGGCGTGGACGGACCCGACTCGGGCTGTCGTGCCCATCGACACCGTCTTTCCCCAGGGCGTCACCTCCGATGAGCGAGACGAGCGCAACGCGGCGCTGATGGTCGATTCGCAGCACGAGGCGACCGCAGCCGCTCTCACCGAGCTCGGCTACGACGTCGGGGCCACGGTGCGCGTCGTCGAGGCTGTCGACGACAGCCCAGCCCAGGGCCAGCTGGAGGCCGACGACCTCGTCCTGGCGATCGACGGCACCGCAGTGGATTCGGCCACTCGTCTGCGCGACGCCATCCAGAAGGCCGAGGGCGCCGAGGTCACCCTGACGATCGAGCGCGACGGTGAGGAGAAGGAGGTCGCCGTCACTCCCGAGGAGTCGACCGACGCGGCGGGCGGGGAGGTGTGGCTGATCGGCATCGTGCTGACCACCGACTACGACTTCCCCGTCGACGTGCGCCTGCAGCTCGACAACGTCGGCGGTCCGAGTGCGGGGATGATGTTCGCGCTCGGGATCATCGACACCCTCAGCCCCGGCGAGCTCAACGGAGGCGAGCAGATCGCCGGCACCGGCACCATCGACGCAGCGGGCACAGTGGGGCCGATCGGCGGCATCCGACAGAAGCTGTACGGGGCCCGCGACGCGGGAGCCACCGTGTTCCTCGCCCCGGAGGACAACTGCGACGAGGTCGTCGGGCATGTGCCGGACGGGCTCGAGGTCTTCCGCACAGGAACGCTGCAGGAGTCGCTCGACATCCTCGAGGTGGTGGCCGAGGGCGGCGACACGTCGAAGCTCCCGGTCTGCACGACGAAGCGCTGAACCGCCGGGCCGTCCGGGTCGACGTTTCCGCCCTGCGCGGATCCGGGGCCGCGTCATAGGCGGCCTGCCTAGGATGGAACGGTGACCTCGACCTCCGCGCCGCAGCCGGCCACACCCAGCACCTCACGTCGGATCCTCGCGATCTCGGTGGCGATCATCGCCGCCCTCATCGCGGCGTTCTTCGTGTTCTCCTCCCTCTACACCGAGTTTCTCTGGTTCGACCAGCTCGAATTCTCCTCGGTGCTGACGACCCAGTGGATCGCCACAGCCACGATGTTCGCCGTGGGGTTCCTCGGCATGGCGCTGCCGATCTTCCTCTGCATCCAGCTCGCGTACCGGCTGCGTCCGGTCTACGTGCGGCTGAGCTCGCAGCTCGATCGCTACCAGGAGGTCATCGAGCCCCTGCGTCGTCTGGCGATGTGGGGGATGCCGGTGTTCTTCGGCGTCTTCGCCGGCTTCGCCGCCGCCGGCAACTGGAAGACCGCCTGGCTGTGGGCGAACGGTGTCACCACCGACACGCTCGATCCGCAGTTCGGCGTCGACACCGGTTTCTATCTCTTCGCGATGCCGTTCTACTCTGCGCTGCTGGCGTTCGCCTCGGCGGTGCTGCTGCTCTGCCTCGTGATCACGGCGCTGGTCTCGTACCTGTACGGCTCGGTGCGCATCGGTCAGCGCGAGCTCCGGATCTCGAAGCCCGCCCGCATCCAGCTCGCGGTGCTGGCAGGTCTCTACCTCGCGGTGCAGGCGGTCAGCCTGTGGCTCGACCGGTACCTGACCCTCGTGCAGCCGGAGGGTCGCATCACCGGTGCGGCGTACACCGGTGCGAATGCGACCATTCCCGGTCTCGCGATCCTGTCGATCATCGCGGCCGTGGTCGCGGTGCTCTTCCTGGTGACGGCCGTCATCGGCCGCTGGCGCTTCCCGCTCGTGGCCACCGCCCTGTTCGTCGTCGCCTCGCTCGTCGTCGGCATCGGCTACCCGTGGGTGGTCACCACCTTCCAGGTGAAGCCGAACGAGAACGCCTATCAGGCAGAGTTCTACGATCGAAGCATCGAGAGCACGAAGGAGGCGTACGGGGTCGCCGACATGGAGGTCACGCCGTTCGCCGCCGCGACCGACACCGAGCCAGGCCAGCTGCGCGAGGACGCCGAGACCACGGCATCCGTCCGCATCATGGACCCCGCCATCATCAGCCCCACCGTTCGGCAGCTGCAGCAGTACCGCTCGTACTACCAGTTCGCACCCGAGCTCGATGTCGACCGCTACGAGATCGACGGCAAGTCGCAGGACACCGTCGTCTCGGTGCGAGACCTCGACATGACCAAGCTCGGTGGCGGCGACAGCTGGAACAACCGCGCCGCGGTGTACACCCACGGCTACGGTCTGGTGGCTCTGGCCGGAAACCAGCGCACCAGCGACGGCGAGCCCGTGTTCCTCGAGCAGGGCATCCCGTCGTCGGGATTCCTCACCGACAGCGAGAAGTTCCAGCCGCGCGTGTACTTCGGCGAGTCGTCGCCCGAGTACTCGATCGTCGGCGCACCGAAGGGCACTGAGCCCGTCGAGATCGACTACCCGCGCGGTCAGGACGGCGCGAGCGACACGAAGACGACCTTCGAGGGCGATGGCGGTCCGCGCATCGGCAACACCTTCGTCAAGCTGCTCTACGCGATGAAGTTCCAGTCGGAGCAGATCCTGTTCTCGAACCTGGTCAACCCCGAGTCGCAGATCCTCTACGACCGCGACCCGAAGACCCGTGTGGGCAAGGTCGCGCCGTATCTGACGCTCGACAACGACCCGTACCCGAGCGTGGTCGACGGTCGCATCGTGTGGATCGTCGACGGCTTCACCACGAGCGCGACCTACCCGTACTCGAAGACGGTGAGCCTGAAGGACGCCATCGCGGACTCCCGTACGCCGGCATCCGTCGTCTCGTTCGACAACATCAACTACATCCGCAACTCGGTGAAGGCCACGGTCGACGCCTATGACGGCTCGGTCAAGCTGTATGCGTGGGATGCCGAGGACCCGATCCTCAAGGCATGGCAGAAGGTGTACCCCTCGACCGTCGAGCCGATCAGCGAGATGTCGGGCGACCTGATGAGCCACGTCCGCTATCCGACCGACCTCTTCAAGGTGCAGCGCGACGTGCTCGGCGTCTACCACATCGACGATGCGCGCTCCTTCGCTCAGGAGGACAACCGCTGGCAGACGCCGGATGACCCGCGCGCCAAGGACCGCCTGCAGCCGCCGTACTACCTGTCGATGAAGATGCCCGGCCAGGAGGAGCCGCGCTTCTCGATGTTCTCGACCTTCATCCCGGCCTCGGCGCAGGGCGACACCCGCGAGGTGCTGATGGGATATCTCGCCGTCGATTCGGATGCCGGCAACAAGAAGGGCGTGAAGGCCGAAGGCTACGGGAAGATGCGTCTGCTCGAGATCGACACGAACACCACCGTGCCCGGCCCTGGCCAGGTGCAGAACACGTTCGACTCGGATACCGAGATCGCCAACAAGCTGAACGTCCTGACGCTCGGAAAGTCGGATGTGAAGTACGGCAACCTGCTGACGCTGCCGGTCGGTGGAGGCCTGCTGTACGTGCAGCCGATCTTCGTGCAGTCGTCCGAGGGCACCAAGCTGCCGAATCTGCGCAAGGTGCTGGTCGCGTTCGGCGACCGGGTCGCGTTCGAGGACACTCTGACCGAGGCGCTCGATGTGCTCTTCGGCGGTGACGCGGGTGCGTCCGGCGGTGACGGCGATGTCGAGCCGACCGATCCCGAGACGCCGGCCGATCCGGATGCTCCGGCCGATCCGGACGAGGGCGGCACGCCTCCGACCGGCGAGGCCGCGACCGCGCTCGAAGAGGCACGCGCCGCGCTGTCGGCCCGTGAGGCCGCGCTCAAGTCCGGAGACCTGGAGAAGTTCGCCGCAGAGGACAAGAAGCTCACCGCGGCGATCGAGAAGCTGCTCGCTCTCGAAGACGAAGCCGCGAAGGAGTAGGGGAGTGCCGGCAGGCGCGACACGCCCGTGTGCGCCTGCCGGCGGCCTCGATTCGCCCTCTGTCCGAAGCCGTGTTAGGCTTTAAGACGTGCCGCGGGGTGGAGCAGTTCGGTAGCTCGCCGGGCTCATAACCCGGAGGTCGCAGGTTCAAATCCTGTCCCCGCAACAAGAAGAAGGCCCGGTCCGAAAGGACCGGGCCTTCTGCATTTCGTGCTGCGATCGTGTCGCAGCGTGGCTGGATATCTGGGATCTCAGACAGAAAAGCCGCCGATCCGCCTGGAAGGCGATGAGTCGTGAGCTTTCATCGATGGAGCCGGTCGCCCTGCGACCGTCCGATTCCGTTCGAAGGAGAAGCGTGAGCATGACAGAGACGACCGGAGGCGGCCTCCGCCGCGGGCTCACCGCCCGGCACATCCAGTTCATGGCTCTCGGGTCCGCGATCGGCACCGGCCTCTTCTACGGTTCGTCGGCGGCCATTCAGACCGCCGGCCCCGCCGTGCTCATCGCCTACATGATCGGCGGCGCGGTGATCTTCCTGGTCATGCGCGCGCTGGGCGAGATGGCGGTGCGGCACCCGGTCGCGGGGTCCTTCGGTCAGTACGCGTCCCGCTACGTCGGACCCTTCGCCGGCTTCCTCACGGGGTGGACGTACACCTTCGAGATGTTCGTGGTGGCGCTCGCCGACGTCACGGCGTTCGGGGTGTACATGGGCTTCTGGTTCCCCGAGGTGGAGCGGTGGGTGTGGATCCTCGCCGTCGTCTTCGTGATCGCCGCGGTGAATCTCGCCAGCGTCAAGGTGTTCGGCGAGCTCGAGTTCTGGTTCGCCCTGATCAAGATCGTCGCCATCGTGGCGATGATCGCCGGAGGAATCGCGATCATCGTCTTCGGCTTCTCGAACCCGACGGGCCACGAGACGGGCGTGTCCAACCTCTTCGCCGAGGGCGGCTTCGCGCCCCACGGCCTGTGGGGTCTGCTCGCGTCGCTCACGATCGTCATGTTCGCGTTCGGGGGCACCGAGGTCATCGGCATCACCGCAGGCGAGGCGGAGAATCCGAAGAAGATCCTGCCGAGGGCGATCAACTCCGTGCCCGTGCGCATCCTGCTGTTCTACGTGCTCGCACTGGCCGTCATCATGATGATCCAGCCGTGGCACACGATCGACGGCGAGGCGAGCCCGTTCGTGTCGATCTTCAGCGGATTGGGCCTCGAAGGCGCGGCCAACGTCCTCAACCTCGTCGTGATCACCGCCGCGCTCTCGGCGATCAACGCCGACATCTTCGCCGCCGGCCGCATGCTGCACGGGCTGGCGGAGCAGGGGCAGGCCCCACGCGCCTTCGCGCGCACCACGAAGTCGGGCGTGCCCTTCCTGACGGTGCTGGCCATGGTGTGCGCACTGCTGCTCGGTGTGCTGCTGAACATCTGGTTCCACGACCAGATCTTCTTCCTCATCGCCGCGCTCGCGACCTTCGCGACCGTCGTGGTGTGGCTGATGATCCTGATCTCGCACGCGAGGATGAAGGCCGAGATCAGACGCCGGAACAGCCCGCCGTCCGAGTTTCCCGCGCCGCTGTGGCCGGTCGGCAGCTATCTCGCGATGGCCGTCATCGCCCTCGTCATCGTACTGATCGGGGTGATCCCCGACACCAGAGCCGCACTCGTGGTCGGCGCCGTGTGGATCGTCCTGCTCACCGTCGTGTACCTCGGATTCGTACGTGGTGCGGGGCGCCGTCGCATGGAGCTCGTCGACGAGACCGCCGCGATACCCGTGATCGGCGAAGCCTCCGCATCCGGAGACACGCACGCCACCGCCGACGACGGTCGAGACGGGCAGAAGCATCCGGATCGACGACGCTGACGACTGCTCGCGAATGCGGGAAGATGAGGACATGTCCGCACTCGTCGCCGTCTGCCAGTTCGCCCCCGCCGACTCGTCAGAGCAGAACCGCGGGCGGGTCGCCGAACTCGTCGCGCAGGCCGCAGCCCGGGGTGCCGGCGTCGTCGTGCTGCCGGAGTACTCGAACTACTTCGTGAACCCGATGGACGACACCCTCGCGGCGAACGCCGAGGGGCTCGACGGCGAGTTCGTCACCGTTCTGCGTGCGCTGGCCGCAGAGCACGGCGTCGTCGTGGTCGCCGGAATGGTCGAGACGGCCGATGCGGGTCGCGTGCGCAACACCGTCGTCGCGATCTCGGATGCCGGTGTGCAGGCGGTGTATCGGAAGCAGCACCTGTACGACGCGTTCGGACAGCGCGAGTCGGACTGGATCGAGCCGGGAGAACTCGGGGACGCCGCCGTCTTCGACGCATTCGGGATGCGATTCGGGCTCATGACCTGCTACGACCTGCGTTTCCCCGAGGTGGCTCGGACGCTGATGGACGCGGGCTCGGATGCCCTGATCGTGCCGGCCGAATGGGTGCGCGGTCCGCTCAAGGAGCATCACTGGAACACCCTGCTCACTGCGCGCGCCATCGAGAACACGGCCTACGTGATCGCCGCAGACCATCCGGCGCCCATCGGGGTGGGCTACTCCCAGGTGGTCGACCCGCTGGGCGTGGTCGTCGCCGGCGTCAGCGCGGGGGAGGGAGTGGCCGTGGCATCCCTGGACCCCGGCCTCGTCGCCCGCACGAGGGAGACGAATCCGTCGCTGCGGCTGCGCCGCTACCGGGTCGTGCCCCGCTGAACGCGTGCGAGCGTCATCGGAGGCCGGAGAGCCGCCTGGCGGCCTCTTCGATCACCTCGACGCGCTTGCACGCGGCGAACCGGACGAGCCCTGAGTACTGCGCCTGGTTCTCTCGAGCGACGAAGGCGCTGATCGGGATCGCCGCGACGCCGGCGCGCTCGGGCAGCGCGCGGCAGAAGGCGGCCGCATCCGCTCCGCCGAGCGCACTCGCATCGGCCACCGTGAAGTAGCCGCCCTGCGGGGCGAAGACCTCGAGACCGGCGGCGCGCAGCCCGTCGCCAAGAAGCTCATGCTTGCGCAGCATGATCGCCGCCGCGTCGTCGAAGTACGAGTCGGGCAGGCGGAGGCCGACGGCGATCGCCGGCTGGAAGGCCGACCCGTTCACGTAAGTGAGGAACTGCTTCACCGTCAGCACGGCGGTGATGAGGGCGGCGGGGCCGTGCATCCAGCCGATCTTCCACCCTGTCGTCGAGAACGTCTTGCCGGCCGACGAGATCGTCAGCGTCCGCTCGGCCGCACCGGGCAGCGACGCGATCGGCACGTGCGGCGTGTGGAACGAGAGATGCTCGTAGACCTCGTCTGTGACGATGACAGCGTCGAACCGGGACGCGAGACGAATGACTTCCGTCTGCACCTCGGGAGTGAACACGGTGCCGGTCGGGTTGTGCGGATCGTTGACCAGGATGACCCGCGTGCGGTCGTTCACGACCCCGGCCAGCTGGTCGAGATCGGGCTGGAAGTCCGGTCGTCGCAGGGGCACGGTGCGCAGCCGTGCGCCGGCCAGTGCGACGATCGCGGCGTACGAGTCGTAGTACGGCTCGAAGACGACGACCTCGTCGTCGGGCCCGTCGATCAGTGCGAGAAGCGTCGCGGCGAGTGCCTCGGTCGCCCCGGCGGTGACCAGGACCTCGGTGTCGGGGTCGACCTGCAGCCCGTAGAAGCGCCGCTGATGCTCGGTGATCGCAGCGAGCAGATCGGGGATGCCACGGCCCGGTGGATACTGATTCGCGCCGTGCGCGATCGCCTCCCTCGCCGCCTCCAGCACCTCGGCCGGCCCGTCTTCATCGGGGAACCCCTGGCCGAGGTTCACCGACCCGGTGCGGGCCGCGGCCGCCGACATCTCGGCGAAGATGGTGGGCGCGACCCGGCCGTCAGGGGACAGCAGGCCCGCGCCCGCTGCCGTGCGGCGCCAGGCACCTGAGATGACATCCATGCAAGACAGGCTAAGACCATAGGCGAATTTCATCCGCGGCATACGAAACGCACAGACTCGGTTGTCACTCTGATAGGGCCTTGAGAAGGAGCAGAAGATGAACGACAACAGCACCCCAGACCAGCCCTCGAACCCCGAGGCGGCGAACGCAGCTCAGACTCCGCCGTCGGCCGCGTCCGGGCAGCACGTCCCCCCGCATTTCGGCTCCGAACCGACCGCTCCCCGGACCGAGCCGGGGCCGGCCGGATCGGCTCAGCCTGGTCCGGCGCAGCCCGGCTCAGGGCAGGCATGGCAGCCGCCGGTTCCGGCGCAGCCGGGCACCTCCGCGCAGTACGGCACGCCGCCCACCGCTCCCGCCCAGCCGGGAGCGGGCGCGCGGCCGGGAGCGGGCTTCGGCCCCGCGCCGCATTCCGGACAGCCCTATGCCGGACAGTTCCACGGCGCGCCACGGCCGCCGCACGTCGGCGGGTTGGCCCCCACCGGCGAGCAGCAGACGCTCACCCTCGATCCGACGCTCATCGCGGCACCTGATCCCTCCGCCTCCTCCGGTCAGAGGAAGGGCGGCGGGCCGGTCAAGGTCGCCGGCCTCATCCTCGCCGCAGCGCTGGTCGGCGGTGTGGCCGGTTTCGGCGGCAGCGCCCTCGGCAACGCCGTATTCGACCAGCCCGCCTCGCAGTCGGCATCCGGCCCGCAGAGCGTCACCGTCAACAACCCGGGATCGGTCAACGAGACCACTGCGATCGCCAGCGAAGTGCTGCCATCCGTGGTCACCATCGAAGTCGCGGGCTCGAATGAATCCGGCAGCGGCTCGGGAGTCATCCTCGACAAGGAGGGGCACGTGCTGACCAACACGCACGTGGTCACCCTCGGCGGCGCCGCCGCCGACCCGACTGTGCGCGTCACCACGTCGGACGGGCGGATCTACGAGGCCAGCATCGTGGGCACCGACCCCGTCTACGACCTCGCCGTCATCAAGCTGAAGAACGCCAAGGATCTCACTCCGATCGAGTTCGCCGACTCCGGCAAGCTCAACGTCGGCGACACCGCCGTCGCGGTGGGAGCGCCCCTGGGGCTGTCGAACTCGGTCACCACGGGTATCGTCAGCGCGCTGAACCGCAGCATCGAGGTCGCGTCGTCGGCACTGCCCGACAATTCGGCGCAGCAGCCGGACAGCGAGGGCGAGCAGGGTGACAGCGGCAACCCGTTCCAGTTCGACATCCCCGGCATGGGCCAGCAGCAGGCGAAGCAGTCGATCTCGATCGCGGTGATCCAGACCGACGCGGCGATCAACCCCGGCAACTCCGGCGGAGCGCTCGTCGACAGCAAGGGCAGCCTCATCGGCATCAACGTCGCGATCGCGACGGCAGGCGGGTCGTCCGCGTCGAGCGAGGCCGGCTCCATCGGTCTCGGCTTCGCGATCCCCTCCAACATCGCCCAGCGCGTGGCTGACGAGATCATCGCAGACGGTGCGGCGACGCACGGTCTGCTCGGGGCGACCGTGCGCGACGCATCGACTGTCCAGGACGCCTCGGTCGCCGGTGCGGTTATCGACACCCCGACGCCGGGTGGCGCTGCCGCAGACGCGGGTCTCAAGCGCGGCGACATCGTCACGAAGTTCAACGGCGTGCCGATCACCGGAGCGAGCGACCTGACCGCACAGGTGCGTGCGGCGGCCGCAGGAAGCGACGCGACGCTGAGCTACGTGCGCTCGGGAAAGACCTACGAGGCAGAGGTGACGCTGGGCGAACTGCAGCTCTGAGCTGCGCTCAGCCGGCTCCCCGGTCAGGACGCCACCCCGCGATAGGCTCGCGGGGTGGCGTCCTTCTCTTTCGGCACCGGAAACGCGGCGAAGCTGCTCCGGATCCCGCTGTATGCCGCCGGACGCATCGCGGCGCTGCTGATCCCGCGCGGCGACCGGTGGGTGTTCGGCTGCGGAGCCGGCATCGGCGATGGCGCTCTCGCCCTGTACCGCGTCGCGACCGAGCAAGGGCACAGGGCGCTGTGGCTCGCGCGCTCCTCCCGGGATGCGGATGACGCCAGCGCCATCGGCATCCGCACGGTTCCGCGCGACAGTCTGCGCGGCTGGTGGGCGACCATCAGGGCAGGGGTCGTCGTCGTGACGCACGGTCTGGGCGACGTGAACCGCTACGGCAGCAGCGACGCCTTCGTCGTGCAGCTGTGGCACGGCATCCCGCTCAAGCGGATCGGACTCGACTCGCCGATCACCGCGCAGGTGCCGCAAGGGATACCGGGCGCAGCGGTTCTGCGCAGGCTGCTGACGGTGCTCTACCGTGGCGCCGCCCAGCGCATCCAGGTGCTGCCGGCCGCTTCGCACCGTTCGCGAGGTCGACTGGAATCGGCCTTCGGCCTGGGCGATGATCGCGTCGTCGTCACAGGGGAGCCCCGGGTCGACGTGCTCTCCGTCGGCATCCCTCAGCAGCGACGCGGGGATGCCGCACAGCTGCTCACCCGCACCGGGCCGGTCCTCGCGCACCAGCGGGTGCTGCTCTACGCCCCGACCTGGCGCGATGGCGCCCCGGACCCCGCCGTCCCCACGGCCGCGCAGTGGGTGGACATCGTGCGCCTCCTCGAGAAGCACGACGCGATCCTCTTCATCCGCTCGCACCCGCTGGGTGAGGGGGCGTACGCCCCGCCGTGGTCGAGCGGCCGGGTGCGGATGCTGAACTCGGACCTGCTGGCCGACGTGACGCCGGCACTGCCGCGCGTCGACATCCTCATCACCGACTACTCGTCGATGGCGTACGACGTAGGGCTGCTCGCGATGCCCGTCGTCTATCTCGCCCCGGATGCCGACAGGTACGCCCTCGAACGCGGATTCTACGGTCGGTACGCCGACGTCGCCGGCGACGACAGCGCGACCGACTGGGAGACGGCGCTCGATCAGCTCGACGCCGTGCTGTCGGATGACGCGGTGCGGGCCGAGCGCTCGGCGCGATCCGCTGAGCTCAGCGCTCACATGCACGCATACCGCGACGGGCAGAACGCCCGGCGCGTGTACCAGGCCATCCGCGCGCGCGGCATCCCCGCGCCGAAGGGAGCACGATGACCACCGCTCGGATCGATGAGCAGACGCAGACCCTGATCATCTCGGGAACGGGGGCACGCCCCGCATCCGCCGCACTCGTCGGGCCGCGTGCCCGGGTCTCGGCCCGTCTCACGGGCGGAGGGAAGACCTGGAAGGCGACTGTGCCCCTTCGGATCTCTCGTTGGGGAGGAGCGGAGCTGCCGCTGCCGGCCGGTCAGTACGAGCTGACCGTCGACGGCGCGGACATCGACGGAGCCGAACTCGAGCCCACCCTGCTTCCCGGGTTGCGCATCGAGGTGCGAGGCGCCGTCGTCACCATCGCGCCGCCGATCGCCCCGATCTACGAGACCATCGAGGGGCAGCGGACCCTCGAGCAGCGGTACGCGTCCCAGATCGGCGCCGGAGAGAACGCGGTGTTCTTCGAGAGCTTCTACGGCCAGACCGCCGGATGCAATCCCCGTGCGATCGACCGCGTGCTCGCCGAGCGCGCGCCATCGGTGGCCAGGTACTGGAGCGTCACCGACCTGTCGGTGGAGGTGCCGGAAGGCGCGATCGCCGTAGTGGAAGGCGGCCCCGAGTGGTGGCGCGCCCGCGCCGAATCACGGATCCTCGTCGTCAACGACTGGCTGCGACGCAGGTTCGTGCGCAAACCCGGTCAGATCGTGCTGCAGACCTGGCACGGCACGCCGCTCAAACGACTCGCCCTGCACCGGCCCGGCTTCGATCCGCGGCGCATGGCGGCGGTCGTGAAGGAGTCCCGACGGTGGGATGTGCTCCTCGCGCAGAACCCGTACGCCTCGCGCATCCTCAAGAAGGCGTATGCGTTCTTCGGCAAGCCGATCTGGGTCGAGGGGTATCCGCGCAACGACGTCCTGGTGAACGGTGACCCGCGGCCCGTCCGGAAGGCCCTCGAAATCGGCGCTGACGAGCGGGTCATCCTGTATGCGCCCACGTGGCGCGACGATCGCTCGGAGATGGTCGACTTCGTCGATCCGCAGCTGCTGGCAGAGCAGACCGACTCCGTCGTTCTCGTGCGGGGGCATTCGCGGACGATCCGCCCTGGGCGCGACCACGCGGGAGCGCGCGTGATCGACGTCACGGGCTACCCCGAGACGGCCCGCCTTCTGCTCATCGCCGACGTTCTCGTCACCGACTACTCCTCGGTGATGTTCGACTTCAGCGTGACCGGCCGGCCGATGTTCTTCCTCGTGCCCGACCTCGAGCACTACCGTGGCCAGCTGCGCGGGTTCTACTTCGATCTCGCCGAGCGGGCTCCCGGCCCCCTCGTGCACAGCCAGGATGAGCTCGTGCGCGCGCTCGACGACCTCGAGGTGCCCGAGGCCTTCCGTGAGCGCTATGCGGCCTGGCGATCGCAGTTCAATCGTCGTGACGACGGTCAGGCGGCCGATCGCGTCGTCTCGCGCATCCTCGATCAGGGCTGGCTGACCGTCTGATCGCCGAGCGTGCGACCCCTGACCCGCACGGCGGTCAGGGGAGAGGCGGCGGTCAGGGGAGCGGCGTGTTGCGCGAGCCGAGTCGTGAGGCGTCGACGGTGTCACGAGCCCCTCGAAGCGCCCCGCCGATGAAGCCCAGGCCCCAGGAGAAGTGCATCGTGGGCAGCACCGCCATGGTCCACAGTCGCTGGCGCACACCGCCTGGACCGGCGAGACCGACGCCGATGACGAGCAGCGCGTACGCGATCAGGGGCAGATAGACGATCGAGGCGACCAGGCCGGCGACGCCGCGCAGCAGGCCGACGAGCTGCAGGACGCCGACCAGCGCTGCCGCGGCGGTCACGATGACGAGCGCAGGCGGGGCGAAGTACCGCAGTCCGTTCCTGCGACCGAAGCGGCGCACGAGTTCACCGCGCCAGGCGCCGGTCGCACGGAACTGCCGTGCCAGTCGCACCCAGCTCTCCCGTGGCCAGTACGTGACCGACAGCGCGGGATCGAACCACACCAGGTGCCCGGCCTGTCGGATGCGCAGGTTCAGCTCCCAGTCCTCGCCGCGACGGATCGTCTCGTCGAAGAGGCCGACCTGTTCGATCACCTCACGGCGCATCACGCCGAGGTACGCCGACTCGGCCTCGCCCTCATGATCGCTGCCGTGGTACGCACCTCCGCCCAGCCCCACGGGCGAGTTGTACAGGCGTGCGACCGCGCGCTGGAACGGTGTGCGGCCATCGGCCCGCATCACACCGCCGACGTTCGCGGCTCCCGTGCGCTGAAGCGTCTCGAGAGCACGCCGCGCGTACCCGGGCGAGAGCTCGGAATGAGCGTCGACCCGGATGATCGTCGCGTGGGTGCTGGCGCGGATGGCCGCATTGAGGCCGACGGGGATGTGCGCCGCGGGATTGTCGACGAGAAGGATCCGCTCGTCCTCGGCTGCGAGGCGGCGTGCCAGCTCGGTCGTGCCGTCGCTCGACGGACCGAGGGCGAGGACCAGCTCGGTCGGTCCGTCGACGTCCTGCTCGAGGACCGAGCGCACCGCGTGCTCGAGGTACGCACGCTCGTTCAGCACGGGCATCACGAACGAGACGCCGGCGGAGGTGATCCTGTCGTCATCGTGCACGTGTCGATCATGTCATGCGCCCTCGGCAGCCCGGTTCGGACGATTCGGAGGTTCGACGGCTAGCGTCCCCCGGATGGACGCACTCCGAGATGCGAAGAAGGCGTACCGGCTGCTGCGCCGCGCGATACGGATCCGCGCGGCGCGTGAGAGCGTACGGCACATGCTGGCCGAGAGGCCGCCGCTGCCTGCGCACCGTTTCCGGATCGCGGTCTACTTCGCCGACACCGACGTGAACATGTACCAGATCCGTCAGTGGTACCGGCCGCTGCGACGGCTCACCGAGCGGTACCCCGTTGTCGTGATCTCGCGCTCGCCGCTGGGCGCCGAGGCGCTGCTGCGCGACGACGCGCTGCCCGTCGCCTTCGTGCCGGAGATCGCTGAGCTGGAGGCCTTCCTCGCCGAGCAGGACATCAGGATCGTGCTCTACGTGAATCAGAACACCCGCAACTTCCAGATGTTCCGGTATGGCCGCCGCACGCACGTGTTCATCAATCACGGCGAGTCCGACAAGGTCTACATGATCAGCAATCAGTACAAGGCGTACGACCATGCGCTCATCGCAGGAGAGGCTGCACGCGACCGCCTCGCGGATGCCCTGTGGGACTACGACGTCGATACCCGCACGACCATGATCGGCCGCCCGCAGGCGGATCACTTCACCGGCGAGCTGCCGTTCGCACCGGATGAGCGGACGGTGGTGCTGTACGCGCCGACGTGGGAGGGCGACAGGGCATCGATGGCATACGGGTCGGTGCGCACGCACGGAGTGGCGCTCGTCGAGGCGCTGGTGGCCACCGGCCGGCATCGTGTGATCTACCGCCCCCACCCCCGTACGGGGGTGATGGACGACGACTACCGGGCCGCGAGCGAGCGGATCGTGGGGCTGCTGACGGCGGCCAACGAAGCGGACCCCGCCGCGCACCACGTGCACGATGACGGGCCCGAGATCGGCTGGCAGCTGACGGCGGCCGACGTGGCCGTGCTCGATGTGTCTGCCATGATCTACGACCGCCTCGCCACGGGGCGCCCCCTCCTCGTGACCCGCCCGACAAGCTCCGAGGCGGAGATCGACGCGAGTGGATACCTCTCGGCGTGCGAATGGCTCACGGCCGAGGAGGCCGCCGGGGACGGGGCGGCGGCGATCGAGCGCGTGCGCGTCGACGCTGAGGCGATCGACAGGCTGAGCCGCTGGTCGGCACGGTATTTCGGCGATACGACGCCGGGGGCAGCGACCGCCCGGTTCGAGGCGGCGATCGACCGACTCTGGGAGGCCGCTGCCGGGCGTCCCGAGGCCTGAGATGCGCCGTCGTCGCCGGTATCCTGGAGGGATGGGTGTGGTCTCAGATGGCAAGAAGGCGTATCGACTGCTGCAGAAGGCCCTCGCCTCGCGTTCAGCCGTGCAGCGGGTGCGTCGACGGCTCGCCGCGCAGGGGCCGCATCCGCATCAGCACTACCGCATCGCGGTCTACTTCGCTGACGGGGCGGTCAACATGTACCAGATGCGTCAGTGGTACCGTCCGCTCGCGGAGCTCGCGAAGCGCTGGCCCGTCGTCGTGCTCTCGCGCAGCGCGACCGGCGCCGAGAAGCTGATCGAGGAGGACGGCCCGCCCGTGGCCTTCGTGCCCACGGTGCGCGATCTCGAGAAGTTCATCGCCAAGCAGGACATCCGCATCGTCCTCTACGTGAACCAGAACACCCGCAATTTCCAGATGTTCCGCTACGGCCGTCGCTGGCATGTGTTCATCAACCACGGCGAGTCCGACAAGATGTACATGACCACGAATCAGTACAAGGCATACGACTACGCGCTGATCGCGGGTCAGGCGGCGCGGGAACGGCTGAGCCGCACTCTGTGGGACTACGACCTCGACAAGCGCGCGATCGAGATCGGCCGGCCGCAGGCCGACCATTATTCGGGCACCCTCCCGTACACGCCGGATGAGCGTCAGGTCGTTCTCTACGCACCCACCTGGGAGGGGGACCGTCCGTCGGCGCACTACGGCTCGATCGTCTCGCACGGTGAGAAGCTCGTCACCGAGTTGCTGGCCACAGGGCATCACCGGGTGATCTACCGTCCGCACCCGCGCAGCGGCGTGGTCGACGACGAGTACGGCGCCGCGCACCGGCGGATCCTGGCGGCGATCGCGGAGGCGAACGCCGCAAATGCCGCAGCGCAGCACGTGTACGACGACGGACCGGAGCTCGGCTGGCAGCTCGCCGCCGCCGACGTCGCAGTCGTCGACATCTCCGCGATGGTCTACGACCGTCTCGCCGCAGGCAAGCCGCTGCTGATCACGCGGCCGGCCGACGAGCGCGCATCCATCGACACCACGGGGTACCTCTCGGCGTGCGAATGGCTCACCGTGGACGGCGCCGCCGACATCGTCGCCGAGGTCGAGCGGGTCGCGGCCGACGACGAGGCGGTCACGCGCCTGCGGACCTGGGTGCAGCACTACTTCGGCGACACGACGCCGGGGGCGGCGACCGCGAAGTTCCATGGCGCCATCGAGCAGCTCATGCAGAAGTGGGACGAGTGGCACGCCCGGGATGCGGGTGGCGACGCCCCCGACGATGACGACCAAGACGCCCCCGAGGACGACGACTGATGCAGCTGCCGCGCACACGCGCGCTCGCCGATCCGCTGATCGTCCTCGACACCTGCGGTTCGACCAACGCCGAGCTGCGGGGTCGTATCGAGGCGGGGGAGCGCCTGGGACACCCCGCCATGCTGCTCACCGACGCGCAGACGGCCGGCCGTGGCCGGCTGGATCGCACCTGGGCGACCCCGGCGGGCTCGGCGCTCGCCGCGTCGACACTGCTGCGCGACCTGCCGGCCGACATCGACGCATGGGGGTGGGTCCCGCTGGCGGCAGGTGTCGCGATGACGGATGCTGTGGCTGCGCAGCTTCCCGGGCGCGACGTGGGGCTCAAGTGGCCGAACGACGTGCTCGTCGACGGACGGAAGATCTGCGGCATCCTCGCCGAGGTCACCGCGCAGGGGATCGTCGTCGGCACCGGCGTGAATACATCGATGACCGAGGCCCAGCTGCCGGTGCAGACCGCGACCTCCTTCGCGGTCCTGGGCGTGAGCGTCGACGCCGACAGGCTGCTGGCCGAGTACCTGTCCGAGCTCATCGCTCTCGTCGACGGACTCATCAAGAGCGCCGACGCCGTCGCGTCCGGCCTGCACGCCGAAGCCGAACGGCGCTGCCTCAGCATCGGCCGGGATGTGGACGTCACGCTGCCCGGCGGAGACGTGCTGCACGGACGCGCTGTGCGGCTGCAGCACGACGGATGCCTGGTGGTGGACATCGGCGGGACGACGAGGGCAGTGGCATCCGGAGATGTCGTCCACGCCCGCCTCGCCTGAACGCGAGCGGGCACGCCCCGATCCGGCACGCCCGGCGGGCCTGCCGCGCCGACGCCGGGTCGCGGGCACAATGGAGGTGTGACCCAGCCCGTGACTCTCGGTGGTCGGCCGAAGATGCCGCCCCCGGGTGCGCCTGTCGAAGAGCTGCTGGTGGCGCGTTTTCGCAGCCACGCACGGCGGCTGTTCTGGCCGGCCCTGCTGCTCATCGCGACGACGGGTGCGACGGCGTACCTCTACGGCAATCTGCCCGCTCCGTTCGAGGACTGGATGCTGCTGGCCGCCGCTGGAATCGTGATCCTGCTGTTCGTCGTGCTGCCGTACCTGTTCTGGATCTCGCGCACCTGCACGATCACCACGCGCCGGGTCATCCTGCGCGAGGGACTCGGCTCTCGGCGCAGACGGGAGCTCTCGCACATGCGCGGCTACTCGATCGGCGTGCGCCGGGGCCCGCTGCAACGACTGTGGGGCGCAGGGACGATCACGCTGAGCAACGGCGTCGACGCACCCATGCGACTGCAGAACGTTCCGATGGCCAACCTCGTGCACGAGGTGCTCGCCGACCAGGTCGAGGTGAACCAGATCCTCGCTCATCGCGACGCCCAGGCGGCGAGTCCGTCCGTCTGACCTCGGGGCGTCCGAGGGCACTCGCGGAGTGCGCGAGAATGGATGCGACGAAAGGGGCGCTGCATGACCGTGCGCGTGGGTGTGATCGGCGGAGGACAGCTTGCTCGGATGATGATCGCTCCTGCGGTCGAACTCGGGCTCGACATCCGGGTGCTCGCCGAGGACGAGGGCATGTCGGCCCAGCTCGCGGCCACGGCGGTGGGCGACTACCGCGACCTCGAGACCGTGCGTGCCTTCGCCAATGACGTCGACGTCATCACCTTCGACCACGAGCACGTCCCGCAGGAGGTGCTTCGCGCGCTCGTCGCTGACGGTGCGCAGGTGCATCCGGGCCCCGACGCCCTGCAGTACGCGCAGGACAAGCTGGTCATGCGAGCGCGGCTCGCCGAGCTCGGCGTGCCGCAGCCCGACTGGGCGCCGGTGCGCGATGCCGACGAGCTGCAGCGCTTCATCGACGAGCACAACGGAGGCGCGGTGGTGAAGACGCCGAGGGGCGGTTATGACGGCAAGGGCGTGCGGGTCGTGCGCTCGGGCGCCGAGGCCGCCGACTGGTTCGACGCCGCAGCCGGCGAGGCCCTGCTCGTCGAGGAGCTCGTTTCCTTCCGTCGCGAGCTGGCGCAGCAGATCGCCCGTCGCCCGAGCGGCGACATGGCCGCCTACCCGGTCGTCGAGACCGTCCAGCGCGACGGCGTGTGCGCCGAGGTCATCGCGCCGGCGCCCGACACGACAGAGCGGCTCGTCGAGGTCGCCGAGCAGATCGGCCGGCGGATCGCCGAGGGCATCGGCGTGACGGGGATGCTGGCGGTCGAGCTCTTCGAGACCGATGACGAGCGGATCCTGGTGAACGAGCTGGCCATGCGTCCGCACAACAGCGGTCACTGGAGCCAGGACGGCGCCGTCACCGGGCAGTTCGAGCAGCACCTGCGGGCCGTCGCCGACCTTCCTCTCGGCGGCACCGAACCTCGTCAGCCGTGGACGGTCATGATCAACATCCTCGGGGGCCCGCAGGACGGAACCCTCGCGGAGCGATTCGCCCCCGCCATGCAGCAGCACCCCGAGGCGAAGATCCACACCTACGGCAAGGCTCCGCGCCCTGGTCGCAAGGTCGGTCACGTGAACGTCTCGGGCGACGATCTCGACGATGTCGCCTACATCGCACGGGTCACCGCGTCGCTCTTCCTCTGAGCCGATCGGGGGTGCCGACGAGCCGACGCGGCGCGTGCCGCTGCGAACTTCTCACAGAGGCGCCCCGTAACCTGTCATGGTGACTGAGCCACTGCACTCCTCGAGCTCGCCCCTGGTCGGCGTCGTGATGGGATCCGACTCCGACTGGCGCGTGATGGGCGACGCCTCACAGGCGCTCACCGACTTCGGCATCGCGCATGAGGTCGAGGTCGTGTCGGCGCACCGCACGCCAGACAAGCTGATGAGCTACGCGCGAGAGGCACGCAGCCGCGGTGTCCGCGTCATCATCGCGGGCGCCGGGGGAGCAGCGCACCTGCCCGGCATGATCGCCTCGATGACCGCCCTGCCGGTCATCGGCGTCCCGGTGCCGCTCGCATATCTCGACGGCATGGACTCGCTGCTGTCGATCGTGCAGATGCCCGCCGGCATCCCCGTCGCGACCGTGTCGATCGGTGGTGCGCGCAACGCCGGCCTGCTCGCGGCTCGCATCCTGGGCACCTCCGATGCGGCTCTCGCGGATCGCGTCGAGGAGTACGCGGCCGAGCTCGAGCGTCAGGTCGAGCAGAAGAACCATCGGCTGAAGGACTCCCTGTGACCTTGGCCGCTCCGCACGCCTCCGCGCGAGGCGGGCGGCCGCTCATCGAGACGCGCCCGCTGCGCTACCCCGACACCGCCGACGAGGCCACGATGGCGCGACGGGGCTGGTGGCTCGTCGTGCTGAACGCGCTCATCCCCGGGTCGGCGCAGGTGCTCGCCGGAAACAGGCGTCTCGGGCGCTTCGGCCTCGGCGCGACCCTGTCGGGCTGGCTCCTCGTGCTCATCGGCGCGGGCCTCGCGCTGTTCGGCCGCGGTGCGCTCGTCTGGCTCGTCGTCGGCCCGCTGTCGTGGTTCGTGCTCACCCTCGTGCAGGTGCTGCTCATCGGCTACGCGATCCTGTGGGTCGTGCTCACGATCGACGCCCTGCGCCTGGTGCGGCTGATCAGGGTGCCGACCGTGTCACGCTGGGCGCTGCCCGTGGCATCCGTCCTGGTGCTCTCACTGGCAGCATCCGGCGCCGTCTACGGGTCGACCGTCGCGGCCTCCAGCCGCGGCGCCATCGGAAGCATCTTCGGCGGCGGAGGACCGAGCCTGCCGCCCAGCGACGGCTACTACAACATCCTCCTGCTCGGTGCGGACAGCGGCGACGGCCGGGACTCCATGCGCTTCGACAGCATCTCCGTCGTCTCGGTCAACGCCGAGAGCGGTGCCGTGACGATCACCGGCATCCCGCGCGAGCTGCCCAACGCGCCCTTCAGCGAGGGCAGCCCCATGCAGGAGCTGTACCCGAACGGGTTCGAGGGCCACTCGAGCCGCACGTGCGGCTGGAACCCGTGGATGAACCACATCCGCAATGCCGCTGAGGTCTGCCGCGAGGATCATGGAACCGGGCTGTATCCGGACGCCGCGAAGCACGACTCCGCGCCAGGCATCGAGGCCACGAAGGACGCAGCGGAGGGTGCGCTCGGGATCGAGATCCCGTACTACGTCTTCGTCGACATGGATGCCTTCGCGGAGCTGATCGACGCACTCGGCGGTGTCGACATCGAGGTCACCGAGCGCCTGCCCAAGGGCGGCGGACCAGGTGACACGGGCCGCCCGGTCGAGGAGTGGGCGACCGGCTGGATCGAGCCGGGCATGCAGCACATGGACGGGGATACCGCGCAGTGGTACGCGCGGTCGCGCTACACCACCAGCGACTGGGACCGCATGAAGCGTCAGCGTCAGCTGCAGGTGGCCATCCTCGATCAGTTCACTCCCGAGAATGTGGTCGCGCGCTTCAACGAGATCGCGGCCGCCGGAACGGCTCTCGTCGAGACGGACCTGCCGCAGGACAAGCTGCCGGAGTTCTTCGGCCTCGTGATGAAGGCCAAGGAGCAGAAGGTCGCGCAGATCGAGCTCACACCCGAATCCGGTGTAGACGAGCACGAGCCCGACTACGCGCGCATTCGCGACATGATCCAGCAGACGCTGCATCCGCCGACGCAGACGCCGGCGACGGACGGCTCCTGATCCCGGCATAGGGGCTGCGCGGTTCGCCACGCAACCCCGTGGCGTCACCCGCCGAGCTGCGGTCGACTGGGGCAGTGAGCGCAGATGACATCGACCGTGTCGCACGGGACTCCTTCGGAATCGATCGGCTGAAAGGCGCGCAGCGGGATGCCATCGCGGCAGCCGTGCGCGGTCGGGACGTGCTCGGGGTGCTGGCCACCGGATACGGGAAATCGGCGATGTACCAGGTCGCGGCGACCCTTCGTGAGGGCGTGACCGTCGTGGTGTCGCCGTTGATCGCGCTTCAGGAAGACCAGCTGGTCGGCATGGAGAACTCTCCGGACGCCCCGGCCGGGGTCGTCCTGAACTCGGCAGGCGGGGTGCGCCGCACGCGCGAGGCATGGCGGATGCTGCGCAGCGGCGGCGCTCGGATCGTGCTGCTCGCGCCCGAGCAGCTGGCCAAGGATGACGTCCTCGAGGCGCTTGCTGAGCTCGACGTGACTCTTCTCGTGGTCGACGAGGCGCACTGCATCGCGTCATGGGGGCATGACTTCCGCCCTGACTACCTCACGCTCGGCGCCGCGGCCGACCGCCTCGGACGGCCGCCGATCATGGCGCTCACGGCGACGGCATCGACACCTGTCCGCGCGGAGATCGTGCGGCGACTGGACCTTCACGATCCTCTCGAATGCATCGGCGATCTCGACCGACCGAACATCTCGCTGGAGGTTCGCAGGCATACCGACGATGCCGCGAAGAGGGCTGCTGTCGTGGACGAGGTCGTGCAGCTGGCGAAGCCAGGGCTCGTCTACACGGCCACCCGGCGCGACACCGAGAGCTACGCCGAGCTGCTGCAGGCGCGGGGTCTGCGCGCGGCGGCGTACCACGCGGGCATGGCGGCGAAGCGCCGCGATCGGGTGCACGAGGACCTCCTCGAGGGCAGGCTCGACGTCGTCGTCGCCACCTGCGCGTTCGGGATGGGGATCGACAAGCCGGATGTGCGGTTCGTGGTGCACGCCGATGCTCCGGAGTCGCTGGACGCGTACTACCAGGAGATCGGTCGAGCCGGCCGCGACGGGCAGCCGGCAGTCGCCGTTCTGCACTTCCGCCCGGAGGATCTCGCGCTGCGCAGGTTCTTCACCGGGGGCGGGCCATCGGCGGGGGAGCTGCGAAAGGTGCTGCGTGCGCTGGGCGGCGGGGTAAGCAAGCGCACGGAGCTCGCTGAGGCATCCGGGCTGTCGAGCCGTCGCGTCACCGCCCTGCTGGCGCTGCTGTCCGACACCGGGCACGTGCGCATCGGCAGGCAGGGTGTGCGGCTGCTCACGCCGGGGGACCCCGCCGAGGCTGTCTCGGACGCGCGGGAGCGGGCGGACGAGCGCGAGCGCATCGAGCAGACCAGGATCGAGATGATGCGCTCGTACGCCGAGAGCCGCAGGTGCCGGCGTCGAACCCTGCTGCACTACTTCGGCGAGGATCTGGGCGAGAAGTGCGGCAACTGCGACCTGTGCGAGGAGGGCGAGCCCTCGACCCCGGACGGCGGGTGGGCAGAGGGCGCGTTCGGCGTGGACGATCGCGTGCGCCACGAGGAGTGGGGGCCGGGCACCGTCATGTCGGTGGAGGAGGACCGGATGACCGTCTTCTTCGAGGCGGAGGGGTACCGGGTGCTCTCTCTCGAGCTGATCGCCGAGAAGGATCTCGTCGAGCTCGAGAAGTGACAAGCGCTGCCGAGTGCGACGATCGCCGGTGGGGCGACCCGGGTGGCCGTGGCCGCGAGGTTAGGCTGACCTCATGAGTGTGCAGCTGCGTGTCGTGTTCGACCAGATCGGCGTCGATGCCGACCTGGCGAGAGCAGGGCTCGGACTCGCTGAGGGGCTGATCCGCACCGCGCCGCGCGGTTGCGGCGTCTCTGCCATCGCGCCGAGCGGCACGTCGGTGACGATGCCCGGCCTGCACGAGATCCGCACCCTGCCTCTGGCTCGGCGCGAGCTGGCCGGCGCCTGGCAGATGGGCATCACCGCCGGAGTCGGCGGCGGTCTCATCCACTCGCCGACGCTGCTGGCTCCGCTGGTCCGTCATGACCGCGTGCACGATCACGACCAGACCACCGTGACGCTCTGGGACCTGTGCGCCTGGGAGAGTCCGGACACACTGTCGAAGGCGAGTGTGGTGTGGCAGCGGTCGATGCTCAAGCGCGCCGTCAAGCACGCGGATGCGGTGATCGTGCCCTCCCATGCCATGGCGGAGCGCCTCGACGAGATCGCGCCACTGGGCGACCGCATCCGGGTGATCGCCGGTGCAGCGCCGACCGGGTTCCGCTCACCTGATGATGCCGCGGCGCTGCGCGCCGGCTTGCAGCTGCCCCGTGACTACGTGGTCCTCACAGGGGACGCCGCATCGCTCGAGCAGGGCTTCCGAGCGACGGCGCACGCCGGGACGGATGCGGTGGTGGTGGATGCCGAGGAGGGCACCGAGCCCACGCTCGCCGACCTGGCCGCGGCGGCGGGGCTGCCTCACGGACGCGTGCACATCAGGGGCGTGCTCGACGATGCATCGCGAGCGGCGACGCTCGCCGGGGCCCGGGCGGTCGTCGCCTCCTCTCCGGCGATGTGCTGGCCGTGGCGTCTGATCGAGGCGATGGAACTCGGTGTCCCGATCGTGGCGGTGGAGTCGGGCGTGCACCGCGACGTCCTCGCCGACGGGGGAGCGGTCGTGGCCTCGGACGAGTTGTCCGACGCGCTCGTCGATGCGCTCGGATCGGGTCGGGAGCGCCTGCGGGTTCTCGGGTCGGATCGGGCCAGGGCGTTCTCCTGGCCGAGCTCGGCCGAACGCGTCTGGGCCCTGCACGCGGAACTCTGAGAGAACGTTCAGAGTCGCGCGACACGCCGAGCGAGATCCCGCAATATACCGCCCCAGTGGCATCATCTCGCAACTTCAGTCACACTATTCACATGCATTCACGTGGATTGCGCCCCCGAATGGTGTCAAGGACGGCTCGTTGGGCGACGACGATCGTCGCCGTGCTCGCGCTGCTTCTCGGCACCGCCGTGCCTGCGACGGCCGCTGCGGCTCCTGTGGCGGCCGGCGTCAACGGCCCCGCGAAGATGTCGCTCAGCGGCTGGTCGGCGGGCAACATCATCAGCGATGCGGTCTTCACCGACCGCACGACGATGACCGAGGCGCAGATCCAGAGCTTCTTCAACTCGAAGGTCAAGACCTGCCGGGGCGGCACCGACAAGTACGGGCCGATCATCTGCCTGAAGGACTACAAGACGGATTCGGTGTCCCGCTCCGCGGATGCGTACTGCAAGGGCTACACGGGGGCCCGCGGCGAGTCCGCGGCGCGGATCATCCACCGCGTCGCGCAGTCGTGCGGCATCAACCCGCAGGTGCTGATCGTCATGCTGCAGAAGGAGCAGGGTCTGGTCACGCACACGTATCCGAGCAAGTGGCGGTACGACAAGGCGCTCGGCCAGGGCTGCCCAGACGACGCTCCCTGCAATCCCGCGTATGTCGGCTTCTTCCACCAGATCTACGGCGCAGCGCGCCAGATGCAGATCTACATGGAGGGCAGGTACTTCACGTGGTACAAGCCCGGCAACACCTGGAAGATCCGCTATGACGTCGAGATCTCCTGTGGCTCGTCGCCCGTCTACGTCGCCAACAAGGCGACCTCGGCCCTGTACTACTACACGCCCTATCAGCCCAACGCGGCATCGCTCAGGGCCGGCTACGGCACGGGAGACGGCTGCTCGAGCTACGGCAACCGCAACTTCTACAACTACTTCACCGATTGGTTCGGGTCGACGCAGAAGCCTGCCGTGACAGTCGACCCGCTGCGAGACATCAAGGCGCTGTACACCTCGCTCGGCGGATCCACCGGCGTCCTGGGCGCGGTCAAGACGAATCCGTCGTGCACGGCGACCACGGCGCGGTGCACTCAGACCTATGCCAACGGGATCATCACCTGGACGAAAGCACGCGGTGCGCTGACGGTCTACGGGCCGATATACAAGGAGTACCTCGTGCAAGGCGGCCTGGGCGGTGCGCTCGGGTACCCGAAGGAGACGCCGCGCGCCATCACGGATCCGAACGGGAACGGCGTCGGCCAGCAGTTCGACAGCGGATGGATCCACCAGTCAGCCGCAGGGACATTCGCCTCGTCGACCCGCTTCATGACGGCGTACAGCGCAGCGGGCTGGCTGCGCGGCTCGCTGGGCTGGCCGACCAGCCGCGAGACGTGCACCAGCGCATCGTGCGTGCAGGACTTCACCGGCGGTTTCATCGGCGCAGCCACGGGCAAGCCGGCATTCGCGACGCTGAAGGCCACGTCGAAGTCGATCGATGCGCTGCACGCCGCGCAGGGAGGATCGGCTGGCGTGCTCGGGGCGCAGGCGGGGGACAGGACCCTCGTCACCGACCCCAACGGCCATGGCCTCGCCCAGCACTACCAGAACGGGTACATCCATGCGTCGGAAGCAGGGACGTTCGCCACATCGGCGACCCTCATGACGACGTACAGCAAGGCCGGCTGGCTGCGCGGAGCCCTGGGATGGCCCGTGAACGCGGAGCAGAGGATCACCGACCCGAACGGCAACGGCGTGGTGCAGGGCTTCCAAGGCGGGTGGATCCACTCCTCGGCCTCGGGCACCTTCAGCACATCGAGCAGGATCATGACCGCATACAGTGCAGCGGGGTGGCTGCGCGGTGCGCTCGGCTGGCCGGCCAGCGCCGAGGTCTGCACCGGCGCGGTATGCGCGCAGGCGTTCGCAGGAGGCCTCATCAGCTTCTCCGGTTCCAGCCTGGCAGCCTCCACCATCGGCGTCAGCGCCGCCGCGATCACGAAGGTCCACACCGCCTCCGGTGGCATCAAGGGCCCGCTGGGCGCCGCCACCGAGAGCGCCGGTGTCGTCGCCAGCGAGAACGGCAGCGGTCTCACCCGTGGCTTCGCGGGCGGACGCATCCATTCCTCCGCATCCGGGACGTTCGCATCCTCGGCGACGATCATGACGGCGTACAGTGCGGCGGGGTGGCTGCGCGGCAAGCTCGGCTGGCCGACGGGCGCGGAGAGCTGCGCGGGAACGTACTGCTCGCAGGCGTTCCAGGGCGGTTCCATCGCCTACACCAAGGGCAAGGCGGCAGTGGCGCTGGTCGGCGTCGCGCCTGGCGCGATCGATGCGGCCTACAAGGCTGCCGGCGGTTCTGCCGGTGCGCTGGGGAACGCGGTGGCGGATGTCTCTGTGGTGTCGGATCGCAACGGCAACGGTCTCGCCAGGAAGTACCAGCGAGGCTTCATCCATGCATCCGCGGCGGGGACGTTCTCGTCGTCGACGACGATCATGACGGCGTACAGTGCGGCGGGGTGGCTGCGCGGCAAGCTCGGCTGGCCGACGGGCGCGGAGAGCTGCGCGGGAACGTACTGCTCGCAGGCGTTCCAGGGCGGTTCCATCGCCTACACCAAGGGCAAGGCGGCAGTGGCGCTGGTCGGCGTCGCGCCTGGCGCGATCGATGCGGCCTACAAGGCCGCCGGCGGTTCTGCCGGTGCGCTGGGGAACGCGGTGGCGGATGTCTCTGTGGTGTCGGATCGCAACGGCAACGGTCTCGCCAGGAAGTACGAGCGAGGCTTCATCCATGCATCCGCGGCGGGGACGTTCTCGTCGTCGACGACGATCATGACGGCGTACAGTGCGGCGGGGTGGCTGCGCGGCAAGCTCGGCTGGCCGACGGGCGCGGAGACCTGCTCGGCGACCTCGTGCTCGCAGGCCTTCCGCGGCGGCTCCATCACCTACGCCATCGGCAAGCCGGCCACCGTCTCGTACCGCTGACGGGCCGGCCATGAGAAGGCTCGGGACCGCCGTCAGATAGACTCGAGAGCATGAGAGTACTGCTCACGGGAGCTGACGGATTCATCGGATCGCACCTGGCGGAGCAGCTGGTTCGGGACGGACACGATGTGCGAGCCCTCGTGCTCTACAACTCGTTCGACTCCCGCGGCTGGCTCGACGGCATCTCCGACGATGTCGCGAGCGAGATCGAGTTCCTGCCGGGCGATGTGCGTGATCCCGCGCTGATGATGTCGGCAGTGCGTGACCGGGATGCTGTGCTGCACCTCGCAGCGCTGATCGCCATCCCCTACTCGTACGCGGCTCCGGATCTGTACGTGCAGACGAACATCCAGGGCACCCTCAACCTGCTCAACGCCGCACGCGCGGCGGACGTCTCGAGGTTCATCCACACGTCGACGAGCGAGGTGTACGGCACTGCCCGCTACGTGCCCATGGACGAGGGGCACCCGCTGCAGGGCCAGTCTCCGTACTCGGCCTCGAAGATCGGCGCCGACCAGATGGTCAAGGCCTTCCATTCCTCGTTCGGCCTTCCCGCTGTGACCGTGCGTCCGTTCAACACCTTCGGCCCGCGCCAGTCGGCGCGTGCGGTGATCCCGACGATCATCAGCCAGCTCGCCGCGGGCAAGCGGGAGGTGCAGCTCGGAGCACTCACCCCCACGCGCGACTTCACCTACGTTCCCGACACCGTCTCCGGGTTCACCGCGGCGCTCACCAGCTCCGCCGGGGCAGGCGAGGTCATCAACCTGGGCGTCGGATTCGAGGTGTCGATCGGTCAGACGTTCGATCTCATCGCGGAGGTGATGGGCGTCGACGCCGTCGCGACCGAGGACCCGGCGCGTCTGCGACCGGCCAACTCGGAGGTCGAGCGCCTGTTCTCGGACAACACCAAGGCTCGCGAGATCCTCGGGTGGGCGCCGAAGTACGACGGTGCAGACGGATTCCGGGAGGGTCTGCGCGCAACCGCCGAGTGGTTCACCGACCCCGCCAACCTGGCCCGCTACCGCACCGACGCGTACGTCGTATGAGCACCCCCGAGGACCTCGTCCGCACCATCCGCAGTGTCGTGGGCGACGAGCCCTTCGTCGGGCTGCACGTTCCCGACATCGGGGAGCTCGAGAAGCGGCGGGTCGAGGAGTGCCTGGACTCGACATTCGTCTCGAGCGTCGGCGCCTTCGTCACCGACTTCGAGCGAGGCATCGCCGATTTCACGGGGGCCGGGCACGCGATCGCGGTGTCGAACGGCACGTCGGCGCTGCAGGTCGCCCTGCAGCTGGCTGGAGTAGGTGCGGGTGAGGACGTCATCGTGCCGACGCTGTCCTTCGTGGCGACGGCCAATGCGGTTGCGCACACGGGCGCGCGGCCCTTCTTCGTGGACAGCGATGAGGCCACGCTCGGGCTTTCCGTCGAGGCGGTCGCAGACGTGCTGCGGTCGGCGCGCGTCACGTCCGAAGGTCTCATGAATGCGGTAACCGGTCGTCGCATCGCCGCGATCGTCCCGATGCACACCCTCGGACATCCCATGCGCATCGCCGAACTGGTGTCGCTCGCGGCCGAGTACGACGTGCCCGTGGTGGAGGACGCAGCCGAGTCGCTGGGCAGCCGTGTTGACGGGGTGCACACCGGAACCTTCGGCCGCCTGGGCATCGTCAGTTTCAACGGCAACAAGATCATCACCACCGGCGGTGGAGGCATGATCCTCACCGACGACGACGAGCTCGCCGGGAGGGCGCGACACCTGACCACGACGGGGAAGCTCCCGCATCGGTGGGAGTTCGAGCACGACGAGGTGGCCTACAACTACCGGATGCCGAACCTGAATGCAGCGCTGGGGGTGGCGCAGCTCGAACGGCTGCCCCGGTTCCTCGCCGACAAGCGGCGGCTGGCAGCGCGGTACCACGAGGCATTCGCAGACGTATCCGACGTCGAGTTCCTCTCCGAGCCGACGGGAAGCACGAGCAACTACTGGCTCTGCGCGCTGCGGGTGAGCGGCGGCGTCGCGCGTCGCGATGCGATCCTCGAGGCGACGAACGACGCGGGCCTGCAGTGCCGGCCGTTCTGGAACCTCCTGCATGCTCAGGCTCCGTACCGTGGGCTGCCGCACGGCCCGGTGCCGATCGCGGAGGCACTTCATTCGTCGGTGGTGTGCATCCCGAGCTCCCCGGCGCTGGCGACCGCATGAGGACGATCGCCGTCGTCACCGGAACGCGCGCGGACTACGGGCTGCTGCGCGGACTGCTGCGGGCGATAGAAGACGATGCGCAGCTCGATCTGCGACTGATCGTCACGGGTACGCACCTCAGCGACGCCTTCGGCCGGACGATCGGCGAGATCCAGAGCGACGGGTTCGAGGTGGCCGCATCCGTTCCGATCTGGAGCGGTGTCGACACGCCGCTCGCGGCGGCCGAGGACATCGGTCGGGCTCTGCCCGGCTACGCCAGGGCTCTGGTCGAGCTCGCCCCTGACGTGGTCGTCGTCCTCGGAGATCGGCTGGAGGCCTTCGCGGCCGCCGCGGCCGCGACCATCCTGTCTGTGCCGGTCGCCCACATCCACGGCGGAGAGCTCACCGAGGGTGCGATGGACGACGCCCTTCGGCACTCGATCACGAAGATGTCGTATCTGCATTTCACGTCGACGGCGGATCACCGTCGCCGGGTGATCCAGTTGGGAGAGGACCCCGAGCGCGTGTTCTTCCACGGGGCGCCGATCGTCGACATCCTCGACACGTTCGATGCGATGCCGCGCGAGGAGCTCGAGTCGCAGTTCGGCATCCGGATGCCAGATCCGACGGCGCTCGTGACCTTCCATCCCGCGGTCATGGACGTCGCTCCCGCGGAGCAGCTGGCCGAGGAGCTCCTCGAGGGCCTGCTCGCGGTCGAGGACCTGCACATCATCATCACGGGTTCCAACTCCGACATCGGCACCGAGGCCGTTCGCGAGAGGATCGCGCGCTTCGTCGCCGAGCATGCGGAACGCGTCGACTACGTCGAATCGTTCGGACAGCGCGGGTACCTGAGCGCGATGCGATGGGCCTCGGTCGTCGCGGGCAACTCGTCGAGCACCGTTCTCGAGGCGCCGGTACTGGGGACCCCCTCAGTGCTCGTCGGGGATCGGCAGAAGGGCAGGCCGATCGGTGCGAGTGTCGCCGTGCCGGACCCCACCGCTGGAGCGATCACCGCGGCGATCCGTGGCCAGATCGCCGCAGCATCCGGTTCCGACGGCGACACCCCCTTCGGGACGCCCGGCTTCGCCGTCCGCACGGCGGCCACCCTGAGGGACGCGCGTCTGCCGAGACCGCCGAAGAAGACCTTCCACGACCTGCCGGAGGAGCAGCATGATTCGCACTGAGCACGAGGTGTTCGTGATCGCCGAGGCCGGCGTGAACCACAACGGCAGCATCGACGAGGCGCTGGCTCTGGTGGACATCGCGGCGGACGCGGGTGCGGATGCCGTGAAGTTCCAGACCTTCTCGGCCGACGCACTGGCTCTCGAGACGGCAGGACTCGCCGAGTACCAGCGTCAGGCGGTGCCGGAGCGGTCGTCGCAGCACGATCTGCTCAAGGGCCTGGAACTGACTCACGACGAGTTCCGCCGGATCCGCGAGCACTGCGGTGCACGCGGCATCCAGTTCCTCTCCACCGCTTTCGACCTGGCAGGACTCGACTTCCTCGTCTCCGAACTCGGCATCCCGCTGGTGAAGATCGCCTCGGGCGATCTGACCTTCGCGCCGATGCTCGTGGCGGCGGGACGCAGTGGCCTGCCGGTCATCCTGTCGACAGGGATGGCCGACGTGCAGGAGATCTCGCGGGCACTGCGCTTCATCGCCGCCGGCGTGCAGCAGCACGACGGCAGGATCCCCCGCGACGCGCGTCTCACCGATGATGTGCTGGCGGATGCCTGGGAGCACCGCGACGACGTGCGCCCCTTCGCTGAGCACGTCACGATCCTGCACTGCACCACGGAATACCCGGCGGCCGATGAGCAGCTGAACCTCCGCGCTCTGCAGACGATCGCGACCACGTTCGGACACAGGATCAGCTATTCGGATCACTCGCTCGGCTCGCTGGCCTCCGTCATCGCCGTCGGACTGGGCGCTACCGTCATCGAGAAGCACTTCACACGCGACACCACCGCAGAGGGACCCGATCACGCGGCGTCGCTGACTCCGGAAGGACTCGAGCACCTCGTGAAGGAGGTGCGTCGCACCGGCGTGATGCTCGGCTCGCCAGAGAAGAAGGCGCAGTCCGTCGAGGAGGGCAACCGCGCAGTGGTGCGGCGCAGCCTGGTCGCGGCGCGGGACCTGACGGCGGGCGAGCTGATCGGCGAGGCCGATGTCGTGTGCTTCCGGCCGGCATCCGGACGAACATCGTTCGACTTCTGGGAGGTGGTCGGGGCACCCGCCCACCGCGACTACCGCCGTGGTGAGCTCATCGATGACTGAGCTGATCCTTCTCGGCGGAGGCGGGCACGCCAGATCTGTTCTCGCGGCGCTGCGCGAGCAGGGCAGGACCGTGCTCGGCCACCTCGCACCGCAGCCGGGAGACCTCGGCGACGACTGCCCGCACCTCGGCGATGACGAGTCGATGGACGCCTTCGACCCCGGCGCCGTCCTGTTCGTGAACGGGCTGGGCTCGGTAGCCTCCACCGACTCCAGACGCGCGCTGCACGAGAGGGCGGTGCGACGAGGCTTCCGAGCGGCGCGGGTCGTGCACCCGCGGGCATTCGTCGATCCCGGTGCGCGCCTGGGCGACGGCGTGCAGGTGCTCGCCGGAGCCATCGTCAACGTGGGGGCGGTCGTCGAGGAGGGCGCCCTGATCAACACCGGCGCGATCATCGAGCACGATGTGGTCGTCGGCGCCCATTCGCACGTATCGCCTGGAGCCGTCATCGCCGGAGGCGTCCGCATCGGAGACGGTGCGCATGTCGGTCTCGGCGCCCGCGTGATCCAGGGGGTGAGCGTGGGTTCCGGTAGCCTCATCGGGGCCGGCGCTGTCGTCATCGAGGACGTGCCCGAAGGGGCGGTGGTCGTCGGCGTCCCAGCCAGGGCGATCGCATCCGAGAAGAAGGGGCCGGCATGACCTCGAGCACCGATCTGTCCGTGCGCCCCGGCACGAGCATCCGCGACGCACTCTCCCGGCTCGACCGCAGCAGAGGCCAGGTGGTCTTCGTGGAGGATGCCGATGGTCGCCTCGTGGGCGCGGTCAGTGACGGCGACATCCGGCGGGGACTGCTGGCCGGCGCGACCCTCGAGGACGCGGTCGACCGGGTCATGAACATCTCCCCGGCCACCGTTCCGCCCACGGCGACGCAGGAGGCCGTCGACGAGCTGAAGGCCACGCGCGGCATCCGGGTCGTCGCCGTCGTCGACGACGGCCGCATCGTCGACATCGTCGGGGAGGGCGAGCGCATCGCCACGCCCCTGCCCACTCCTGTCGTCCTCATGGCCGGAGGGCGGGGTCAGAGGCTGTATCCGATCACCAAGGACATTCCGAAGCCGCTCGTGCCCCTGGGGGAGACCCCCATGATCGACATCATCCTCGGACGCCTGCACGGCCAGGGATTCCGCAGGGTGCACGTGTCGGTGAATCACCTCGGTCACCTCATCGAGGAGCACCTCGGTGACGGCAGCCGGCACGGTCTGGACATCACCTATCTGCACGAGCCGATGCCGCTCGGCACGGCCGGTGCGATGGCCCAGCTCCGCGACCAGATCGACTCGCCCTTCGTCGTGATGAACTCCGATCTGCTGACCGACGTCGACCTGCGCCGGATGCTGGGGTTCCACCGCGACGCCGCGGCCCATGCGACCATCGGCGCACGCGAGTACGGCTTCGAGATCCCCTATGGCGTGATCCGCCGAGACGGGCACCGGGTGACGGGCCTGGCGGAGAAGCCGTACCACAGCGAGCTCGTCAGCGCGGGCATCTACGTGATCGATCCGTCGGCGCTGCAGCTGCTCGAGCACGACGAGTACTGCGACATGCCCACGCTGCTGTCGCGGTTGATGGACGACGGCAGGTCGGTCACCGCATACGAGATCCACGAGGAGTGGATCGACGTGGGGCGGCCCGAGGACCTGGAGCGCGCCAGGGTGGCGTGGGAACGGAGAGGTCGATGAGAATCTGCACGATCACGGTGCGCGCCGGTTCGAAGGGAGTGCCGGGTAAGAACCTGCGCCTGGTCGCGGGCCGTCCGATGTTCGGGCACTCGGTCGCGCAGGCGGCGGCGACCGGCCTCTTCGACGAGATCGTCGTCTCCAGCGATTCGGAGGAGATCCTCTCCCTGGCGCCCCGGTTCGGCGCCACGGGCGTCGTGCGCCGCCCAGCCGAGATGGCCACGGACACCGCGGGCAAGGTGCCCGCCATCGCGCACGCCGTGAGCACCACGGAGCAGCGCACCGGAGAGACCTATGACGTCTGCGTCGACCTCGACGCCACCAGCCCTCTGCGGACGGTCGACGACATCCGCGTCGCCGTGCGCATGTTCGAGGAATCCGGTGCTGAGTCGCTGATCACCGGCGCCGAGGCCCGTCGCAATCCGTACTTCAACCTGGTCGAAGAGCAGCCGGACGGCACGGTCGCCGTCAGCAAGCAGCCCGATGATGCGGTTCTGCGACGCCAGGACGCGCCGCGCTGCTTCGACATGAACGGGTCCATCTACGTCTGGCGGCGGGCGTCGCTGCTGGAGGATCAGGTCGTGTTCCTCCCGTCGACGATCCTGTACGAGATGCCCGCGGAGCGGTCGATCGACGTGGACAGCGAATTCGACTTCCGCATCGTCGAATGGCTCATGGAGCAGCGGGAGGACCTGTGAGCTCCTCGGGGGCGTCCGACCGACGCGGCCCGGCCGTGCGTGCGCTGCTGGAGCTGGAGGATGCCTGCCCCGACGAGCTCTTCGAGACGCTGCCCGGTGCCACGGTCCCGCTGTGGGCGATCGTCCGGATGCGCTTCGCCTGGGCGCTCTCGGAGGCGCAGACCGGGAGCGTGGATGTCACGTCCGACAACTGGTCGCGCCGGGCCGAGGCGCGGCGGCTGGTGAAGGCGTATCTTCCGAATCGCTGGGATGCGGCCCGACGAGCGCGACCCCACGAGGTGCTCTTCTATGTGGGCGGCGGCACACTCGCCGCGAGCGACGGGCGAGCCCGTAACTGGCTGATCCACGATTTCGCAGAGGCTGCGGACGACGCGCTGGTGGTCCAGCGGCTCCCGCTGCCCGCCCCACTCGGCCCGCCCGAATACCGGCCCACTCTGAGCATGGAGGCAGGCATCGCGAGATCTCGGCTGCGCTCGCGTGGACAGCGGCCGTCCGACGAACTCGTCAGGGCTGCCGATCGTCTGCTCGGCCGGTTCGCCACCCATCTGCGCGTGCCCGAGTCGAAGGTCGCGGCTATCAGAACCCGTGTGCTTCGAACCGAGGTGGCCCGCCCGCACGAACAGGATGAGCTTCGCCGCATGCTCGAGCGCGTCCGACCACGGGTGGTGGTGATGGATACGGCTGCCTACACCTACAACGGAGAGACCGTGGGGCTGTTCAAGGACTTCGGCGCCTACGTGGCCGAGCCGCAGCACGGCTGGATCGGCCCCTCGCACGCGGCCTACAACTACGGCAGGGCCTTCCAGGATGAGCGGCTGCGCCGCGCGCTTCCCGATGAGGTGCTGACCTTCGGGCGACGCTGGTCCGACTCCATCAGCTTCCCCGGCGTGGCCACGGCCATCGGCAAGCCCCACCTCGAGCGGCTCGCCGCGAACGCGGGCCGTGAGCGGCGGCGCCAGGTGCTGGTCGTGTCGTCCCGAGCACGGCCGGAGGCGACCGACGAGTTCGTCACGCGGCTGCGAAGGGAGCTGGACGAAGGCTGGACGGTCGTGTTCCGCCCGCACCCGGCTGAGCGGGATGCCGCTGCTGCTCGCTATCCGCTCATCGCCTCTGCCGAAGGCATCTCGTTCGACACCGAGCCGGATGTATACGCGTCACTCGCGCGTGCCCGCGTCGTGGTCGGGGTCGCGAGCACCGTGCTCTTCGAGGCCGCGGCGTTCGGATGCGCTGTGATCGCGCGCGATGATGAGTTCGCTGAGAGGGTCATCGGGGACTCCTTCGGAGAGCGCGTGCAGTCGGCTGAGGCGGCGGCGCTGCGCATACGGGCCCTCGACGCCGATTCGGCTGCTCAGCCGGAAGCGGATCCTGCACTCTGGTCGCAGGGTGCCACGAAGAGATTCTCCGCGTGGCTGGATGGCCGCCTCCGGGCCGATCAGGAGGGTGTCATAGGATGATGACGTCCGCGACAGCGCCCGCTGTCGCCGCTGAGTGAGTGGGACCGTGACCGACACCCGAGATCTTTTCGACGTCATCCCGCGTGACCAGTTCGAGGTTCCAGGCAAGAGCCATGGGCTGATCGACGTGGTGCGCTGGCGTTATCTGCTGCGCTTGCTGGTGCATACCGGAGTGACCACCCGCTACCGGAACTCCGTTCTCGGCTGGACCTGGTCGTACGTGCGTCCGGCGGCGCAGTTCATGGTCTTCTGGGTCGTGCTCGGACTGTTCCTCAACATGAACAGGGGGATACCGAACTACGCCGTCTACCTGTTCTCCGGCATCGTCGTGATCAACCTCTTCTCGGAGGGGTTCAAGAACGCGACGACGTCGATCGTGGGAAACGCGGCCCTGGTTCGCAAGGTGTTCCTGCCCCGTCAGCTGTTCGCCGTGTCCGCCATTGCCGTTGCGTTCGTGCACTTCCTTCCGCAGGTGGGGCTCCTTCTGCTCGTGTGCCTGCTCATGGGGTGGGCGACGCACGTGTCCCTTCTCGCGGTGGGCGCCATCCTTGCGGGAATGCTCATCGTCATGCTGTTCTCGCTCGGCCTCGGATTGTTCTTCGGGGCGGTCAATGTGCGGTTCCGCGATGCCGAGAACATCGTCGAGCTGATGCTGCTCCTCGCCACCTGGGCATCCCCGGTGCTGTACGCCTGGACCATGGTCGAGACAGCTGTGGTGGAGAAGCTGCACTGGCCGTCCTGGCTCGTGGAGCTGTACATGCTCAACCCCATCACCCAGGGCGTGGAACTCTTCCACTTCGCGTTCTGGCTCCCGGTGTCCGAGGGAATGGGCGGAATGGTTCCCGTGCCCCCGGATCTGGCGTGGAACACGCTGTGGACCTTCCTGATCTCGGTCGGCACGCTGCTGCTGGGGCAACTGGTGTTCCGCCGTCTCGAGGGAAGGTTCGCACAGGATCTATGACAAGCAAGACGGCTGACAAGCCCAGCATCATCATCGACGGTGTCCGCAAGACGTTCACGCTCAACCATGCCTTCTCGTTGAAGGACACCGTTGTCGCATGGATTCGCAGGCGTAAGACGACCAGCACCTTCGCGGCGCTCAAGGGCGTCGACCTCGTCATCGGGGAGGGCGAATCGGTCGCCATCCTCGGGATGAACGGCTCCGGCAAATCGACCCTGCTGAAACTGATCTCCGGCGTGATGGAACCGGACGACGGCGAGGTGCTGACCCGCGGACGAGTCGCCGGTCTCATCGAGGTCGGCGCGGGGTTCCATCCCGAGCTGTCGGGGCGCGAGAACGTCTTCCTCAACGCCGCGATCCTCGGCATGAAGAAGGACGAGATCGAAGCGCGCTATGACGACATCGTCGCATTCAGCGAGATCGAGCAGTTCATCGACCAGGAGGTGAAGCACTACTCCTCGGGCATGTTCATGCGTCTTGCGTTCTCCGTGGCCATCCACGTCGAGCTGGACGTGCTTCTCGTCGACGAGATCCTCTCCGTCGGCGACGCCCCGTTCCGGGAGAAGTGCCGCCTCAAGTTCGAAGAGCTCATCGCCGCAGGCAAGACCCTCGTGGTCGTCAGTCACGATATGGAGATGGTGCGCGAACTGTGCACCCGCGGCGTCGTGATCTCCAAGGGCGAGGTCATATACGACGGTGAAGTCGAGGGCGCGATCGCGCTGGTGGACGCGTGATGGGGGAGTGGGTGGCCGCGCTGCCCGTGTCGATCGTCATCCTGCTGCTCCTCTTCGTTCCCGGTGTCGCCGCGTTGCGCGGTGCCGGGGTGCGCGGATTGGCGCTCTTCGCCTTCGCTCCGCTGCTGTCGGTCGCGGGGATCGCTGTTGCGGCGCTCGCACTGGGCGCCGCGCGGATCCCCTGGTCGCCGGTCAGCCTCGGCGCGTTTCTCCTCCTGCTCGTCGTGCTCGCGTGGATCCTGGGGCGCGTGCTCGGTCGCCCGGCGGATGACGCGGGCAGCCGCACCGAGACGCGCCGCTGGTTGCTTCCTCTCGGTCTCGGTCTGGGCGTCCTGTTCGGGGCGTGGAGACTGATCGCCTACATCCAGGACCCCGTCGGCATCTCGCAGACGAATGATGCCGTGTTCCACATGAACGCGATCCGCTACATCCTCGACAGCGGCAACGCCTCGTCACTGCACATCAGCGGAGTCATCGGCGGCGAGGGCTTCTACCCCGGGGCCTGGCACGCTGTGGTGTCAGCCGCAGTCGCCGTCACGGGCGCGCCGATTCCTCTCGCCGCGAACTCGTTCACGGTGGTGATCGGCGCGGTCATCTGGCCGCTCGGACTCGCGTGGCTGACCCGAGCGCTCACAGGATCGGCGCGCATTGCCGGGATCGCCGCCGTCCTCTCCGGTGCGCTTCAGCTGTACCCCCTCCTCATGTTCCAGTGGGGCGTGCTCTTCCCCAATGCGCTGTCGGTGGCGCTGCTTCCCGCGGCGGTGGCCGTCGTGATGGTGCTCCCGTTGTGGCATCGGCCCGGTGATGCGCTGCGATCGTGGGTCAGGGGCGTGCTGTTCGTCGGCATCGCGCTTGCTGCGCTCGCCCTGGCGCAACCGGCGGCACTGCCCGTGTGGGGCCTCGTCTGCGTGATCTGGTTCACGGATCGGCTGCTCCGTGCCCGGATCGGCCTTCGCCTGGCTACCCGGATCGCACTCATCGTCATCGGCTGGGTGGCAGTGGGCGTCGCGTGGCTGCTCCTCGCAGGAGGCACAGGCGGATCGCATTGGCCGCCCTTCCGTTCGAAGTTCGAGGCGATCGCCGACGTCCTCCTGAACTCTCAGCTGCGGGTCGCGCCGGCATGGGGCATCACCCTGCTGATGCTGGTGGGCATCTTCTTCGTCGTCCGAGCACCGGCACTGCGGTGGTTCGGTGTCGTGTGGCTCGCGCTGTCGGTCCTCTACGGACTGGTCTCGTCCGTGGGCATGCCGCTGGTCAGAGACGTGCTGCTCGCTCCGTGGTACGCCGACCCGTATCGTGTAGCGGCGTTCGCGCCGCTCGCGGTGATCCCGCTGGCCGCGCTGGGGCTGGATCTTCTGGTGGGCTGGGCCGCTCGCGCTCGCCGGCACGACGAGGGCCCGGTGCGGTCCGTCGCCGGCATCGCCGTCGCGGCCGTGGGCATGCTGCTCATCGTGTGCCTCAGACCGGTGCCGATGCCCGCATTCCTCGAGGGCACGTACGACGCGGAGTCGCGCTACATCACGGCCGACGACACCTACCTGAACGTGGATGAGCGTTCGCTTCTCGAAGCGCTTCCCGAATACGTCGAGCCGGGCTCACGAGTCATCGCCAACCCGAGCAGCGGAGCCGGGTTCGGGTACATGCTCAGCGGCGTCGATGTCTTCCCCCGCACCTGGTCGCCTCCGCGGAGCGCTGCCTGGGCCACCATCGCGTCCTCGCTCCGGGACGTCGGCACGGATGCCGAGGTCTGCGCAGCGCTGGATGCGTACGGGCACCCGGAATACGTCCTGGACTTCGGACCGGGCGAGAGGGCTCCAGGCCGATTCCGTATGCCCGGCATGACGGACTTCTCGGGCAAACCCGGATTCGAGCAGGTCGCCGAGCGCGGTGACGTGTCGCTCTGGCGGATCACCGCCTGCGCACGCTGACCGCACCTGCGTCAGTCGTGCGGGCGACGGCGGTCCGACTCGAGCTGCTCGGCCTCCAAAAGCGCGATCTTCCGTGCCAGCAGAGTCAGCTGGCGCTGCAACGCGATGTTGCGGCGGTACTGCGTGTAGACGAACGCCAGGAAGATCATGATGAGGCCGTAGAGGACGAGGTCCGTGCCGCGTCCGACGCCGACCAGGTTCGCCAGCCAGGACAGCCACTGCGGGAAGAGCACGGATGCCACTGCGACGACGACGAACAGCATCATGAGCAGTCGACGGATCGCCAGGTGGCTGTCGGCGCCCGTGCGGCGCATCATGAAGGCGGCGAGGACGACGATCGCCGTGATCAGGAGGATCTGGATCCACATGGGTCACCTCACCACCAGATCTACGAGGATGTTGACGGAGTTGAGCACGCTCTGACCTTTGGCCTTCGAGTAGTCGGTGTACAGGAGTTCGACCGGATACTCCCTCCAGGGGAGGCCGGTGCGACCCAGCTCCAGCACGATCTCCGTTGCATGCGCCATGCGGTCCTGCTTCAGATCGAGATGCTGAGCCGCGTCCCTTCGGATCACTCGAAGGCCGTTATGGGCATCGGTCAGCTTGAGGCTGGTGGTGAGATTCGTGACCCACACCGCCGTCTTCAGCACGACCTTCTTGATCCATCCCGGATCTGTCCTGTCATCGAGGAAGCGCGAGCCGAAGACGATCGCCATACCGTCTTCGCGGGCCAGGTGCAGCATGCCGAGGGCGTCTTCGATCCGATGCTGGCCATCCGCATCGAAGGTGACGATGAAGTCGCAGTCGGGGTGCTGAAGAGCGAAGGAGATACCGGTCTGCAGCGCGGCGCCCTGGCCGAGGTTCACGGGGTGTTCGACGAGGATCGCACCCGCCTGGGCGGCGGCCGCCCCTGAACCGTCGGTGGAGCCGTCGTCCACGCAGACGACGTGCGTGAACCTCTCTCGCAGCGCGGTGATCACGCCGCCGATCACCGAAGCCTCGTTGTAGAGAGGGATGACGACCCAAGCGCGATCGTCTGGGGTGTATGGCGCGGGAACGCTCGAGGACATGATTCCATTGTGTCAGGTGTGCTCGTGGACACCGTGAACGTACCGGTGAGGCGGAATGACGAGAAGACGACGCGTGGCGGTTGCGACCAGGCTGTTCACGCCCGAGGTCACAGCGGCGAGTTTTCGGATGGATGCTCTGGTTCGCGCACTCGCGGCGGAAGACGACGTCACGGTCCTGACGACCCGGCCCCCATCCGGCGCAGGCACGTCGACCGAGTATGGGCCGGACCGCGTGCGGGTCCGCAGGTGGCCGGTGCTCCGTGACGCCTCTGGAGCGATCCGCGGCTACGTGCAGTACATGTCCTTCGACGTCCCACTCGTCCTGCGGCTGCTGCTGAGCAGGTCCGATGTCATCGTGGCCGAGGCGCCGCCGACCACCGGATGCGTCGCCGCGATCATCGGTGGGCTCCTGCGTCGGCCGTTGGTCTACTACCCGGGAGACGTGTGGTCCGATGCCGTCGCCTCGACGGACGCGCCTGCGTGGGTCGTTCGTGTGATGACGGCGGTCGAGCGCTTCGTGATCCGTCGATCGGAGCGAGTGATCGCCGTCTCGCCCGAGGTGCGCGACAGGCTCGTGGCGCTCGGTGCGGCGGCATCCGCCGTGCGCGAAGTGGGGAACGGCATAGACACGGCCGTGTTCCATCCTGGCGTGGAGTCCGCGCGGGCTGACCGTCCGTACTTCGTCTACACGGGGACGATGTCGGAGTGGCAGCGGCCGGACGTCTTCATCCGGGCGCTCGCCGCGATTCCCGAGGCCGACGCGGAGATCCGCTTCTTCGGGCAGGGTTCTGCCGAGAAGGATCTGCGCGTGCTCGCGCAGGAGCTGCTGCCCGGCCGGGTTCATTTCGGAGGCGTCGTGCCGCCGCAGGCGTCCGCCTCATGGATCCGCGGCGCGGTCGCGGCTCTGGTGAGCATCGTGCCCGGCATCGGATACGACTTCGCTCGGCCGACCAAGACCTACGCGGCTGCGGCAGTCGGCACGCCTGTGCTCTTCGCCGGCCCGCGGACCGGCGCCGAGCTGGTCGGCTCGGCCGGTCTCGGAGAGGCCAGTGAGTTCACCGTCGAGGCCGTCGCCTCGGCGATGAGAGCTCTGCTCGCGCAGGCGGCCGACGGCACGACAGAGCGGATGCGAACACGGCGCGCGGAATGGGCTGCCGAGAACGTGTCCTGGACCAGGGTCGGAGCGCGGGCGGCGGAGGTCGTGCAGGGCGTCCTCCGAGGAACGGCAGACGCCGGCAGGTAGAATCGAGGGCGGTGCCACTCGGCGCCGATAGCGCTCAAGGAGCAGAGTGACTGAGAATTCCCGTGTGCGGATCGTGGACTCCGCCGACGTCTCCGCCGACGCCACGATCGGCGACGGCTCCTCCATCTGGCACCTCGCACAGGTCCGCGAGGGAGTGCAGATGGGACAGAACTGCATCGTGGGACGCGGCGCGTACATCGGCACCGGCGTCGAGATGGGCGACAACTGCAAGGTGCAGAACTATGCGCTCGTCTACGAGCCGGCCAAGCTCGCCGACGGAGTGTTCATCGGGCCCGCCGTCGTGCTCACCAACGACACCTACCCACGGGCCATCAACGCCGACGGCAGCCTGAAGAGCGCGCACGACTGGGAGCCGGTCGGCGTGACGATCGAGAAGGGCGCCGCGATCGGCGCACGCTCGACCTGCGTGGCACCCGTGACCATCGGCGCCTGGGCGACAGTCGCCGCGGGCGCCGTGGTCGTCAAGGACGTTCCCGCCTACGCCCTGGTCGCCGGCGTGCCGGCGCGCCGGATCGGATGGGTGGGGGAGTCGGGCGTCCCGCTCGTCGCGGGCGACGACGCAGGCACCTGGGTCTGCCCGGCCACGGGTGACCGCTTCATCGAGATCAACGGAACACTGACCAAGGAGGCCGCGTGAGCGAGTTCATTCCCCCGGCGAAGCCGATCATCGGCGACGAGGAGCGCGACGCCGTCGATCGCGTCATGCGCAGCGGCATGGTCGCACAGGGACCGGAGGTCGCGGCATTCGAGGCGGAGTTCTCCGCCCATTTCGTGCCGGGGCGCCCCTCGGTCGCGGTGAACTCCGGCACCGCCGGCCTTCATCTCGGTCTGCTGGCGGCCGGTGTCGGTGCGGGGGATGAGGTCATCGTCCCGTCGTTCACCTTCGCGGCGACGGGCAACTCGGTCGCGCTGACCGGCGGCACGCCGGTGTTCGTCGATATCGAGCCCGAGACGTTCACTCTCGACCCCGAGGCGGTTGAGGCGGCGATCACTCCTCGGACGAAGGGCATCCTGCCCGTCCACCTGTACGGTCACCCGGCGCGCATGCGCGAGCTCGAGAAGCTGGCTGCCGACCGTGGAGTCGCGCTGTACGAGGACGCCGCACAGGCGCACGGCGCCTCGCTCGACGGCCGTCCCGTCGGATCGTTCGGCGAGTTCGCGATGTTCAGCCTCTACCCGACCAAGAACATGACCAGCGGCGAGGGCGGAATGGTCACGACCGCGACCGACGACATCGCGCGCCGGGTGAAGCTGCTGCGCAACCAGGGCATGGAGCGTCAGTACGAGAACGAGGTGATCGGGTTCAACGCCCGCATGACCGACATCCACGCCGCGATCGGCCGCGTGCAGCTGACGAAGGTGGATGCCTGGACCAGGACGCGTCAGCAGAACGCCGCCTTCCTCGACACCAATCTGCAGGGCGTCGTTGTCCCGCCGGTCGCCGACGGAGCCGTGCACGTGTACCACCAGTACACCGTGCGCGTCTCCGAGGACCGGGATGGCTTCGTCGCGGCGCTGAAGGCCGAGCACAACGTCGGCGCGGGTGTCTACTACCCGATCCCGAACCACCGTCTGCCCTCACTGGCGCCGTACGCCCCGGGTCTCGATCTGCCCGTGACCGAGCAGGCGGCCAGGGAGGTCGTGTCGCTCCCTGTCCACCCGTCGCTGTCGCAGGCGGACCTCGAGCGCATCGTCACCGCGGTCAACACCGTCGCGAAGGCAGGCGCCTGATGGCGCTGCGCGCCGGTCTGCTCGGCGTCGGCATGATGGGACGTCATCACGCCCGCGTGCTGCGTGAGCTCGAGGGGGTGGACCTCGTCGCCATCGCCGACCCCGGCGGCGACCCTCATGGTGTCGCCGGCGACCTCGAGGTGCTGCCGGACATCGACGCGCTGATCGCCGCTGGCATCGACATCGCCGTCGTCGCCGTGCCGACTCGTTTCCACGAGGACGCGGCGCTGAAGCTCGCCTCCGCGCGCGTGCACACGCTCGTCGAGAAGCCGATCGCTCACTCGCTCGAAGCCGGTCAGCGCATGGTCGATGCGTTCGCCGCGGCCGGTCTGGTCGGAGCGGTAGGGCACATCGAGCGCTTCAACCCGGCGCTGCAGGAGCTGCGTCGCCGTATCGAGGGCGGAGAGCTGGGGGGGGTCTATCAGGTCGTCACCCGGCGCCAGGGCCCCTTCCCCTCGCGCATCGCCGATGTCGGCGTCGCAAAGGACCTCGCCTCGCACGACGTCGACCTGACGGCGTGGGTCGTGCAGTCCGACTACGACCGCGTCTTCGCGCAGACGGCCTTCAAGTCCGGACGCGAGTTCGAGGACATGATCACCATCACCGGGCGGACGAAGTCCGGGGTGATCGTGAACAACATCGTCAACTGGCTGTCGCCGATGAAGGAGCGCGTCACCGTCGTCACGGGCGAGAAGGGCGCGTTCGTGGCGGACACGTCCACCGGAGACCTGACGTTCTACGCCAACGGCACGATCCCTCTCGAATGGGAGTCCGTCTCTTCGTTCCGCGGCGTGTCGGAGGGTGACGTCACCCGGTACGCCTTCGCCAAGCGCGAGCCGCTGAAGGTCGAGCACGAGGCCTTCCGCGACGCCGTGCTCGGGCAGCAGACCGACGTCGTCACCATGGAGCAGGGGCAGCGCACCCTCGCGGTCGTCGAGGCTGCGCTGGAGTCCGCGCGCGCCGGGGAATCGGTAACCCTGTGACCTCCGACGGGTACCCCGTCGGACGCAGTGAAGGTGGATCTGAAGTGAGCGCCGCGGACAGCCGCACCGCCCTCGTGCTGACATACTCAGACGTCGCGTCCGACCCGCGGGTCCGCCGCGAGATCGACTGGCTGCTGGGCGACGGCTGGACGGTCGACACCCTGGGTCTCGGGGCAGACGGAGCCGCGGATGTGCGTCAGCACTTCACCCTGCGGGACCCGCTGAAGTGGACGACGGGGCGCCTGGGCACGCTTGTGGCTCACATTCTGCTTCCCGCTCGCCTGCGCTTCCGAGCGCTTCTCGTCTCGAGGATTCCGACTGAGCTCAGGGCCGCCGTGCGTGCCGGAGCCTACGACCTCATCGTCTTCAACGAGTGCGAGTTCACCCCGTGGGTCGAGGAGGGACGGGATTTCGGGCCTGAGGCCCTGCGGGGACTGAGGCATCTCGATCTGCACGAGTATCACAACCCCGACGTACGTCGGAACAGCCTCGGCGGGCGGATCACGGGCGCCCACTATCGTTGGGTGCGCGGTCACATCGCCTCCGACAGGTTCACCAGCCGAACGGTGGTGAACACGCCGATCGGCGAACTGTACTCGAAGGAGTTCGGCATCTCCGTGCCCGTCCAGGTGCGCAACGCTCCACCCTTCGTCGCCGGGCTGCAGCCGAGCACGGTCGATCCGGCAGAGATCCGGATGCTGTTCCACGGGCTGCCCAGCTGGGCGCGAGGGTTCGACGAGATCCTCCAGGCCATGCGCGAGCTCCCTGACCGATTCACGATGACTTTCATGCTGACGGCGAATCCCGCCGTTCACGCCAGGCTCCGCGCGGAACTAGAGACACACCCGGCTCGGGATCGCATCCGCATCGTTCCGCCCGCTCCCATGCGTGAGATCGCGCAGCGCATCAACGAGTACGACCTCGAGATCGTGTTCTACCGGCCGAACGGAACGTACAACATCAAGTACGCCATGCCGAACAAGTTCTTCGAGGCAGCGCAGGGACGTCTCGCGCTCGTCGTGGGGGAGACCCCGACGATGGCGCCCATCGTCCGCGAGTTCGGGAATGGCGTGGTCGTGCCGGAGTTCACCTGGGAGTCGCTGCGAGACACCCTCGCGGGGCTCGACGCCGAGGCCATCGCTGAGATGAAGACGAGGTCGTCGGTCGCAGCCGAAGCGATCAACTCGGCGTCCGAAGGAAGATCCTTCATACGGGCGATCACCGAGCACGGTGCACCGAGGGGTGTCGAATGAAGGCCAACTGGCGGCTCTACCGTGAGGTGCTGACCGTCCTCCCGCAGAGCGCGAGTCGATTCCTCGTCATGTACGCGGCCGTCATGGGTGCTCTGGCGCTCATGGACGGTCTGGCCCTCGGCCTCCTGGCAGTCGTCATCGCACCGCTGGTGAGTCAGAGCCCGGTCAGCCTGCCCATCGTCGGCACGCTCGAGGGTGCTCAGGTGCTGATTCCACTGGCGCTTGTCTGCGCGCTGATCGTGCTCAAGGGAGCAGGAGCCCTGACTCTCCAGTGGGTCGCGACCCGCCGATTCTCTCGGTACGAGCTCGAACTCGGGGTCCGGGTCTTCGACGGATACATCCGAGCGCCGTGGGTCGAACGACTCCGACGGAACTCATCGGATCTCGTGCGGATCAGCGACGGCAGCGTGAGCACCACGATCTCGGGATTCCTGCTGCCAGGAGCCTCGCTGATCGGCGAGTTCATGAGCTTCCTCTCCTTGATACTCGTGCTCGCATTCGCTCAACCCTTCGTCGGCGTCGTGACGCTCGTCTATCTCGGTCTGATCGCTCTGCTGCTGCAGTTCCAGATCTCCCGACGGGCCAAGCAGGCAGGGCAGGTCGCGCTGCGATACTCCATGCGCTCATCACGGCTCATCACGGAGATGATCGGCGCTCTCAAGGAGATCACTCTGCGCGGCAGCGCCGCCGAAGTCGCGGAGGTCGTGCGCTCGAACCGGGCGCGGTCGACGCGCGCCCGCGCGAACTCGCAGTTCCTGGCGCAGATCCCCCGGTACGTGCTCGACGTCGCTCTGATCGGCGGTTTCCTCGTGGTGGGCGCCGCCGGATTCATCACCGGCGGGGGCGATGTCACCGGCGCTATCGGCTCGATCGCCCTGTTCGGCCTGGCAGGCTTCCGGCTGGCACCGTCTCTGGTCCGGTTCCAGGGCGTCCTGCAGCAGCTGCACGTCAGCGCGCCGCATGCGAGAGCGGTCGTGGACGAGGTGCGGCGAGGCGATCGCTACACCGAGGTCGCCAACGCGAAGGACACGGGGGTCATCCCCGCTCGACCGAAGGCTCTTCAGCTGCGCGGTGTCAGCTTCCGGTACGCGCCCGAGGCTGCCGATGCTGTGCGCGACGTGACGCTGGACATCCCGTTCGGGTCGCAGGTGGCGTTCGTGGGAGCGTCGGGTGCGGGCAAGTCGACGATGATCGATCTGCTGCTCGGACTGGTCGATCCCACCAGCGGATCCATCGAGGTCGACGGGGTGCCGCTGCGGTCGGTGCTGAATGCCTGGCGCTCGCAGATCTCCTACGTCCCCCAGGAGGTATCGCTGTTCGATGCGACGGTGGCGCAGAACGTGGCGCTCACCTGGCGGGCGGACTTCGACCGCGATCGGGTGACGACGGCGCTCGACCGCGCCCAGCTGCTTCCGCTTATCCAGGCACGCGAAGGCGGGATCGACGGCCGCATCGGGGAGCGCGGCCTCGCCCTCTCCGGAGGACAGCGGCAGCGGCTCGGCATCGCCAGGGCGATGTACAACGATCCGCAGGTGCTGGTCATGGATGAGGCGACGAGCGCTCTGGACACCGCGACGGAGGCTGCTGTCACCAGGGCGATCGAAGAGCTGCGCGGCCGCGTCACCACGATCACCGTCGCCCATCGGCTCTCGACCATCCGCAACGCGGACATCGTGTTCTTCATGCGCGACGGCGAGGTCGCAGCGTCCGGCTCCTTCGAGCAGGTCGTGGCGGCCGAACCCGAGTTCGCGCTGCAGGCGGCCCTTGCGGGATTGATCGATCCGGACAAGGGAGTGGTCGATCAGGATGCCTGATCTGATGGTCGATGTGATCGTGGCGGTGCACAACGACCGACGACCGGTCGAGCGCGCGGTCGCCTCGGCGTTGCTGACCTCGCGCGAGGTACGGGCGACGATCGTCGCTCACAACGTGGACGCGGCTCGCATCCGAGAGCGACTGGGCGACCTCGGTCAGGACTCCCGCGTGCGGATCCTCGAACTGTCGGACGGAGTGCGTTCGCCCGCGAACGCGTTCAATCGTGGACTCGATGCTTCGACGGCGCGATACGTGGCGATCATCGGCTCAGACGACAGCCTGGAGCCCGGCGCCCTGGACGCCTGGGTCCACCTGGCAGAGTCCACCCATGCCGATGCCGTGATCGCGCCCATCGTCCGAGATGGCGGGCATGGTGTGCCGACTCCTCGTATTCGTCGCTCGCGGGCGCCACGCCTTCTCGACGCGGACCGTGACCGCCTCTACGAGAGGACTGCACCGCTGGGTCTGCAGCGTCGCTCCGCCACCGGCGCGCTTCGGTATGAGCAGGGCCTGGCGCGCGGCGTGGACCAGGTGTACGGCCTGCGGCTCTGGGCGAACCACCGAGTCGTCTTCGACCCCGACGGCCCCGCCTATCGCGAGCATGCAGATCAGGATGACCGGGTGACGCACGCCTTCGGTCCGATCGCTGACGACTTCGCCTTCCTGGCGACCTATCTCGACGAGATCCGACTCCTTCCGGCGGCCCTTCGCCGAGCAGCGGTCGCGAAGACCATTCGCGTGCACGTCGTCCCCGCCGTACGCAACCGCATCTCCGTCGGCACGCTCTCGCACGCTGACCTGGCGGCCGCAGCGGAGATCTTGTCCGCCCTCGAGAAGAGCGCTCCCCGAGCTCGAGGTCTGCTCCCTCGAACGGTGGGCGCAGACCTTCGTGCCATCGAGGCGATGTCGTCCGAGCGACTGTCCTCTGGTCGCGGGATCGCGCAGCGGATGGCCGAGCTGCTGCCGATGGATCTCCGTCTCGTCCTGCACAGGCATGGGCCATTGCGGAACGCCCTGGCCGGGCGCGCGCTGGCGCGCCGTGTGACCAGAGGATTCGCGACGCGCGAGGCCACTCGCGCCGGCGCCGTGACGTCGCCCGACGGAGGGGTGGTCGTTCTCTCGCCAGAGGCGACGTCAGCCGCACGCGACCTCAGCGACGAATGCGGTGGCATCGTGATCGGGTGGCGAGGAACGGCGGCGCACATCACCGTCGAGCGCCCGAGTCGATGGTCGATCCGCGCACAGCGCCTGCTCGGTGGCGGTTTCCCTACTCGGATCCTTCTCAGAGTGCTCGGAGCCGATGACGCCACTCAGTTCGCTCGTCGACTTCGGGGGACGCCCGCCGAGGCTGCTCTCCGTCGCGCGACGCTGATCGTCGCCGCGGAGGAAGATGGCGTCCTCGCCGCGTGGCGGGCGCAGCGCGCGAGCGGTGGGTCCGTGCGAGCGGTCCATGGGCTCGCCGCGGCACGGGAGATGCTGCAGAGACAAGGAAGACCATCATGACCCGTCCGCATCTGCTCTACACGGCGTGGAGCTTCCCGCCCAGCAGAGCGGGCGGCGTGTACCGAGCCGTGGCGACGGTGAACGCGTTCGCCGCCGCCGGCTGGGATGTCACCGTGCTGACAGTGCCGGAGCAGCTGTTCCGGATGTCGACCGGGATCGATGCTGAGCTCGCAGCGCAGGTCGACGACAGCATCCGGGTGATGCGTGAAGACCCCGATGTGCCGGCGTTCCAGAACGACCTGGCGAGCTGGCCGTGGCTGCGAGCACGGCATCCTGAGCTGTTCAAGCTCGTGGATCTGAGGCGCGACTTCCGAAGCTTCCCCGAGCCGAACTACGGTCGCTGGCGCAGGGGTCTCGAGGCGATGGCCGAGAGGGCGCATCGCCTCAAGCCTGTGGATCTCGCGATCGGCACGGCGAATCCTCACGTGGACTTCATCCCCGGGTGGCATCTGCACCGCACCCACGGGGTGCCGTACGTCATGGATTACCGCGATGCCTGGCAGCTCGACGTGTTCTCGGGAAGACGGCTCGTCACCGCCACCCCGGCCGTTCGTCGCTGGGAGCGCAGGCTGATCGGTTCAGCCGCTGAGGTGTGGTTCGTGAACGACGCGATTCGTTCCTGGCATGCGCAGCGCTATCCGGACTTCTCCGACCGCATGCAGGTCGTCGCGAACGGGTTCGACGAGTACAAGGAGTCGCTCCGGGTCCCCGTCCGTCCCGGTCGCGAGCAGGGGCTCACCTTCGGCTACATCGGCACCATCACCCCGAACGTGCCGCTCGATCTCATGCTCGAGGGATGGAGCCGGGCGCGCGCCACGGAACCCGAGCTCGCGGGGGCGGAGCTGGTGCTGCGCGGATACATCGGCCATTTCGGATCCGGCGATGCGACGGCGGCCAAGCGCATCGAGGCCGCAGCCGCAGACGGTGTGCGCTACGACGGGCCGGTCGGCAAGGCCGACATCGCGCGCACATACCGGGAGTTCGATGCGCTCGTGCTGGCTCTCGGCACGGGCCGATACGTCACCAGCGGCAAGGTGTACGAGTACGCCGCGACGGGCATACCCGTGGTCTCGGTGCATGACCCTGGGAACGCAGCGACGGATGTCATGGCCGGCTCACCCGCGTGGGTGCGCACGGAGACGATGACGGCTGACGGGATAGCGGCCGCCTTCGCGCAGGCCGCCAGAGTGGCACGCAACCAGGACATGGCTGCTCGCGAGGCGGCGCAGGAATGGGGAGCGAAGTACTCTCGTATCTCGCAGCTCGCCCCTCGCATCGAGGCTCTTTCGCCTGGGCGGACCTGAACCGGCTCGCCATCGCCCCGTGGCTCGGCAGCTGACAGCCGATCGGGTCAGCTCGGCCGGCTCTCGTCGATGGCGGCGATGGAGGTCACCCAGATCCCGACCTGATGCTCTGAAGAGAGTTCGGCGGCGGCTGCTGCTGCCGCGTTCTTCCAGGTCATCACGGTCGTCGGGTCAAGCGAATCCAGTACGTCCGTGAGGTCCTGAGCTGAGAAGCCCGCGGTCACCGCCCCGAAACCGTGCGTGCGCGTCATCCCCGCCATCGCCGCTGTCGGGCCCACGATCACCCCGAGCCGCGCCTGCACGAAGTCGAAGAACTTGTTCGGAAGGGCGAGTCGGTGATTCGTCGAAGTGGCAGGCAGGATGTGGATGCCGATGTCGTGCTGCGCGAGCGCGTCGGAGAGCTGGGAATGCGGGACCGGGTCGAGGATGCGGATGTTCGGCGAGTCCGATGCCCGCTCGCGGAGCTGCTGGATGTAGCCAGGGTCGTTGGGCATCAGGTGCATCGTGAACTCGATGTCGGCGCGGCTGCCGCGGACGCCGTCGATCATCGTGTCGAGATGCCGCCCGGCGAGAGCCGCGCCGGAGTGCACGAGGCGGATGGGAGAACCGACGGGACGAACGGGACGTTCCTGATAGGGGGACGCGTTCGTGACCACCTGGGGCTGCAGGCCGAGATCGCGGTATCTCTCTGCGATCTCGGGAGCGACCGTCGTGGTCGAGGCCGCCGGCGCGGCGAACTCCCGCACCTGCCAGGAGTTGAACGGAGCGCGCAGCGCAGCCCAGCGACGGTTGTCGTCGTGCAGGCCCGGAAAGTACTCGTGAAGATCGACATGGACCCTGTCGGGGGAGACGATCTCGTAGGCCAGCGGAGCCGCGTCGATGTCATTGGCGAGAACGATGTCGGCCCTCACGCCGCGCAGCGCCCGACGGGCGCCGCGGAACAGCGGAGAGGTCACGTGGATGAGGCGATATGCGCGCAGTCGCAGCAGCGCTGCCTCGACCCGCATGCGCCACTTCCGCCTGGCGCCGGTCGGCGCCTGCGGAAGGACGATGTGCTCATGGACTCCGTTCGGCGTCGTTCCCCACCCCGCCGTCACGACCTCGTACCGGTCAGCGAACGCAGCGATCTGCCGTTGGAGACGTGCGTCCGAGTTGAGATCCGAGAACGAGATGATCAGAAGTCGGGTCATGGGGCGCACCGGATTCACGAGGTCGAGGCAGGGGCGATCCACCTGCCGAGAAGGGCATCCGCGCTGAATCGGCCATCATGCACGGCGGAGACGAAGGCACGGCCTTCGTCCGCAAGTCTCTCACGTCGTCCTGGATCCGCGGCGAGGTCGAGGAGCACGGACTCGAGATCGGCGGCGGTGCTCTCGACGATGGGCAGTTCGAGGCCCGTCACGAGCTGCACGCGCTGGCGCACCGACGAGTGCACGTGGCTGACCACGACCTTCCCTGCAGCCATCGCCTCGCATGCTGCGGCGCCGTAGCTGCCGAGCCGGAACTGATCCAGCACGACATCCGCATCGGCATAGATCTGCGGCATCTCGTCGTGCGGCACGCCAGTGATCTCGGCGTACTCCACCGCGCCGGCCTCGGCCATCCGGGTCATGATGGGCCTGATCGCTGCTGTTCCCTTCACCGCGGCGCTGCTCGGTGCGTGCACGACACGGAGGCGACCGGCGGACGGCACCCTCTCGATGCCGGAGGACCACCGCTTCACGTCGATAGCGACGGGGACCCAGGTGGCCTCGGGCACGTCCTGCAGCAGGTCGGGTGTCGAGACGAACACGGGAAGCCCCAGTTCTGCGAGCAGAGCGCGGTTGCGTGCGGTCACGCGTACGGCGACGCGGTATGCGCGCTCGTTCGCGAACGCTTCGGGGCGGGGGCTCCGGATCTCCGTACCGTGGCACAGGATCGCGGCTGAGACCTGGGGACCGAGCAGCTCCAGCTGCACCTTCAGATCGCGGCCGCCCAGACGCCCGAAAGGAGGGATGAGGGACTCCACCAGGACGTGGGTGAAGGCGCGAGCGGCGTGCAGCTGGGCGCGCTGCCACGAAGCGGAGTTCTGGAACACGCGTCGTGCGACCACTGCATCCGCTGGATACCGGAAGGACGACTGCACCGCGAGGGTCCTCGCGCCGACATCCGGCGCCGCCTCCTCGAGTGCGGCAGCCCACCGGCCGGCCTGCCCGGCGTAGTTCGCCGGGGTGATCAGGATACGCGTCAGCGTGCTCGGGGCCTCGGATACATCGCGGCTGTCCGACCGGCGCGGAATCCCGAAGCGCAGAGCCGCGAGCCTGCCGGGGATGCTCGACGGATGAGTGGCGAGCCAGTCTGAGGCGCGTTCTCCGAGACCCTGGCGGTCGGGCGACCGGCGCTCCCGGCGTTCCATGAGGATGCGGGCGTATATGTCGGTCAGCTGCGCGGTCACGGTCTCGGCGCTGAAGCGGCCCTGGACCGTCGCCGCGATGGCCGTCGCCGTCATCTCACGCGTGGCGTCGTGGAGGTCTTCGACGGCGTCGGCATATGCCTCGCCGGTCTGCGTGGAGACGAACCTGCTCACCGTGGGGTCGGAGTAGTCGACAGCGCCGCTGGCGGCTCCGCTCACGATCGGCCGCCCGCTCGAGAGCGCCTCCGCCGCGACGATGCAGAAGTTGTCCCCCTGGGTGGGCAGGATGAACATGGTCGACGCAGCGAGCTCGCGCGCGACGCCGTCGTCGTCGAGCGCACCGGTCAGCCGTACGCGGTCAGCCACACCTCGTCGAGACGCCACCGTGAGCACCTCGTCGCGTTGCGCTCCCTCGCCGACCCAGGTGAGCTCGGCGTCGACGCCGCGGTCGACGAGTTCGGCGAGTGCGTGGACGGCGAGCACAGGACCCTTGCGCGGGATGATGCCGCCGATGCCGATCAGTCGGGGTCTGCTGAGATCGGTCCGCTCCTGCGGATCGACGCGGCGCACGATGCAGGGAACGACCTCCACCGCCGCGGGGCGGTAGCGGGCGATGCCCTCAGCCAGGCGGGTGCTCTCCGCGATGACGGCATCGGCACCGCGCAGTCGCGGGCCCAGGAGCGAGAGCGCGATCCGCTCGCCGCGCGCGAGCGTATCCGGTGCGGTGATCCCGGACCAGTGCTCCGAATGGACCCAGGCGGAGTCAGGGCCACCTGGACGACCTGTCAGCCACGGGAGGAGACCGGTGAGAGCGTGCGTGTGCACGACATCCGCTCCCGCCGACAGCTCGCCAACCAGGCGACGCGCCCGAAGATAGGAGCGAGGATCGCTCCTATTGAGCGGGACGTGGCGGTAGTCGTGGCCGCCCGGCGCTCTCGTGGCTGCCAGGGGTGCACCTCGCTGCCAGTCGAGATGCAGCACCGTCACGTCGTGGACCGTCGAGAGGGCCTCGACCTCGCGCCGGACGAACACCCCGGACACGGGTGAATCGGCGGTGGGGAACCACGGCGTGACGACCAGAATACGCACCGCTCAAGCGTATCCCGGGCCGAGAGGGAAGCATGCGGTGCGATACGATGCCGCGGTGAATCTGACCATCGGGATACCTACTTACAACCGTGCGGATGACGTCCGGAAGACCGTCCTCGACGTCCTGTCGCACGCGGATTCCGACTTGGTGCAGATCGTCGTCATCGACGACGGCGGAACCGATGGCACCTACGAGAGTCTCGTTCAGGAGTCCGAGATCGCGAGCCGTGTCCGTGTTCTGCGCAACGCCGAGAACCTCGGCTATGCAGGCACCTTCGCTCGTCTCTTCCGCGAGTGCACCACCGAGTACCTGATGCTGACGGCCGATGATGACCGCGTGATGATGGAGAACATTCGAGAGCTGATCGCGCACCTCGCCCATGTCGGACCGGCGTTCGTCTCGCCGCAGTTCATGCGCGGCGCACGAGTGGCTCGGGGTCGTGCCGCGACCGCAGAGGTCGCGCCGAAGGATTTCCTCCGAGCATCCGCGCACGCACCCGGTCTCGTCTACCGCGTCGCCGATTGTCTCCCGGCGCTCGACGAGCTCATGACGCGGGTCGCTGCGGAGAAGGTCGACGCCCTGGTCTACCCGCAGGTGCACGTCGTCATGCGGCTGCTGCTCGCGGGGCTCCGCTGCGAGTGGCTGGCCCTGCCCACCGTCATGGAGGGCGAGTATCGCCCGTCCGGAATCCGCGATGCCTCGGGTGGTGCGTACTGGTCGGTGGAATCGCGCTGGAAGCAGCTGAAATCCTACGATGCGCTGCTGGCGGAGTGGTCGGCAGACGATGAGACCGGGCGGGCGCAGGAGATGCTCGCAGCCCAGCGCGACCGTGCCTTCCACCTCATCGCCAGCGCAGTCCGTAACGAGAATCCGGCACTGGGCGACGCATTGGAGGCCGGAGCACGACGGCGCTACGAGCGCACGGTCCGCCAGTGGCTCGGCCAGGTGCCGGTCATCGCCTGGGCGGCACGTCGCAGCACGCGACTCCTGCGCCGCTGACCGTTCGTGCCGGCGCACCGACGTTCTTCTCAGAAGGGGAGCAATAGGATCGTCTCCGTGAAGATCGTCAGTGTCGTGGGCGCGCGCCCGCAGTTCGTCAAGCTCGCCCCGATCCACAAGGCCGCGCTGGCTGCCGGTGTGGAGCACATCATCGTTCATACCGGTCAGCATTACGACCCCATGCTGTCCGACGTCTTCTTCGACGATCTCGGCATCGGTGCCCCCCACGTGCACCTCGGAGTGGGAAGCGGCTCGCACGGCGTGCAGACGGGCGCCATGCTCGCCGCGCTGGACGGCGTGTTCGACGAGCACCGCCCGGACTGGGTCCTCGTGTACGGCGACACGAACTCGACGGTCGCCGCCGCGCTCAGCGCGGTGAAGATGCACATCCCCGTCGCCCATCTGGAGGCGGGACTGCGAAGCTTCAACCGTCGTATGCCCGAGGAGCACAACCGGGTCATGACCGACCACGCAGCAGATCTGCTGCTCGCGCCGACCCAGGTCGCCGTCGACCACCTTCGGAACGAGGGTCTCGAGGCGCGCACCGCACTGGTCGGGGACGTGATGACCGACGTGCTCTACGAGGTGCGCGACCAGGTCGGCTCTCAGCCGTCGGTGCTCCTGGAAGAGATGGGCCTGCAGGCCGGTGAGTACTACCTCGCGACCATCCATCGTGCGGAGAACACGGATGATCCCGCACGCCTCGCAGAGATCGCTGCAGCCCTGGGCGGTCTGGACCGTCCGGTCGTGCTCCTCGCCCATCCGCGCGTCGTCGCGAAGGCGGCCGCTCACGGCATCGAGCTGAATCAGGGAACGCTCATCGCGCATGCGCCGCTGGCGTACCCGGATCTGATCGCGGCGGCGCTGTCGAGCGCCGGAGTGGTGACAGATTCCGGCGGCCTTCAGAAGGAGGCCTTCCTGCTGGGTGTGCCATGCACGACCGTGCGCACCGAGACCGAATGGGTCGAGACGATCGAGCTCGGCTGGAACGTGCTGGCGAACACCGCCGAAGAGATCGCCGCAGGCGTGACCCGGCCCCGTCCGGTGAGCACGGATGCCGCTCCATACGGCGACGGGCGCGCGGCGCAGCGGGTCGTCGAAGTGCTCGGCGCACAGGCAGAGGGCTCTCAGCCGCGGTGACGACGACGACGGCGGAGGCGGGGCCTCTCGCGTCGCGTCGAGACCGCTTCCGGGCAGACATCCAGGGTCTTCGCGCCATCGCAGTGGGCGCAGTTCTGCTGTACCACGCGGGAGTGCCGTTCATCACCGGCGGCTACGTCGGCGTCGACATCTTCTTCGTGATCTCCGGCTTCCTCATCTCGACCCACCTCCTGCAGAGCCTCGAGCGTGAGGGGCGGATCGGTTTCGCGGATTTCTACGCGCGGCGCATCCGCCGGATCCTTCCGGCGTCACTCGTCGTCGCCATTCTGACGGCTGTCGCCATCGTCGTCTGGTACCCGCCACTGGGGGTCGAGCGCGTGCTCCGTGACGGCCTGGCCACAGTGCTGTACGTGCCGAACATATGGTTCGCCATCCAGAACACCGACTACTTGGCCGACCATTCGCCCTCGCCCTATCAGCACTACTGGTCTCTGGGAGTGGAGGAGCAGTTCTATCTGCTCTGGCCCCTGATCCTTCTGCTGATGTATCGAATCCTGCGCCGCACCCGCATGGCTCTCGTGATCGGCATCGCGGTGCTTGCCGCCGCGAGCATGGTCGCCGGGATCCTGCTCACGCCAGCGAATCAGCCGGCGGCCTTCTTCCTGCTGCCGACGCGAGCGTGGGAACTCCTCCTGGGCGGGCTCGTGGGGATCATGCTGCTGCGTGACCGCATCCCGTTGCCGGAATGGGTCCGCGCCGCAGGGGGTTGGGCCGGCCTCGCTCTCGTCGCAGCCAGTGTCCTCGTCTACGACGAGGACACCGTGTTCCCCGGCACTGCGGCGATCCTGCCGGCCCTCGGTACCGCGGTCGTGATCCTGTGCGGTGCCGCGCCCGCTCGATTCGGGCCGTCAGCGGTTCTGTCGATCAGGCCGATGCAGTTCGTGGGACTGATCTCATATTCCCTGTACCTCGTGCACTGGCCGCTGCTGGTCGTCACGCAGGCTGCCGTAGGGGAGCAGCACCCCCTGAGCCTGACGGCGCGGGTCGGGATGGGGATCGTGCTCGCTCTGCCACTGGCATGGCTGCTGTTCCGGTTCGTGGAGACACCGACGCGGTCTCCTCGCATCCTCACGTCCCGTCGCCCGCGCGTGACCCTGTGGACTGCTCTGGTCCTCACCGCCGCGCTCGCCGCGGGGCTGGGCGGTTCGGCGCACTGGGCGTCAGTGCGCGATGTGGGCACCGGGCCCGCCGTCGCTGAGGCTCCTGCCTTCCCTGATTCGCCTCCGCAGGCCACGGAGTACGTGCCCCGCAACATGCGCCCCGCGCTCGACCGCGTGTCCGCGGACGTGCCCGCTGTGTATGCAGACGGCTGCCACTGGGACGTGGCGCAGGAGGAGGTTCAGGAGTGCGTGTACGGAGACAAGGACGCAGACCATCGCGTCGCGGTCTTCGGGGACTCGCATTCCGCGCAGTGGCTCCCCGCGGTCCAGCACTTCTCGGACACCGCAGCGGGGATCGCCGTGTCCTCCTACACGAAGTCATCGTGCCCCGCGGTCGACGTCACCGTCCTCGATGACGGCGTTCCCTACCAGTCCTGTGACCGCTGGCGTGCATCTGTGCTCGAGCACCTCACCAACGCCCCGCCCGATCTCGTCGTGATCTCCAGCTACGCCTGGTACACCCTCGCCGATGCGACGGAGAGCAAGACGCGGGAGCAGGTGTGGGCGGCCGGCCTGTCGAAGACGGTCAGGCGTCTCGAGGATGCAGGCAGCGCAGTACTGGTGATCGCCGACACCCCGAGATTCTCGGTGCCCCCGGCGACCTGCGTCTCGGCATCCGTCATGGACGTGAGCGAATGCGACGGGAGGCGCGCAGACGCCCTCGATCCGGCGATGACCGAGACAGAGCGAGCGGCAGTGGAAGCCGAGGGTGGCACCTACCTGAACCTGAATGACGCGATCTGCGGCGCCGATCGCTGCCCGGTCATCATCGACGACCTGTTCGTGTACCGGGATGTCAACCATCTCACCGCGACGTTCGTGTCGTATCTGGGCCCAGCGGTGGCTGAGCCCATGGCATCCCTGCTGGGCGTCGCACCGCCGCCCGCCCCGTAGACTGGACCCCATGCGTATCGCCGTCGTGGCCCTCGGAAAGATCGGGCTTCCCCTCGCCGTCCAGTTCGCCTCCTCCGGTCACGACGTGATCGGCGTCGACGTCAATCAGAAGGCCGTAGACACGATCAACGCCGGCATCGAGCCGTTCCCCGGCGAGGCGCACCTGCAGGAGAAGCTCTCCGAGCTGATCCCGGCCGGCCGCCTGCGCGCGACCACCGACTACGCCGAGGCCATCCCCGGAGCGGATGCTGTCGTCCTGGTCGCTCCGGTCTTCGTCAACGACGAGACCTGGGAGCCCGACTTCAAGTACATGGATGCCGCGACCCGATCGCTCGCCGAGCACCTCACGCCGGGCACCCTGGTGTCGTACGAGACCACGCTTCCCGTCGGCACCACTCGCACGCGCTGGAAGCCGATGCTGGAAGAGGGATCCGGGCTGACCGAGGGCGTGGACTTCCACGTCGCCTATTCGCCCGAGCGGGTGCTGACGGGCCGGGTCTTCGAAGACCTGCGCAAGTATCCCAAGCTCATCGGCGCGCTCTCCGACGAGGGCAACCGCCGCGCCCGGGAGTTCTACGAGGCTGTGCTGCAGTTCGACGAGCGCCCCGACCTTCCCCGCCCGAACGGCGTCTGGGACCTCGGGTCCACTGAGGCGTCCGAGATGGCCAAGCTCGCGGAGACCACTTACCGCGACGTGAACATCGGCCTCGCGAACCAGTTCGGCGTCTTCGCCGCCAACCACGGGATCGACGTCTACAAGGTGATCGAGGCCTGCAACTCGCAGCCCTACAGCCACATCCACCGCCCTGGCATCGCGGTGGGCGGACACTGCATCCCCGTCTACCCGCGCCTGTACCTGTCGACCGACCCGGATGCCGACATCGTGCGCGTCGCGCGGCTGTTCAACGCCTCGATGCCCGAGCGCCTCGTCGCACAGGCGGCCGACATGCTGGGCGACCTGACGGGACGCCGCGCTGTTGTTCTGGGCGCCGCCTACCGTGGGGGAGTGAAAGAGACCGCCTTCTCCGGGGTCTTCCCGACGGTCGCCGCTCTCGCGCAGCGCGGGGCAGAGGTGTTCGTGCACGACCCGCTGTACAGCGACGACGAGCTGCGTGCGCTCGGCTTCGAGCCGTTCACGATCGGAGACGCGGCCGAGCTCGCCATCCTGCAGACGGACCACGCCGACTACAAGACCATCGCTCCCTCACAGATCCCGGGCATCAAGCTCCTCGTCGACGGCCGAAACGCCACAGATGCCGCCCTGTGGGCAGGTACGCCGCGGATCGTCGTCGGCACCGCTGGCTCGCGTCCCTGAACGGTCTTCGCTGGTCGCCCGGCTACGATTGACGCATGGATCTTCTCGTCGTAGGGTCGGGTTTCTTCGGCCTCACCATCGCTGAGCGTGCCGCAGAAGCCGGCCGTAAAGTCACCGTCATCGACCGTCGTGCACACATCGGCGGCAATGCCTACAGCGAGGCGGAGCCCGAGACGGGCATCGAGGTCCATCGTTACGGCGCGCACCTCTTCCACACCTCGAACGCCACGGTGTGGGAGTACGTCAACCGCTTCACGACCTTCACCGATTACGTGCACAGGGTGTACACGAACCACAACAGCGTCGTGTACCCGATGCCGGTCAACCTCGGCACGATCAACCAGTTCTTCAGCGCCGCCTATTCGCCCGCCGAAGCGCGTGCGCTCGTCAAGGAGCAGGCAGGCGAATTCGATGTGAAGACGGCCCAGAACTTCGAAGAGAAGGGCATCGCCCTCGTCGGGCGGCCGCTGTTCGAGGCGTTCTTCCGCGACTACACGGCCAAGCAGTGGCAGACCGACCCGCAGAAGCTCTCGGGCGATATCATCAGCCGTCTCCCCGTGCGGTACACCTACGACAACCGCTACTTCAACGACACGTGGGAAGGTCTGCCGACTGACGGATACACCGCGTGGCTCGAGCGCATGGCCGACCACCCGAACATCGAGGTCAAGCTCGGCGTCGACTACTTCGATGAGACCCAGCCGCTGAACAAGCGGGCCACCGTCGGTCAGCTCCCTGTGGTGTACACCGGTCCCGTCGATCGCTACTTCGACTATGCCGAAGGAGAGCTCAGCTGGCGCACGCTCGACTTCGAGCAGGAGGTGCTCGACATCTCCGATTTCCAGGGCACCAGCGTCATGAACTACCCCGACCTCGACGTGCCGTTCACCCGCATCCACGAGTTCAAGCACTTCCACCCCGAGCGTCGCGAGGTGTTCAACTCCGACAAGACGGTGATCATGCGCGAGTTCTCGCGGTTCGCGAGCCGCGGCGACGAGCCGTACTACCCGGTCAACACCGCCGCCGACCGCGACGGTCTGCTCGCGTACCGCGAGCTCGCGAAGGGCGAGTCCGACGTGCACTTCGGCGGTCGCCTCGGCACGTACCAGTACCTCGACATGCACATGGCCATCGGCTCCGCGCTGTCGATGTGGCGCAACGAGCTCTCGGGCGAGAGCGTCTGACGTGGCGACGACGGTGGGAGCGGCGGGGACTCCCCGGCGCTACCTCCACTCGCTGTGGCTGCTGTCCGCCCGTGATCTGAAGGTCCGCTACTCCACCAGCGCGCTCGGATACCTGTGGTCGATCCTCGACCCACTGGTGATGAGCGCCATCTACTGGTTCGTGTTCACGGTGATCTTCCATCGCGGATCGATCGGGGCTCAGCCCTACATCGTGTTCCTGATCGCGGCCCTGCTCCCGTGGGTGTGGTTCCAGACCGCCGTGACCGATTTCACCCGGGCGTTCAAGAAGGACGCCCGCCTCGTACGGTCGACCGCGATTCCGCGGTCGATCTGGGTGATGCGCCCGGTGCTCTCCAAGGGGATCGAGTTCCTCTTCTCGATGCCGGTGCTGATCGTCTTCGTCGTCGGCACGCGGATCTGGGGTGAGGGCGACAACGTCGCCCATGTGGGGTGGGGCATCCTGTGGCTGCCCGCGGCGATCGCGCTGCAGGCGGTCCTGCTCACAGGCCTGGGCCTGCTCGTCGCTCCGCTCTGCGCGCTGTACACCGATCTGGAGAGAACAACCGCGCTCATCATGCGCGCCCTGTTCTACGCCTCCCCGATCATCTACTCCGTACAGGACATCCCGGGCGTGCTCAGCGACCTCGCGCCGTTCAATCCGCTGGCCGGCATCTTCACCCTGTACCGGATGGCCTTCTTCCCCGACATGTGGGACGGGCGCACCGTGCTGATCAGCGTCGCGATGAGCCTGATCATCCTCGTAGTGGGCGTCTGGGTGTTCCGCAAGCTCGAGCGCCCCGTCCTGAAGGGACTGTGATGACCGCTGCGATCCAGGTCGACGGGCTCGGGGTGCGGTTCCGCCGCAACCGCCGAGGAACCCGCAACTTCAAGGACATCTTCGCGGGTGCGAGCCGGCGCGCTCGGCCCGGGGAGTTCTGGGCGCTGCGGGACGTCTCCTTCGACGTCGCGCCCGGTGAGTCGATCGGCGTCGTGGGCCGCAACGGCCAGGGGAAATCCACCCTTCTTCGTCTCGTCGCGGGGGTGCTGCTGCCGGACGAGGGCAGTGTGCGGGTGAACGGCGGGGTGGCGCCGCTGATCGAGCTCACCGGGGGTTTCGTCGGCGATCTGACGGTCCGTGAGAACGTGCGGCTCACGGCGGGCCTGCATGGCATGTCGAAGGCCGAAGTCGCCCGCCGCTACGACGAGATGATCGCGTTCGCCGAACTCGAGGACTTCCAGGAGACGCCGTACAAGCACCTGTCCAACGGCATGAAGGTGCGGCTCGCCTTCTCTGTGGTGTCTCAGCTCGACGAGCCGATACTGCTGGTCGACGAGGTGCTTGCGGTCGGCGACAAGGCCTTCCGTGACAAGTGCTACAAGCGCATGGACGAGCTGCTCGCCGAAGGCCGCACGCTCTTCTTCGTCAGCCACAACGAGCGTGATCTCCGTCGCTTCTGCAGTCGAGGACTGTACCTCGACAAGGGGCAGCTGGCCATGGATGGTCCGATCGAGGCCGTCCTCGACCGCTACAACGCCGATCACGGAACGTCATGAGTGAGACCGCCGCGCCGATCTGCGCGGCGGGACTTCGCCCGGCGAATCTCAGCCGGCGATGAGTTCGTTCAGAACCGCGAGCTTCGCGCGCGCGGTCGAGAGCTGGCTGCTCGTCGACCCACCCTGCACGAAGGCCGCCCGCAACGCGTCAAGAGCCTGACCGTACTCCTGCACACTCGCTCGCCACTCGCGGGCGATGGAGCTCGGGGCGACCACGTCCGACAACCGGCCGGCGTCGTCTCGCAGCTGATCGGTGATCTGCACGCCCTCGTCACCTGAGGCATCCTGCGCGTAGGTCAGGCCGGTCGACGCGTCGTCGAGCCGAGGCTGCACCTTATCGCGGAAGACCGGAAGCGCCGGGTCCGAGGGCGCCGGTGGTGACGTCGGTGCAGGCGACGCCGAAGACGGGGCGGGCGTCGGGCTGCTCGAGGACGTCGGGGTCGTCAGCGGCGTCGGCGAGGCGGAAGGGGAGGAGGGCGCCGACGCCGACGGTGTCGGCGACTCGGTGGACGAGGGACCCGCAGCGGTCTCCCACGGGCGCACGACGGCGAGGACGACAGCGACCGCCACGGTGATCGCGACGACGGCGAGGCCGATCATCAGCCACATGCGCGAGCGACGCGGTTTCTCTTCGGGAAAGGCCCAGACGTACTCGGGCTGCGGTTCGGTCATCGCTTCGCCAGCGCAGGCATCGGACGCCAGGTTCGATCGCGGCTGATCCGCGCGCCGTCCCGGAGGCCACGGAACAGGTTGCTCGTGCCACGCACGGTCCGCTCGACGAAGAACAGCCGGATCAGCTCCTTGACGAACGTGGCGGTCGTCCCCAAGCCGAACAGCACGGGGCTGTACGCGTCGTGCGTCCGGTAGTAGTGCTTGATATATGCACGGTTGCGCATGATGTAGTAGCGGTAGGCGTTGCTCGAGGCGTTCATGTGCCGGATGCCCATATCCCACTGCTTGATCTCGCGGGTGCGGCGAAGCACGAATTCGTCGACGATCACTGCCGTCGTCAGCCGCGACGCCAGCCAGCCGTACATCTGGTCGTCCCAGTAGATGAAGAATCGCGGGTCAGGCAGGCCGATGCGCTCGACGATGGAGCGGTGGATGAACATGCCCTCGAAGCAGCCGCTGTTCATCTGCTTGAAACCGGAGGAGTCGAACTTCGACGGCGCGAACGGGATCGGGATGCCCATGCGCTCGGCGATGCGGTACTGCCAGTAGAACTCGCTGCCGTCGTAGTCGTAACGGCGGCCCTGGATGCTCTTGAAGCGACGCGACCAGCGGCCCATCTTCGCCAGGCCGTCGGGGATGACCTCGACATCGTCGTCCATCATCCAGATCCACTCCGAGCCGAGGTCGTATGCGGTGCGCATGCCCTCGCTGAAACCACCGGATCCGCCCGTGTTGGTCTCGAGGCGTCGGTAGACGATCTCGGTGCCGATGCTGTCGCGGAACGACTCGACCACGTCCGTCGTGTCGTCCGCGGAGGCGTTGTCGACGATGACGACCCGACCCGGCTTCGGATCCATCGAGCGGATGCTGGTGAGCAGACCGGTCAGCAGGTGCGAGCGGTTGTAGGTCACGATGACGATCGCCGCGGTGGACGGATCGAAGCCCGCAGCGGTCATGCCTGCTCCTCGAAGATGGTGCGCCAGGAATCGTCGGACACGAGCTCCGGGAGGGCGGCGCGGTACTCGGACTGCAGCTTGGACCAGTTGCGTCGGAGCTTTCGATGCAGCCTGATGCTCTCGGTCAGCATCCTGCGGTACTGGGCGCGGTCGCGAGTGTAGACGTTCTTGCCCGAACCGTCGGCCGAGCTCACCAGCACGCTGTCGTACCGTGGCACGCGCCACCAGTGCGCGTCTCCCTTGCCGAATTCCACCTCGGGCTGCATCCTGTTGGCGGGGTCCGGGGTGCGCAGCCAGTGCGCGAGCAGGGTCCGCAGGGTGAACCAGCGCAGCATCAGACCGGCCGGACTGTCGAACTCGTGCTGCTTCATCCGCTTGAAGACCTGCCGTCCCTTCCGCGAATGCAGCACGCGGCTCGGGTCGCGGTGCACGACGGTCTCGGGGAAGTCCGCTGCGAGCTTGCGCGCAGCAGGCATCGCGGTCGCGAGGTTCTGCTTCATGTGCGCCGGTCCCGACAGCACATCGTGCAGAGCGCGGGCTCGCAGCGCCACGGGGTAGTACTGCATCATCATCAGGTGCTTGAGATCGACGCGGAGGCTGTGCTTGAGCAGCCGCCCGCCCTGCGGCGCATTGGAGTGGAGCAGCCCGGCGACGATGCGGTTGCGGGCGTGGAAATACGCCTGCCAGTCGATCGAATCGTCCTTGTTCACCCATGAGACGTGCCAGAGTGCGACACCGGGAAGCGAGACGGTCGGGAATCCGGCCGCTCCGGCTCTGAGACAGAACTCCGCATCGTCCCACTTGATGAAGGCGGGCAGCGAGAGCCCGACCTCGCGGATCGCGTCCAGCGGGATGAGGCACATCCACCAGCCGTTGTAGTCGGCATCCATCCGCATGTGCAGCAGCGGCGACTGGCGCAGGTTGGCGGCGCCGAAGTCGTGCGGCATCTTCTCCTGGTACAGGTTGCGCCACATGAACGGGTGCTCGTCCACGACCTCTGCCCAGCCGTGCAGCTTCGGGCGGTCGAGCAGGTCGAACATGTGCCCGCCGACGAGCACAGGGGTGGTCGCGTAGCGGGCGAAGACGATCGACCGCCGCAGCGACTCGGGCTCCAGGCGCACGTCGTCGTCAAGCAGCTGGACGAAATCGCTCTCGGGGCGCTGGAGGGTCTCGAGCATCGACCGTGCGAAGCCGCCTGAGCCGCCGAGGTTGGGCTGACGGATGACCTGCAGCGTCTCGCCGAGCCGCTCGGCGACGTCGTCGTAGCCGTCCTGCTCGGCCACGAGCTGAGTGCCCTGGTCGATGAGGAAAATGCGGTCGACGAACTCCAGTGCATCGGGCGATGCCGCCAGGGCGTTCAGCGTCTCGACGCAGTAGTCGGGCTTGTTGTAGGTGGTGATGCCGAGTGACGCCTTGCCGGCACGCGCCGGCTCCTGCTCGGTGGTCCACTGAGCGCCTTCGAGCACCGCGTGCTTCTCATCGGCGACCACATCGAACCAGATCCAGCCGCCGTCGCTGTACTCGGTGAGCGACAGGTCGAAGGAAGTCGTCGCGTGACCGGTCACCTCGCGCGTGTCGATGCGCTGCCGCACGCCCTGACCGTTCGAACGGTAGACGAGAACCGTGGCCGGTCCCGAGGTCTGGACGGTGAGGCGCACCTCGCGGACACCCGTCCAGTGCTGCCAGTACGAGGCCGGGAAGGCGTTGAAGTACGTGCCCAGCGACACTCGGCGGCCCGAGACGATGCGCGCGCGGTGACGACCGAGGATATTGCCCAGGTGCGCGCGGTTCGACACCCGCACGGGCTCTTCATCGATGACCGACCAGGTCTCGGGGTCCGCGTACAGGGGGAGCAGGTCGGGGTCGCGGTCGAGCGGGAAGACGACGTTCTGCAGCACGTGGGTCACGAGGGGAAAGCCTACCGGTCGCGCCTTGGGAACTCCGGTGACGGCCCGCCGTTCGCGGCTCAGCTGCGTCCGTGCTCCGGCCCGAGCGTCGGGATGGCACCGGTCTGCGCCGAGTCGATGCTCTCTCGCCACGATCGGGTCTGACCGGCGCGCAGGGCGCACAGGACGAGCAGCAGCCAGCCGATCCCCGTGAGCGCGAAGCTCTCGAACATCGACTCGACGGCGAGGGTCATGAGCACCAGGGGCGTCCACGCGTAGAGGACCGAACGACGCACGCTGGCCACGAGCCATGAGCGCACGATCGCGACGCCTCCCAGTACGAGGAAGAGCGCAAGGCCGGCCCAGCCGAGCTGCAGCAGAGTGTCGAAGTAGGCGTTGAGCGCCGACTGGTGGTGGTCGGAGAGCTGGAAGTTGATGTACGTGAACGGGAATTCGCCGCGAGGCCAGGGGCCGAACCAGCCATAGCCGGTGATGGGCCGCTCGGCGATGAAGTCGAGCATCATGTTCCACAGGTCCGCGCGGGTCGAGAAGTCGGAGCCCGCGTCCAGAAGGCGGATGATCTGATGCCGCAGCGCGAACGCGACGATCAGCCCGCCGACCACCAGGCCGCCCAGGACCCATTGCATGGCTGCGCGTCGATGGGCAGAGGTGTGCCGGACGATCGTCAGCGCGGTGGTGGCGACTCCCACTGCAGCGGCCAGCACGACGACCGAGGGCGATGCCGAGAGGAGGGCGAGGAATCCGCCCAGCGCGACCGACAGGATCCCTGCAACGCGGCCGATCGACTGAGTTCGCCACTCGATGACGAAGGTGATCAGCGCGACCACCGCGATGAACCCGAGCATGTTGCGGGTCCCGAAGACGCCCTGGATCGGGCCGCCGGCGGCGAGGTTGCCCTGGATCCCCAGCGCGGTGAACGGTGTGTCGAGCAGGATGCCCGAGAGTATCTCGAGACCGAGCGAGATGCTCAGCAGCCAGCGGAGGGTGTCGCCGATGGCGCGGACCGTCTGCAGCGTGTCGCGCACATGACCGATCGTGATGGCGATCAGTGCGTAGCCGAGCAGCGTGATCCAGCCCGCGATCGTCCCGGTGCGATCAGACGACCACAGCGCACTGATCAGGGCGAGCATCAGGAAGCCGAGCAGCGACGTCGGCGCGAAGCGGAGCGGGGTCAGCTCCTCCCGGCGCACGACGAGCACCGCGAGACCGAGAAGCGCGAGGGTGCCGATGATCACGGCGAGGCTGACCGGCGACATCATCCGCTCGATGAGCGCCGAGGTGAACGCGGCGGTCAGGGCCGTGAGGGTGTAGGCACGCGCGAACAACGCCGTGCCGAGCAGCGAGACGACGTATCGCCGCGGCGTCATGGCACCTGCCGCGACTGCGGACCGTGCGAGATGACAGGAGTGCGCTCGCCGACGCCGACGCCGATCAGAGGCACCGCCTTCATCTTGAACGACAGGAGGATGAGCAGCAGCCAGCCCCACAGCATGATCGGCGCCGATTCTGCGAGGCCCTCGACGAGCAGCACGGCCGCGAGCAGCACCGGCAGCAGAGACAGGGGGGAGTAGGGCCGTTCGGCGTCGAGGTCCCAGCGAGGACGGTCGACGGCGAAGAACCACGCGCGCCAGGTCAGCGCGAGCCAGGCGACGGCCATCAGGACCACTCCCACCACGCCGAGCTGCAGGAAGACGTCGAGCCACATGTCATGGGCGTGGAAGACGCTGAGGCCATGGTTCAGGATCCATCCGTCGAACGCCGGATCCCAGGGCACCCACGGTGACGAGAAGCCGTTCCCGAGCACAGGGCGGGTGATCGCCCGATCCCATACGGCCTGCCAGATCTCGATGCGACCGGTCAGGTCGGATCCCTTGCCCAGCAGCGCAAGGAGGCTGTCGCGCAGCAGCACCGCTGCCGTCACGCCCACGGCCGCCACGACTCCGAAACCGAGGTACAGCAGACCGCGTCGCCGGGTGACACGGGCGACCAGCGCCGCGATCAGCACGGCGACGACCACGGCGATGCTCAGATACACCGTCGCCGAGGCCGCCTTGACCAGCAGCACGACGGCCAGCGCGGCCCAGACGATCAGCATGGTGCGGCGGCGCACCTGCGTGGCGTAGAGCACGCCGAAGACGATCAGAGCGAAAAGGCACATCATTGCGAGGGTGTGGGCGTTGCCGACCACCCCCTGGATCCGTCCGCCGTCGAACAGGTTGCCGCGCACCCAGTAGAGGTGGGGATCGACCTTGCCGTCGGGGAGGTCGACGAAGTTGGGCAGCAGCGGGTGCCTGATCACCAGGGCCACCCACAGCTCGATCGCGAGCGAGAGACCGAGGATGAGCTTCAGCACGGTGGACAGGGCCCGCGCGATCTCCTGCCACGTGAGCATGGTCGCGATGAGCAGGGCCGTGACGGTGATGGCCGCGAGAAGCGACCAGGTGAGCAGGGTGGCCGTGGGCCAGCGGGACCACAGAGTGGAGACGAGGGCCAGGGCCGCATAGCCGAGCGCGGCCCACGGCAGCCGGCGCCAGGGGAATCTGGTCGGACGCTGCGCCACCACCGCGGGAACCCAGATCGCGAGCGCTCCTGCAGTGAGGATGGTGAGCAGGATGCCCGAGCCGACGGGTCCGACGAGGTTGTAGACGGCGGTGTGAGCGAAGATGCAGAACAGCGAGAGCACGCTGTATGCGCGCACCATCAGGTGCGCGGTCGTCTCCCGCGGCGGCGCCGCAGGAAGAGCGGCGACTGGATGCTTGGTGTACACGGCCATCGGGTTCAGGCTATCGCGCCGAAGCGGCGTCGTACCTGTCTCGACCTACGCTGGGATCATGCTTCTCTCGATCGCGAATGACCCCCGTGACTACGCCTGGGGCTCGACCACTCTGCTGGCTGCGCTCGAAGGGCGCGCACCCTCGGCATCCCCCGAAGCGGAGGTGTGGTTCGGAGACCACCCCGGCGATCCCGCCGACGTCAGCACGGGCGGCACCCTCGACGCCGTCACCGGCGGATCGCTGCCGTACCTCCTCAAGCTGCTCGCCGCCGCCGACCCGCTCTCGATCCAGGTGCACCCGACTCGTGAGCAGGCTCGCGAGGGGTTCGCCCGGGAGACCGGGATGGATGCCGGTGACCCTGCGCGCAACTACCGCGACGCGAATCACAAGCCCGAGCTCATCGTCGCGCTGAGCGACCGCTTCGAGGCGCTTGCGGGGCTCCGCCCGATAGCAGAGACCCAGCGGCTCCTGGCATCCCTTCCCGACTCGGACGGCGCGCGCGAGGTGAGCGAGCGCCTCGGCGCGGGTGACGAGGCGACGGCGCTGCGTGCCACGATCGGCTGGCTGCTGTCTGGCGACGCCGCCGACGAGGTGGCGGAGATCATCGCCGGTCTGCGGGCAGCCGAATCGGCGGAGTTCGCCGACGCTCTGCACGCTCTGCGCGGAATCGCCGAGCGCTGCCCCGACGACCCGGGGGTGGTCGTTGCGATGCTGATGAACTTCGTGGTGCTGGCCCCCGGCGAGGCGATCTTCCTTCGAGCAGGGCTGCTGCACGCGTACGTGTCGGGTCTCGGCGTCGAGATCATGGCGGCCAGCGACAACGTGCTTCGTGGTGGACTGACGCCGAAGCACATCGACATCGACGAACTGCTCGCGATCGTCGACACCACCCCGGGCGTGGTGTCCGTGCAGCCGAGCAGCGGGGAGGTCACCACCTATGACGTGCCGGTGAGCGACTTCGCGCTGCGCCGTGTCCTCGTCGACGGCGAGTACCGAGCTGAGGTCAGCGGACCCACGATGGTGCTCGCCACGCGCGGTGAGCTGACGGTCTCGGGAGTGTCCGACGCGGGTGTCCCCGTCGCTGTGGGCAGGGCGGTGTTCGCGACAGCAGACGAGCCCGAACTGCTGCTGCGCGGGACCGGGGAGGCATTCATCGCACAGCCGGGTGCCGTCGTCTGAGGGCCGCGACACGCCGATGCAGGTTCAATGAACCTTAAACGCACCCTTGAGGGTTTACGATCCGCGACTTGACCACGGCGAATGACACGGGTGTAATTAGTCGTGCACGGCCCGAGGGGGGCACGAGCAGGGTTGGGAGATCGAGATGACGGGTTACCGGTCAGACGTTCCCGAGAATTGGTTCGTCGATCCAGTGAATCTCGGCGTGCCCGGCGTACGCCGAGCAGACGCCGAGGATGACGGCGCACTCGCATGGCAGGCGGACGCGCTCTGCGCGCAGACCGACCCCGAGGCGTTCTTCCCCGAGAAGGGCGGCTCGACGCGAGATGCCAAGCGCATCTGCACGTCATGCGACGTACGGGGCGAGTGCCTCGAGTACGCGCTGAACAACGACGAGCGCTTCGGCATCTGGGGCGGTCTGAGCGAGCGCGAGCGCCGCAAGCTCAAGCGCCGCGCAAGCTGACGGCTTCGCGGGCGCGCCGAGTCCGATGACCGGCGCCCCGCGCATGCCTGTCTAGGCTGGCTCTGCCATGCCATCCCGAGTACACGCCATCGTCGTCGCACGCACCGGCGAACCCGCAGCCGCACAACTCGGCCGCACTCTCGAAGCCCTTCGCAGACAGTCCACCCCGCCCGATGCCGTCACGGTCGTCGTGCTGGGAAGCGGCGCGCAGGTGCGCGCGGTCGACGGGATCGGCCACAGCGTCGAGGCGATCGTCGAGGCGCGGGCGACCACGACCTTCGCGGAGGCTGTCGCGCTGGCGCAGCCGCGCATCGCACCGGGCTCCTCGGTCTGGATGCTCACGCACGACTCGGTACCCGAGCCGAGAGCTCTGCAGCTGCTCGCCGGCTCGCTCGAACGCTCGCCCTCCGCGGCCTTGGCCGCCCCGAAGCTCGTTCGTCATGACGACGACCGCGAGATCGTGTCGATGGGCATCAGCATCAGCCGGTTCGGCCGGACGGTCGAGCTGGCCGCAGGCGAACTCGACCAGGGGCAGCACGATTCCGACGAGGACACCCTCGGAGCCGACGTGCGGGGCATGCTGATCCGCGGAGCGGCACCGGTGGTGCTGCGTCCCGATCCCGGACTCGGCGGCGCCGACGAGGGTCTCGATCTCGGCGTGCGCGCCAGGCTCGGCGGCGCCCGAGCGGTTCTCGTGCCGGGAGCGCGAATCGGCGTGCGGCCCGACGGGGTGGCCGCCGCACCGCAGCGGGAAGCCGCTCGCGCATGGATGAGCAGGCGCGCTCAGCTGCACCGGCGGCTCGCGTATGCCCCCGCGATCGCGGTCCCGCTGCACTGGCTGAGCCTGCTGCCCCTCGCCCTCTGGCGGTCGATCGTGCATCTCATCGGCAAGCGTCCGGGCGCTGTCGCCCCCGAATGGGGTGCGGCGCTGGCAAGCATGGTCTCGGTCGGCGCGATCCTGCGTTCGCGGCGTTCGATCCGGTCCTTCCGGTCCGCTTCGTGGGCGAGCATCGCCCCTCTCCGCGTGAGCGCGAGGCAGCTGCGGCATCGGCTCGACGATGGTCACGGAAGCGAGCGCGGTGCGGTGAGCGAACTGCGCTTCTTCAGCGGGGGAGGCGCATGGGCCACTCTCGCGGCGCTCGTCGTCGGCATCGCCGTGTTCTTCCCTCTGCTGGCGTGGCCGAGCATCGGCGGTGGCGAGCTGCTGCCGATGCGACAGGACGTCGCCGACCTCTGGAAGGACGCGGGCTGGGGCCTTCGCGACCTCGGGCTCGGGGTCGTCGGACCTGCTGATCCCTTCGCCGGCGTGCTCGCGGTGCTCGGCACGCTCTGGCCGGGTGAGCCGTCGTTCGCGGTCGTGCTCCTGTGGCTCTGCGCGCTGCCGCTCGCTGTGCTCGGCGGATGGTTCGCCGCGACGCGCGTCACCGACCGGGCGGGCCTGCGCATTCTCGGCGGTGTGCTGTGGGCCCTGGCGCCGACCTTCCTCGCAGCGCTCGTGCAGGGCCGTCCCGCGGCTGTGCTGCTGCACCTGCTGCTGCCGTGGCTGTTCCACTCGGCAGCGGTCGCGCACCGCTCCTGGGGTGCGGCGGGCGCGGCATCGCTCATCGCCGCGGCGTCTCTCGCGTGCGCGCCGTCGCTGGCACCCGCTCTCGTGCTGCTGTGGTCGCTGACACTGGTCTTCATGCTCTCCACCGGAAGGGTGCGAGGGGCCGTGCGCGTCTTCTGGCTGCTCATCCCCGCAGCAGCGCTGTTCGCCCCCCTCATCCATCGACGGGTGAGTGACGGTGATCCGTGGGCGCTTCTCGCCGATCCGGGAGCGGTTCAGCCGCTCGCGCAGGCCACGGCGGATGCTCTGGGACGACTGCACATCGCGCAGGGGTTCCCCGCCCCTGGATTCGGCGGCTGGGACTGGCTGGTCGGCGACAGCCTCGCCCCGTTCGCGGCGCTGCTGCTCGCGCCGCTCGGGCTTCTCGCGCTCGTGTCGGCGCTCTCTCCGCGCTGGCGAGCGGGATTCGCGCTTCTCTTCACCACCGTCACCGGTCTCGTCGCGGCGATGCTCGCGGTTGGTGTGACCGTGTCGTTCGTGCACGGCGAAGCCGTGGCGATCTGGCCCGGCACCGGCCTGAGCCTCGCCTGGCTCGGCGCAGTGGGGGCGGCTCTCGTCACGCTCGACACCGTGGTGGCCATGACGGCCCTGCGCTCGGCGGCCGCACTCATCGCAGGCATCGCCGTCGCCGCCTGCGCGGTCCCCGGACTGCTGGCCGTGAATCTGGGCGAGGCGCAGATCCGCAACGGTGCGACCAGCACTCTGCCCGCACTCGTCGCGGCGCATGCGGTCGACGACGTCGAGAGCGGCACGCTCGTCATGACCCCGCTCGACGACGGATCCCTGGGTACTCAGCTCGTATGGGGCCCGAGCTCCACACTGAGCGCGCAGACGACGCTGCTCAGCACGGCGACACGGGTGCAGGGCGACGACATCGCGACTGACGCCGTCGATCTGCTGTCTGCGCGGGACTTCGATGCCGCCGCGGCGCTGGGAGACCGGGGCATCGGCTTCGTGCTGCTCACCTCCCGCCCCGGACAGAGCGACCAGGCTCGCAGCATGGTCGACGCTGCGATCACCGCGATCGACCAGCGAGCGGGATTCGTCAAGGCGGGCGAGACGCCGAACGGGATGCTCTGGCAGATCGACACCGCCGTCGGCACGCGCGTCCAGCCCTCCGAGGTGCAGAGCACGGTGGGGCGCCTGGTCGGACTCGCGCAGCTGGTGGTGATCCTGGCGGCTCTGCTGCTCGCGATCCCGACCAGAGCCTCCCGCCGTGAGGCTCGCGCGCGCTCACGGGTCGTGGGACGAGCGGCTGATGAGCCGCTTGTTCTTCCCCGACGCCGGAGTGAGAACCTCGCTGTCCGCACGGAACGCGGATCGGCAGCGTCCGCCGATCTGGAACAGCGTGACGCCGCCGCCGTGCCGGCGGAACCCGCGGGGGACACCGACGACCCTGACGCGCCCGCTGATCCGGGGCAGCCGGTCGCTGAGAAGGAGAGCCGATGAAGCAGCGCACCATCCATCTCGCCGCCACCGGAGCGCGGATAGCCACCGGAGCGGCCGTCGCGACGGCCTGCGTGCTCGGTGTTGCAGCGTCCGTCGCCGCGCCCTGGCCCGTGCTGCAGAGCACTCCCGCGTCCACGACGGTGACCCCCATGCCCGGTGACTCCACGATCGTGTGCAACGGCTCGTTCCGGGCTCTCGGACGCGATTCCAGCAGGGCGGATCTGCTGGTATCGGCTGGTGTGCCGCGTCTCCGTCTCGATGCCGGCGACCATCAGACCAGCACGGCACCGCTGCAGATGCCGGATGTGCTCGGCGGCGAGGGGGCGCAGAGCATCACGGGCGCCGTCTCAGACCGTACGGCCCCGCTGATCTCGGCCTCCGAGTCGCTCACCCTCGACGACGAGGACCTGCGCGGCTTCGCTGCCGCCCCCTGTCGCGAGGCGACCATGCGCTCCTGGCTGGTGGGCGGTGACGGATCCACCGGCTCCTCAGACGTGATCGTGCTGTCCAACCCCGCCGACGTGCCCGCGACCGTCGATCTCAACGTCTACGGGTCGCAGAAGGCGAGCACGGTGAGGATCGTGCAGCCGAAAACCCAGATGACGCTGTCTCTCGCGTCGGTCGCGGGGTCCGAGCCCCGCCCGGTCATCGAGGTGATCGCCTCCGGCGCCCCGGTGCGCGCGGCGATGCAATCGGCGCATGTGCGAACCCTCGACGCGGTCGGCATCGACGTGCAGGACGGCACCGGCGGCGCTCAGGAGAGCCTGAGGCTGCTCGGCGTGCAGTCGCAGCCGATCACCGAGGGCGACGATTCCACGGGCATCCTGCTTCGCATACTCGCTCCGGCCGACGACGCCACCGCGACAGTCCGAGTGCGAGGCGCTGCCGGCGCTGCGGGTTCGGACGAGTACACCGTGGAGCTGACCTCGGGCGTCCCGGCGGAGATCTCGCTGACCGGTATTCCCGCCGGGGCTCAGGACGTCGAGATCGATGCGACGGCGCCCATCGTCGCAGCCGCTCGCCAGGCCGTGCGAGCGGAGGGCCGCGAGGACTTCAGCTGGATGCTTCCGGCTCCGCAGCTGAGCGGCACCGTGCCGTTCACGGTGCCGGCGGGCGCTGCCGCCACCCTGTACCTCCGGAACACAGGCTTCGATCCTGTGTCAGTGACTCTCGAGGGGCCCAGCGGGCAGACCATCGAGCTGCCCGCTGACGGCGTCGAGACGGTCTCTCTGCGCGCCGGCGGTCATCGACTCCGCACAGAGGGGGCTGTGCACGCCGCGGTGGGACTGCTCGGGGATGGGGCGATCGCGGGGTGGCCGCTCTGGTCGCCGCCCGCGACGCAGAAGCCGATCGTCGTGCGTCCCTGACGGCGACAGGTCAGTGATCGCGGCCGTCCGGGCCGAGTTCCCATGGCTCTCGACCGACGTACTCCGCCGCCGCGTGGAACACAGCGCTCTCGATAGCCATCCGGCGGTGCGACGCGTCGTCGTGTCCTTTCGGCAGCAGACGCTCGATCGGCACTCGGTAGAGCGTGACCCGCTGTGTCGTCGTGTCGGCGCGCCAGAGGGGGATGCCGTCGCCGCGATCGTGCGCGGGCATCGCCGCGATCTCGAAGCGGACCTCTCGCAGCTCCTCCCACGCGCCCCGCAGATACTCGACAGCGCTGCCGACGGTGATCTCGAATCGGTCGAGACGGCCGTCGAGCGGTGGCAGGGGAGGGCGGACGACCTCACTGCGGCCGAGGCGACCGTGGCGCCCGTGACGTGCGCCGCGTCGCGGGACGGGGGTGGAGCGTCGGCCGGGCATGCCGAAAGTCTATGCGCTGCCGCGCGGCTGCGGAGCCCGCGGCCGGTGCGGTCGTAGGGTGGATGCGATGGATGAACCACTCCGGCTCGACGCGCACCTCGGCGTCGACGAAAGGCTCTGCTCGAAGGTCGCCTGTGCCCGTGAGGCCGTCGCGACGCTCACCTTCGACTACGGCGACCAGATGGCCGCCCTCGGTCCGCTGGGGCCCGGCGGCGACCCGCACGCCCACGACCTCTGTGCCGCGCACGCCGAGCGGCTCTCGGTTCCCGCCGGCTGGCTGGTCATCCGTCACGAGGCGCTGCGCGCCTGAGGTCGTCCGGGCTCGCGCGCCGCGCGGTCAGACCCCGATGCGCCGCCCGCTGAGTCGTTCCGCTCGCTCGTCGGCGATTCGCAGAGCCCTCTGCTCGCGCTCGCGACGCAGCACGGTGATCCCCATCAGCAGCTCCTCAGCCGAGACCGCCGGAACCGGGGAGATGAAGGGCCGAGCCTCGGCGGCCAGTTCCTGGGCGACGCTCGATCGCGCCGAGGGCGACAGTCGCTGCGCGTTGGCGAGGAACTGCGAAATGCGCCGCGCGAGCCGATCCGGCATGCGGGCGACATCGGCGATCGTCGCCCATCCGGTCAAGGAGGGCGGCAGATGCGGATGGTGGGAGGGCAGCGCGGGTGTTCGCACGCGCTGCGAGTACGTACCGGCGACGAGATCGCCGAGGCGCTGAGAGCGTGCGGTGAGCGCGCCCGTGATGACTGCAGCGCCACCGAAGGTCATGTAGATCTCGAGGACTCCGACGAGCGCGCGGATGAACGTGTGCCGGAAGGTGATCGCCCCGCCGTCGATCCGCACGATCCGCCCGCCTACCGCGAGCTTGCCGACGCTGCGGCCGCGCATCGCGACCTCGATCGTGATGGGCAGCACCAGGAAGCTCAGCACCGCGGCACTGATCATCAGGATGCGGAACGTGTGCTCGCTCAGCAGGCCCTCGGACATCAGCCACACCTGCACCCACGTCACGGCGAGGAACAGCGCGAAGCCGATGGCCATGTCGATCAGGGCTCCCGCTGCGCGAAGCACGAACCCGACCGGCTGAACATCGATCGCGACGGCTTCTCCGGACAGGATCTCCTGCTCGTCGGTGACCGTGCTCATCATGAGTACAGTAAATCAGCCCCGGCTGTCGTTGCAGCGCCGACAGTGCTGAGCAGGAAGCTCCCCTCCGCGGTCGGATGTCCACCGCAAGGGGGATGGCCGCCGTGGTCGGCGGTCCTAGGGTTGCGAACATGCGAGTGAGAATCGAAGATGGCGCCACGTACACGATCACCAGGAGAACGCGACCCGCCTCCGGCCAGAGCGAGTACTACTGGCTCGGCGACAACGGGCGAGAGCTCGACCTCAGCGAACAGGAGCGCAGCGAGCTTCGTCTTCGCTGATCCGGTCCGAACTCATGGCGACACCGCGTTGTGAGTACAGTGAATCAGGTGGATGCCGATGCCCTCACCGACGCCCGCCGCCCGGAATGGCAGCGGCTGGATGCGCTGAGCCGAAAGCGCAGGCTGAGCGGCGCCGAGGTCGACGAGCTCATCGTGCGCTATCGCGCAGCATCCGCCGATCTCGCCGAGCTGAAGACCTCTATCGGCGATTCGCCACAGGGCGCCTACCTCTCGACGATCCTCGCTGCAGCGCGGCTGAGGTTCACCGGGGCGGGTGACAACGTCCTCACCCAGGCAGCCCGGTTCTTCGCGCTGCAGCTGCCGGCAGCGCTCTATCGCATCCGCTGGACGACCGGGGTCATCGCGGTCGCCTTCGTGCTCGCCGTCCTGATAACCGGAGCCTGGATCGCCTCCGACCCTGCGCTGATCGCGACCCTGGGGCCGCCCGAGGTGCTGCAGAAGTATGCCGAGGAGGACTTCGTCGGCTACTACGGGCCGATGGCCTCGTTCGCAGGCATGGTCTGGCTCAACAACGCCTGGATCGCCATGCAGTGCGTGCTGTTCGGCGTCACAGGTCTCTGGCCTGTGTGGATGCTCATCCAGAACGCCTTCGGTCTCGGCGTCGCCGCAGCGGTCATGTCGGCGTACGGCCACCTCGACACGATGATCCTGCACATCCTCCCGCACGGGATGCTCGAGCTCACCGCGATCTTCGTCGCCTCCGCCGCCGGCCTGCACATCTTCTGGGCGTGGGCGGCACCCGGGCGTCGCACCAGGGCGGAGTCGCTCGCAGCGGGTGGTCGGTCGCTCGCCACTGTCGCGATCGGGCTGATCTTCGTGCTGCTGCTGTCAGGGCTGGTCGAGGGGTTCGTCACAGGTTCGAACCTGCCGTGGCCGGTGAAGATCGGCATCGGGGCGCTCGCACTCGCCGCGTTCCTGTTCTACATGCTCGTGATCGGCCGTCGGGCGGCGCGACGCGGGGAGAGCGGCGACCTCATCGAATACGAGGCCGGCACGCCGACGCTCACCGCAGGTTGAGGGCTGCGGGTTCGCCGCCATCCGAGCCTGCGGCGCCGTCGAACAGCGCCCGATAGGCGATCCCGATGGCCGCCGCACCCAGAGCGGGGAAGAGGAGGAAGACCCACAGCTGCGCCAGCGGGTCGATCCCGCCGTAGATCGCCGTCGCGATCGAACGTGCGGGATTCGCGGCTCCACCCGCGATCGGGATGGCGACGAGCTGGACCGCCGTGAACGCGAGTCCGATCGTCACCCCCGGGGAGCGGGTGGCGCGCTCGGGGTGCGTCACGCTGAGGTAGACGAGCACGAGCAGCACGGTGAGGACGAGCTCGATGACGATCGCCGCGGGCATCCCGAATCCGCCGGGGGAGAGCGAGCCCCAGCCCGTGCTCGCGAAGCCTGAGTCCTGCGCACCCTCCAGCCACGCGTCGGGCCCGAAGAGCCCGACGACGATCAGGGCTGTCGACGCGACCACCGCGCCGACCACCTGCGCGAGCAGGTAGGGGAGCACATCGCGCCACGGAAGGCGACCCGCGGACGCAGCGCCGATCGTCACGGCCGGCGTGAAGTGGCCGCCCGAAAGAGAGGCGAACGAGCTGAAGGCGGCGGCCATCGCAAGGCCGAATGCGAGCGCGACGGCGACGTATACCGCGGATCCGGCGCCCGGATCAGGGAAGAGGGTGGCCGTGAAGAGCGCGGCGCCGACACCGATGAACACGACCATGAAAGAGCCGAAGCCCTCTGCCGTGAGTCGGGCGCTCAGCGACGGAGCAGACGGGGGCGGGTTCACAGTCATCGCACTCTCCAAATCACACAGCAGTGCGCTTCATGATCCCTCCAAAGATCGCGTTTCGGGGTCAGGCTCGCCGGGTCGCGCCCGGGAGCGCGGGTGCGCCGGCGGTAGATTGTCGTCCGCGCGGCTTGTGCCGTGCGGACGACGGTGTGCGCACCGTCTCCTCGACCCGACACAAGAACGGATCCACTCATGAACGGCACCGCCCGTAAGGCAGTGGCAGAAGCACTCGCCACCTTCCTGTTCGTCCTCAGCATCATCGCCGCGGTCAACAGCGGCAGCCCCCTCACGCCCCTCGCCATCGGTATCGCGCTCGCCGTACTGGTGTACGCCACCGGCCACATCTCGGGCGCCCACCTGAACCCCGCGGTCTCGGTCGCCGTCTTCATCCGCGGCGGTCTCGCCGTGGTCGACCTCGTCGCATACATCGTGGCGCAGCTGGTCGGTGCGGTGCTGGCGGCTCTGGTCAGCTTCGCCGTGTGGCCGGCTGCCGGGAAGGCCGTCGAGATCGACCTCGGCAAGGCCTTCGTCGTCGAACTCGTCTTCACCCTCATCCTCGCCTACGTGGTGCTCAACGTCGCGACCTCCAAGGACACCGACGGCAACTCCTTCTACGGTCTCGCGATCGGCGGCGTCGTCTTCGTGGGCGCCACGGCGGTCGGCTCGATCTCGGGCGGCGGATTCAACCCGGCAGTCGCACTCGGACTGTCGGTGAGCGGCCAGTTCGACTGGGTCAACCTGTGGCTCTACGTCGTCGCACCGATCGTCGGCGCCGCGATCGCAGCTGTGCTGTTCCGTGTGCTGAACGCAGACGACAAGGTGTCTGTCTGATCGGCTCGCAGCCGCGCCATGGGGCCCTCGCTTCATCAAGCGGGGGCCCCTCTGCGCTCCGACACGCCAGAAGTCCCGTGCTCTTTTGAATTGATCAAATCAAAGTTAGGGTGGTGTGCATGACCGCACAGCAGCTCATCCCCGCCGAGGTCGCCATCCGCGCCCGCGGCCTGCGGGTGACCGAATCGCGTCGTGCGGTCTACGACGCGCTCGCCGGGCACGCCCATGCCAGTGCCGACGAGGTGTTCGAGCGCGTGCGATCGCAGCTCGAATCCACGAGCCGGCAATCGGTGTACAACGCGCTCAGCGACTTCACGACCGCGGGCCTTGTGCGACGCATCGAGCCCGCCGGGCATCCGATGCTCTTCGAGCTGCGGGTCGACGACAACCATCACCACCTCGTGTGCACCGGCTGCGGTGCGGTCAAGGACGTCGACTGCGCCGTCGGCCCCTCGCCGTGCCTGACGCCGGCGGACACACACGGCTTCGCGATCACGACGGCGGAGGTGACGTACTGGGGACTGTGCCCCGCCTGCTCCGCGAAGAACTGACCATCCACGAAGAAGGAGACCGATGACGGACGCGATCCAGAACCAGGCCGACAGCGCGCAGTGCCCTGTGGTGCACTCGTCCCCGCGCGAGAAGAGCACCAGGAAGGCGAGCCACGACTGGTGGCCCGACCGGCTGAACCTGCGGGTGCTGGCGAAGAACCCGCCGGCGACGAACCCCTACGGGCCCGAGTACGACTACCGTGCGACGTTCGCGACCGTCGACCTCGACGAGCTGCGCCGCGACATCGAGCAGGTGCTCACCGACTCGCAGGACTGGTGGCCGGCGGACTTCGGCAACTACGGGCCCGCGTTCATCCGCATGGCCTGGCACAGCGCCGGAACCTACCGTGTCACCGACGGCCGTGGAGGCGGCAGCACCGGTCAGCAGCGCTTCGCGCCCCTCAACAGCTGGCCCGACAACGCAGGCCTCGACAAGCCGCGTCGCATTCTGTGGACCGTGAAGAAGAAGTGGGGCGACCGCATCTCATGGGCCGACCTGATGATCTTCGCCGGCAACGTGGCGATGGAGCAGATGGGCTTCACCACCTTCGGCTTCGCCGGCGGACGGGTGGATGCATGGGAACCGGACGCCGACATCTACTGGGGTTCGGAGACGACCTGGCTCGCCGACGACCTGCGCTACTCGCCCGAAGGGCGACGTGAGCTCGAGAGCCCCCTGGCCGCCGTGCAGATGGGTCTCATCTACGTGAACCCCGAGGGCATCGGAGGAAACCCCGACCCCGTCGAGCTCGCGCACGACATCCGCGAGACCTTCGCTCGCATGGCCATGAACGATGAGGAGACCGTCGCCCTGATCGCCGGCGGCCACACGTTCGGAAAGACCCATGGCGCCGGCCCGGTCGATCTGGTCGGCCCGTCGCCCGAGGACTCGCCCATGGAGCACATGGGAATGGGGTGGAAGAACACCCACGGCACGGGGATGGGCGACGATCAGACCGCCAGCGGTCTCGAGGTCACGTGGACGTATCACCCCACGCGCTGGGACAACGAGTTCTTCCACATCCTCTTCGCGTACGAGTGGGAGCTCATGGAGAGCCCCTCGGGCGCGAAGCAGTGGAGGCCGCAGCACGGCGCCGGTGCCGACATGGTGCCGATGGCGCACGATGCGACCAAGCGCCGCGAGCCGCGGATGCTCACGAGCGACCTGTCGCTGCGGTTCGATCCGATCTACGGCCCGATCTCGAAGCGATTCCGTGACGACCCCGAGGCGTTCGCCGACGCCTATGCCCGCGCCTGGTTCAAGCTCACCCACCGTGACATGGGCCCGTCGAGCCGGTACCTCGGCAAGCTCGCTCCCACCGAGGAGCTCATCTGGCAGGATCCGGTTCCCGCGGTCGATCATGACCTGGTCACCCCGGAGCAGGCCGAGCAGCTCAAGAAGAGCATCCTCGAGTCCGGCCTGACGGTGTCGGAGCTCGTGGCCACCGCCTGGGCCGCCGCCGCATCCTTCCGCAGCAGCGACAAGCGCGGCGGCGTGAACGGCGCCCGCATCGCCCTCGAGCCGCAGCGGTCGTGGGCAGCGAACAACCCGGAGCGCACCGCGAAGGTTCTCGACGTGCTGCGCGGCGTCAAGGCGTCGTCGGAGGAGTCGGGCGTCCGCGTCTCGCTCGCCGACCTCATCGTGCTCGCGGGCAACGCCGGAGTCGAGAAAGCTGCTCGGGACGCCGGCCACGAGATCACGGTGCCGTTCCGTCCAGGCCGGACCGACGCCACGCAGGACAAGACGGACGTGCACTCGTTCTCTTTCCTCGAGCCGATCGCCGACGGATTCCGCAACTACGTCGGGCCGCTCGCGACCGCTGCGGAGGTGCCGGCCGAGAAGCTGCTGGTCGACAAGGCGAGCCTGCTCGACCTCACGGCACCGGAGATGACCGTGCTCGTCGGTGGCCTGCGCGCCCTCGACGCGAACTGGGACGGCTCGAAGCACGGCGTGCTCACCGACCGCCCGGGTGTGCTGACCAACGACTTCTTCGTGAACGTGCTCGACATGGGCTACGAGTGGACGCCGCTCGACCCTGGTTCGCACGCCTTCCTGGCGACCGAGAGGGCGAGCGGCGAGCGTCGCTGGGTCGGCACTCGCGCTGACCTCGTCTTCGGCTCGAACTCCGAGCTGCGCGCCGTGACCGAGGTATACGCCGCCGACGGATCGGGCGAGAAATTCGTCACGGACTTCGTCGCCGCATGGACGAAGGTCATGGAGCTGGATCGCTTCGATCTCGTCTGACCTTCTGTGACAGAACGTCGGCCCCCGTCCGCGAGGACGGGGGCCGACGTTCGTCATGCGGTCAGAGCCGCCCGGCGGCCTTCAGCTCGAGGTAGCGGTCGGCGATCCGCGGCGGCAGCTGCTCGGGGTCCGAGGCGATCGCCTCGCCGCCGGCGCGCCGGATCGCGTCGGCAACGACCTGGGCATCCGACATGGTCTGCTCGGCCGCGGCCGCGAGGTACACATCGGCGCGCGAGTCGCGTCGGCGAGCGAGCTCGCCGATCGCTTCATCGGTCACCGACCCCACGAGCACGGTCGTCGCCCTGGAGGCGCGCGGGAAGGCGCCGAGGAAGCCGCGCGCGGTCTCGGCAGCATCCTGCGCAGTGAGCACGACGATGAGCGATGGGCGGGTGGTGAGCGTGCGGATCGCCGCGAAGGCCCCTCCCCAGTCGGTGTCGACCAGTCGCGCGTGCACCGGCGCCATGGCATCCGTCAGCGCGGGAAGGAGCGCGGCGCCATCGACGCCAGTCACCCGGGCCCGAGCCCCCCGGTCGTACATGAGCAGATTGATGTGGTCGCCGGCCCGTGCGGCGAGCGCCGCGAGCAGCAGCGCGGCCTCGAGCGAGGCATCCAGACGGGTGCTGTCGCCTACCCTGGCGGCGGCCGTGCGACCGGTGTCGATCAGGATGACGACCTGACGGTCGCGCTCAGGACGCCACGTGCGCAGCATCGTCGTGCCTGCGCGTGCGGTGGCCCGCCAGTCGATCGAGCGGATGTCGTCGCCGCGCACATACTCGCGCAGCGAGTCGAACTCGGTGCCCTGACCGCGCACCTGGATCGACGTGTTGCCGTCGAGCTCGCGAAGACGTGCGAGTCGCGACGGAAGGTGCTTGCGGGAGCTGAACGCGGGCAGAACCCGCATGGTGCCGCGCACGTCGTGGCGAGCCTGGCGACCGGCGAGGCCGAGCGGACCGCGCGAGCGCACCACGACGAACTCGCTCACCAGCTCGCCACGGCGACGCGGATGCAGCAGCACCTCGACACGCCGTCGTTCGCCTGCCGGGATACTGATGCGGGGACGCTCGGCTGGGGCCCCCGCAGTCGGCTGCCACGCGTCGCGCAGCTGGCCGCGAAGAGTGCGCGAGCCGATGTTCTGCACGGCGACGCTCGTCAGCACAGGTTCGCCGAGACGGCCTCGCGCAGGGATCGAGCGCGTGACGATGAGAGCGCGCGGGCTCGGAGCGACGATGACGTCGATCGAGACCAGGACGACGCACAGCAGCATCCAGACCCCGAAGATCGCCCACGGCGGCGCGCCGGCGGTGCCGAGCAGCACCGTCGGCACGACGCCCAGCGCGATGAGCGGGGCGAGAAGCGCGGTGACGAACATGTCAGATCGGCACTCGCGTCTGCTGCACGACGGACTGCAGCACGGCGTCGGCCGACACGCCCTCCATCTGCGCATCCGGTCGCAGCTGCAGGCGGTGCCGCCACACGGGCATGAGCATGGTCTGCACGTGATCAGGTGTGACGGCACTCGAGGCGTTCAGCCATGCCCATGCCTTCGCCGCCGCCAGCAGTGCGGTCGAGGCGCGGGGGCTGGCGCCGAGTTCGACCGAAGGCGACTGACGCGTGGCGCGGGCGAGGTCGACGACGTACCCCAGCACGTCGTCGTTGACCTGCACCCGCGCCGCAGCGTCCTGCGCGGCGCGGATCTCGTCGGCCGTGACGGCCGCCTCGACGCCGGTCAGCAGCCGGGGCGAGAAGCCGCTCGCATGCAGACGCAGCACAGACACCTCCGCGTCGCGCTCTGGCATCCCGACGACGAGCTTCATCAGGAATCGGTCGAGCTGAGCCTCGGGCAGCGTGTAGGTTCCCTCATGCTCGACGGGGTTCTGGGTCGCGGCGACGAGGAAGGGGTCGGGCAGCGGACGGCTGAGGCCGTCGGCCGACACCTGGCGCTCCTCCATGGCCTCGAGCAGGGCGGCCTGCGTCTTCGGCGGAGTGCGGTTGATCTCGTCGGCGAGCAGGATGTTCGTGAACACGGGCCCGGCGCGGAACTCGAACTCGCCGGTGCGGGCGTCATAGACGAGCGATCCGGTGACATCGCCGGGCATGAGGTCGGGGGTGAACTGCACGCGCTTGGTGTCGAGGCCCACCGCGCGTGCGAAGCTGCGCACCACGAGGGTCTTGGCGACACCGGGCACACCCTCCAGCAGCACGTGACCGCGGGCGAGCAGGGCGACGAGCAGTCCGGTGACGGTGCCGGCCTGACCGACGACCACCTTGTCGACCTCGCTGCGCACGCGGTGCATGGCCTGGCGCAGCGCGTCATCCGACGGCGGTGCGGGGGGAGTGGTGCTCTCGTCGCTCACGGGCGGTTCCTTTCGGTATGGGCGGTGTCGACCGCCGTCTCGAGTTCGGCGAGTCGTCTGGCGAGCTCGATGAGCTCGCGGTCGTCGGCGGGCGGTGCCCCGTCGAGCAGGTCGTGCAGCGATCCGCGGGGGACGCCGAGGCGATCGGATGCCGCATCCGCGATCTCGACGGGCGTCGCGCGGGGGCTGAGGGCCAGACGACGTGCGAGTCTGGCGCGGGTGCCGGATCGGATGGCTGCGGCTGCATGCGGGGCATCCGCGGCTTTCGCGGTGAGGCGGGCGCGGCCATGCATGGTCTCGGATGCCCTGACGGTGACCGGAAGCGACTCCGAGACCAGTGGTCCGAAGCGAGATCCGCGCCACCAGATGGCCGCGATGCCGGCGAGGAGCAGGAGGAGGATGGCGGGTGTCAGCCACGTCGGAGTGAGATCGCCGAGCGAGGCAGGCTCGTCCGCGACGCGGTCGCCATCCTCGAAGGACCCCGCGTACCAGACCACGTGCTCCGTCTGCGCGAGCAGGGCGAGCCCGAGAGCGGCGTTGCCGTTCTCCGCCAGATGGCGGTTCGAGAGCATGCGTGAGGCCTCGATGAACGCCAGCTGCGCTCCATCGCGTTCGGCGAGAAGCAGGGCAGCACCGCCGTCCGCGCTGCGGAAGCAGCCGACGACGTCGTCGGCTGGAAGGAACATCCGCTCGGCCTCGATTGCTCCGGTCGCGGCGAACTCCGGGCGGTCGCAGCGGGCTGCTACGGAGCCGAGGCCGCTGGTTCCGGCGCCCAGGTCGAGGAGGTCGAGCATGCGCGTGCTCGTGCTGAGGAGCACCACGCGGTCTGCTTCGCCGATCAGGGCGAGCACCGCCTCATCACTGAGCGCGACGGGGTCGGCGAGCACCAGGGTGCCGCCCGGGTCGAGCGCAGTCGTCGCTGCGGCGCGGCTGCGCACCACCTCGACCTCAGTGCCCTGCTGGCGCACCAGTTCGGCGATCGCCTTGGCACCGCCCGGACCGGGCGACTCCGGGTTGAGGACGCCCGCGAGCGAAGGCGCCGTCGTGACCAGCCGAAGCGACAGCAGGGCGATGCCGACGAGCAGGACGGCCACGAGCAGCCAGCCCAGCACGCTCGTCCGTCGTCCGGGACGCCGCGGCGCTGCTGTGCTGCTGGTCACGTCGTCGCCCACCGCGGCAAGGGCGCTCATGCGGGCACCTGCCCGGCGAGGCGGTGCACGTGCGCCGCGAGCTGCGGTGTGGCGGCCTGGACGGCATCGTCGGTCGCTGCGAGGGTGCGGTACTGAGCCTCGTCCGCATCGGAGCCGAGGTACCGGACGGAGTCGAAGAGCGAGGCGGCCTCGTGCAGCGCATCTGCCATGCCGGGAAGGGCAGGAGCCGCTTCGCGGGCGATGCCCTGCGCGGTCGCGCCAGGTGCCGGGTCGATGAGATCCCTCTCGAGAAGGCCGCGGGCGAGCGCGCGGAAGCGCAGCACGACGGCCCCGCTCCAGTCGCCCTCGCGGGCGCGTCGTTCGGCGTCTGCGCGCAATTGAGCCGCCGTGCGGTCGTTCTTCTCGCCGAGCAGGTCCCCGCGACGACGAATCGTTTGCGAGGCGCGCGGGCGGCCCCAGACCAGCAGGGCGACGACCAGGGCTGCGACGACGGCGATGGCGATCAGCGTCAGCGCGAGGGGCGCGACCGAGCCGGCTCCGTCACCGGTGAAGAGCCCGAAGAACCACTCGGCGACATCGGCGGCGAACTGGTCGAACCAGTTCGGCTTCGCCGCCTGATACTCGGTTTTCGACAGCTCCTCCTGCGCCCACTGGCGTGCGTCGTCGCCGTCGGGGACGAAGACCTCTGCGGGAAGAAGCACTGCGATCATTCGGTTCCGCCCGGCGCAGCCCAGCCGCCGGGCGACGGCTCTGCGGGGGCTGCGGTCGCGGATGCGTCATTCGCCGTGTGCGGCTGACCGGGCGCCGGCGGCTGCGGAGCGTACGGCGACTGCTGCGGCCCGCCGGGGTACGACGTCGCCGGGTGCGGCTGCGCTGGGTAGGGCTGCGCCGGGTAGGGCTGCGCCTGGTAGGGCTGGGCGGGGTAGGGCTGGGCCTGATGCGGCTGACCTGTGAAGGGCTGGCCGGCGTGAGGTTGGCCGGGGTGCGGTGCGGGGTAGCCATTGGCGATGAACGAACCCGGTGCCGCAGACGGCTGGGCTGCGTACCCGGCCGGCTGCTTCGGCGGGGGAGTCTTCGTCACTGCGCGTGCGGGGTCGACGATGTAGGGGTCGCCGAGGTCGGCATCCGATGCGCCGAGGGCGCTGCGTTCGATGTGCCTGATCAGCGTCTGGTCCAGGCCTTCGTAGCGCATGCGGCTGTCGAGGTAGATGAGCGTCGCGCCTGTGCCCTGCACGACGAGGGTGATCGCCTGCACGGCGAGCACGAGGATCTGCGGGAGCACGGTGAGCGCGATGAGTCCGATGACCTGGCTCTCATCGGTCGAGCCTGTGGGTGCCATGACACCGCCGATCACTCCGGAGAGGATCGAACCCGGCACACTGACCACCTGCGCGGCGAGCCCCATGATCGCCCCGATGAGGAACATCACCCCGAGCGCCGGCCAGAAGCGTCCGCGGATCAGGCGCCACGACCGCACCAGAGCGCCGCCGATCGTCGCCTGCTCGAGCACGAGCGCCGCAGGCACGACGAGCAGCTTGGTAGTCAGCCAGACGGCCAGCGGGATGCTGGCGAGAACGAGCAGCACCACGAGACCGACGGCGACGCCGATCGAGCCGTCGGCGAATCCGCCGCCGGCCATGATCGCGATGGCAGCGCCGCCGATCGCGAGCATCCACAGCAGGGCCGCGAGACCCTGCAGCAGCGCGTACGCGAAGAGCCGCCAGAAAGCGGGACGCACACGGGTCCAGAGTGTGCGCAGCGGCGCTCTGCGCCCGACGGCCGCGAACGAGACGTCGGCCGCGACCAGTCCCTGCACGATCGAGGTGAAGGCGACGCTGGCCAGAGTGAGGACGACGCCGAGCAGGATGCTGAGCGCGATGGTTCCCGCGATGATCGGGCCCTGGTCGGGAGAGCCGGCAGGAACGCTCGCGATCCGCGCCGCAGCGAATCCGGCCACGAGGACGATCACCACCACCGCTATCGCCGTGATCCCGAACTGCACCGCGACCGCGAACCCGAACAGGACCTTGGGGTTGTGGCGCAGGGCGCTGAAGGATCGCCCGAGGATCATCCCGAACGTCATCGGGTGCAGTGGGATCGCACTCTTCCTCGGCGCGGGAGTCCAGGTGTGACCGCTCATTCGCATTCCCTCCGTGTGCTCCTCCATCGTGGCACACCGCCCGGCTGAGGCGGAGCGCGCACGCCTCCGCGCGTGCGCGGCAATCTCAAGTAGGCTGATCCGAGTCGCGCGGCTGGGGGGAAGCAGGTGGCGCGCAGGACAGAAAGCTGAGGCGGAGCGGAACATGACCTCTCGTATCCTCGTGGTCGACGATGACACAGCGCTCGCCGAGATGATCGGCATCGTGCTGCGAACCGAGGGGTTCGAGGCGCTGTTCTGCGCCGACGGCGCACGAGCGGTGGATGAGTGGCGCGCGACGCGTCCCGACCTCGTGCTGCTCGACCTCATGCTGCCCGGCATGGACGGCATCGAGATCTGCACGCGCATCCGCGCCGAGTCCGGTGTGCCGGTCATCATGCTGACCGCGCGCAGCGACACCGCCGACGTCGTGCGCGGGCTCGAGGTCGGCGCCGACGACTACATCGTGAAGCCCTTCAATCCGAAGGAGCTGGTCGCTCGCATCCGCACGCGCCTGCGGCCAGCACCTCAGGCCGAGACCGAGGTCCTCCGCGTCGGCGATCTGACGATCGACGTCGACGCACACGAAGTGCGCCGCGGCACGGCGCCCATCGCGCTGACGCCGCTCGAGTTCCAGCTGCTCGTCGCCCTGGCGTCCAAGCCTCAGCAGGTCTTCTCTCGCGAGATGCTGCTCGAGCAGGTGTGGGGCTACCACTACAAGGCCGATACCCGGCTGGTGAATGTGCATGTGCAGCGGCTGCGCGCGAAGGTCGAGCTCGACCCCGACAATCCGCGCATCGTGATGACCGTGCGCGGCGTGGGCTACCGCGCCGGCAGCGTCGGCTAGGCGCCGATCATGGCCGCGAACCCTCCGACGCGGGCCGTGACCGCGCTCCGGGGCGGCCCGAGCGCATGGTCGGACGCGATATCAGCATCATGGCGCAGCTCCATGCGTTTCAGGGCGACGGCGATCACGCTGATGGCCACCTCGCTGGCCATCTTCATCATCTGCGTGGTCATCGCCCTCGTGATCAGGAGCGATCTCTTCGAATCGCGTAAGGACGAGGCGCTGCACAACGCCCGTGCTGCGGTGTCGGCGGCGCAGAAGCAGCTCGACTCCGGGCAGACCGGTGACGATCGTGCCACCATCGCGGCAGTGTGGGGCGAGGCGCAGCGAGTGCTCGGGCGCACCGCATCGTCGAGCCGCATCGTCGGCTTCATCTCCGAGACCCAGGGAGACGGATACACTCCGACCGGCTTCCGAAGCCTGGAGTACTCGTCGAATCAGATGACCATCAGCGATGAGCTGCACACCCGCGTGACCCAGGTGCGCAATCGTCAGGCGTGGCAGTCGATCCCGCTGCCGCAGCCAGACGGCTCCGAGGCGGCGGGCATCGTCGTCGGGCAGCTGCTCGAGTTCCGCGGCGTCGGCACGTACGAGGTGTACATCGCGTATGACCTGATCGATGCCGATGAGACTCTGCTCTTCGTGCAGCGCACGCTGTGGTTCGCCGGCATCACCCTGGTCGCCCTCATCGCAGCCATCTCGTGGCTGGTGCTCAGATCCGTGTCGGCGCCGATCATCGAGGCGGCCGAGACCAGTGAGAGACTGGCGGCAGGAGACCTCGAGGTGCGCCTGCCGGTGCACGGCGAGGACGAGCTGGCCAGCCTGGGCCGATCGTTCAACGCGATGGCCGACAGCATCCAGAGCCAGATCAAGGAGCTCGCGGAGCTGTCACTCGTTCAGCAGCGGTTCGTCTCCGATGTCTCGCACGAGCTGCGCACGCCGTTGACGACCATCCGCCTCGCCGCCGAGATGATCAACGACACGCGCGACGAATTCGATCCGGTCACCGCGCGAACCGCCGAGCTGCTTCACACGCAGGTGCAGCGGTTCGAGACGCTGCTCGCCGACCTGCTCGAGATCAGCCGTTACGACGCCGGCTCGGTGCAGCTCGAGGTGGAGGCCACGAGCCTCGCGCAGCTGGCGGAGGAGATGGTCGAGCAGCTGCGTCCACTCGCCGCCGCGCACGACACCGAACTGCGCCTGGTCGCGCCGGGAGGGTACTCGCCGGTGGACATGGATCCCCGACGAGTGCGCCGCGTGCTGCGCAATCTCATCGGCAACGCCATCGAGCACGGCGAGGGCGAGCCGATCGTCATCACGGTCGACAGCGACCAGCGGGCAGTCGCCGTCGGCGTGCGTGATTTCGGACTCGGGATGCGGCCGGAGGATGCGGAGCATGTGTTCGACCGCTTCTGGCGCGCCGACCCGTCCCGCAAGCGCACCATCGGCGGCACCGGGCTCGGACTGTCGATCGCGCTCGGCGACGCCAAGCTGCACCGTGGCACTCTCGAGGTCTGGTCCGAACTCGGCGTCGGGACGAACTTCGTGCTGACCATCCCGCGCAGCGCGGATGTCGAGATCGGACGAGGTCCGGTGCCGCTGGAGCCGGAGGATTCGGTGGTCGATCTGGTCGACGTCACCGAGCCGATCACGCTGCGCGGCGTGCGCGATCTGATCGATGACCCGGGGCATGCGGACCGGGATCATGCAGCACCGGGTTCTGCAGCCGAGGACGTGGAGGACACCCACTCCGACCCCGCAGGGAAGAGGGAGCAGAGTTCATGACCGCGCGTCTCGGCATCCGCCTCTCCGCGATCGCCGCGGCCCTCGCGAGCGCCCTCGTCCTCGCCGGCTGCACGGGCCTGCCGACGGCCGGCCCGCCCAACGCCGGTCTCGAAGTGGGCGGCGAGGAGACCGACGAGCGACCGTTCTCGGCGATCGCAGAGGGCCCGGAGCCGGGCGGCAGCCCCGCTCAGATCGTCGAGGGCTTCCTCGACGCGTCGATGTCGCCTACGAACTCGTGGGAGACCGCGCGGAAGTTCCTCACCGAGGACTTCAGCCGCGAGTGGAAGCCCGAGGCTGCCGTGACGATCGACTCCTCGGTCGACGAGCGCGACTACGACTCGTCGGTTCAGCCCGACGATGAGGATGCGACTTCGGCAGAGGTGGGCGTCACCCTGGATCAGGTCGCGAGCGTCGGCGCCGACGGCGCGTACAGCGCCGACACCGGAACCGCGAAGGCCATGTACCGGCTGGTACGCGAGAAGGGTGGCGAGTGGCGGATCGCCGAAGCGGCTCGTGACGGCATCACCCTCGATGTCGAGACCTTCACCCAGGTGTACGAGAAGTTCTCGCTCAAGTACTTCGACCCGACCTGGACCCACCTCGTCCCTGACGTCCGCTGGTTCCCGCGTCGAGCCGCCATGGCCACCACCGTGGTGCGCGCTCTGATGTCGGGCGAGCCGAGCGAGTGGCTGGCTCCGGCCGTCCGACCGTTCTCGTCGGACGTGGAGATGGTCGGCGACGCCGTGACGGTCGACGAGTCGCAGGTGGCGTCGGTGCCGCTGAGCCGCGCGGCGCTCTCGGCCTCGCCGACGGATCTTGCCCGCATGCGGACGCAGCTCGAGGCGAGCCTGGAAGGAGCGGGGGTCACCCAGGTGCGTCTGGTCGTCGACGGTGTGCCGCTCGATGCGGGCAGGGTCACGGTCGAGGAGCCGATCGTCGATCCCGGCGTGCTGGTGCTCGACGACGAGACCTTCGGAACTGCGACGTCTGGGGGTGAGATCACCCCGGTCGCCGGGCTCACGGCGCAGATCGCCAAGATCGTCGATCCCATCGGCGCGATCGATGTCTCGGCCGACGCGCAGCTGGCCTCGGTGCAGCTGCGTGACGGCCGCGTGTTCGCGGTCAGTGACGGCGACACCAACCAGGTCGACGGCCGCCCCGGCCTGATCGCGCCGTCTCTGGACCCCTTCGGCTTCATCTGGACCGTGCCGGCATCGAGTGCGTCGAAGCTGCAGGTGGCGACCACGAAGGCCGAGCCCATGGCCGTCGCCGATGCCTGGCCCGGCGCCGAGTCGATCAGCCAGCTTCGGGTGTCGGCCGATGGTGCGCGAGTCGCCGCGGTCGTCAGTGCGGGGGGCGGTCGCCGTGTCGTCGTCGCGGCCGTCATCCGCGACGACGAGCAGCAGCCCATCGGGCTCGGTGCGCCCTACGAGGTCGCGCAGCTGGCGGGGCCGGCGCAGGGGCTCTCGTGGGTGGGCGCCGACTCGGTGGCCGTGCTGAGCACCGTCCCGGATCCGACTCTCACGATGCACATCATCGGAGGACCGTCGACCGTGTCATCGGCGCTCGCGCCCGCCGGAGCGATCACGCTCGCCGGGGCGAAGACCGTCACCGGTCTTCGAGTGCTGTCGTCTGACGAGTCGGTGTACGCCCAGCGCGGGTCCTTCTGGCAGGAGGCGGTCTCGGACGTTCGGGTCCTGGGCACCAGAGCCGGGTACTGAGTCCTTCTGCACGCACCGCCCACGCCGCGGGTTCTCCACAGAGGCGGACGTCGGCACCTCCCGTCCCCCTCGCGGCGCGGCAGAGTCGGGGGATGACATCGGATGCCTGGCAGCGGATCTCCCGCGACGTTCTTGCGCTGCTGCTCGCGTCGAGCTGCCCAGGCTGCGACCGCGTCGGAACTCTGCTCTGTGACGACTGCCGGATGCTGCTGCGGTCCGACCCGCACCGCAGCCGCACACCGCAGGGTCTGCTCGTGCATGCCGCACTGCGCTACGAAGGAGTGCCCGCACGCACGATCAGGCGGCTGAAGGAGCAGGGCGCGACCATGCTGTCCTGGCCGCTCGGGGCCGCGCTGCAGTCCGTCCTGCATGCTCAGGCGCGTGAGGCGCTGATCGTCCCGGTGCCGACGAGCCGGGGCGCGTTCCGGCGTCGCGGCTACCGCGTACCCGAACTTCTCATCCGTCGGACCGGTCTCGCCTCGCACCGTGTGCTCGTTCCCGCCCGCCGTACCCGTGACCAACGGGAGCTCGGTCGCGCCGCGCGTGCCCGGAACGTCGCCGGCAGCATGCGCGCGCGGGTCCATGGGCGCGGCGCGGTGGTGATCGTCGACGACGTGGTGACCACGGGGGCGACCCTCGACGAAGCGGCGAGGGCTCTGCGCGCCGCCGGATTCACGCCCGTCTGCGCTGTCGCGCTCGCAGCAACGCCTCGTCTTCACGACACGGCGAATTCATGATGAACGGATAGTGACATGTCGGTGTGCGAGGACTAGCGTAGGTGGTCACAAGGCGACCACGGTCCGCCCTTGGCCGGGAGGACCGGGACAAGGAGACACTGATGGAAACGAGCATCGTCGGCGTCGGAGTGAGCATCTCCGACCGATTCCGTACCGTTGTCGAAGAGAAGACAGCCCGTATCCAGACCCTCGCCCCGCGCGCGCAGCGACTCGAGATCAAGGTCACCCATCGCGCGTATCGCAACGGCCGACTGCCCGATGAGACGGTCGAGCTCACTCTCCTCGGCAAGGGGCCTGTGGTTCGCGCCGAAGCGATCGATCCCGACAAGTTCGCGGCATTCGACATGGCGCTCGACAAGCTCGCCGAGCAGCTGCGCCGTGCGAAGGAGAAGCGGATCGACGGCCGTAACCACCCGCGCGGGGCACACTTCGAGAAGGGCAGCGGCGCGCTCGAAGGCATCGACGTCCAGCCTGCCTCAGTCGATGTGCTGCGCGCCGTAGCCACGGGCGCGATCCCCGTGCAGCAGGATGAGGAAGAGACGTACTCGCCCGTCGTCATCCGCACCAAGAGCTTCGACCCGGAATGGATGACCGTCGAAGAGGCGGTCGACCGCATGGAGCTGGTCGGCCACGACTTCTTCCTCTTCGTCGACGCCCGAACCGATCACCCCAGCGTCGTCTATCGCCGCAAGGGCTGGGACTACGGCGTCATCGCGCTCGAGACCGCCGCTCCGCCGGCGGAGGAGGAGCTGGCGTCCTGACCCGCTGAACACGACAAGAGAGGCTCCCTTCACCGAAGGGAGCCTCTCTTGTCGTGTGTGCTTGGATGGTCGTCAGTCGAAGAATCCGTCCAGCATGCTGCCGATCACCAGTCCGCCGAGGACACCGCCCATGATGTCGCCGCCGCCCATGCCACGGCGACCGCCGCCGTAGACATCGTTGCCCCAGCCTTGATTCTGAGGGCGGGAGGAGTCGATGTCGCGCTGCGCGAGCTGGAGCGCTTCCGAGGCCAGCAGCGCCACGCGCCTCGCCGAGGAGAGCGCCTGCTCTCTGGTGTCCTCTGCGGGCAGCAGGTTCGGCACATCGATGCGCAGCCGCTCGGCCTCGGCCAGTCGTGTTCTAGCGTCGGCGCCGATCCATCCCCGGTGCCCGGCGATGAGACCTCGCGCGACACCGAGCTGGCGATCCGCGTCGTCGAGGGCGTGCTGAACGTGCTCGAGTGAGGGGAGCGGGTTCTGCGCGCGGTACTGCGCCTTGGCGATGGCCTCGTCGAGCGCGGTGTTGGCGCCGCGCAGCTGCGTGAGCTCGGCGAACGGGTCGTTGCGGGTTCCTGACGGGGTGAGCGCCAGCAGCGCCGCCTCGAGTTCGCCGGTCGCCTTGGCCACTTCGGGCGTCTGCGGCGCGTTGCGCGCGGCCAGGATGTCGGCCCGGGAATCGGCCACGACGTCAGCGAGTGTCGACTCGGCTCTCAGAGCCTGGATCTCGAAGTCCTCCACGGCATCCAGCATCGCGCCGGCCCGGCGCACGGCCTCTGTCGCCGTCTCGAGTGCGAGGTTCGCCTCCTCGTTCTGACGCGCGGCGCGGCGGCGCTCGGAGACATCGGCACCGTGCGTGGCGAAGGCGAGCAGCTGCTCGGCCTCATCGCCCGACGAGGCGATACGGCGCATGGCGGTCTCGGAGTATCGCGACGACAGACGGTCGATCGTCGAGCGGGCCTGCGGGATGCGCGACGCCAGCGCCTCGGCATCCCGTCGCACCTGCGCGATGATCTCGGGAGCACGGCGCACCTTGGCGACCGTCTCGGCGAGTTCGCCGGTCTTCTCGTCCAGCAGGCTCTCGGCCCACTCGCACAGCTGCATGATGCGCGCGTTGCGGGTGCGCAGCTCTTCGACGGTGTCGGGAATCTCGTCGTGGTTCAGCTGGTGCAGCTGGAAAGCCTCTCCGAGGTGCGTGCGCACCGACCGCAGCGCGTTGTCGAGGTCGGCGGTGAGGGAGTCACCGAGCTCGGCCTGCGCGAAGGCGAGCTCGTCGGCCGTCGTGCGGATGCGCTCGTCTGCGGCGACCAGCGCCTGCTCGGCGCGGCGCGCGAGATCCGCGTCCTGCGCGGCGAGTGCCTCATCTTCTCGTTTACGTCTGCCCCAGAAACCGGCCATGCTCTTGATCCTACGGTCGCCGGACGATGCGCAGGCTGTGCATCTGGTGCGCCCGCGGCGAACAGCGCGAGCGCAAGCGGATGCGCGGGGCTCACGCCATCGCGGTGCGGCGCATCAGCGGGTCAGGAGGAGCTGAGCTTCGCCGGGCGGCCACGCTTGGGGCGCTCGGTCGAGAGCTCGAGGCGGAGGCCGGGCTGCGGGCGCCCGCTCAGCCGCTGCTCTGCGTGGTCGAGCCATCGCAGCTCTGCTTCTGCGGCGATGATCATCGAGTCGACGACGAGCGACCAGGCGAGCTCCTCCGGTCCGTCAGGGTCAGGACCTGCGTACTCGGCACGGTTCAGCTCCTGCAGCTGCGCGAGCGACGCGCGGCGCTGCCGGTGGATGACATCAGCGACATCCGCACCGGGAAGGGTCGCCGCCATGGCCAGTTTGATCACCAGCTCGTCTCGGGTGCCCTGCGTCCGCTCGACAGGGGAGTCCAGCCAGGCGCGCACCTCGACGCGCCCCTGCTCCGTGATCTCCCAGTAGACATGCCCCTGCTCGTCGACGTCGCCCTTCGCGACGAAGCCGTCGCGCTCGAGGCGTTCCAGGGTGTTGTAGATCTGACCGACGTTCAGCGGCCAGGTCGATCCGGTGCGCCGATCGAACTCCGCGCGCAGCTGGTAGCCGTAGCAGGGCCCCTGATCGAGGATGGCGAGCAGACTGTTGCGTACGGACATGCGGACTCCTCGACGGTTCCCTGTATTGGGTTTCTGGGTATATGCATATCGGGAAAAGCGGGGCTGCGCGTCATCCGCACCGGCGTGTCTGTTCGCCGCGAGCGTGGCAGAAGGATTGGCCGACGCACAGCGTGCGCAGGTCACGCGCCGGTAACATGGCAAAGCATGCCCGGCGCTGACCCATGCGCGGGGACGAGAAATCCAAGGGAGACATCCGTGGCGAATCCTCTCGAGAAGCTGCTGCGTGCGGGCGAGGGTCGCATCCTCCGCCGGCTGAAGCAGGTCGCGAAGGCCGTGAACGCGCTCGAAGACGAGTTCGAGAAGCTCACCGACGACGAGCTGCGGAACGAGACCGCCGAGCTGCGCGCCCGGTTCGACAAGGGCGAGACCCTCGACCAGCTGATGCCCGAGGCCTTCGCCGCCGTGCGTGAGGCGGCTCGCCGCACCCTCGGCATGCGCGCCTACGACGTCCAGATCATGGGCGGCGCGGCACTGCACTTCGGCAACATCGCCGAGATGAAGACCGGTGAAGGCAAGACGCTCGTCGCCGCATTCCCCTCGTACCTGAACGCCATCGCGGGCAAGGGCGTGCACGTCATCACGGTGAACGACTTCCTCGCCTCGTACCAGTCCGAGCTGATGGGGCGTGTCCATCGCGCCCTCGGCATGACCACGGGCACCATCGTGTCGGGTCAGTCGCCCGAGGTGCGCCGGCAGCAGTACGCCGCCGACATCACGTACGGAACGAACAACGAATTCGGCTTCGACTACCTCCGCGACAACATGGCGTGGCGCAAGGAAGACCTCGTGCAGCGCGAGCACTTCTTCGCGATCGTCGACGAGGTCGACTCGATCCTCATCGACGAGGCCCGCACCCCGCTCATCATCTCGGGGCCCTCGTCGGGCGAGGCGAACCGCTGGTTCACCGAGTTCGCGAAGATCGCCCGCACCCTCGAAGCCGGCGTCGACTATGAAGTCGACGAGAAGAAGCGCACGATCGGCGTGCTCGAGCCCGGCATCGAGAAGGTCGAGGACTACCTCGGAATCGACAACCTCTACGAGTCGGCGAACACCCCGCTGATCTCGTTCCTGAACAACTCGATCAAGGCGATCGCCCTGTTCAAGAAAGACACCGACTACGTCGTGATGAACGACGAGGTCATGATCGTCGACGAGCACACCGGCCGCATCCTCGTCGGTCGACGGTACAACGAGGGCATCCACCAGGCGATCGAGGCGAAGGAGGGCGTGCCGGTCAAGGCCGAGAACCAGACCCTCGCGACCGTCACGCTGCAGAACTACTTCCGCCTGTACGAGAAGCTCGCCGGCATGACGGGTACCGCCGAGACCGAGGCGGCCGAGTTCATGTCGACCTACAAGCTGGGCGTCGTTCCCATCCCGACCAACCGGCCCATGATCCGCAAGGATCAGCCTGACCTCGTATACAAGAACGAGCAGGCGAAGTTCGCGCAGGTGGTCGAAGACATCGCCGAGCGTCACGCGGCCGGCCAGCCCGTGCTCGTGGGCACGGTGAGCGTCGAGAAGAGCGAGTACCTTTCGCGACTGCTCGCCAAGAAGGGCATCAAGCACGAGGTGCTGAACGCCAAGAACCACGCACGGGAGGCCGAGATCGTCGCGCTCGCCGGAAAGCTCGGCGCCGTCACGGTCGCGACCAACATGGCCGGTCGAGGCACCGACATCATGCTCGGCGGCAACGCCGAGTTCCTCGCCGTGCAGGAGCTCAAAGCCAAGGGACTCGACCCCGAGGAGACTCCGGAGGAGTACGAGGCCGCCTGGGACGAGACCTATGAGGCGATGAAGAAGCGCGTCGCCGAGGACGGCAAGAAGGTCGCGGAGGCGGGCGGACTGTACGTGCTCGGCACCGAGCGTCACGAGTCGCGCCGCATCGACAACCAGCTGCGCGGTCGATCGGGCCGTCAGGGCGACCCCGGCGAGAGCCGCTTCTACCTCAGCCTCACCGACGACCTCATGCGACTGTTCCAGTCCGGTGCGGCCGAGGCGATCCTGGCGCGCACCAACTTCCCCGACGAGGTTCCGATCGAATCGGGGCTGGTCAGCCGCGCGATCCGCAGTGCGCAGTCGCAGGTCGAGGCGCGCAACGCAGAGATGCGGAAGAACGTCCTCAAGTACGACGACGTGCTCAACCGCCAGCGCGAGGCGATCTACGCAGATCGTCGCCACATCCTGCACGGCGACGACATCGCCGACCGCGTGCAGCACTTCATCGAGGACGCGATCGGCGGGATCGTCGACGACCACACCAGCACGGGCCACACCGAGAGCTGGGACTTCGACGCGCTCTGGGCCGAGCTGAAGACGCTGTACCCCATGGACGTCACGATCGACGAGGTGGTGGCTGAGGCGGGCGACCGCAAGGGCGCCATCACGGCGGAGGGGCTCAAGCGGGAGCTGCTCTCCGATGCGAAGATCGCCTACGAGAAGCGCGAAGAGGCCCTCGGCGAGGCCGCGACCCGCGAGCTCGAGCGCCGCGTCGTGCTTCAGGTTCTCGATCGCCGCTGGCGCGACCACCTCTACGAGATGGACTACCTCAAGGACGGCATCGGCCTGCGGGCCATGGCGCAGCGCGACCCGCTGATCGAGTATCAGCGTGAGGGCTACGCGATGTTCCAGGCGATGATGGGCCAGATCAAGGAGGAGTCGGTCGGCTACCTGTACAACCTCGAGGTCGAGGTGCGTCGCGCAGGCGACGATCAGACCGAGGTCGAGGCCAAGGGACTGGTCGACGAGCAGCCGGTCCAGAAGCTCGAGTACTCAGCTCCTAACGATTCGGGCGACGTCGAGGTGCGCAACGAACGCGGACAGGTGCAGCAGGCGGCGACCCAGCGCGCCGCCGCCGCACGCGGCTCGTTCGGCCAGCAGGTGGATGCCGAGGAGCAGCCGTCGGGCAACCGCGAGCAGCGACGGGCGCAGAGCAAGAAGAAGAAGTAGTCTCGCCGTCAGGCGCGACGACGCAGAAGGCCGGTCCTGTCGGACCGGCCTTCTGCGCGTCGGAGGGCGTTCAGGAGTTGAGCGCGCGGAACTCCGCCCAGATCGACGCGCAGTCGTCGCGGCCGGCGTCCAGGTGGATCATGTCCAGCGTCGAGGTGTCGCTGCCGTCGAGGTACCGCCGCAGGTGCACATCGCTGAAGCCGTGCTCTCCGGCATCCACATGAGTCGATGCGTAGTAGCAGGTCGTGATGCCTGCCCACATCATCACCGAGACGCACATGGGGCACGGCTCGCAGGTCGCGTACATCACGTGACCCGAGAGGTCGAGCGTGTTCAGCTTGCGACAGGCTTCACGCACGGCGACCATTTCGGCGTGCCCCGAGATGTCGGTGTCCTTGATGACGGTGTTGCCGACGGCGACGACGATCTCGCCATCGGGATCCACCAGGGTCGCGCCGAAGGGCCCGCCGGTGCCGGAGCGCATCCCCTCGATCGTGACCTCGACGGCCGGGGTGAAGTACTTCTCGAGCGTCTCTGCGCCGGGGATGGGGTGAGTCATGGTGTTCTCCTTGGATGTCCGCGTCAGCGGGCCTTGCGTGCGGTGAGGGTGAGGAGGGCATACCCGCCGAAGCCGATGATCAGGCCGGAGAAGAAGGCCAGGTTGTTCACCTGCGCCAGGAACTCGACCGACGCGACGCCGGGAAGGCGCCCGATCATCGTGATCGCGAAGCTGGCGACGAGCACACCCAGCGCCCGCCAGTTGTAGGCGGGCAGCGAGCCGTGCTGACCGCCGCGGTAGTCGGCGTAGATGCCTTCGATGTCGAGCGTCTTGCGTCGCTCGACGAAGTACGAGGCGAGCATGATGCCGGCGATGGGGCCGAACATCGAGCCGATCAGAGAGTAGAACAGGAACAGTGCGTCGGTGTTCTCGACGAACTGCCAGGGCAGGATGAGCGTGCCGATGATGGCAGCGAGGATGGCACCTCGCCTGAGCGTGAAGAGCTTCGGCAGCTGAGCGGTGAGTTGAAGGCCGGCAGGCAGCATGTTGCCGAACACGACGAAGGCGATCGCGCCGACGTTCATCGCGAGGATGAGGAGCACGACGACGAACGGGTTGCCGACTCCTTCGCTGATGGCCTGGATGAACACCCCGGGGCGGTTGATGTCGAAGCTCCCGCCCGAGACGACCTGCAGGGCGGCGACGAATGACACGGTGACCAGCGCGAAGAGCAGGTACGAGCCGATCACACCGATCGGGAAGCCGATCGCGGGCGCCCGCATCGACGTGGCGTTGCGTGTGTAGTCGCCCGTGTTGACGATGGGCCCCGCCCAGTTCGACACGAGGATGGATACGCAGGTGATGAAGATCAGCGGCGTGACAGGGGTGTCCACGACCCGTGTCGAGAACACCGCGCCCATACCGCCGGCGTTGACGACGGCGAGCACCACGGCGATGACGACCAGGATGAAGACGGCCGGGTTGGCCCAGTTGCTGAACCTGCCGAGGAACGCCTGCCCGCCGACGAAGAGCCCGACGGTGAGCATCCAGGTGACCAGGTACGAGATGGCCGTCGGCACGGGCAGACCGAGTATGTCGGCGCCGCCGCCGATCTGCGTGAAACCGGGCCAGATCGTCTCGAAGACCACGTCGAAGGCCTGCGCCGATGACACGCTCGTGATCCCGAAGAACATGAAGCCGGCGATGATGCCGCGCACCCAGGTCGGCACCAGGGCGCCCTTATGGCCGAAGGCCTCGCGCAGCTGCATCGCGAACGGCACGCCGTACTTGGCGGCCGCCTGTCCGTTGAGGATGTAGCCGACCGAGACGATGACCGCTGCGGTCATGATGGCGCCCACCACCTGCCAGGCGTTGAGGCCCAGTGCGAAGAAGGTCATCACCGTGAAGTACGACAGGATGTTGTGGATCGGGCCCATCCACACCGTGATGAACTGCGGGGTCTTCCACGTGCGGTCCTGCGGGCGGATCGGGAGCACTTCGTCGGCGTAACCACGCGACGCGTACTCGGCGACCCGCTCTGCGCCCGGGTCGACGAGGAGGGGATCGATTGCGGGGGTGGACATGGCCATCCGTTTCTCTGTGCACACCGGGTCTGGGGGAGAGGCGGGCTCGGAGGGGGTGCACCTCCGAGCCCGCCGGGTCGGTCAGCCCTTCGTGGACTGGATGAGGGACGGCGAGACGGCGCTGCTCAGCGTGATCTCGTCATTCGGACCGAAGGTCACCGTGTCACCGGTGATGCGATCCTGCACCCATTTGGCAACGAACAGCGCGGCGACCATGAGGTAGGCGACGAGGAACAGCACATGCGTGTCGCTCAGCGCCCAGGTCTCCGGAAGGCTCGGCTTCGCCGCATGGATGATGCCGAACAGGGAGAGCAGCGCTGCCAGCGCGCCGACGATCGCACCCAGCAGCGGCTTGTTGCGGATCGCGAAGATCGCGATCATCCCCCACAGCAGCGAGGACAGCGGTGCGCCGTTGCCGAGAGTGGCGATGCCGGAGAAGTACGTGCCGGCCTGGTTCAGAGCATCCGCTCCCACCTCTCCCGCATTCGTGCCGACCGCCTTCAGCGTGTTGTTCACGAGGCTGTTCGCCCAGTTCGCGATCCACGGGAACAGTGCGACGAAGATCACCGGCAGCTCGACCTTCGGCGTCTCGCGAACCGACTGGGCGGCTGTGACGATGCCGATGTAGATCAGGATCGGGGCGATCGCCGCCATGGGCACGATCGACAGCAGCAGCGCGCTCATGCCGAAGAGGCCGACGGCGAACATCGTGACGCCGTTCAGCATCGTGTAGCCGATTCCCGCGCCCATCTCCTTGTACGCGGTGTGGCCGATGTACACGGTGACGGGGTACGGGTTGCCCATCAGCGCACCGACCATGGTCGCGCCGCCGTTGACGAGCATGACCGGTCGTGCGCTGTAGTGGTCACCGGCGGCCTCTGCGGCCTCGATGTTCTCGAGGTCGAAGACGTAGTTCGCCAGCGCCAGCGGCACGGCCGAGGCGAGGAACGGCGCGGAGTGCGCGATGCCGTCGAAGAAGCTGCCGATCGACACCTGGGGCGGATGCCATCCGGCGTGCACGAGGGCGGCCTGCACGGCCTCGGGCGTCTGCAGGCCGAACGCCCACGCGGCCGCCGTGCCGACGATCAGCAGCAGCAGGCCGGTCGGCACCTTGCCCAGGAACGGCGAGCGGCCGAACCAGTTGATGAACACGATGACCAGCACGAGGAACGCGACGACCGGGAACTGGAAGCTCTGCAGCATCGGGTTCATCGCGAGCAGCAGCAGACCCAGACCTGCGAGGCACGCGAGCAGCACCGACCGAGGGACGGCGCGGCGCAGCAGATCGCCGAAGAACGACCCGACCACGAGGATCAGGCCCTCGAGGAAGCCCCAGACCAGTCCGATGCCGACCGCCAGCTCTGCGTCCTGTGTGGTCGAGTAGACGGGCAGGATCACGAGGAAGGTCACCGTGAAGATCGACGGCGCGCTCGGACCCGACGGCAGAGCCACGACGTCGCCGCGTCCCTCCTTCGCCGCCAGACGGCGGGCGAACCACACGTACATCGACGAGGTGATGAGGATCGCGAGCCCGAACGCGGGGGCGATCCGGCCGACCACCATGTCGACGGGCAGGCCCGCCATGGTGAGCAGGGCCGTGAAGGTGATGATGTTCGTCAGGTTGTTCGTGAACAGGGCGAAGAAGGCCGCGATGTCGCCCTTCTTCCACCACTTCAGCTGCGTCCCCGCGGCAGCGGGCGCCGGGGCGGTCACGGCTTCACCGTGTCTGCAAGGGCGCGCAGCGCCTTCTGGAACGCCTCGACAGGCGGGTGCATGATGCCTGCGCCGATCATGCCGATGCCCGGCTCCTTGTGCGCGATCGCGGTGTTGATGACGGGCAGGATGCCGGTCTCCATCACCTTGCGCACGTCTATGCCGGAGGGAACCCCCATGAAATCGAGCGCGGGGATCGTGATGTTCGGGTTGTTGCCGGTGGTGATCGCGTTCATCGTGCGGGAGTAGCCCATGGCCTCGTCCACCGTGCCGCCGACGAGCGCGACGATGGCGGGAGCAGCCGCCATCGCGAAGCCGCCGATGCCGAACGTCTCGGTGATGGCCGAGTCGCCCATGTCGAGACCGGAGTCCTCGCGCGTGTAGCCGGCGAACATCGGACCGATGACCTCCTGCGCCGGCCCGGTGAACCACTGACCACCGGTGCCGGCGACGCGGATGCCGAAATCGACGCCGTTGCGGGCCATGGTCGTGACGATCGTGGAGTTCTCGACTCCGTTCGCAGCATCCATCGATGCCTTCGCCGCCACCATCCAGGTGGGACCGGAGAAGTAGTCCGACGAGGCGACGAAGTCGAAGACCTCGCGCTTCTCCTTGGTGGTGAAGTCGGTCTCGAGGATGTACGGCGCGAGCGCCTGGATCAGCAGCGTGGTGCCTGCGACGTTGCGGTTGTGCGCCTCGTCTCCCATGTGCAGCGCCTGCGACAGCATCAGGCGGAGGTCGAGCCCGTCCTCGTTCAGCGACATGGCCGCCGAGAGGATCGGACCGAACACGTCGCGCATCCAGTTGAGCCTGTCGATGACCGACTGGTCATTGGCTCCGAAGCGAAGGATCTTCGACAGCTGCTCGGACAGGTTGGTGAACGCGGTGTTGCCGTGCGTGCGGTTGGTGACCTTGTGCACCCACATGCTCGCGCTCGTCACACCCGCCATCGATCCCACGGACTGGTGCTCGTGACACGGCGAGAAGGTGATCTCGCCGGACGCGGCGAGCTCGAACGCCTCGTCGATGTTCTTCGCAAGGCCCTCGAACACGAGCGCACCGGTGACGGCGCCCTTCATCGGGCCCGACATCCGGGTGAACTCGATCGGGGGGCCCGCATGCAGGATGGTCTTCGCGGTCATGCCGGGCACGGTGTCGATCGCCTGGCCGAAGCCTTCGAGGAACGGCTGCGACGACAGGATGCGATCGAGTGCCACCTGGTTGGCGGCGTCGATGCGCTCGGCCACAGCGGGGTCCTCGAGCCGGCTCAGCGCGGCGATGACGTCGGGGTCACCGCCGCCCGGTGGGGTCCAGTCCATGAGGACCGGCTCGACGCCCTGCTTCTTCAGGTCGTCGGCGAACATGTCGAGGCCGAGGTTGACCGGCTTCAGGTTCGCGGAGAACAGGTCGTTGACGCTCATCAGTTGTCACCCTTCGCGACGAATTCACGGGCCAGCAGCCCGAGGTTGGTGGAGGAGGAGGCGATGGTCACACCGGCGGCCTCGAGCTGAGCGATCTGCTCGCCGATGGCGGGGGTGTCGAGATCGGTGCCCAGCACGTAGCCGAGGATCTCGAGGTGGTGACCGCGCTCCGCGGCGATCGACTTCGCCTCGGTGATGGCGGGGATCGTGACGCCGACGGGGTCGTCGTGCGCGCCGAACCCGAGCACGAAGTCCATCGCGATGACGCCGACAGACGGATCCTTGGCCTCTTCGACGATGCGCTGCAGGCGCAGCGACGGGTCGATCATGGGGTGCGGGCGGCCGTTGGTGAAGTCGTCGTCGCCCATGTCGAGGAAGGTGTGCTCGCGCGACTCGTCCATGGCCCCGATCCGGTAGGCAGGGTCCTTCTGGATGTTCGAGTACACGTTGTCGTACTTCGCGAGGGCCGCGAACATCGACTCGTCGCACAGGGTGCCGCCGCAGAACAGGCCGCGCACGTACTTCTGCTCAGGGGCGAGCTTGGCTCGCACCTCCTCGATGAGGGGGATGTTCAGCGGGTGCTTGTCGAGTGTCGATTCGTCGATGCCAGAGGCGACGACCGCGGCGATCGCCAGCGGCTTGGTGCCGGCGGTCACCATCGTGACGTTGTCGAATCCTGATTCGGTGCGGTCGGAGCCGAGGAAGGTCACGAACACCGGCTTGGATGCCTGACCGGCGACCTCCAGCACCTTCGTCGCGACATCCTCTGCAGGCGGCTTGGAGATGATGACGATCACCGAGGTCTCGGGGTCGGCGTCGAGGGCGCGGATGCCGTCGATCATCGAGATGCCCCCGATCTCGGTGCTCAGGTCACGTCCGCCGGTTCCGATCAGCTGCGAGACTCCGCCGCCGAAGTCGTGGATGCGCACCGACACCTCCTGGCTGCCGGTGCCAGAGGCCCCCACGATTCCGATGCTGCCGCGGCGCACGGCGTTCGCGAAGGCGAGACCGGTGCCGTTGATGATCGCGGTGCCGCAGTCGGGCCCCATGACGATGAGGCCCTTCTCGTGGGCGAGGTTCTTGAGGGCGAGCTCGTCCTCGACCGAGACGTTGTCCGAGAAGATCATCACGTTCTTGCCCGCGTTCAGCGCCTTGCGCGCTTCACGGGCTGCGAACGCGCCGTTGACCGAGATGATCACGAGGTTCGCGTCGGGTGCCTCCTGGAATGCGCCGTCGAGGGTGCGATAGCGCACCTCGCGGGCATCCGCCGCCTTCTTGTCCTTCCGGGCGAGGATGCCGTCGACGGCTGCGATCGCCGCTTCGAGCGCGTCGTCTGCGGCGTCGATCACGATCATGAGGTCACTGGGGCGCGCTTCGTCGACGGACGGATCGTCGACCCCGACGTTGGCGAGCACCTCCTTGTTCATGGGGGTGGCCATGCCGAGCAGAGCCTGGGTGACGCCCTCGACGGCGTTCGCCTTGGTGCTCATCGACATGAGCGAGACCGAGTCGAGGTACGTGTTCTTCCTGATTTCGATGTGTCTGGTCATCGTCGTCCTTTCGGGTCTGTCAGGCCTGGTGGTTCTCGAGGATGGCGACGATCTCGTCGTAGCCGCGTTCGCGAGCGAGGTCGGCGGGGGAGGTGCCCCACGGGTCGGGCATGCCGGGCTTCGCACCGTGCGCGAGCAGCAGCTCGACGATCTGCTGCCGCACAGGTCCGCCGTCGCCGAGGATGATCGTCTCGATGAGCGCGGTCCAGCCGAGGTTGTTGGTGAGGTTCACATTGATGCGGGTGTTCTCGAGCAGATAGCGCACGACCTCGAGGTGGCCCTTCTCGGCGGCCGGCGTCAGGCCGTTTCCGCCCATGCGCGTCAGCCGCTTGAGGTCGGCACCCGCCTCGGCCATGATCTTCACCAGCTCGAGCTGGTCGTTGATGCATCCGAAGAGGAAGGGATTCGAGCAGGTCTGGTCCTGCGCGTCGATATCGACGCCCTCGGCGATGAGCGCCCTGACCACGTCGAGGTGACCGCCACGGGCGGCCAGAAGGATAGCGGTCGCCTCTTCGCGGTCGACGGCGTTCGTGTCGGCGCCCTCTGCGAGGGCTGCCTTGACGCCCTCGAGGTCGCCCGCGGCGGCGCTGGCGAGGTAGCGCTCGTCGATCGTGGGTGCAGTGCTCATCGATGATCTCCTTGATCGGATGGGGTTGGTCGGCTGGTGGCGGATGCGGAGAGCTGCATCCCCAGGCGGATGCCCGTGAGGATGTCGTGTCCGGAGGTGTGGCCGATCTCGGCGGTCCTGGCCACCGCGATGCGCAGGTCCTTCTCGGCATGCGCGATGACGGCGTCGACGAGGTCATGCATGCGTCTGCGCGCACGTCCTGTGAGCGCGGCGCGCAGTGTCACTTCGCTCAGCTGGGTGGTGCGGCGGTCTGCAGTGGCAGCGGCGGCCCGCAGCGGGGGAACGAGTGCGGTCAGGCCGAAGCCGGGATGGGCGCAGACGAAGGCGAGGCCGGTGAGCACATCGTCGCCCGAGGGTGTCAGCCCCTCGCCCAGACCGAGCAGCCGTTCGGCCGCGGTCGTGACGGACGCCCTCGTCGTCCGTCCGCTGGACCCGAGCAGCACTCGTGCTGCGGTGTCGAGGCGGCGGATGCCCGCGTTGAGGGCGTCCGCCGCGAGGGCGCCGAACGGCGTCGTCGGTGCGGGTGAGGACATGCCGTCGAGCACGGAGAGCGCCAGGAGAAGCGAATCGGCAGACGGGATGCCTGTGCCGGCGCGGAGCACCACGGCATCCACCCTCGCGAGAGTGATCCGCAGGTCGTCGACCTCGGGACGCAGGACGACGCCATCGGCTGCGAAGGCGACCCGGTCGCCGACGCGGGCCGAGGCGATCATCGGCCAATCGCGCTCGACGATGCGGATCGTCCAGGGAGCGTCATCGAGATCCTCGTGGGCGAGAGCGACGAGCATCGCTCCGCAGCGGATGTTGACCACACGTGCGTGCACCGAGTGGACGGCGGCAACGCCGGCGGCCGGGGCATCGCTGCCGCCTGAGAGCGTCTCCTCAAGCGCAGCATCCCAGGTGTGCGCGCGAAGCGCGACAGGGGTGGCGACGGGGGTCATCGTCTTCTCTCCGAGGCATTCGCGCCCGTCGAGGTGACGACTGGCGGAATGCTGTGAAATGTCTTCACCACAGGTATACCATTTGTTCAAATGGAATACCATCCATGAACCTGGAGTACCAGCTCCGCCTCAACAAAGGAGACAGAATGCGCATCGTGGTGGCCCTGGGCGGCAATGCCCTCGCTCGTCGTGGCGAGCCGATGACCGCCGAATACCTGCGGGCGAACGTCCGCTCCACCTGCGAGGCGCTCGCCGCTCTGGCGAGTGAGAACGAGATGGTCATCACGCACGGCAACGGTCCTCAGGTGGGTCTGCTCGCGCTGCAGAACCTCGCCTACCAGGATGTCGCCGCCTACCCGCTCGACATCCTGGGCGCCGAGACCCAGGGGATGATCGGCTACGTCGTCCAGCAGGAGCTCTCGAACGCGCTGAACGGCGCACGCGAGGTCGCCGGCATCATCACCACCACCGTCGTCGACGAGTCGGACCCGGCGTTCGAGCGCCCCACCAAGCTCATCGGCCCGCAGTACTCGGCGCACGATGCGGCCGAGGCCGCCGCAGAGTACCGCTGGACGATCGCCAAGGACGGAAACGCGTTCCGCCGCGTCGTTCCGTCGCCGACCCCGATGTCGATCGTGCAGGCACCGCTCATCCGCCGCCTGCTCGAGGCAGGAAGCCTGGCCGTCTGCGTGGGTGGCGGCGGCGTCCCCGTCCGCGTCGACTCGAAGGGCCGCCACGTGGGAGTGCAGGCCGTGGTCGACAAGGACCTCGCGTCGGCTGCTCTCGCCGCCGACATCGGCGCCGACACGCTCATCATGCTCACCGATGGCGACTACGTCAGCGAGAACTGGGGCACCCCGGAGCAGCGCGACATCCACACGGCATCGGCCGATGCGGTCGCCGCGATGAAGTTCGCCGAGGGTTCGATGCAGCCGAAGATCGACGCGGCCATCCGCGTCGCCCGGGCGGGGGGACGAGCCCTCATCGGCCCGCTCGATCGCCTGGACGATCTGCTCGCACGCCGAATCGGCACCGAGATCGTGCCTGCGCTCAAGGAGGGCATCCGCTGGGTGGAGAGCACGCCGACCAAGTCCGCCTGATACGGTACGGGCCGACTTGGTGCGAGGATGAAACTGTGAGCAGATCAGACGACCGCGGGCTGGAGTCGGAAAGAGTCGCGGCATGGCTGCGGGATGCCATTCTCGACGGAGTCCGCAAACCGGGCAGCAAGCTGATCGAGCGCGACCTCGCAGGCGAATTCGGCGTCAGCCGCGTACCGGTGCGCGATGCCCTGAAGGTGCTCGAGACCGAGGGGCTGGTCGAGCTGCGTCCGCGCACCTGGGCCATCGTCCGGGAGTTCACCGCCGCCGACCTCGCCGACCTGGATGAGGTTCGCGAGGTGCTCGAGCCGATGGCGTTCCGCCTCGCGGCGGAACGCCATCGTCGCGACGGACTCGACCGGCTGCAGCTGGCGCTTCGCGAGGAGCAGGACAGCGCGGCCGAGAGCGACAGCATCGTGTCGCGGCGCGCAGCCGCCGACTTCCACGAGATCGTCGTCGAGCTGGCGGACAACCGCCTGCTCGCGGCGCTCATGCAGAGCATCCGCAGCCGACTGCGCTGGTCGCTCGTGCAGCACGACGACCTCGTTCACATAGCCGACGAGCACGTCGCGCTGTTCGAAGCCATTCGCGACCGCGACGGCGACCGCGCGAGCCGGCTCGCTTACGCCCACGTCGAGAGCAGCCGCCGCGAGCGGCTGTCGCACGCGGCATCGATGCATTCCGCCCCCGGTATCCTTGCGGAATGACCCGCCGCACCCTTGACCAGTCATCGAAGCTGAGGAACGTCCTCTACGAGATCCGTGGCAAGGCGCTGGTCGAGGCGGCGCGCCTGGAGTCCGAGGGACACCAGATCCTCAAGCTGAACACCGGCAACCCGGCCACCTTCGGATTCGAAGCACCGCACCAGATCGTGCGCGACATGCTCGCGGCCCTGCCGACCGCGCACGGCTACAGCGACAGCAAAGGCGTGATCACAGCCCGTCGTGCCGTCGTCAGCCGCTACGAAGAGGTCGAGGGATTCCCGCGTTTCGATCCCGACGACGTGTTCCTCGGCAACGGCGTGTCCGAGCTGATCACCATGGTCATGCAGGCGCTGCTCGATGAGGGCGACGAGGTGCTCATCCCCGCACCTGATTACCCTCTCTGGACGGCGATGACCTCGCTCGCGGGCGGCACCCCCGTGCATTACATCTGCGATGAGGAGAACGGCTGGCAGCCCGACCTCGAGGATGTCCGCTCGAAGGTGACGCCTCGCACCAAGGCGATCGTCATCATCAACCCGAACAACCCGACCGGCGCCGTCTACTCCCGAGAGGTGCTCGAGGGTCTCGTTCAGATCGCCCGTGAGAACGATCTGCTGCTGCTCTCGGACGAGATCTACGACCGCATCCTGTTCGACGACGCTCAGCACATCCCGACCGCGACGCTCGCTCCGGATCTGCTCTGCCTCACGTTCAACGGCCTCTCCAAGACGTACCGCGTGGCCGGCTATCGTTCGGGCTGGCTGGTGATCACAGGGCCGACCTCGCATGCTCGCGGATTCCTCGAGGGCATCACGCTGCTGGCATCCACCCGTCTGTGCCCGAACGTGCCAGCGCAGTACGCGGTGCAGGCGGCACTCGGGGGAGTGCAGTCGATCGACTCGCTCATCGGTCCGACGGGGCGACTGCACGAGCAGCGCGACATCGCATGGAAGGGCCTGGAGGCGATCCCCGGCGTGAGCTGCGTGAAGCCCGCAGGTGCACTGTACGCGTTCCCGCGCCTCGACCCCGAGGTGCACGAGATCCGCGACGACGAGAAGCTCGTCTACGACCTGCTCGTTTCGGAGAAGATCCTGCTCGTGCAGGGCACCGGCTTCAACTGGGCGACGCCTGACCACCTGCGCGTGGTGACGCTTCCCGAGGCGCGTGTCCTCAGCGAAGCAGTCGAGCGGCTCGGGAACTTCCTTTCGGGCTATCGGCAGTGACCGTGCCCCTCGCACCCAGTCCCGCGGCGATGCGCCGCACCGCGCTCACGAGCTGAGACCGCGGCGAGACGTCGGCGATCGCTCTCGCGTGCAGCGCGGCAGCATCCGCCGCCCGCTGATCCTGCGGCACGAACGCCACCTCGTCCAGACCGGCGAAGCGGCTCAGGGTGCGGCGGATCTGCCCACGCGCATCGACGCCGAGCGGACCAGGGCGCACGCGATTGGCCACGACCGTCACGGGAGTGTCGCCCACGAGATGACGCAGCTCGGCATACCCGCGCAGGAACCGGCTCACCCCTAGCGGGTCGGCGCTCAGCACCGCCACCACGGCGTCGGCCTCCAGCAGGACCGCCGCCGTCGCGGCGTGGCGTTGAGGACCTTCAAGGCCGAGCAGGTCGTCGTCTTCGTCGAATGCCGCTGCGACGTCGACCACGGTCTCGTCCTGCCAGTCCCGCGCCACGGCGAGCGTCGCCCGCAGCCGTCCCGGTGCGAGCTCAGGCCACCTGCTCGGTCGGTTCAGGCCGCCGAGCACGTCGAGCATGCCCGCCGAGGTCTCGACCGGCGTCGCGAGCCGTACGAGCTCGGCCACATCGAGGCTGCCGAGCTGCGCACGACGGCATGCGGCTGCGAGACCCGGCGACTCATCGCCCAGCCCGAGCTGCAGAGCGACGGAGGGGGCGACGCTGTCAGCATCGACGAGCGCGCATCGGCGGCCGGCGCGAACGAACTCGACAGCGAGCTGGATCGCCACCGTCGTGCGTCCAGGAGCCCCCTGCGGACCCCATACCGCGATCACCCGGGGCGGTGCGGCAGGGGCACCGGCCTCCGCCATCGCCCGCTCAGCGACTACGGCGGCCATGACCTGCGCCGCAGGCGTGTCGAGAGCGAGCGACGCGGGCAGTCCGAACCGTGAGGCCACCCGTGAGTCGGCCGGCCCGATCGGCACGAGCCGCACTCCGGCGCGGTCGCACGCACCGACCAGCTCGGCCGTCAGCACCGAGCGGAGCGGCGGGATCAGCAGCGCGTCGATGCCGGACAGATCGAGTTCCGCGACCGCGTCGGGCGACACGATCGTCACGCGGGCGCCCTCGAGCTCCAGATCGGACGCCATCAGCGTCGAGCCCGCCCCGGCGTCGACGACGATGAGTCTCGTCACGATCCTGCTCCCGTCGGCACCAGCGAGATCGCGTCGCCGCCGGTGATCGCCGCGAGCACATCGGCGACGTCCGCGCGATCGACGATGACCTCGACGTCGGTGCGTCCGCCGGCCAGCATCCCCGCTTCCTCGGCGACATCGGCGACCACCGCGTCCGCGATGAGGATCCGCGGCTTCTCGAACGCACGCCCGTCGTCGAGGGGCGGCGCGTGCCACAGCTCGACCGCCGCGCCGGTCTTCACATCCGCAGGGATCGCGCTGCTCGCGATCACCACGGACGTCGAGCGGAGCTCGTCGGCGTCGCCGACCGCGGTGAGGGGGACGATCTCGCCCGCGCTCAGCGTGCGCACCGCGACGGCACCGGGCTCGAGACTCTGCGGAGCGAGGTACTCGCCGGCCACCGGACCGAGCCCGACGTCGACAACCTGAAGCTCGGCCGAGCTGATGGTTTCACCGGGCAGTACCGTCCGCGTCGCCTGCAGCACCGGTGAGGTCTGCCGGGACGATGCAACGAGGAGCCACACTCCCGCGACGGACGCGATGACGAGCAGAACGCCGACGACGAATCGGAGGTCGCCGTAGAAGCGTCGGTGAGCGCGCGATCGGATCATGCACACATCGTCACAGAAGACCGGGACATCGCGGGGGAGTTATCCACAGCGATCGATGGGGACTGCTTTTTCGCCGCTCTCGGGGGACAATGAGGACATGCCCGAAGCTTCCCCCACGGAGCCGCGCTTCCTCGCCCCCGCGCAGGTCGCAGAGCTCCTCAGCATCGAGGTCGATGAGGTGATCGCCCTCGTACACCAGGGCCGACTGCGCGGTGCGCAGTTCGGCTCGCCGCCGCGCTGGCGCGTCGAGCACTCGAGCCTGGCCGAGTATCTCGAGGCGCAGACCGAAGAGGCCCGCCGCATGGCGCTCTGGCGCCAGTCCAACGAGGCCAGCTTCCCGGAGGTGTGGGGCACGACCCCGCTCAGACGCGACTGACGGTGATCCGTTCGGGGTCCCGTCACAGCACGCCTGACGCGTCCTCCAGGCGCACCCAGCTGAGCGCCGAGAACGGGATGCTGCGGAATCCGCGGACCGAGCGCATGCGTCGCGCTTCGGACGCGTCGTGCAGGGCGAGATCGAGGTGATCCGCACCAGCTCGATCGATCGTGCCATGCTGCGGGTCGCCGGAGCGTCGACCGACCGTCACCGGCACCCGTCGCCGGGCGAGGTCGCGCAGGACGAATCCGACGGTCATGCGTCCGCGCAGCCCCGAATCGGGCGCGTCGGAGGCGAGGCTGGCGAGCAGCGAGCCGTGATCGACCCCGACGGATTCGATCGCGTTCAGCGGCGCGATCCGCAGCCGGGGGTCACCACCGGCGCTGACGCCCACCCAGTCGGCGCCGATGACCCGCAGCGCGGCGTCCCAGCACTCGCCACCGACGAGCTCGAGGACGACCCTCGCACCGCGCGCGTTCATCGTCCGCAGCCGGTCGTGCAGCGTCAGCTTCGAGATCCGCAGTCTTTCGGACTCGGCGTCGAGAGCAGCGCGCTCGGACTCCCACTCCGCCGCGAGCTGACCCTCGAGATCATCGAAGAGGTGCTCCCATTCCACGTGGTCGAGGCTAGAGGAAGACGGAGGGTGGTGCGTCGGGTTATCCACAGGTGTAGGAGGGGCGATGGCGACCGCACGACCCTGTGTTACCTTCGGGGGGTTCGCTGCGATGGGGGCAGCGCCACGACCGGGGGGATCGCGGACATGACGACGACGTTGCACGAGTACTTCGCTCGGCAGCCGACTTCGGCAGCACAGCTGCCGGATCCGGTGCCCTTGCTGCGCAGCCTGACGCAGGGGGCGCTGGAGGTCCTTGCCGGAGTGCGCGAGGTCGACCAGCTCGCGAGATGGTTCAGCGAAGACGCGTTCCGGGCCCTCGTCACGCGAGCCAACCTGTCCGCACGCGCTCGCAGCGCCCGGAACCAGGCTCCGACGCGACCGAGCTTCCAGATCCTCTCGATTCGCTCGAGTGCGCCCGCAGACAACGTGATCGAGGCGGTCGTTGTGGTCGCAGGACCAGGACGCACCCGCGCCGTGGCGATCCGGCTGGAGGGGTTCGACGGCCGGTGGCGGGCTAGCTCGCTCGCCGTCCTGTGAACGGCATACGGATCCTCTCCGACGGTCCGGTCGCCCGGAGGGGTGCCCAGTAGGCTGAATCCGTGTCAACACTCAGCGACCTCGTCCACGCCCAGGGTCTTCTCACCGACGCCGACGTCGAATGGCTGCATCGTCTCGCCGGCGACGGCCAGCTGCTGGCGGACCTCGCCTCCGCTGACATGGTGATCTGGATCAAGACCTCCGACGGATCGTTCATCGCGGTCACCCATTCCCGCCCCAGCGGTGCCGCCACGCTCTTCTACCGCGATCTGGTCGGCGAGAAGGTGCGACCCCAGTGGCGTACCCAGGTGCAGTCGGCCTTCGAATCCGGAGCCATCGTCGACTCCTCGTCACCTGACTGGTTCGAGGAGACGCCTACTCGAGTGCGCGCAGTGCCGATCCGGCGTCGTGAGGGCAACAGCGATGAGGGGCGCATCATCGGCGTCCTCACCAGGCACACCAACCTCGGCGAGGTGCGGATGCCCTCCCGCCAGCAGATCAGCTTCGACGAGTGTGCGAACGAGCTGTTCCAGATGATCACCTCAGGCGAGTTCCCGGATCTCGCCGCTCCGACAGCACCGCGGCGGGGCGCGCCGCGTGCATCCGACGGTCTGATCCGCCTGGACGTCGACGGCATCGCGACCTTCGCGAGTCCGAACGCGCTGTCCGCCTTCAACCGGATGGGCTTCGACGACGAGCTCGAGGGCGAGTCCCTGGCGGAGGTCACGACCCGGCTCGTCCCGCCGTCACGGCAGGTCGACGAATCCCTGCCGGTCGTCGTCACCGGCCGCGCTCCCTGGCGCACCGACATGGAAGCTCGCGGGGTCACTGTCTCTCTTCGCGCCATCCCGCTGAAAGACCATGGCACTCGCATCGGCGCGATCGTGCTCTGCCGCGACGTGTCCGAGCTCCGGCACCAGGAGCAGGAGCTGATCACCAAGGATGCCACGATCCGTGAGATCCACCACCGGGTGAAGAACAACCTGCAGACCGTCGCGTCGCTGCTGCGCATCCAGGCGCGACGCACCCACTCGGAGGAGGCCCGCGAGGCGCTCACGCAGGCGATGCGCCGCGTCGAGTCGATCGCCGTCGTGCACGACACGCTCGCGAGCGGCCTCGCTCAGACGGTCGACTTCGACGAGGTGTTCGACCGCGTGCTGAAGCTCGTGGCAGAGGTGGCGGCGGCGCCCAACACGCGCGCGCGCACGCAGCTCGAGGGCCGATTCGGCGTGCTGCCGAGCGAGTACGCCACGCCCCTGGCGCTGGCACTGACCGAGGTGGTCACGAATGCCGTCGAGCACGGCCTCGCGGGCCAGGAGGGCATCGTGCGCATCGAGGCGACCCGCACCTCGGAGCTGCTGCGGGTGACGGTGGCGGACAGCGGACACGGCCTGCCGGAGGGGCGCGTGGGCCAGGGACTCGGCACGCAGATCGTGCGCACCCTGATCCAGGGCGAGCTGAGCGGCAGCATCGAGTGGAAGGGCGCCGAGGGCGAGGGCACCGAGGTGATCATCGAGATCCCCATGCGCTGGATCTCGGTCTGACATCCGACCGCTGAGACGACGAAGCGCCGGTCCCCATCAGGGGCCGGCGCTTTCGCGTGGTCGGTTCAGCCTGCGCGGCGGGCGCGGGCTGCGCGGCGCTTGAGAGCGCGGCGCTCGTCTTCCGAGAGACCGCCCCACACGCCCGAGTCCTGGCCGGACTCCAGGGCGTACTGCAGGCAGATCTCGGTGACGGTGCAGGTGGCGCAGACGGCCTTCGCCTTCTCGATCTGGTCGACCGCCGGTCCGGTGTTCCCGACGGGGAAGAACAGCTCGGGGTCGACGGTCAGGCAGGCTGCTTTGTCGCGCCAATCCATACGGGGGGCTCCTCAGAGATAGGTGTTCGGTGTGGGGCGCCGTTGTCGACGCGCGGGTCGGGCTGCGGATCGGGGTCGGCTACCCTGGTGATGCGGGCTTCCGCCCGCCCCACTCCGATGTGGGAGCACATGGCTTTGACTATTGTGTTACAGATATCTACTGAAATCAAGGGTTTTCTGACAGCTCTTGAGAGGAGCACGCGTGCGCCCGTCCGGACCGGCCATCGCCGCCGCCATCGTCCTTGCATTCGAGGCCATCGCCCTCGGGGTCGTCTGCCTGTTCGAGCTTCTCGCCCTCGGCGCAGGTCAGGCATCGTCCGACATCGGCGGCATCGCGCTCATCGTCCTCACGCTGCTCGCCGCAGTCGCGCTCGGCGCCTTCTCATGGGGCACGCTGCGACGCGCGTCGTGGGCCCGATCAGGGGGAGTGTTCTTCCAGGTGCTCGGGGTCGCGCTGGGCCTCGCGTCGCTGACCATCGAGCCGAAGGTGTGGCTGTTCACTCTTGCGGTCGGGGGAACCGCGCTGATCGGCCTCGTCCTGCTGATCAGCGCGACCCGCCTCGACGGAGCATCCGACCCCAGGCTTCGGCGCGGCGAGGATCCGCGAGACGAAGTGTGATGCTCAGGCGTCGATGCCGAGCGTCTTCCGCAGTCGCGCGACGTGTCCGGTGGCCTTGACGTTGTACTGCGCGAGCGTGATCACGCCGTGCTCGTCGATGACGAAGGTCGAGCGGATGACGCCCTCGACGACCTTGCCGTAGTTCATCTTCTCGCCCCACACGCCGTAGGCGGTGTGCACGGCGTGGTCTGGGTCGCTGAGCAGCTCGAACGTGAGCCCGTCGCGCTCGCGGAACGACGCCAGCTTCGCGGGCTCGTCGCGAGAGACGCCGATCACCGTGTAGCCGGCGCCCTGCAGCGACGAGATGCTGTCGCGGAAATCGCAGGCCTGCGTGGTGCAGCCCGGCGTCATCGCGGCCGGGTAGAAGTACAGGATGACCTTCTCGCCGCGCAGATCCGCGAGCGAGACAGACTCGCCATCCTGGTTCAGGAGCGAGAAATCAGGGGCGGGCGTACCGGGTTCGAGGCGTGTCGTCACCCGTCAAGCCTATCCGGCGAACGTGGCCAGCAGACGCTGCAGCGACTCCAGCCTCGCCTTGCCGGTCTCGCTGAGCGTGCCGTCTGACGCGGCCTCGTTCAGGGCGCAGTCCTCGGCGTCGGCCAGATGCGTGCAGCCACGGGGGCAGTCCTCGGCGATCTCAGCGAGCTCGGTGTACGCGGTGAGGATGTTGGCCGGATCGACGTGCCCCAGCCCGAATGAGCGCACGCCGGGGGTATCGATGACCCACCCGCTGCCGTCTGCGCTCATGTAGCGCAGCGACACAGTCGACGAGGAGGTGTGTCGGCCGCGGCCCGTCACCTCGTTGACGTGACCCGTCGCGCGTCGCGCTTCGGGAACCAGAGCGTTGACCAGGGTGGACTTGCCGACGCCGGAGTGCCCGACGAAGACCGTGGAGTGGCCGACCAGGGCCTCGCCGATCTCGTCGACGGGCATCTGGCCGCGAGCGCTGGTGAAGACGGTCAGGTCGAGTCCGTCGAAGTGCGAGAGGAACTCCGCCGGATCGGCGAGGTCGGTCTTGGTGACGACGAGGAGGGGGCGGATGCCGGCATCCAGGGCCGCCACGAGGTATCGGTCCACGAGTCGGGCGCGTGGCTCCGGGTCGGCTGCGGCCACCACGACCAGCATCTGGTCGGCGTTCGCGACGATGACCCTCTCGACCTGGTCGGTGTCGTCGGCGCTGCGACGCAGCAGTGAGGTCCGATCGACGATGCCGACGATGCGCCCGAGCGTTCCCTCATCCCCGGAGCGGTCGCCGACGACCCGCGCTCGGTCGCCGGTCACGATCGGCGTGCGTCGCAGCTCACGCGCCCTGGCGGCCGTGATCATGCGCTCCTCGGGGGTGTCCTCGCCGAGCAGCACGCTGTAACGGCCCCGGTCGACTCCGAGGATGCGCCCGATCTCGGCATCGTCGTGCGCAGGACGGCGCTTCGTTCGCGGACGGTTGGCCTTCGGATTCGGCCGGGTGCGGATGCGGCTCTCGTCGAACTCCTCGAGCTCGTCGAGGTCGTCGTCGCCGAGCCAGCTCACGCGATGGCGCCCTTCAGCATCCGCTCCCACAGCAGGGCGAACTCGGGAAGCGTCTTCGCGGTCGTGCCGATGTCGTCGATCTCCACGCCAGGCACGCGAAGTCCGATCAGCGCGCCCGTCGTCGCCATCCTGTGGTCGTGGTACGCGGGCCAGACGCCGCCGTGAAGGGGGCGCGGCGTGATGCGCAGGCCGTCCGGCAGCTCTTCAGCCTCGCCGCCCAGCGCGCGCAGGTTGTTGACGAGCGCCGCGATGCGGTCGGTCTCGTGTGCCCGGATGTGGGCGACGCCGTGGATGGTCGTGGGGCCGTCGGCGAAGGCGGCGAGGCCGACGATGGTCGGCGTGAGTTCGCTCGCCGCCGACAGGTCGATGTCGAGGCCGCGGATGCCGTCTCCGGCGCGCACGGTCAGAGCACCGCCGTGTCTGCTGGTGTGGGCGCCGAGGGCGTGCAGGATCTCAGGCAGCAGGGCACCAGGCTGGGTCGAGTGCAGCGGCCAGCCGGTGACCGTCACCTCGCCGCCGGTCACCAGGGCTGCCGCCAGGAACGGTGCAGCATTGGAGAGGTCGGGCTCGATCGCGACGTCCTTCGCCCGCGGGATGCCGGCCTCAACCAGCCACTCGCCCGTGGCCGGTCGTTCGATGCGGATGCCACGGCGGCTGAGCGATTCGATGGTCATGTCGATGTGCGGCAGGCTCGGGAGCCGATCGCCGGTGTGCACCAGATGCAGGCCCACGTCGAAGCGCGGTGCCGCGAGCAGCAGGCCGGAGACGAACTGGCTCGACCCTGAGGCGTCGATCTCGACGCGGCCGCCGCGGATGCGTCCGTGCCCGCGCACGGTGAAGGGCAGCGACCAGGTGCCTTCATCGTCGATGTCGACGCCGAGGTCGCGGAGGCCGGTGATCAGGGCCCCCATCGGCCGGTGCAGCGCGCTCTCATGCGCGGTGAGGTGGATCTCATCGTGGGCGAGACCGGCCAGCGGCGCGATGAAGCGCATCACGGTGCCGGCCTGGCCGCAGTCAATGGTCACGCCGCCGTGGAGGTGAGCGGGGGTGACGAGGAGGTCGGGCCCGAACTCCCCGTCGGACGGCTCCTCCTCGATCCCGACGCCCAGCAGCCGCAGCGCGTCGATCATGCGCCGCGAGTCGTCGGAGTGCAGCGGGCGGATGAGCCGGCCAGGACCGTCGGCGATCGCGGCGATCACCAGCTCGCGGTTGGTGAGCGACTTGGAGCCGGGGACGGTGACGGACGCGTGCACAGCATGGTCTACGTCCGGCGCGAGGTAGCGACCTCGAGCGGGTGCGGGGGAATACCGTTCAGTGCTCATCGGTTCTAAGCCTAGTGAAGCCCGCGACACACGGAGAGGAGAAGACGCATGACGGCGACCCTGCTGCCTGACCGCACCGACGAGAACGCTGTAGACGTGCTCTCCCGCCTAGACTGGCCCGTGATGGACGAGACAGCTCCCAGCGATCCTCGACGCGATTTCGAGGAGCAGGCGATCCCCTTCATGGATCAGCTCTATGCCGCGGCGATGCGCATGACGCGCAACCCGGCCGACGCAGCCGACCTCGTCCAGGAGACGTTCGTGAAGGCGTACGGCGCGTGGTCGACGTTCTCGCAGGGAACGAACCTGAAGGCGTGGCTGTATCGCATCCTCACCAACACGTACATCAACATCTACCGCAAGCGCCAGCGTGAGCCGTTCCAGGGCACGATCGACGAACTCGAGGACTGGCAGCTGGGCGGGGCCGAGTCGACGACCGCGTCGCACAGCCGCTCCGCCGAGGCGGAGGCGATCGACCGGATGCCTGCATCCGTCGTCAAGGATGCCCTTCAGGAGGTGCCCGAGGACTTCCGCCTCGCGGTCTACCTGGCTGACGTCGAGGGATTCTCGTACCAGGAGATCGCCGACATCATGAAGACCCCCATCGGCACCGTGATGAGCCGCCTGCACCGTGGCAGGCGCATGCTCCGCGAGCTGCTGGCCGACTACGCCGCTGAACGAGGAATCCGTGCGGCCGAACCGAGGAGCAGGAAATGAGCGACTGCGGCTGCGAGAAGGCGCGCCGGGATCTCGAGGAGTACCTTCGCAACGAGGTGTGCCGCACCGGGCACACCGAGATCCGCGAGCATCTCGAGAACTGCGAGTCCTGCAAAGACGAGGCGCTCGTCGCGAAGACCCTCACCGAGGTCGTCGCTCGCGCGTGCAAGGAGACCGCGCCCGAAGAGCTGCGCGATCAGGTGATGGCTCCCCTGCGAGCCGCCCAGGCCACTCACTGACCTCGGGAGCGCTCGCGGTCCGACGCTGCGCATAGGGTGGGGTGCATGACCGCGACGAATCCGAGTCCCGTTCCCGTCGACCCCCGGTCCGCGCAGCGCTTGAGCGCGGCCGGACTGCGATACCGTCTCGTCGACATGGACGACGCCGTCGACGGAGAGGCATTCCTTCGCGCTGATGCCCGCGGCTTCCTCGATGAGGAGCCCACCGATGCCCAGGTCGAGCAGATGCGAGCCACTATGCGGCTCCGCCGCAACATCGGCGTCTTCGATGAGGCCGCAGGTATCTGGCCGGTCGCCACCGTCAACAGCTGGGTCACCCCGCTGACGGTGCCAGGCGGCGAGATCGGCATGTGGGCGATCAGCTCCGTCACGGTCGCGGGCACGCATCGCCGCCGCGGCATCGCACGCAGCCTGCTCGAGGGCGAGCTGCGCGCGGCCGATTCATCGGGCGTCGCCGTCGCGGGTCTCACCGCGTCCGAGGCGACGATCTACAGCCGCTACGGCTTCGGCGCGGCGGTGCCGGTTGTGCGGTTCACCGTCGACACGGCTCGCGCGGGGTGGGCGGCGGCATCTACGGCCGAAGGCCGCGTGTCCTACGTCGACAAGCAGACGCTCGCAGACGATCTGGAGCGCCTGCACGAGGCATCCCGCACCGTGCGCTCCGGTCAGGTCGCGGGGTGGCGCGGCCGATGGCTGCGTATGGCCGGACTCGCCGCGGGAGACAAAGAGGCTGCTGCCGTCCGGGGTCTGCGTTTCACCGACGGTGAGGGCGTCGTGCAGGGTGCGATGGCGTATACGCTCTCGGAGCTGCCCGGCGCCTTCCGCTCGGAGATGAAGATCCGATCTCTCATCACGACCTCGGACGAGGCGCTCCGCGCACTCTGGCAGTTCGTCGTGCAGCACGACCTGGTCACGAACGCCCGTGTCGACCTGCGGCCGCTCGACGACCCGCTGCCCTGGCTGGTCGCCGATCAGCGAGCCGTCACCGCCGAGACGCACGACCACGGATGGCTGCGCATTCTCGACGCCGAGGCGGCTCTGACCGCACGCACCTACAGCGCACCGCTCGACATCGTGCTGAGCGTGACCGACCCGCTCGGCTTCGCGGAAGGCCGCTGGCGGGTTCGCGTCGATGCAGAGGGACAGTGCTCGGTCGAGTCCACCGATTCCGACCACGACATCAGTCTCGGAGTCGTCGAGCTGTCGGCGCTCTACGCCGGGGGAGTGCCCGCGACCCAGCTCGCCGCAGCAGGGCGCATCGGCGGCGATGTCGAAGCTGTCGCCGCGGTCTCGGCCGCTTTCCGAGCGCAGCGCGCCCCTCATCTCGGCATCTGGTACTGAACCGGGCCGCCGGGAGGGGCGGAACAGCCGGCGCCGACGGCGGTATCCGGACGAAGTGCGGAGCATTACCGCCAATCCGCGGCGGTGACCCGCTGTGCCGCCGAACAGGTGCGCACCCCAGCGCTAACGTGAGCGGGTGAGCACCAGGGACTCCGCGCTGATCGCCCCGCATCTCGATGCGCCGCGCGCCGGCGGACTCGGGCTGCTGCCGGGGATCGCGCTGTATCTCGCCTCTGTGCTCGGCACAGGCCTGCTCGTGCTGCCAGGACTCGCCGCTCGCACCGCAGGCCCGGCCAGCGTTGTGTCGGTTCTCGCGGTCACGCTGCTGGCGATCCCGCTCGCCGGAGCATTCGCGGCGCTGGCGGCCAGGCATCCCGACCCCGGTGGAGTCGCCGCGTACGCCCGACGCGCGCTCGGACCGATCGCGGCCCGGGCCGCCGGATACTGGTTCCTCTTCGGCGTCGCCGCCGGAGGGGCCGTCGTGGCCATGCTGGGTGCGCGGTACATCTCGATCGTGGTGGGCATCGATGATGCCGCGGAGCCTCTGATCGCGCTCGGATTCCTGGCCCTGCCGTTCGTCTCGAACCTCTTCGGAGTCCGGATCGCCGGCTGGCTCCAGCTCGGGCTCACCGCTCTGCTCATGGCCGTCGTCGTGACGGTGATCGCTCTCGCCGCTCCCGCCGTCGAACCAGCGCATTTCCGACCCTTCCTGCCTCATGGCTGGGGTGGGGTCGGCACCGCCATCGTCATGTTCGTGCGGGCGTTCGCGGGCTGGGAGGTCGGGACGCACATCTCGGGCGAGTTCCGCCGGCCACGTCGGACGATACCGATCGCGACCGCGGTGACGCTCGTGGTCTCGGGGACGGCATATCTCGTTCTGCAGATCGTCACGGTCGGAGCGCTCGGCGACCGCGCCGGCGAAGGCGACGTGGTGCTGCTCGAACTCGCCAGGACGGGTGATCTTGCCGCTGCCCCCGCCCTGGTCGGCGCCGCGGCGGGCATCGTCGCGCTCGGAGTCATGAACGTCTACATCGCTGCATTCGCGAAGCTCGGCGCGTCACTCGCCGCGTCGGGAGACCTGCCCGTCTGGTTCTCCAAGGGGGCCGCGAACGGCGAGGTCCCGCGACGCGCCCTGCTGCTCACCGGTGGTGTGGTGTCGGTGTACTTCATCGCCGCGCTCGCGATGGGTGGGGACCTCCAGCCGTTCATCCTCGTGCACACGGCGAGCATGGTCGCGATCTACGTGATCGGGATGGTCGCCGCGGTCCGGCTGCTGCCGCGCCGAACTGCAGGCCACCGGTGTGCGTCGATCGCCGTCGTGCTCACGTTCGCGCTCCTGCCTCTCGCCGGTATCGCCCTCATCGTCCCCGCCTTCCTCGCGCTGACCGCATGGGGTGTGCAGAAGCTGCGGAGCCGCAGGACGCTCTGATCTCGAAGAGCCCACGCGCCTCGGTACGCAGAACCGCCGCCCTTCGCGAGGAGGAGCGGCGGTTCGAGTGCGATACGACGACCGTCAGCCCACGGTCAGGGCGGTCTTGAGCAGAGCGACCTGCTCGGCGGCGTGCACCTTCGACGAGCCGGTCGCCGGCGAGGCGGCGGCAGGACGGGTCACGGCGTGGAACTGACGGTCACCTGGCACCTCGGCGAACTGCAGCGCCAGGAACGGCCACGCGCCCTGGTTCTCGGGCTCGTCCTGAACCCACACCAGCTCGGCGTTCGGATACGAGTCGGTGATCGCCTTGAGCTCGTCGATCGGAGTCGGGTAGAGCTGCTCCAGCCGCACGAGCGCGATCTCGGGGTTGGGGTTCTTCTCGAGCTCGCTGCGCAGGTCCCAGTGGATCTTGCCCGAGTGCACGAGCACGCGCGTGACGGCGTTGCGGTCGAGACCGCGGTCGTCGTCGATCACCGGCTCGAAACGACCCTTGGTGAAGTCCTCGACCTCGCTGGTCGCGCCTCGCAGGCGCAGCATGGCCTTCGGAGTGAAGACGATCAGCGGCTTGCGTGGGCGGGCATACGCCTGGCGGCGCAGCAGGTGGAAGTGGGATGCGGGGGTCGACGGTCGCGCCACGATCATGTTGTCCTGAGCGCACAGCTGCAGGAAGCGCTCCATCCGCGCCGAGGAGTGGTCGGGTCCCTGGCCCTCGTAGCCGTGCGGCAGCAGCATGACCACGCTGGACTGCTGGCCCCACTTCTGCTCGGCCGCCGAGATGTACTCATCGATCACCGACTGCGCGCCATTGGCGAAGTCGCCGAACTGCGCTTCCCACAGCACGAGGGCGTCGGGGTTCTCGACGGAGTAGCCGTACTCGAACCCGAGCGCCGCGTACTCGCTGAGCAGCGAGTCGTAGACGAAGAACCGGCCCTGGCTGTCGGACAGGTTCGCCAGCGGCAGCCATTCCTGGCCGTTGCGACGGTCGTGCAGCACGGCGTGCCGCTGCACGAACGTGCCGCGGCGCGAGTCCTGACCGGCGAGGCGCACGGGGGTGCCCTCGACCAGCAGTGAGCCGAACGCCAGCAGCTCGCCGAAGCCCCAGTCGATTCCGCCCTCGCGGCTCATCGCCACGCGCTTGTCGAGCTGCTGCTGCAGCTTGGAGTGCACGGTGAACCCGTCGGGCTTGTTCGCGTGCGCGTCGCCGATGAGGTGGATCACCTCGAGCGGGACGCCGGTGACCTCGGGAGAGCCCACCTGCTCTTCGACGGGAGTGAGCTCGGGTGCGATCGGCGTCGCCCCGGTCTCAGCGGCATGGGTCTCGGCGAATGCGATCTCGAGGCGGTTCTGGAAGTCCGCCTTCGCCTGGTCGTACTCCTCCTCGGTGATGTCGCCGCGGCCGACGAGGCCGTCGGTGTAGAGCTTGCGCACCGAGCGCTTCGCCTGGATCAGGTCGGTCATCAGCGGCTGGGTCATCGAGGGGTCGTCGCCCTCGTTGTGACCGCGGCGCCGGTAGCAGACCAGGTCGATCACGACATCGCGGTGGAACCGCTCACGGTATTCGAATGCGAGCTGTGCGACGTGGATGACCGATTCGGGGTCGTCGCCGTTCACGTGGAACACCGGAGCCTGGATGGTCTTCGCGACGTCGGTGGCGTACACCGAGGTGCGCGAATCCGTGGGCAGCGTGGTGAAGCCGACCTGGTTGTTGACCACGATGTGCACGGTGCCGCCTGTGCGGTAGCCGCGCAGCTGCGACATCTGCAGGGTCTCGACCACGACGCCCTGGCCGGCGAAGGCCGCGTCGCCGTGCACGAGGATCGGCAGCCAGGCGAACGTGCCGATCGGCTTGCGGTCCTGCTTGGCGCGCACGATGCCCTCGAGCACGCCGTCGACGGTCTCGAGGTGCGAGGGGTTCGCCGCGAGGTAGACCGGCAGCTCGGCGCCGTCCTCCGCGACGAACGTGCCCTCGGTGCCGAGGTGGTACTTCACATCTCCCGAACCGCGCTGGTTGCCCGGCGTCAGCGATCCCTCGAACTCGCGGAACACCTGACCGTAGGTCTTGCCGGCGATGTTGGTGAGCACGTTGAGACGCCCGCGGTGCGCCATGCCGATCGCAGCTCCGTCGAGTCCGGCGGTCGCTGCCCCTTGCAGGATCTCATCGAGCAGCGGGATGAGCGATTCGCCGCCTTCCAGCGAGAAGCGCTTCTGGCCGACGAACTTCGTCTGCAGGAAGGTCTCGAACGCCTCGGCCTCGTTGAGCTTGCGCAGCACGCGCAGCTGCTCGTCGTGGCCGGGCTTGACGTACTTGACCTCGAGCTTCTCCTGGAACCACCGACGCTGCTCGGGGTCCTGGATGTGCATGTACTCGATTCCGAGCGTGCGGCAGTACGAGTCGCGCAGAACGCCGAGGATGTCGCGCAGCTTCATCACTCGACGGCCGCCGAAGCCGCCCGTCACGAACTCGCGGTCGAGGTCCCAGAAGGTGAGTCCGTGGCTCTCGATCTCAAGGTCGGGGTGCGAGCGCTGCACGTACTCGAGCGGGTCAATGTCGGCCATCAGGTGTCCGCGGACCCGGTACGAGTTGATGAGTTCCTGCACGCGCGACTGCTTATCGACGCGCTCGGCGAGGTCTACCGCGATGTCGGCGTTCCAGCGGATCGGCTGGTAGGGGATTCGCAGCGAGGCGAAGATGTCCTCGTAGAAGCTGCGCTCGCCGATCAGCAGCTCGTGCACCTTCTTGAGGAACTCGCCCGAGCCGGCGCCCTGGATGACGCGGTGATCGTACGTGCTCGTGAGCGTGATCGTCTTGCCGATGCCCAGCTCGGTGAGCGTCTTGGTGCTCGAACCCTGGAACTCGGCGGGGTAGTCGAGGGCGCCGGCGCCGATGATGCAGCCCTGGCCCTTCATGAGGCGCGGAACCGAGTGCACGGTGCCGATCCCACCGGGGTTGGTGAGAGACACGGTGGTGCCTGCGAAGTCGGCGGCCGTCAGCTTGTTGCCGCGCGCCCGGGCGATGAGGTCCTCGTAGGCGGTGAGGTACTCGCCGAACGTCATCGTGTCTGCGCGCTTGATGCTCGGCACGAGCAGCGCGCGGGTGCCGTCGGGCTTGGGGATGTCGACGGCGATGCCGAGGTTGACGTGCGCCGGGGCGACGACCGACGGCTTGCCGTCGATCTCGGCGTAGAACACGTTCTGGCTCGGGAACTCCTTGAGGGTGCGGATCAGCGCCCAGCCGATCAGATGGGTGAAGCTCACCTTGCCGCCGCGCGTGCGCGACATGTGGTTGTTGATGACGATGCGGTTGTCGATCATCAGCTTGGCCGGCACCGTGCGGACGCTCGTGGCGGTCGGGACCGACAGGGACTGATCCATGTTGGCGGCGAGCGTCTTCGGCATGCCGCGCAGCGGCGTGACCGTCTCCTCCTCAGCAGGCGCCTCGTCCTTTGCCTCGCGCTTGGGCGCCTGGGCGGGGATCGGGGCCTGCTTCGCGGGCTTGGCGGTGGTGCGTGCGACAGGCTGCGCGCCGATCACCGGGATGGGGGCCGTCACCGGATGCGCCGGCTGAGCGGGTGCAGCAGGTGTCGCGGCAGGCTGAGCCGCGGCATCCGGCGTGTACTGCTCGAGGATCGGCCACCACTCCTTGTCGACCGAGTTGCGGTCCTTCTTGAACTGCTCGTAAAGCTCGTCCACGAGCCAAGAGTTGGCTCCGAACCCCCCGTCGCCACCGACGCCGGTCACCTGGTTCGACACGCTCTATCGCCCTCTTTCGTCGCTGAAGCTCACATGCGACCGGTCGCTGACTGCAGCGCTCGGGTCGCACTTGCGTAACAGTCATCAAGCCTAACGCCAAACAGATTCCGAAATGCCTGTGACGGCGCCCGTTTCGCCCGACCTTTCCGGAACGGCGGCGACAGGATGCGACGATGCGCGAGCACAGCCGGATTCTGTAAGATCGGGCGCACCATGGACGACCCTCCTTCTTGTAGTACATCGCCCCACTGCCCGCTCCTCGCGAATGCCGAGGGACACAGCTGATGGAATTCCTGCTGTTGGGCGTGGGGCTGCTGCTCATCGTGGGGACAGGTCTCTTCGTCGCGAGCGAGTTCGCTCTGGTCAATCTCGACCGCGCAGAACTCGAAGCGCGTCAGGCGCGGGGGGAATCCCGCCTCAGCCTGACGATCCGCGCGCTGAAGATCACCTCCACGCACCTGTCATCGGCGCAGCTGGGGATCACGCTGACCACCCTGCTCACCGGGTACACGATGGAACCGGCGATCTCGAAGCTGCTCTCGCCGGTGCTCGAGGACTGGGGACTTCCGGATGCCGCGGTGACGCCGATCTCGGTCACCGTGGCGATGTTCGTCGCCACGATCCTGTCGATGATCCTCGGCGAGCTCGTGCCGAAGAACTTCGCCCTCGCGCTGCCCCTGGCGACGGCGAAGCTCGTCATCCCCTTCCAGACGGTGTTCACGGCTGTGTTCAAGCCCGCCATCGTGCTGCTCAACGGCAGCGCGAACGGCGTGCTGCGCAGCATCGGCATCGAGCCGAAGGAAGAGCTGTCTGGTTCGCGCAGCGCTGAGGAGCTGTCGTCGCTGGTTCGGCGATCGGCCAGCCAGGGTGTGCTCGAGAAGGACACGGCCACCCTGCTCGACCGCAGCCTGAACTTCGCGCGGCTGACCGCCGACGACATCATGACGCCGCGTCCGAGCATGCACGCGATCGCGGTGGGCGATTCCGCCGACGACGTCATCAGGCTCGCCCGTCGCACCGGTCACAGCCGTTTCCCGGTGTATGACGACGACCTCGACGACATCACCGGCGTGGTGCACGTGAAGGCCGCCGTGTCGGTCCCGCGCGAGAAGCGGGCCGAGGTTCCGGTCGGCGCTCTGAGCACCGAGCCCCTGCGGGTTCCCGAGACCGTGCACCTCGACGTGCTCGTCGCTGAGCTGCGTACGAAGGGCTACCAGATGGCCGTCGTCGTCGACGAGTACGGGGGCACGGCAGGCATCGTCACCCTCGAGGACCTCATCGAGGAGATCGTCGGCGAGGTGTCGGACGAGCACGATCGCTCGCGTGCCGGCATCGTCCGCCGCGTCGACTCAATCACCTTCCCCGGTGAGCTGCGCCCGGACGAGCTGCTCAGCCGCACGGGCATCGAGGTGCCGGCCGGTGAGGTCTACGACACCGTCGCCGGATACATGATGAGCGTTCTGGAGCGCGTTCCCGTGATCGAAGACGAGGTGCGCATCGAGACAGGCACCCTGCGCGTCGTGCGCATGGACGGGCGGCGCATCGACCGCATCCGGTACACCGCCGACCCGGTGGACGCGACGACGGAGGAGGAGCGATGAGCGACTGGGCAGGGCTCGTGTGGCTCGTCGTGCTGCTGGCGGCGAACGCCTTCTTCGTCGGCGGCGAGTTCGCCGTCATCTCGGCTCGTCGCTCGCAGATCGAGCCCTTGGCCGAACGCGGCTCTCGCGCCGCCAAGACCGCTCTGTACGCGATGGAGCACGCGACGCTCATGCTGGCGACATCGCAGCTGGGCATCACGATCTGCTCGCTGCTGATCCTGAACGTGTCGGAGCCCGCCATCCACCACCTGCTGGAGGTGCCGATGCACGCTCTGGGCTGGGACCCGGGCGTCATCAGCGTCAGCGCGTTCGTGATCACGCTCGCACTCGTGTCGTTCCTGCACGTGGTGTTCGGCGAGATGGTGCCGAAGAACCTCGCGTTCTCGATCCCGGATCGCGCCGTGCTCGTGCTCGCCCCGCCTCTGGTGTGGGTCTCACGGGTGTTCAAGCCCGTCATCTGGACCCTGAACGGCATCGCCAACGGGGTGCTGCGCCTGTTCGGGGTCGAGCCCAAGAACGAGGCGGCGTCGACGTTCACCCTCGAAGAGGTCGCCACGATCGTCGACCGCTCTCGACGGGAGGGCGTCCTGGCCGACTCGTCGGGTGCTGTCGCCGCGGCGGTGGAGTTCACCGACAAGAAGGCCCGCGACATCGCGGTGCCTCTCGCCGAGCTGATCACCCTGCCCGAGACGGCCACGCCGGATGACGTAGAGCGGGCCGTCGCGCGCTATGGCTTCTCGCGCTACGTGATCGTCGACGACGAGCAGATGCCGATCGGGTACGTGCACCTGAAAGATGTGCTGCGCGCGGCCGAGGGACCGGGGCCGGACGAGAAGATCTCGCAGCCTCTGCCGTCGAAGCGCATCCACCACATGCTGCCGGTGCAGGAGGAGACTGACCTCGAGGACGCGCTGGCGTCCATGCGCCGGGCTGGTCGCCACCTCGCCAAGGTCCGCGACAGCTCGGGTGAGACCACCGCGGTGCTGTTCCTGGAGGACATCCTCGAGGAGCTCGTCGGCGAGGTGCAGGACGCCACACGGCGAGGCCACGGACGCTGATCAGAGGCTGAGCCGCTCACGACGCCGGCACCGCGGAGGCCCCGCGGTGCCGGCGTCGTCCGTTCAGCGCCAGCGAGCGCGGAGGTACTGCGGCGGCCAGGGGACCTCGGCCCCGAGCTCATGTGCGGCGCGAAGCCCGAAGTGCGGGTCGCGCAGCCACTCCCGCCCGGCGAAGATCGCGTCGGCGGCACCCGATGAGAGGATCTCCTCGGCCTGGCCGCCGGTGGTGATCAGGCCGACCGCTGAGACCGGGATGCGCCCCGTCTGCCGGACGGTCGCGGCGAGCGGAACCTGATAGCCGGGGTGGACGTCGATCCGCTGGTGGGCGACGAGACCGCCGCTGGAGACGTCGATCAGATCTGCGCCGTGCTCGCCGCACCAGACGCCGACGGCGGCGGCCTCCTCCGGTGTGAAACCGCCCTCGGCGTGATCCGTGGCAGAGATGCGCACGAAGACGGGAACCCCGTCCGCCGCCACTGCGCGGACCGCGTCGAGCACCCGCAGCAGCAGCCGGGCCCGGTTCTCGAGCGAGCCTCCGTACTCGTCCGAGCGCAGATTCGACAGGGGGGAGAGGAACTGGTGCAGCAGGTATCCGTGCGCCGCGTGGATCTCCAGAACATCGAACCCGGCGTCGATGGCCCTCCGCGCCGCCGCGGCGAACGCCTCGACGACTCTGTCGATCCCCGCGGAATCGAGGGCGTCCGGCGTCGCGAACCCCTCGAAGGCGACGGGGGAGGGCGCCGATGTCACCCACCCGCCGTCCTCCGCCCGTACCGAGCCGGCCGCTGCCGCCCACGGCCACCAGGTCGAGGCCTTCCGCCCGGCGTGTGCCAGCTGGATGCCGATCAGGCCGCCCCGTTCGTGCACTTCGCCGACGATCCGCGACCAGGCGTCGCGTTGCTCATCGTTCCAGATGCCGGTGTCGCGCGGGGAGATGCGCCCCTCCGGGACGATTCCCGTCGCCTCCGCCATGATCAGTCCGGCGCCGCCGGAGGCGAACTGGGCGAGGTGCGTGCGGTGCCAGTCCTGCGGGACGCCGTCTATGGCGCTGTACATGCACATCGGAGACACCCACAGCCGGTTGGGGACGGTGAGCGATCGGATGGTCAGGGGAGTGAAGAGTCGAGGAGCGGAGAGCGCAGTCACATCACGACGCTATCGTCCGCACGGGGGAGCAGGGCCGCTAGCGTGGTGTCCATGCTGCGGGAGTGGACGAGAGCCGACACCGAGTCGATGCTGCGGGTGCCCACCGCGGACGACGACAAGTACTCACGGGGCGTGGTGGGGCTGCGCACCGGATCGCTCGCCTACCCGGGCGCGGCTGTTCTCGGAGTCGAAGCCGCCTGGCGCGCGGGCGCCGGCTACGTGCTGTACGCAGGCGATGCCAGGGACGCCGTGCTCGCCCGCCGCCCCGAGACCGTCGCGAGGACCGAGGCAGGCAGAACCCGCGTCGGGGCATGGGTTATCGGCTCGGGGACGGATGCCGAGCATCGCGACTCCGCGGAGCGCGACGCCCTCGACGCGATCCTCCACGGCGACGCGGCCGCGGTGATCGACGCGGGTGCGCTCGACCTCGCCGCGGAGGGAACAGCGCCCAGGGTGCTCACGCCGCACGCGGGTGAGTTCGCCCGGTTGCGCGCCAGGCTCGGACTCGGTGACCACGACCTCGACGACGAGAGCGCCCGGGAGGACGCCGTGCTCGAGACGGCACAGCGGGTGCGCGCCACCGTGCTCCTCAAGGGCGCCCGCACCCTCGTCGCGGACCCGGGCGGCGATGCGATCGTCGTGGGGAACGGCCCGACCTGGCTCTCGACCGCCGGCACCGGTGACGTTCTCGCGGGCGTTATCGGCGCGCTCATCGCCGCTGACACCGGCCGCCCGCTGGCCGAGTCCGCGGCGGCGGCGGTCTGGGTGCACGGGCACGCCGCGGCACGTGCATCCGGAGCCGTGGCGGACGACGGCAGCCGGGCACCAGGGCATCCGATCGTCGCGCTCGACGTCGCAGAGGCGCTGCCGGGCGCGATCGGACAGCTGCTGTCTGGGCGCCGCACGTGACCCCGCGCGCCGGGGCGATCTGGACCGCGTTCCTCCTCGCCCATGCGCTCGTCGCGATCGCGGGATGGCTGCTGCCGAGCCAGCCCATGGGCGATGTCGTGCTCGTGTACCTGCCGTGGTCGCACTCTGCGCTCACCGGAGGGCCGATCGTCGGCATCTCCGAGAGCTGGGTGTATCCGCAGCTCGCGCTGGTGCCGATGCTGCTCGCCCAGGCGCTCGCACTGCCCCTGGCGGGGCTGCTGGGCACCGCGCCCGCCTATCTGGTGGGCTGGGCGCTGCTGGTTACCCTCTGCGACGCGCTCGGACTCGCCGCGCTGCTGCGCCGACGCGGGAGGGGGCGCGAGGTCGCAGCATGGTTCTGGATCGCAGCCCTGCTGCTGCTCGGGCCCATTGCGATGTACCGGATCGACGCGATCACCCTGCCCCTTGCGCTCGCCGGAGGACTCTGGCTGGTGGCGCACCCTCGACTCGCCGCTGCGGTGCTCACCGTCGGGGCCTGGATCAAGGTCTGGCCGGGGGTGCTGCTGCTCGCGGCGACAGCTTCGGGCCGCAATGGTTTGCGGCTGCTCGTGACGGCGGCTGCGGCGTGCGGCGTGATCGTGCTGCCGCTGCTCGCCCTCGGCGCCGGTGAGAACCTGCTCGGCTTCCTGACTGCGCAGAACGGACGCGGGCTGCAGATCGAGGCGGTCTTCGCGACGCCGTTCCTCTGGGCAGCGGTGCTCGGCGAGGCGAAGATTCAGTACAGCTTCGACATCCTCACCTACCAGGTGGTCGCTCCGGCCGCGCAGGCCGTCGCCGCCGCCACCACCCCCGCGATGGCGATCGTCGTCGCGGCCATCGTGATCCTCGGTCTTCTGCGGTCGCGTCGAGGCGCGCGCTGGCAGCTGCTGGTGCCGCCGCTCGCGCTCGCGCTGACCGTCGCCCTGATCGTGATGAACAGGGTCGGCTCGCCGCAGTTCACGGTGTGGCTGATCGCGCCCGCAATGCTCTGGATCATCTTCGACCGTACCCGCGCGCACACGGCGGCCGCGCTCGTTCTGCTGCTGTGCGCGCTGACCTTCTGCGTCTACCCGCTCACGTACGACGGGCTTCTCGCCGCTCACGGCCTGCCGGTTCTGCTGCTGAGCCTGCGCAATGCGATGCTCGTGGTGCTGCTCGTCGTCGCGGTGCGCGCGGTGGCGCGCACCCCCTTGCCCACCCGGTGAACCGCTCGACCATCGAAAACAGGAGGAACCATGCTCGTCGCATTCTCTGTCGCCCCGTCCGGCGACGGCCGCTCGGATTCCGTGCACGACGCCGTCGCCGCAGCCGTGAAGGTCGTGCGGGAGTCCGGACTCGCTCATCGCACGACGAGCATGTTCACTGAGATCGAGGGGCCCGACTGGGACTCGGTGATGGACGTCGTCAAGCGCGCCACCGAGGCCGTGATGCCGTTCGGGTCGCGGGTCTCGCTCGTGCTGAAGGCCGACATCCGGCCGGGGTACAGCGGCGAGCTGGATGCCAAGATCGAGCGCCTCGAGAGAGCCATCGACGACGCGTCGTAGGGTGGCCGGATGAGCGACCTCGCAGACGACATGCGCGTCGCGGGCACCGCGGTGGTGCTGCGCGACGGCGACGAAGGACTCGAGGTGCTGCTGCTTCGGCGACCGGCCACGGGGTCGTTCCCGGGCGCCTGGGTGTTCCCGGGCGGTCGCGTCGATCCCGGAGACGAATCGGCCGGTGATGGCGAGGAGCAGGCGGCCCTCCGGGCAGCGGTGCGCGAGACTCGTGAGGAGGCGGGGATCGGCATCCGCGACCTGGCGACGCTGTCGCGCTGGGTGCCTCCGGTCGAGACGCCCGTGAGGTTTCGCACCTGGTTCTTCCTCGCCCGTGAATGCGGCGACCAGCTGAAGCCGAACGCGGGCGAGATCGAGGAGGCCGTATGGATGACTCCACGCCGCGCCTTCGACCGGCACGCCACAGGGGCGCTCACGCTCTTCCCGCCGACCTGGGTCACACTGCACGCGCTTCTCGAGCACCGAAGGGTCGACGACGCATTCGCCTCGCTGAGCGCGGTCGCGCGCTACGAGACGCACATGCAGAAGCTCGAGAGCGGGATGCGCGCGCTGTGGGCAGGTGATGAGGAGCACCCTGGCGCCCCTGGTGCCGCGGGCGCGCGGCATCGCCTCACGATGGGCACGCCGCCCTGGACCTACGAGCGCGACTGACCTGGCATCCGGAGTCCGCGCGGGATCGGCTCACGAAGCGAGCAGACGCTCCACGTGTGCGCCGACCGGATCCGTCTCGATGAGGAAGCCGTCATGGCCGAAGTCGCTCGTCAGCACGACGGCCTCGTCGTCGATGAGGTTGGGCACGCTGCGCGCGATGCGCTGCTGCCCGTCGACCGGGAACAGCCGGTCGGTGTCGATGCCGAGCACGAGAGTCTTCGCTGTGATGGTGTGCAGAGCCTGTTCCACCCCGCCGCGGTCGCGCCCGATGTCGTGCGAGTTCATCGCCTCGACCACCGTCAGGTAGCTGTTCGCGTCGAAGCGGCGGGTGAACTTGTTGCCGTGGAAGTCGAGGTACGACTCGACGGCGAACCGGCCGCCGCGGCCGAGCGGAGAGACGTCGGACTGCCATGAGCGCTGAAAGCGCTGATTCAGCTCGATCGGGCTCCGGTAGTTCAGCAGCGCCATCCGGCGGGCGAGTGCGAGGCCACGGTGGGGCCCCTCGCCCAGCGCCGCGTCGTAGTACTCACCGCCCGCGAAGCGGGGGTCCATGCGCACGGTCTCGAGCTGCACGAAGTTCAGGGCCAGCTGGTCGGCGGTGGTCACGGGCGGAGACGACAGCACCGCAAGGCGCTCGACGCGCTCGGGCTGCATGACCGCCCACTCCAGCGCGTGCATGCCGCCCATGGAGCCGCCGATCACGGCGGCCCAGCGCTCGACGCCGAGCGCGTCGGCGAGGCGGATCTGTGCGGCCACCTGGTCGCGGATGGTCAGGTAGGGAAAGCGCGAGGCCCATTCCCGGCCGTCGGGGGCGATGCTCGCGGGACCCGTGGAGCCCTGGCATCCGCCGAGCATGTTCGGAGCGATGACGAACCACCGGTCGGTGTCGATCGCGGCGCCTGGGCCCACGATGTCGTCCCACCAGCCGGCAGTGGGGTGCCCTGCACCGGCCGCACCGCGCACGTGACTGTCGCCGGTCAGGGCGTGCAGGATCAGCACAGCGTTGTCGCGGGCCTCGTTCAACTCTCCCCACGACTCCCAGGCGAGCCGGGTGGCGGGCAGCAGGTCGCCGTTCTCTGTGCGGAAGTCGCCGAGGAAGGTGAAGCGCCGTTCGCCCACAGGGTCGCCATCGCGCCAGGCGCCGGTCGCAGGGGGACGGGCACGCAGCAGGCGCACGTCGGCCTCGGTCACGGGCGCCGAGGGCACCGTGTCCTCTGAGGTCGTCTGCCAGTCCATCACCCCATTGTCGCCTGTCCCCGCCCGGTGCCCCCGAACGTTACGGGTGAGGCACGTCGCGACCCGACGACGTGAGGGGACGGAGAGACGCAGGATGCCCCGGGCCGTGCGGTCCGGGGCATCCTGCGTCTGAGGAGGACGGGGGGTCAGGCGCGAGCGGCCTCGGCGACGCGACGAGCGGCGCTCAGCGCGTTCTCGAGGTCGGCCTTGAGGTCGTCGATGTTCTCGATTCCGACCGACAGCCGCACGAGGCCCGGCGTGACGCCGGCCGACAGCTGCTGCTCGGGCGAGAGCTGCGAGTGGGTGGTCGATGCGGGGTGGATGACGAGCGAGCGCACGTCGCCGATGTTCGCGAGGTGGCTGAACAGCGTCAGGCTGTTCACGAACTCGCGACCGGCTTCCACGCCGCCCTTCAGCTCGAACGACAGCACCGCGCCGACGCCCTTGGGAGCGTACTCGTTGGCCTTCGCGTACCAGGGCGACGAGGGCAGGCCGGAGTAGTTCACCGACGCGACGTCATCGTGGTTCTCGAGCCACTCGGCGATCTCCTGCGCGTTCTGCACGTGGCGCTCGATGCGCAGCGACAGGGTCTCGATGCCCTGGATGAGGTTCCAGGCGCTCTGGGGCGAGATCGCGGACCCGAGGTCGCGCAGCAGCTGCACGCGGGCCTTGATGACATACGCAAGGCCGTCGCCGACCGCGGTCGTGTACGACGCGCCGTGGTACGAGGGGTCGGGCTCGGTGAGGCCGGGGAACTTGTCGACGTGCTGCGACCAGGCGAACGTGCCGCCGTCGACGATCGCGCCGCCGATCGTGGTGCCGTGACCCCCGAGGAACTTCGTGACCGAATGGATCACGATGTCGGCACCGTGCTCGAAGGGACGGATCAGGTAGGGGGTCGCGATGGTGTTGTCGACGATCAGGGGCACGTCGTTCTCGTGCGCGATGTCGGCGACGGTGCGGATGTCGAGCACGTTGATCTTCGGGTTGCCGATGGTCTCGGCGAAGAACAGCTTGGTGTTCGGACGCACAGCGGCGCGCCACTCCTCGGGGTCGTCCTGGTTCTCGACGAACGTCACCTCGACGCCGAGCTTGGCGAGGGTGTACTTGAAGAGGTTGTAGGTGCCGCCGTAGATCGAGCTGGAGGCGACGAAGTGGTCGCCGGCCTCGGCGATGTTCAGGATCGCGAAGGTCGATGCGGCCTGGCCGCTCGAGAGCACGAGCGCGCCGGTGCCGCCTTCGAGCGCGGCGAGGCGCTGCTCGAGGACGTCCTGGGTGGGGTTCTGGATGCGGGTGTAGATGTTGCCGAACTCGGCCAGCGCGAACAGGTTCGCGGCGTGGTCGGCGTTGTCGAACACGTACGACGTCGTCTGGTAGATCGGCGTGGCGCGAGCCTTGGTGACCGGGTCGGGCGCAGCGCCCGAGTGGATCTGCTTGGTCTCGAAGCGCCAGTTCTCGGCTGCGGTCATGACGTGCTCCCAGGTGTCGGGTGGTGGAGTCGTTCGGCTGGATGCCTGGAAGCGACACTACGAAGAGGCGTCGCGCGCGACAACCGAGGGGAAATGTTACGTAACACAGCCCAGTGGCTGGATCTGGGGCGTGTTGCGTTTACGGTGGAGGGCATGGTGATCAGACGAGCCGTGGTGACCGGAGCCAGTTCAGGTATCGGGGAGGCGACCGTGCGCGTGCTGCGCGCGCAGGGCTGGGAGGTCGTGGGCGTCGCACGGCGCGAGAAGCGCCTCGCGGCGCTCGCCGATGAGACAGGGGCATCTGCCGTCGCGTGCGACCTGACCGAACCAGAGGCCGTCGACGCACTCGTGGCCGAGCTCGAGCGCACCGGTCCCGTGCATGCGCTGGTGCAGGTGGCCGGCGGCGCGCGCGGCACCGACAGCGTCGAGCACGCCTCGATCGACGACTGGCAGTGGATGTACGACGCCAACGTGCTCGCGTCGCAGCGCCTCGTGGCGGCCCTGCTGCCGATGCTGCGCAAGGCGGCGTCCGCCGACGGGCACGCCGACACGGTGTTCGTGACCTCGACTGCGGCGCAGAACCCCTACCCGGGTGGTGCGGGATACAACGCGGCCAAGGCAGCCGAGGCGATGCTCGTCAAGGTGCTCCGCCAGGAGCTGCACGGCGAGCCGATCCGCGTCGTGGAGGTCGCGCCGGGAATGGTGCACACCGAGGAGTTCGCCCTCAACAGGCTGGGCGGTGACGCGGCCGCCGCGGAATCGGTCTACGAAGGCGTCGCCGAGCCCCTGATCGCCGAGGACGTGGCAGAGCTCATCGCGTATGCGCTGAACGCGCCTCGTCGCGTGAATCTCGACCTGGTCACGATGCGTCCGCTCGCGCAGGCGGCGCAGCACCTGCTGGCCCGTGGGCCGCTGCACGTGCGCACGGACGACTGATGCGGCGAACCCTCGCCCAGCTCGCCGACGCGGGCATGATCGACGGCGGATGGGCTGAGGCGCTGCAACCCGTGCAGCCGCTCATCACCGAGCTCGGCGACCGGCTGCGTGCAGAAGAGGCTGCGGGACGCAGCTACCTGCCTGCCGGTGCGAACGTGCTGCGTGCCTTCCAGCGGCCCCTCGCGGATGTGCGGGTGCTGATCACCGGGCAGGACCCCTACCCCACGCCGGGGCACCCCATCGGCCTGTCGTTCGCAGTGGAGCGCGACGTGCGCCCGCTGCCGCGCAGCCTGGGCAACATCTACAAAGAGCGGCACAGCGATCTCGGCATCCCGCCGGCTCCCCACGGCGATCTCACCGCCTGGAGCGATCAGGGCGTGCTGCTGCTCAACCGCGTCCTCACGGTGCGGCCCGGTGCGCCAGCATCTCACCGTGGCTGGGGCTGGGAGAAGGTGACCGAGCTGGCGATCCGCGCCCTCGTCGCACGTCAGCAGCCCCTCGTCGCGGTGCTGTGGGGCAGAGACGCTGCAGGGCTGAAGCCGCTGCTGGGCCAGACGCCGATGATCGAATCGGCGCATCCCTCGCCGCTCTCGGCGAGCCGGGGCTTCTTCGGCTCGCGTCCGTTCTCGCGCACGAATGCGCTGCTCGAGGCCATGGGGGCCGATGGCGTCGACTGGCGCGTGGAGGGTGAGGCGTGAGCGACCTGCGGATCCGGCCGGTGTCGGATGCTGATCTCCCGGCGATCCGTGACATCTACAACCACTACGTGCGATCGTCGACCGTGACCTTCGACGAAGCGGACTCGACGCTGGCCGACTGGGAGGGCAAGGGCGCGCGCATCGCCGCCGCCGGCATTCCGTTCCTCGTGGCCGAGACCGAGGAGGGCGAGCTGCTCGGGTATGCGCTGGGCCAGCCGTGGTCTCCGAAGTCGGCGTATCGCGTCACCATCGAGAACTCGATCTATCTCGCCCCGTCTGCCGCGGGCAGGGGAGTGGGGTGGGCGCTGCTGGCGGTGTTCCTCGACCGCTGCCGCGATGCCGGCCTGCGGCAGGTCATCGCGGTCATCGCCGATCGAGGAGCGGAGGCGTCGATCGGCCTGCACCGCAAGGCGGGGTTCGTCGATGCGGGCAGGCTCGTCGAGGTGGGAGAGAAGTTCGGCGAACGGCTGGGAGTGCACTTCCTGCAGAAGTCGCTGTGAGCACGGCAGGGCGCCGGCGGGGTCCGGCGGGCCGGAGATGCTGAACACGATAAAGGCGCCGCCCCGATGCAGGGGCGGCGCCTTTACCGCCGTCGTGGTCAGCCGGCGGAGTAGCGGGCCCACAGATCGGCATGGTCGGCGCGGAAGCGCGTGACCAGATCGATGCAGGCCTGATCGTCGAGGACCTCGACGTCGACGCCCTCTGCGCGCAGCTGCGACACGTGTCCTGCGAAGTGGTGCACCTCGCCGACGACAGCCGCATTGAAGCCGGTGATCAGCGCGGCTCCCGCGCACATCGCGCAGGGCCCTTCTGTGGCCACGAGCACAGCCCCCTCCGGCACCCGTCCGTGACGGCCCAGGCAGTCGCGGATCGCCTCGGTCTCGGCGTGCGCGAGGAAGTCACCGCGTTGCACCTGACGGTTGCGCCCGACCGCGATCACCTCGCCGTCGTGCAGGATGGCCGCGCCGAACGGCATCCCTCCCTCGGCGATTCCCTCCTCCGCTTCGCGCACGGCAGCGGCGAGCCCTGCCTGCATCCACTCAGCCCGCATCGGTCGCCGCCCGAGCCCTGTCCTTCGACAGCAGCCAGTGGAATGCGATGCCGAACGCGCACCCGAAGAACCACGAGAACGGCGCCAGCGCGCCGAGCGCCGGCACCTGCGCGATGATCGTCGCGAGTCCGCCGGCCAGCAGCAGAGCCGCGATCGCCCGGGGATTGAACCCGCGCCGGTACCAGTACTTGCCGCGAGGATCCGCTGTGTACAGGTGATCCATGTCGATGTGCTGACGGCGCACGAAGAAGTACTCGCAGATCACGATGCCGAAGATCGGGCCGATGAACGCCGAGAAGGTGCCCAGGGTGTACTGCACCATGGCTGCGTTGGAGTAGAGGTTCCACGGCATGATCAGCACCGACACGACGGAAGCCACCAGGCCCGCCCTGCGGAAGGTGAAGATCTTGGGTGCGAGGTTCGCGACGTCCATGGCTCCTGAGACGAAGTTCGCCACGATGTTGGTGGCGATGGTCGCGGTCATGAAGGTGAGCGCGCCGAGCAGCACCGCGGTGGTGTCATCGATGCGGGCGACGAGCTCGACCGGGTCTGTGATCAGCTCGCCGAAGACAGCCAGACCACCAGAGGTGGTGACGACGGTCGCGACGGCGAACAGCATGAAGTTGACGGGCAGACCGAGGAAGTTCCCCTTGCGCATGGCCGCGGGTGACCGCATGAAGCGGGAGAAGTCGGCGAAGTTCAGGGTCGTGCCCGCGAACCACGCCACCGTGAGGGCGACGGCGGTCAGCCACATTCCCCACGCGGCACCGCCTGACAGGTCCTTCGAGCCGAGGGTGAAGCTGATCGCGCTCGGGCCACCCGCCTTGACCACGATCCAGATGGCGAGCGCGAACATGACCACGTAGATCGCGGGCCCCGCCCAGTCGGTGAAGCGACGGATGGCCTCCCATCCGTAGAAGAACACGATGAGCTGCGCGAGCCACATGAAGGCGAAGCACCCCCAGCCGAGGGTCGACAGGCCGAGGATCGAGTTCTCGGCGAGCGGCTGCAGGTCGGGGAAGAACCGCAGGACGACGACGACCAGCGCGGTCGATGACACCCACGTCTGGATTCCGTACCAGGCGGTCGCCGTCGTGGCCTTGATCATGCTGGGGATGTTCGCGCCGTACACGCCGAACGCGGGGCGGCAGAGAGCGGCGAAGGCGATGCCGTACTTCTGGCCGCCGCGCCCGGCGAGGTTCGTGAAGAAGTAGATCAGGGTGATCCCGACGAGGAGGGCTGTGAAGACCTGCCAGCCGGCGAGGCCCAGTGTGAAGAGCCCGGCGGCGAACACATACCCGGCGACGGAGTGAACGTTCGACATCCACATCGCGAACAGGTTGTACACCCCCCAGGTCTGATGGGTCACCGGGCTGATGTCGGAATTGCTCAACGTGGGGCTGGGTTCGAATCGAACCGCACGCCTGTCGGGAGGCTGAGTGTGCTCACGGATCTCGGACATGGGGTCTCGCTTTCCGCACCACGTCAGTGTGGCGCAGTTGGGCTCAAGCCATCATCGGCGTCGAGCGAGGGGCATTTCGGTATACCATAGCGAGAAATGGTATACCGCGCGAGCGCTATTTCAGGATGCGGATGATCAGGCCCTCGGTATCACCGGAACTGCCGCGAGCAGGCGCTTCGTGTAGTCGTCGGCGGGATGCTGCAGGACGGCGGCTGTGGCTCCGTGCTCCACGATGCGGCCGTCCTTCATCACGGCGACGGTGTCACTGAGGTGCTGCACGAGTCCGATGTCGTGCGAGACCGTGATCATCGTCAGGCCCTCCTCGACGCGCAGGCGCGAGAGGAGGGCGAGGATCTGCGCCCGCACAGTGACATCCAGCGCTGACATCGGCTCATCCCCGATGAGGATCCGCGGGCGGTGCACGATGGCGCGTGCGAGCGCTATGCGCTGACGCTGGCCGCCGGAGAACTCGTGCGGATGGCGATCGGCCATGTCCGCGTCGAGGCCGACCTGAGCAAGCACCTCGCCCACGCGCGCGCGATGGTCCCCGGGGATGTCGAGAGCCCACAGCGGTTCGGCGATGATCTGTCCCGCGCTCATCCGGGGATCGAGTGACGCGTACGGGTCCTGGAACACGAGCCCGGTCTGCCTGCGCAGCCAGTGCAGCGACCTGGCTCGCGCGGTGGCATCCACCTCCCGGTCGTCGACGACGACCCGTCCGCTGGTCGCACGGTCGAGCCCGAGCAGCAGGCGCACGAGCGTCGATTTGCCCGAGCCCGACTCGCCGATCAGCCCCAGCGATTCCCCCTCCGCGATCGCGAGGTCGGTCGGATGAAGCGCCACGCTGGTGCGGGCGCGTTCGAACATGGTGCGGCGACGCACGGGGAAGCGGCGGCTCACTCCTTCGGCGACGATGAGCGCGCGGCCGGCGTCGAGGGGGAGGGTCACGATGCAGTCCCTTCGTCATCGGCGCGCCACAGCGTCACGACGGCGTCGCGCAGCAGGGCCTGCGTCACCGGAGAGGCCGGCGCACTCAGCAGCGTCGAGACGGGAGCCTGCTCGACGACGCGACCGTGCTCGAGCACGACGCCGTGGGTCGCGACCTGTGACAGCACCGCGAGGTCGTGCGTGATGAACACGAGCGACATGCCCTCGTCGGTGACCAGTCCCAGCAGCAGCTTGAGCACCTCGGCCTGGATCGTGACGTCGAGCGCCGTGGTCGGCTCATCGGCGATGAGCAGCCGGGGTCTGCAGGCGAGAGCCATCGCGATCGCGACACGCTGTCGCTGACCGCCGGAGAGCTGGTGCGGGTAGCGATCGACGATGGATGCCGGATCGGGGAGCTGCACGCGGGCGGCCTCGGCGACGGCCCGCTCGCGCGCCTCTCGTCGGCCGACACGCTCGTGGATGCGCACCGACTCCGCGATCTGCCGCCCGACGGTGCGGATGGGGTTGAGCGCGGTGCGCGGCTCCTGGAAGACCATCCCGATCTCATCGCCGCGCAGACGCGCGAGCTCGCGATCCGGCATCCCCACCAGCTCGACGCCGTCCCACCGGATGCTGCCGCTGACCTCGGCGCCTTCCGGGAGCAGGCCGAGGATCGCCAGCGCCGTCATCGACTTGCCGGAGCCTGACTCGCCGATCAGGCCGAGGCGCTGACCGTCGGAGACGGCGAACGACACGCCGTCCACGACGCGCGCGCCGTCGATCTCGACGACGAGGGAGTCGACCTCGAGGCTCATGCCACCACCTCCGGGACGTGCACCTGCGCCGATCGGCGCGAGAGCGTCGGGTCCGTCGCCTCGCGCAGCGCGTCGCCGAGCAGATTGAGTCCGAGCACGGTGAGGGTGATGGCGACGCCGGGCCAGACGACCGTGAGCGGATGCACACCGATGTAACGCTGCAGGTCTGCGAGAAGCGTGCCCCATGACGCCTCCGTGAGGGATGCGCCGAATCCGAGATACGACAGGCCGGCCTCGGCGAGCACGGCCACCGCCATCGACCACGACAGCTGAACGATGAACACCGGCGCGATGTTCGGGAGCAGGTGGCGCACGAGGTTCTGGCCCGCGGTGAGGCCGGAGGCGCGCCCCGCGAGCACGAAGTCGCTCTGCTGCACCCGGCGCAGCTCGGGTCTGGTGACCCTGGCGATGCTGACGCCGAAACCGATGCCGACCGAGAAGACGACCACCCACAGCGATCCGCCCCACACCGCGGAGATCATCATGGCGATCATCAGCACGGGGAAGGCGATGAGGATGTCGACCAGCACCGCCACGCTCTCGCGAACCCAGCGCGCGGTCAGTGCACCGAGAGCGGCGAGCGAGATCCCCACCAGCGTGGCGACGGCACCGGCGCCGACGGCGACGAAGGCCGTGGTGCGCGCTCCCGCCATGAGCAGGCTGAGGATGTCGCGCCCCGTGCCGTCTGTGCCGAGCACATGCGGCCATCCGGGCGCTGCCCAGCGGCCACGCACATCCGACAGCATGGGGTCGAACGGCGTCCAGAAGACCGAGACCGCAGCGACCAGGGCGATCGCGAGCACGACCAGCACGGCGAAGCGGCCGGTCCACGACGACAGCAGGGCGCGCATCCAGCGAGGCATCAGCCTTCCTCCGCTCTCTGCCGGGGATCGACCGCGTGGTGCACGAGGTCGACGACGAATCCGATGACCAGCACGAAACCGGTGAGCACGAGCAGTTCGCTCTGCACCTTCACCAGATCGCGCGTGCCCACGTCGGCCACGAGCATGCGGCCGATGCCTGGCAGTGTGAAGAGCTGCTCGATGACCACCGAGCCGACGACGATGCCGGCGATCTGCACGCCCAGCACCGTGACGATCGACAGACCGACGGCGGGGATGCCGTGGCGGATGAGGGCCTGGCGCCGTGTCAGCCCCTTGGCTGCCGCCGTGCGGACGAAGTCCTGCCCCGCGGCCTGCAGGGTCGCACTGCGCACGAACCGCATGAGCATCGCGCCCTCGACGACGCCGATGGTCAGCGCGGGCAGGAGCAGCGACTCGAAGGCCTTCGCCGGCGTCGCCCATCCTGAGCGGGGGAAACCCTGCGCCGGCAGCCAGCCCAGCCTGTGAGCGAAGACGACGACGAGCATCATTCCTGCCCAGATCACGGGCACGGCGGCGAGGGTCTGCGCGCCGATGCTCAGCGCGGTTCCGCCAGCGCGCCCGCGCAGGAGGGCGGAAAGAACCCCGAGCGGCACGGCGATGAGCAGTGCGATGGCCAGAGCCATGAGACCGAGCGGCACGGTCACGCGCGACTTCTCTGCGAGCTCGGCCCCCACCGATGCCCCGCTGAGCTGCGAGGTGCCGAGATCGCCGCGCAGGATGCCTGCGATCCAGTCGCCGTACTGCGCGAGCAGGGGCTTGTTGAGCCCGAGTGATTCGCGCAGGGCCTCCACGGTCTGCGGATCGGCCTGTGTCCCCGCGATCAGCTGGGCGACATCGCCGGGGAAGACGCGGAGGGTGAGGAAGATGATCGCGCTCGAGACAAGGAGCCCCGCGATCAGCAGGGCTCCTCGAGTCAGCGCGTACCGGATCACTCCGCGGACTTCGTCACGCCGGCGAGGTCGATGCGCGAGTTGATCGAATCGGTCGGAAAGCCGGAGACCGCAGCGGTGTGGGCGGTCAGGGTCGCGCCGTTGTACAGCCAGTCGGCGGCGTGGTCCTCCGACACGAGGCGGGCCGCCTTCTTCAGCAAGCCGGCGGACTTGTCGGGGTCGATCTCGGTCTGCGACTGCTCGTACAGCTTCTGCACCTCGGGGTTGTCGTATCCGAAGTAGTAGTCCGGGTTCGCGAAGTTCACGAAGTCACGAGGCTCGACGTGCAGCACGAAGCTCAGTTCGTAGTCGTGGTTGGTGTAGACGTCCTCGAGCCACGTCGGGAACTCCACGCGCTTCACCTCGAGTGAGACGCCGACCTTCGCGTAGTCCGACACGAGCACCTGGGCCGCGGTCGTGCCGTAGAACGAGGGGATGGTCAGCGTGAGCTCGAGCTTCTCGTGGCCCGACTCCTTCAGCAGCTTCTTCGCCTTCGCGGGATCGTAGGGTGCGACGTCGCTGAGGTCCTCATACCCGGGGTCCAGCTCGGGGATCGGCCCATACAGCGTCTGCCCGGCGCCGATCGCCTCGACGAGGGCCTCGTGATCCACTGCGAGGCGCAGCGCCTCGCGCACTCTGACGTCGTCCAGGGGGGCCTTCGCGTTGTTGAATGCCAGAGTCGCCTTATCGGTGGTGCGACCCGTCGTGACCGTGAAGTCGCCGGTGCCCTCGAGCTGCGACACGAGGTTGGGGTCGACCGCGGTGAGCACGTCGAGTGTGCCGTCGAGCGCCGCGTTCACGCCCGCAGTGAAGTCGGGGATGTACTGGAAGACCACCTCGCCGATGGTCGCCGCATCTCCCCAGTAGTCGTCGAAGCGGTCGAACGTGATGGCGCTGCCTTTGGCCCAGCGCTCGAGCGCGAACGGGCCTGTGCCGTTCTCGGCGGTCTTCAGGTCCGTCGTGTCGCCCTTCTTGAAGACCAGGCCGGCGGGCCCCGTGAGGGTGAACAGGAAGTTCTGATCGGGCTTGGTGAGCGTGATCGTCACGGTCTGGGCATCCGGCGCAGTGATGGAGGCGACGTCAGCGAACTCGGCGTGGCCCTGCACGCTCGCGTCGGACTTGACCGCCTGGTATGAGGCGACGACGTCGGCCGAGGTGAGGGCAGTGCCGTCGTGGAAGGTGATGCCGTCGTTGAGCGTGAAGGTGTAGATCAGCCCGTCGTCCGAGATCTCATATGCGCTCGCGAGGCGCTCCTCGATGCCGTTGTCCTGAGTGCGGGTGACGAGTCCTTCGTAGATGTTGTCGACGAGCACCTGCTCGAGCGCGGCACCGCTCGTGTGCCGGATGTCGAGGTTGGTGGGCTCGAGCACGAGTCCGACGGTGAGGGTCGCGTCGGGCTCTGCCGCGACGGATGCGGTCGGCTTCGGCTCACCGGACGGGGAGCACGCGCTGAGGGCGAGGGCGCCGACGGCGAGCAGGCCCACCGCGGCGAGTGCGCCGCGGCGTCGGGGGTATGGTGCAGACACGGGTTGTCCTCTCGAGGGGAAGCGGAACGCGCGGTCAGCGCGTTCCGCGGATCAGTGCGCCGGTGGCGATGGCGGCAAGTGCGGCGGGTGCGGTCTCCTGCACGTTGTGGCCGGCGTCCACCATGACGACGGCGGCCTCCGGCAGATGCTCGGTGAAGGCCGCGACATCGGCATCCTGAAGGAAGCCGCGCTCTCCGCGGACCAGTGTGACGGGCGCGGAGACGGATTGGAGCGGCATCCACGGGTCGGCGCCGGATGCCGAATGCGCCGCCTTGAGCGAGTCGAAGGCCGATCCGATGATGTGAGCGAAGTGATGCTTCCACTCGACCCGCCCGTCGGCTCGCACTCTCGTGTTGAAGAACACGCCGCGCTCGGTGTCGCTTCGGCTGCCGCCGAACCCGAATTCCTGGGCGCGGTCGACTGCGTCGTCTCGCGAGGCGAAGTCGGTGACTGCGTAGAAGTCGCGGAGGATGGCGGGCGCAGCGTCGGTGTCCAGCCCGGGAACGATATCGACCAGCACCAGCTCGCGCACGAGTTCGGGATGCTCGGACGCGACGCTCGATGCGGTCAATCCGCCCAGCGAGTGCCCGACGAGCACCTGCGGACGTGATGTCCAGACGGTCATCGCGCGGGCGACGTCGTCGGCGAGGACGGCGGGGGAGTAGTCGAGGTCGTCGCGCCAGGATGAGTCGCCGTGTCCGGCGAGGTCGATGGCGAGCACTGGTCGTTCTATGAGCAGCGCGACCGTGTCCCAGGTGTGCGCGTTGAGCCCGGCGCCGTGCAGCAGGGTGACCTCCGGCTCGCCGCCGCCGAACAGCAGGGCGCTGAGCACGCGGCCGTCGGGCAGGGTGAGAGCGATACGCTCTGCGGAGGGCGCACGGGTGCCGAGGGCCTGCGCCTGGGCGGGCAGGTAGCGGAACTCGCTGTCGTCTTGGACCACGGGCATATTCTGCTCTGATGGCGCCGACACAGGAAATGCGGGACCAATCTGCATGTCTTTCGGCGTCACGAAACACGAATGTGCTTACATTTTCGATGATCTAGTACGCAATCTGCATTTCGCCTGTTCTCGTGGCGATGTCCGAGTGGACATAGGGTGGACGTATGGCACACCTGCGGATCCGAGGTCGCGCATGACCGTTATCGACGTAGACGGCGTCGCCAATGTGCGCGACGTGGGCGGTATGCGCGCCGGTTCATCGCGTGTGCGCTCCGGCGTGCTGCTGCGCTCGGGTCACCTCGCTCAGCTGACCGCGCAAGGCAGTGCGGTGCTGTGCGAGCGTGTACGACACGTGGTCGACCTGCGAGATGACGTTGAAGTCGAGCGGGAGCCCTCCGCCCTCATCGGCGTGCGGACGACCCGCATCCCGCTCTTCCTCGGATCGGTCGGATCGTTCTTCGCGCAGAACATGGATCTGGCGGCGATGTACCGCCATCTCGTCGACGAGTCGGCGCCCCGCTTGGTCGAGGCGGTGCGCGTCATCGCGGCAGGCGAGCCGACCCTCGTGCACTGCACGGTGGGCAAGGACCGCACCGGGGTCACGGTCGCGCTCGCGCTCAGCGCGGTCGGCGCCGACCGGGATGCCGTGATCGCCGACTACGCACTCACCGCCTCGCAGCTGCCGCCCGAGCGCAACCGGGCCATCGTCCAGTACCTGCGCACTCATCTCCCCGATGCGACGAATGCGGTGCAGCTCGCGACCGAGTCGCCGGCGCCGGTCATGGCTGCGCTGCTCGCCGACATCGATGAGCGTCACGGCTCCGTTGCCGACTATCTGCGTGCCGCGGGGATGAGCAGCACAGAGCTGGATGCGCTGGCCTCAGCGCTGCTCGAGTGACGAGCCGGTGAGGTTAGGCAACCCTATATCGGTGATAGAGTGGATGCATCATGAGCACCACGCAGACGTCCGCAGGCAGCCGTGCCGCGCGTCGTCCGCAGGTGCAGCACCTCATCACGGCCGACGAGCACTCGCTCGCCGATCTCGAGCTGGCCCTCGCCACGCTGCCGATGTGCGCCGTGGGCCGCGTCTTCATCGAGGTCCCCGAGCAGTCTGATGTGGGTATCGTCGTGGCTCCGCCCCGCATGACCGTCACGTGGCTTCCGCGCGCCCGGCGTCAGGCTGCGCCGCGTGCGGTCGGAGAGGCACTCACCCGGGCGGCTGTCGCATGGTCCGACGAGATGCTCTGCGACGGCTCCGCAGAAGGGCTGCGCACCGAGGCCATCCTTCTCGGCGGGTGGCTGAGCACGGCTGACATCGCCGAGCACCTCACCGCTGCGCATGCTGTGCCCGCAGAGGCCATCCAGGCTCCCGAGAGCTACGGCCTGTCGCTCGACTGAGCAACGCTCCTGCCACCGCGGCTGCGTGCCGCCCGCTGCACGTAGCCGCCGTCCTCGAGGCCCGCTTCGACCTCGAACCTGTTGCGCAGCGGATCGCGCCCCGCGAACAGGTACAGCACGGGCATGAGAAGGCCGTAGCGCCGCCATTGACGTGTGTGAACAGCCTCATGCCTGAGAACGGCGTCCGACGGGGCGCGGTCGCCGGTGAGGAAGCAGGCTCCGACGCAGACGCCGCCTCGCGCGTACGACCACCCCGGCAGTCCGCGGAACACCCAGAGTCCCTCTCGCCGCTCCACGGCACCCGTGCTCCACAGTGAGCCCCACACCCAGCCGACGGCCGTGCCCCACCAGAAGCCGACACGGCTGATGGGCGAGTCGAGCAGCACCGAGGGGATCAGGCGGTCGAACCTGCGGCCGCGCTCCAGGGCTGTCTCTGCATCTGCTCGCCAATCGACGCTCATGCCACCGCGCCGATCAGGCGCAGGATGGCGCCGAGATCGAGAACGGCGTCGGCCGGGCTGCGTGGCGCGAACCCGGCGATGGTCGCGCCCGCCAGCGGCACCTCATCGCGGAGCGTCTTCAGGGCAGCGGCGAGACCGGCGGCGCTGACACCGAACGGCGCTGCCTCCGACACGCCCTCGAACTCGGCGGGGTCGAGCACGTCGACGTCGATATGAACCCACACGCGGCTCGCCCCGGTCGCGCGGACGGCGGCGGCGACGGCGCCGGCGTCGTCGAGCGCTCCGGGGGCCAGCTGGGTGATTCCGTGCAGGGCATCCTGCTCGCCCGAATCGATGCTTCGAGCGCCGAGCAGGACCACGCGCTCTGCAGGGATCCCGGGGGAGAGCACGAGCTGCGGTTCGCCTTCGCCCATCAGCGCACGCAGCGCCATGCCGGCGAAAGCACCGGAGGGGGAGGTGGCGGGCTCGTTCAAGTCGGGATGGGCGTCGCACCAGAGCACCGCGAGGTCGGAGGTGTCGAGAGCTGACAGCGCGAAGACGCTGACGCTGCAGTCACCGCCGACGACGACCAGCGGCTCCTCCGCGGCGGTGACCTGGCCGGTCACCAGCTCTCGCGTGCGCAGCAGCGCGCTCAGACGGCGGATGCCCGTACCGAGCGAGTCTCCTGCTTCGAGGGGAACATCGAGCACGGTGGTGTCGCGACGCGGCAGGTCGCCGGCGATCGCTGCGGCGCCGTCGGTGAGCAGCATCGCGCGAGCCGACGGCGAGCCCTGCCACTGCGGAACGATGAGGAATCGGGTCATGGTCTCTCCGGAGGGAGAAGGCGGGGTGGATGCCGGCCGGCGGCACCCACCCCGGATTTCACTCTGCTTCGAGGGCGGCCCGCGAGGTGCCGCCCGACTTGAGCTCAGCGAGGCGGGCCTCAACCTCGGTCAGCTCACCGAGGTCCTCGAGGCTCTCGAACTGCGCGTCGAGCGACGAGGCCGCGATCTCGGCCTTGCCCTGGGCAAGAGCCTCCTGGCGGCGGATCTTGTCTTCGAAGCGGCCCAGCTCGCTGGTGGGGTCGAGCACGTTGATCGAGCCGATCGCGTCCTGAACCTTGGTCTGAGCCTCGGCGACCTTGGCGCGGGCCAGCAGCTCGCTGCGCTTCGTCTTGAGCTGACCGAGCTTCTCCTTCATGCCGTTGAGGCCGCCCTTGAGCTTCTCGACGATCTCGGTCTGAGCGGCGATCTGCGGCTCGGCTGCCTGTGCTTCGCGCTCCTCGCCGATCTGGCGCTGCAGCGCGATCTTCGCGAGGCTGTCGAACTTGTCGGCATCGGTCGTGTTGCCGGCTGCGCGCAGTTCGTCTGCCTTGCGGCTGGCTGCCAGCGCCTTGTTGCCCCACTCGCGTGCAGCGCGGACGTCCTCTTCGTGGTCGCGCTCGAGCAGGCGCAGGTTGCCGATGGTCTCGGCGATGGCCGACTCCGCGTCGGCGATGTTGTTCGTGTAGTCGCGGACGAGCTGGTCGATCATCTTCTGCGGGTCCTCGGCCTGGTCGAGGAGGGAGTTGATGTTCGCGCGGACGAGGGTCGAGATGCGTCCGAAGATTGATTCCTTGGCCATTGTGGTTCCTTTCGTCAGGGAAGAAGCGTGTCAGGGTTGTCAATGCGGGAGATCAGAAACGGCCACCTCCGCTGCGTCCGCTGCGTCCACCGCCGCTGCGTCCGCCGCCGCCGAAGCCGGAGCTGCGGAAGCCGCCGCCTCCGCTGGAGCGCCAGCCACCGCTGCGTGACGAGCCGCCGCCTCCGGAGAGCAGGCCGCCGATGATGCCGCCGAGGATGTCACCGGCGAGTCCAGAGTCGGCGCGTGCGCGAGAACCGCCGCCGAACAGGCCGCCGTCCCAGCCGCTGTCGTCGTACTGGCTGCGTGGAGCCTGGTACATCGCCACGTCGTTGCGGGCCTGCCCGCCCGCCTGGCGGATGAGCTGAAGTGCGCGATTGGCCTCCGCCAGCGCGGCCGGCTCGTCGGCGGACTGCAGCGCGATCGCCTGATTGAGCGACGCCTCGGCCTGCGCCAGACGCGTCCTGGCGTCGGGGCCGATCGTGCCGCGCCTGGTCTCGATGAACTGGCGCGTCGACGCGATCTCCATGGCGGCCTGATTGATGGTCTGCACGAGCAGCTGGCTCTGCCGACGGGCATTCTCGGCGCGTTCGCGTGCTTGCGCGATCGCCGTGTCGATCTGCGTGTTCGCGGCTGTCAAGGCGTCCAGTGCCCGCTGCGGGCTCCGGCGTGCGCCGGTGATGCTGCTCTCTGCCTGCCGCACCTGTGCGTCGACCGACGACACGATCGCCGTGATGGCACCGTCGGGGTCGGGCAGCTGCCTTGCGGTGGAGAGGTCGTTCTGCAGCTCGACCAGCAGGGTGCGCGACTGATTCTCGGCTTCGGCGAGCTGAGCGCCCAGCGCCGTGATCGCGGTCGCGAGCTGGCCGGCCTGAGCGACCGCCTGCTCTGCGGTGCGGATCGCGAAGGCCGCCCTTCCCGTCTCGCCCGACGCGATCGCCGCACGGGCCGCCTCGATCGAGCGGTCGGCGAGCGCCACGCGCTCCTGCGCCTGGGCAGGGTTGTCGATGACGGTCGCTAGCGCCTGTTCGTCGTACTCGTCCGCCAGCGCTGCGAGAGCGTCGGCGGCCGGCGTGATGACCCCGTCCACGGCCGCGCGCTCACGGCGCACCCTCTCGAGTTCCTGCGGGGCGTTCTGCTGCAGCGCGCGTAGCGCATCGAAGGCCTCGGTGTTGTCGTCGAGCATCGCGTCGATCTCATCGCAGAGGCCGATGATGCGGATGTGCCAGGCACGCCGGTCGTGCACCGAGTCCTCGACCTCGTCGTCGAGCTTCTGCTTGAGGTCGAACGCCTCTGCCATCTTCGCTTTCGCGGCCTCGATCACCTCGGTGAACCCGGCCGTAGCCTCTTCACCGAACTGGGCGATGGCGAAGCCGAGCTCCTCTCGGCTCGACGTGATCGCGTCATCGGCACGAACGATGGCGGATCCCGCCTGCGTCTCCACCTGGTCATCGGTCAGGGTGGAGAACGGGTCGTCCGGGTCGGGATGCTCGGGCATGGCTCCTCGGGCGCGGATCGCTGCTTCACGGCGCCGCCTGGCCATGAAGCGGATCACCAGCCAGACCACGGCGATCGCGGCGGCGACGCCGACGAAGATCAGCACGCCCCGCATGAGTCCTGCGCCGCCGTCGCCCTGGATCTCGTCCGCGGCGAGCAGCACGGCGCCATCCCAGTCCTCCTGGCCGAGGAGGGGCTGGATCTTCTGCTCGATGTCGTCGAGTCTGCTGTCGCTGAGCGGGCCACCGGAGGCGGCCGAGATGTAGTACGCGCGCTGCTCGACGGCGACGGCCAGCAGGTACTGCTCGGGTCCCAGGTTGTTGCCGGTGGCGACCTGATCCGCCCAGGCGACGCGGTCGGACGGCGAGGTGAACTCGTCGACGAACACGACGTAGAGATCGGATGAGGAGTTCTGCGCCAGCTGCTCGAGTCGGGACTCGACGGCGTTCTCCTCAGAGGACGACAGCACGCCCGCGTGATCCGTGACGTGGCCTGGGTCGAGCTGGACGGGATCCGTAGCGGACGCCACGGAGGCGGTGGCGATGCTCGCGGTCGCGGCCAGCAGCAGTGCGGCCGCAGTCAGCCACCGATTCCTCATAGTGATCCCTCCGACCGGCAGCCGTGCCCCCATGGGACGAGTCTATGCACTGGGCCGTGGCGACGACAGCACCGGCGGCGGGTTCGCCGTTCGCCCTCAGCGCAGACGCATACGCTGGAGGGCATGGACGACATGTACGGCTCAGACGTGCTCGCAGACGGCTGGCGCCAGCGCGGCGTCGCGAAGACGCCCGAGGTCGCCGCCGAGAAGGACCTCGTCGTCGAGGTCGCGCAGGACGGCTACTGCGGTGCGGTGACCCGAGTGGAGGCCGGCATGGTCGAGCTCGAGGACTGGAAAGGCCGTCGGCGCAGCTTTCCGCTGGGCGGCGGCTTCATGATCGACGGCAGGCCGGTGAAGCTCGTGGTGCCGGCCGCCAAGCAGGCAGGACCGCGCCGCACGGCATCCGGGTCCTTCGCGGTCGCCGACAGCCGCGCCCGCACCGCGCTGCCCAGCCGCATCCTCGTCGAGGGACGCCATGACGCTGAACTCGTCGAGAAGGTGTGGGGCGCAGACCTGCGGGTCGAGGGCGTGGTCGTCGAGTACCTGAAAGGCCTCGACCTGCTCGACGAGCTGCTCGCCGAGTCACCGCCATCGACCACGAGACGCTACGGCGTCCTCGTCGACCACCTCGTGCCTGGCTCCAAGGAGACCCGCATCGTCGAGCAGATCATGCGCGGACCGCACGGGCGCCATCTGAAGATCGTGGGGCACCCCTACATCGACGTCTGGCAGTGCGTGACGCCCGCAGCCATGGGCATCCGCGCCTGGCCGACGATCCCGCGCGGCACCGACTGGAAGACGGGCATCTGCCGCGCCTTCGGCTGGCCCGCCGAAGACCAGACCGATATCGCGCACGCATGGAAGCGGATCCTCTCCCGCGTCACCACCTACCGTGACCTCGAACCGGCGCTGCTCGGCCGCGTCGAGGAGCTGATCGACTTCGTCACTGAGCCGCGGCGATGAGCGGCCGGTCGCGGGGCATAGCGTCGGAGTCGACGGGGCGGCGCCGGTATCCTGAAGGGATGCCTGAACCCCGCACCTTCCGCGATGAACCGGTCTCGTTCGTCCGCCGCAGCGGCCGCATGTCGGAGGGCCAGGAGCGGGCGTTCGAGGAGCACGCACCCTTCTACCTGCTCGACGTGCCCCGCGACGTGGCGTTCACCTCCGTGCATCCGGATGCGCGGCTCGATGTGGCGGCCGAATACGGTCGCACGGCACCGCTGATCGTCGAGATCGGCTCTGGCCAGGGACATGCCATCATCGCCGCCGCGTCCGCGGCGCCGGAGACCGACTTCCTCGCGGTCGAGGTGTTCAGAGCAGGACTGGCCCGCACCATGCTCGACGCCGACAATGCGGGCGTCCGCAACCTGCGTCTGATCGAGGCGAACGCACCGGAGGTGCTCTCGACCTATCTTCCCGAGGGCTCGGCGGCCGAGGTGTGGATCTTCTTCTCGGACCCGTGGCACAAGAAGCGCCACACGAAGCGGCGGCTGATCCGGCCGGGATTCCCGGCGACCGCGGCGCGGGCGATCGCCGATGGCGGTCTGCTGCGCCTGGCGACCGACTGGGAGGACTACGCGCTGCAGATGCGTGAGGTGCTCGACGGCGCGCCGGAGTTCGAGCGCGCTTTCGAGGGCGAGTGGGCCGAGCGCTTCGACGGCCGGGTCATGACCGCCTTCGAGCGCAAGGGCATCAGCAAGGGACGCGAGATCCGCGACCTCACCTATCGGCGGGTGCCGCGGGTGTGACGAAGTCCACCTGGCACAGCATCCCGCCCGCCGCGCTCGTCTGCGCGGCCGCGCCGGCCTTCTTCGTGCTCGGCTGGACGTGGGTCGGATGGCTGCTGCTCGCCGCAGGGATCGGTGCGGCCGCGCTGGTCGAGCGCGGAGCGGAGCGAACGGTGACCGTCTTCGCCGGAACGCGCCCGGACTGGGCGGTCGGTGAGCGACGTGCGCCCTCGCTCACGCGAGACCTGTCGCTGATCGGGATCGGGATGCTGATCGTGCACGCGATCTCGCTCGAGGCGAAGCTCGATGACCTGTCGATGGTGCGCTTCACGCTGGCACTCGGGGGAGCGGTGCTCGTGCCCTATCTCCTGTCGCGCTTCGTGTTCCGCGACCGCGCGATCTCGTTTCCGTGGCGCACGCGCCGCCGATGGACGCGCTGGCAGTGGATCTGGCTGTTCGCCGTGCTCGTGCTCGGCTGGCTCATCCTGCCCTACTACTTCATCACGAGCGGCGTCTACCAGAACTGGCCGGTCGTCGACACTCCTTCGCTGATCGCGCGACTGTTCGTGGGCGTCGGCGCGGTCGGCATCTGGGACGAGCTGTTCTTCATCTGCACGGTCTTCGCCCTGCTGCGCAGGCACATGTCTGCCGTCAACGCGAACGTGCTGCAGATGATCGTGTTCGTCTCGTTCCTGTGGGAGCTCGGGTACCGGGCCTGGGGGCCCGTGCTCACGATCCCCTTCGCGCTGCTGCAGGGGTGGATCTTCCTGCGGACGCACTCGCTCGCCTACGTCGTCACCGTGCACCTGCTCTTCGACGCGGTCGTGTTCGCTGTGCTCGTGCACGCACGCAACCCCGGCCTGCTGCCGTTCTTCCTCGTGTGATGCCCTGCGCCGTCATGGGCAGGACTGCCCATCGCGGCCCTCGACGGCGGTCGATAGCCTCGGTCTGGTCGCACGTAGAGGAGGACGCATGTCGATCAAGCCGGTGATCCGCGAGATGCGGCAGGCCGTGATGCACGGCATGGGGCATGCGAACCTGCGTCTGCACCACCTCGCAGACAACCTGGGTGATCACATGGACACCGTCGTCCGCGAGGTGCGCGAGATCGACGACCTCGATGCCGTCTCGCGCGGCTGGCTCAAGGACCGCAAGCTGCGAAAAGGTGAGAAGACCGACGTCGGCTGGCACTTCCTGCCGGAGAAGGACCGAGAGTTCTCCTCCGACGTGCCCTCCTACAAGGGCGAGTACGTGCTCGACCTGCACGGCGCGCCGAACCAGGTGCAGGGCGGCGACGGGAACATGCTCGATGCTGAGCAGTTCGCCGCGCTCGTGAAGAAGCGCACCGATTGGGACGGCGAGACGCCGATACGCTTGTTCTCGTGCCACACCGGTGCAGACCCCGATGGTTTCGCCCAGCAGCTGTCGAACCACCTCGGCGTCGACGTCACCGCGCCGACGAAGCCGGTGTGGTCGCGAAGGAACGGCGAACCCTTCGTGACCGACATCGACCCCGTGACGGGTCGCCCGGTCAAGCCGCACAACGGCACCTGGGTGCTGTTCCAGCCGAATGGAGAGTGAGCGCAGATGGTCAGAGAAGTCTCGGTGTTCCAGCCGGACTGGGTGCAGAGCCCGTCGCAGCTGCGACCCCCGCTGAACGACGAACGGCTGTCTCCTGAAGAGACCGAGCGCATCGGCGCCTACCTCGAATCCGGCGCAGTGGTGATGCATACCACCGCGCGCGGCATCGACGTGCTGGCCGACGACGCGCCGGTCGTTCCCCTCACGATCAGGACCGACGGGGAGTTCGTCTGGACCGGCCCCGTAACCTATTACGTGCAGAACTACGGTGTCGCACCAGACGCGGATTTCCTTGCGCACGTGCGCGAGCGCGACTACGTGCCGCGCGTGCCCACTGACGACGAGATCGACGCAGCGACCGCCCTGTTCGCCGACGACTGAGCGACGCGCTGCGGCCTGCCGACGTGCATTCGGCGGGCTTCGCAACTGGTAGGCTCGACCGGTACGCCTCCGTAGCTCAGCGGATAGAGCGCCGGTTTCCGGTACCGTAGGTCGCAGGTTCGATTCCTGTCGGGGGCACACTCATCAGAAGACCGCCCATAGGGCGGTCTTCTCTCATTTCCGGCAGCTCGATGATCGAGAGGAGCACCGGATGGCCAGACGATACGAGGTTGGAGACCACGTCAGCTGGAACTCCGAGGCGGGCCGGGTGCGCGGGCGGATCATGAAGGTCCACACCGCCGATTTCGAGTTCATGGGTCGCACCCGCCGAGCAGACGACGACGAGCCGCAGTACGAGATCAAGAGCGACAAGACCGGGCACGTCGCAGCGCACAAGGGGAGTGCTCTGACCCTCCTGAAGGGCTGAGCGGTGATCCTCACCGTCGGCCACTCCACGCATCCCTTCGACGAGTTCGCGGATCTGCTCTCGCGCGCACAGGTCGGCGCCCTCGTCGACGTGCGCCGACTGCCTGGTTCGAACAGGTACCCGTGGTTCAACGAGGATGCGCTCACCGCGTCCCTGCCTCGCAAGGGCATCGTCTACCGGCGCATCGAGCAGCTGGGCGGACGGAGGAACGTGCAACGCGACGTTCCGGATGAGGTCAATGCGCTGTGGCGCAACCGCAGCTTCCACAACTACGCCGACTACGCGATGGGCGAAGAGTTCGGGGAGGGGATCACCCGGCTGCTCGCCCTGGATGATGCCGCCACCGGGCATGTGGCCGTCATGTGCTCCGAGGCGGTCTGGTGGCGCTGCCATCGCCGGATCATCGCGGACAGCCTGCTGGCGCGCGGCATCGCCGTCGGCCACCTCATGCCAGACGGCAGGGTGAGCGAGGCTGCTCTCACGCCCGGAGCCGTGGTGAAAGACGGTGCGGTGGAGTACCCGGCGCGCGAGTGACTACTTGGCGGGCTTCGGCTTCGCGCCGTCGGCCGCGGTCACGGGGGCTGTGCTGAAGCGTTCGAGCGCGCCGGCGACCTTGTCGGCGAGATAGGCGTGCCCCGCGTCGGTGGGGTGCTTGCGCCCCGCGCCGACGTCGATCAGCTGCAGGTAGTTCGCATCGGTGATCCAGTTCTCCTGCACGGGGGAGATGTACCACCAGCCCCTCGACGCGGCGAGACTGCCGAGATCGCGGTCGATGCGTGCCGTGGACGCGGCCACCGGGAGCTCATGCGGTGCGGGACCGAGGATGACGACCGGCGTCTCCGGGTACTTTGCGACCACAGCATCCCAGACCGCGTTGACGGCAGCGGGGTAGGCCGCAGCATCCGACCGACGATCGTTGATCGATCCCTGGAGGATGATGAGGTCGGGGTCGATCCACTTCTCCAGCGCCGCCACACGTGTGAGGAAGTCGGGGCCGTCGATGCCCGGCTTCTGGTAGCCGCTGCCGCGCACCCCGCGCACGACGGTGTCTCCGTCTATCAGCCCCGCGAGCCGGTGCGCGTATCCGTTGGTGGGCACCGTCGCGGCTGAGCCGTACGTCCACGAGTCGCCGAAGATCAGAACCTCCGGGTCTTCGGGGAGCGTCAGGGCAGCCGGGGAGATGCCGTTCTCGGCGGCGGCGACCGGAGCGGTCTCTGCAGGCGGCAGCCAGGGACGGGCGATGCCCAGGGCGACGGAGGTTGCGACCGCGAGCGCGCCCGCGATTGCGAGGGCCGTGCGGCGCCGTCGGGTCGGCGGGAGCAAGGTCATGAGAAGAGCGTAAGCGAACGCGCAGGATGCTGAGTTCCAGCGAGGTCACAGTGCGACAACGCTCGTTCTTGTGACATGACGATCGCCCCCTCGCGCCGAGGCGGGAGGGGGCGATCGGAGAGCGGATGCCTACTTCGAGGTGCCCTGAGCCACCGAGCCCTGCAGCTGGCGCTGGAAGAGCACGTAGACGACCAGCACCGGGATGATCGTGATCATCACCGCAGCGAACATCTGGCCGAAGTCGAGGGCGTAGCCGGCCGATGAGGCATAGGCGGCCATACCCTGCGACAGCACCCAGTTGTCCTTCTGGGGGTTCAAGGCGACCGGGAGCAGGAACTGGTTCCACAGTCCGAGGAAGTTCATGATCGCGACTGCGGCCATTCCGGGCTTGGCCATCGGCAGCATCACCGTGAAGAACGTGCGCCACTCGCTCGCACCGTCCATGTACGCGGCTTCCTGGATCTCGTACGACAGGGACTTGAAGAACGAGAAGAGGAAGAACACGGTGAACGGCAGTGCGAATGCCACGTAGGTGATGATCAGGCCGAACAGCGAACCGAGCAGCTGCATGTTCTGCAGGATCATGAACAGGGGCACGATCGCGAGGAAGACCGGGAACGTGAGGCCGGCCAGCATCAGGTAGTAGATGATCCTGCTGCCCGGCACCGAGAATCGGGCCAGCACATAGGCGCACATGGCGCCGAGGATCATCACCGAGACCAACGCTACGCCGACGACGATGACTGTGTTGAGGAACATCCCGCCGAAGTTGTTCTCGACCCAGGCGCTGATGTAGTTGTCGAGGTTCCAGTTCTCCGGCAGCCCGAACGGCGACGCGAAGATCTCCTTCGTGGTCTTGAAGGAGCCGAGCAGCGTCCACAGCATCGGCAGGATCACGACGAGCGACCAGATCGCCATCACGACGTGCGAGGTGATGCCGACGGCCTTGTCGCCTGCCGTCGACTGGACCCCTACCTGAGGCGGGCGCGGCGTCGAGCTGCGACGGTTCACGGTCACGGCCGCGCGGGTGTCGGTGCTCATGAGCGTCCTCCTTCGTCCTTGCCGCCGATGAGGCGGAACACGCCGATGATCAGCGCTGCGAACAGGAGCGTGATGATGGCGAGCACCACTCCCATGGCCGTGGCGAGACCGAACTGGCCCTTCTCGAAGGCGGTGCGGTACAGGTACTGGCTCATGACCAGGGTGCTGTTGCCGGGGCCGCCGGTCGAGTTGAGGCCGGCCATGTAGACGAAGGCGTCCAGCGCCATGATGCCGAGGTAGATGTATGCGGTCTGCACGTTGTCTCGGATCTGCGGGAGCAGGATCGAGATGACGGTGCGCCAGCGGCCGGCGCCGTCGATGCGGGCGGCCTCGAGCGTCTCAGCCGGGATGCCCTTGATCGCGGCGATGAACAGGATCATGTAGAAGCCCACCATGCTCCACACGATCACGAAGATCGTGGCGCCCATGGCGGTGCGCTCGTCGCCGAGCCAGGAGGGCTGCTCCGTGACGCCGAAGAGGCCGAGCACGCCGTTCAGCAGGCCACCGCTGGGCGTGTAGATCATGTTCCAGAGGATCGCGATGACGATCGCGGGGATCACGTACGGGAAGAACGAGATGACGCGGTAGAAGCTCGAGCCCTTGAGCCCGCGCACCTGACCGTGACTCGGGCCGCCGACCGTGATCATGCTCGCGAAGATCAGGGCGATCACGATGGTGATCAGCGGCACCACCAGCGCGAGGACGATGTTGTTGCGCATCGCCTGCATGAAGGTGGGATCGTTCAGCAGCCTCACGTAGTTGTCGAAGCCGACGAAGTCCATCGTGTCCGAGAACCCCGTCCAGTTCGTCGACGCGTAGTACAGCGCCTGCGCGAACGGGGAGATCACGAAGATCAGGAAGATCGCCAGCGGAAGCCCCAGGAAGACCAGGAGGAAGGAGACATAGTCGAATGTCAGCTTGCGCCCGCCGAGGCGGAGCGACCTGCGTCGCCCCGCCCCGGCCGCGACGACCGCGGCTGTCTCCAACCCCGGTCCACCGCTGACGGTGGAATTACTCATGGGTCACTTGATCTCGATCTTGGTGACCGAGCTGTCGTTCGCGATCTTGTCGGTCAGTGCCTGCAGCTGCTTCGTGATCTCGGCGACCGTCATCTTGCCGTCGAGGAACGAGTTCCAGATGGGCAGCTGGTCGGAGTTCATGCCGTACAGGTTGAACGACTTGATGGTGAAGACGTTCTCGCCCGCCGACGCCAGCAGCTCGGACTGCGACACGAGGGCGGTCGAACCGAAGCCATCGGCAGGAACGGTGTCCTTGACGATGGTCGGAGCGAGCTTCGCCTTGGCGAACGCAGTGGCCGACTCCTTCGACAGCATCGTGCGCAGCAGCTCCTTGCCGCCGGCCGGGTTCTTCGCCTTGGACGGGACGATGAACGGCTCGCCGGCCTCGGCGCGCATGGTGCCCTTCGGCGTGGTCTGCTTGTCGTCGAGGGGGAGTTCGGCGATGCCCTTCATCTTGAAGTTGTCGGCTGTCGTCTTCTTCATCTCGTTCTCGATCCACGAGCCCGACGGGTACAGCAGGGCCTCCTGGTCGAGGCTCCACTGCGACTGCGCCTGCGTGAACTGCGTGCCGCCACCGCCGGGCTTGACGTAGCCCGACTTGATGAGGTCGTGCAGGATCTCGAGGATGCCCTGGACGGCCGGGTGCGACCATGCCTTCGGGTCGAGGTTCTCGAGCGGCAGACGGAAGTCGTCACCGGCCTGGATGACAGCGGAGTCCACGACCATGGTCTGGTAGTAGGTCGCCGCCTCCTTGCCCCAGAGGAAGAGGTACTTGCCCTTGGCCTTCGCCTTCTCGCCGAGCGCCTTGAGGTCCTGCCACGAGGTGGGGACGTCCCAGCCGTTCTCCTCGAACAGGCTGGACGAGTACCAGATCCCGTAGACGGTCATGACGTAGTTCAGCGCGACGAAGCGGCCGTCGAACGTACCGGGAGCCTCGACGCCGCCGAAGAGCGTGTCGCGGATCTTCTCGCCCTCGAGGTTCTCGGAGTCGAGCACGTCGTCGAGCTCCTCGAGCTGCTCGAGGATGGTGTTCCATCCGATCGAGTTGGCACCCGAGTTGTCGATGAGGTCCGGCGGGTTGCCGCCGACGAAACGGGGCTGCAGCTCCTGCGCGATCTTCGTGGACGACGAGACCTTCACGGACACGCCGTCGAGGTTCTTGTTGCCCTCCATGATCTTCGCGGCGCTCTCGACGTAGTCGATGCCGTAGCCGCCGTCGAAGATGACCGCGTCGACCTTGGCGTTGGCTGCGACGCCGAACGGGTTGTCGGCGCTCTTCTCTCCGCCGCCGGTGTTTCCGCCGCCTCCGCCGCCCGGCGCCGCGCACGAGGCGAGGGTCGCGCCGAACGGCAGCAGGATCGCTGCAGCGGCTGCGCCGCGCAGCAGGTTGCGACGGCTGATGGATGCTTCGTTGAGGTCCATCTCATTACCTTCCGTAGTGATTGATCGGTGTTCAGGGTCGGGTTCGTTGACGAGCTCAGGAACCCAGGTCGAGCTCGGAGGTCAAGCTCCCCGTCGCATTCGGCCCGCGTAGCGGTCCTCAAGGACGGAGTTGTGCTCATCGCCGCCGGGGATGTTGGCGGAGATGTACATCGGTGGGGTCTCGCCGCGGTCCGCGATCGTGCGCGCGACGCCGAGCGTCAGCAGCTGCGCGATGAAGGCGGCGGTGATCGATGAGATCGCGCCGGCGCCGATGCCGTCGGCGACCTCGAGGGTGGCGTCGCCGTACGGTGCGAGATTGTCGATCACGACGTCGGCGACCTCGCTGAGGCGCTTGCCGCTCGGATGCTTGGGCTCGACACGGGCGGTGTGCTCGAGGCTGGTGACGGCGATGACGGAGTGGCCGCGCTCCTTCGCCCACAGCGCAGTGCCGACGATCGAGCCGTTCACGCCGGAGTTGGAGGCGATGAGGAACACATCGTGCTCGTTGACCGGAACTGTCGCCATCAGCTCGTCGACCACCCATGGCTCCCTCTCGAGGGAGCCGGTGAGCACCTCGACCTCGCGGTCGCCGTGCATGACGATGTCGCGGAGCGCGAAGCGGTTGGTGGGGATGAGGCCTCCGGCGCGACCTGCGATCTCCATCGCGAAGGCCTCGGAGTGTCCGGTACCGAAGGCGTGGAGGACTCCGCCGCAGTCGAGCGCGGTGACCATGAGCGCGATCGCGGGGTCGAGGGCGCCCTGCTCGGCGTCCGCGGCCAGTCGTTCGAGACGGGTCGTCGCTTCATGCAGCAGCGCGGTAGGGGTGGCGCTCATCGGTTCTCCTGGGTGCCGGGGGCGGGCTTGGTGGTGCGCGGTGCGCGGCGGTGCGGGGCCACGGCCATCGCGCTGGCGGCGAGGCGGGTCGATGCGACGCCGAAGGTCTGCTGCGCGGCGAGCACGTAGAGCAGGTCGAGCACGAGCAGCTGCGAGTGCTTCACCGAGAGGTCGTCGGGGCGCAGATAGGCGGTCGGCTCTGCTGTGGCGAGCGAGATGTCGGCGAGGGCGGCCAGAGGCGACTCAGCGTCGTGGGTGATGGCCACGGTGAAGGCGCCCGCGGAGTGCGCCTGGGAGAGCATCTGCACGGTCTCCTCGGTGCGACCGGTGCTCGATATGCCGATCGCGATCGACGACTGGTCCTGCAGCACCGCGCTGGTGAGCCCGTCGTGCACGTCCGACCAGCTGTGGGCGTTGACCCCGATCCGGTACAGGCGCCCCTGGAACTCGCGGGCCATGACGCCGCTGCCGCCGACGCCGTAGATGTCGACGTGGCGGGCGGCCGTGATCGCATCGGCGGCGCGCAGCACCGAGTCGAGGTCGAGTCGGGTCGCCGTGCTCTGCAGGCTCTCGACGTGCAATGACAGAAGGGTGTTGAGCACCTTGCCCGGCTCGTCCGATGCGCTCAGCTCGCGGCCCATGTCGGCCTGCCAGCTCTCGTCCGCGTCGCCGCGGCCGATCTCCGAGGCGACCCCGACGCGGAACTGCGTGTACCCGTCGAAGCCGAGCGCTCGGCAGAACCTGGTGACGGTCGCGGCAGAGGTTCCGGCCCGGTCTGCGAGCTCGGTGATGGTCAGCTCGACGGGGGCGGCGGGATGCTCGGTGACGACGTCGGCGATCTTGCTCATCGCTGCGGGCATCGCGCGTCGACGGTCTGCGATGCGCCGTGCGATCGTCAGGCCGTTGCCGATGTCCCGGGTCCGTGGCACCATTGCCTCCAACTTCTTCCGCGGTTCCGGGCGAGTGCTCTCGCCCGGCGATCTCCGTTGCAATGAAAACTATTCTCACGCGACGAAAACGTCAAACAGGACAAGATCACAAATGAATCACGAACCGCTGCTCGTCGGCGTCGACGCCGGGGGCACATCGACCCGGGCTGTGCTCACAGACCCCGCAGGTCGCTGTCTCGGCTACGGCGTCGGGGGCCGGGGAAACCCCATCTCCGCCGGCCCCGATCGAGCCGCGGCCGGTGTTCTGGATGCGATACGCGGCGCTCTCGCGACCACCGGGCGCGATCTCGCCGACGTCGACGTCATCGTGCCCGCCATGGCCGGCATGCGGGCATCCGGTGGCGGCGACTGGCTCATGCAGCGGCTCGCCCCCGCGGGGTTCCGGGGGACTCTCCGCTTCGAGTCCGACCTCCTCGCGGCGTATTTCAGCGGGGCGGCGGCGCCGCTGGGCTACGCGCTCGTCTCGGGTACGGGCGCGTGCGTCATCCGCGTGCAGGACGGCCGCATCGACGGTGCCGGTGACGGCCTCGGATGGCTGCTCGGCGACCGGGGGAGCGGGTTCTGGATCGGCCACGCGATCGCGCGCGCAGCGGTGCAGGATCTCGATGGCACAGGGCCTGCCACCGCCCTCACCGATCGCGTCCTCGCGCACTACGAGCTCGCACGCACCGAGGTTCGCACGGACGGTCGTCAGCTCGAGCTCGAAGAGCTGATCGGCCGGCTGTACGGGCATCCGCCGATCGAGCTCGCCGGTCTCGCCCCGTACGCCTTCGACGTCGACGATGCGGTCGCGCACGGCATCCTCACCTCGGCAGGAGCGCACCTGGCCGACACGCTCTCGGCCGTGCTGGCGGGTCCGGGGCCGGTGGTGATCGGCGGCAGCGTGCTGACCCGCTCCGGTCCGGTGCGCGACGCCTTCCTCGCACGACTCGGGGCCGCCGGTGAAGGCCTGGACCTGAGGTCGGTCAGCGACGGTGCCGTCGGTGCCGCGGTGCTCGCCGTGCGCGCTGCCGGAGGCGCCGCGGACGACGCCGTGCTCGGGCGCCTGACCGAGTCGGTGGCGGCGTTCCGGTAAGAGGTTCTGGCGAGCCGTAGACTTGGCCGTCTATGAACCCTGAAGCTCTCTCCGCCGCAGTCCTCGCCGTTCTCGACCCCATCGCGGTCTCGCTGCGACCGGACGAGCAGCTCGCGCTCGAGGCAGCGGACATCGTGCTGGAGCGCCCGCGCAACCGCGACCACGGCGACTGGTCCACCAACATCGCGATGCGCCTTGCCAAGCGGCTCGGCACGAACCCGCGCGACCTGGCCCAGCGCATCGCCGACGGACTCACGCAGTCCGACGGCATCGCGGGGGTCGAGATCGCCGGCCCCGGGTTCATCAACATCCGCCTCGAGGCGGGCGCCGCCGGCGCGCTCGCGAAGACCATCGTCGACCAGGGCTCCGCCTACGGCACCAACGCCTCGCAGGCGGGCGTCTCGGTCAACGTCGAGTTCGTCTCGGCGAACCCCACCGGTCCGCTGCACATCGGCCACACCCGCTGGGCGGCGCTCGGCGACTCGATCGTGCGCCTGCTGCTGGCCAGCGGCGCCCAGGCGGTGCGCGAGTACTACATCAACGACGCCGGCGCTCAGATGGAGCGCTTCGCGCGTTCGGTGCTCGCCGCGGCGAAGGGTGAGCCGACCCCGGAGGACGGCTATCCGGGTGCATACATCGCCGAACTCGCCCAGCGCGTGCTCACCGCGCACCCCGGCCTGCTCGATCTGCCCGAGGCGGAGCAGCTCGTCGTCGCCCGCGACCAGGCGTACGAGTATCAGCTCGCCGAGATCAAGGCATCCCTCGACGCCTTCAACGTGCCGTTCGACGTGTGGTTCTCCGAGCGCACGCTGCACGCAGACTCCGGGGGCCCGAGCCTCGTCGACCAGGCCGTCGACCGTCTGCGTGCGCAGGGCCATGTCTTCGACGAAGAGGGCGCCGTGTGGGTGCGCACGACCGACTTCGGTGACGACAAGGATCGCGTGATCCGCCGCTCGAACGGCGAATACACCTACTTCGCCGCCGATGCCGCCTACTACCTCAACAAGGGCGACCGCGGCTTCCAGAACAAGATCTATCTGCTCGGGGCCGACCACCACGGTTACGTGCACCGCCTCAAGGCGGTCGCGGGCGCGGCGGGAGAGGACCCCGAGAAGAACATCGAGGTGCTCATCGGCCAACTGGTCTCGGTGCGGGGCGCTCGCCTGTCGAAGCGCGCGGGGAACATCATCGAGATGGACGACCTTCGCTCGTGGATCGGCACGGACGCGCTGCGCTACGCGCTCGAGCGCTCACCAGCGGACTCGCCGCTCGACCTCGATCCCGAGCTGCTGCAGAAGCGCACCAATGACAATCCCGTGTTCTACGTGCAGTACGCCCACGCGCGCACCCACAACGTCTCCCGCAACGCCGCCGACTCCGGCGTCGATCGCTCGGAGTTCGCCCCCGAGCTGCTGACCCACGAGACCGAGAGCGCGCTGCTCGGCGCCCTGCAGGAGTTCCCGCGACTGGTGGCGTTCGCCGCCGAGGTGCGTGAGCCGCACCGCATCGCTCGCTACCTCGAGGAGCTCGCGGGGCTGTACCACCGCTGGTACGACAACTGCCGTGTCATCCCCAAGGGCGACGACCCGATCGAGTCGGTGCACCGCACACGGCTGTGGCTGAACGACGCCACAGGACAGGTGCTGCGCAACGGACTCGACCTGCTCGGCGTCTCGGCTCCCGAGAGGATGTGACCGGATGACGAGCGCATCGTCCGCCAGGCGCAGGGCGCGCTGGCCGTGGGTCGTGCTCGTCATCGTGCTCGTGCTGGCCGCACTCGGGGTGGCGGCCGAGTTCATCGCCCGCTCGGTCGTACCGAGCACCGTCCGCTCACTCGTGATCGACAACCTCGACCTTCCCGCTGACCAGCAGCTCGACGTGCAGGTTCCGGGCATGATGCTCCCGCAGCTGATCGCCGGCACGTTGGACGAGGTGCGACTCGCCTCCGACGAGGTGACTGTGGGCGGGATCAGCGGGTCGGCTCGGGTCACCGCCACTGACGTGCCCGTCAGCGGCGGGGCGCTGGGAGCGGCGAAGGGCACGGTCTCCATCGATCAGGACGAGTTCAGCTCTCTGCTCGACAGTGCCCAGCTGCCGGTCTCGCGCATCGCGCTGGCCGCGCCGAACGCCACCGTCGAGGGCGAGGTCGACCTGTTCGGCCGGCAGATCCCGGTGGGCATCACGGTCACCCCCGGCGCCGAAGACGGGGACCTGCTGCTCACGCCCGTGTCCCTCTCCCTGAACGGCATGGATGTGAACCTCGATGCGGTCTCCGGCATGATCGGCTCGGCAGGCGACACCATCACCCAGCCGCAGCGCGTGTGCATCGCCGACCGGCTGCCCGTGGGAATCACCCTCACCGGACTGCGCATCGAGGGGACCAGCGCCGTAGCCGACATCTCAGCCGACGGTCGGATCACGGTCGACCAGAAGCTGCTCGAGAACGGCACCTGCCCGCGGTCCTGAGCGTCAGGGGTGATCGGGGGCCGCGGCCTTCTGGGCCGCTCGCAGAGTCGCCGTGGCGGCGCGCACGTCGTCCTCCGCCCTGCGCAGCGCGAACTCGGGCAGTGTGTCGGCACCGAAGCGCTCAGCCACCCTGTCGCTCTGCTCACGATGCGACACCGTGATGAGTGAACTCGCGAGCAGGATCACCTGCGTCGACAGGTTCAGCCAGAGCAGCAGCGCCAGCAGCGAGGCGAAGGAGGCGAGCAGGGGGTTGGACTTCGCGCCGCCGACGAACAGGCCTGACAGCTCCTGCAGCACCAGCAGTCCGGCCGCGCCGACGAGTGCACCGCCCCAGAGGGCCCCGCCCGAGGCGCGTACGCCCGACAGCATCCGGTACACGGCGGCGATCAGAAGTGCATCGAGGGCGAACACGATGACCAGAGAGAGAAGCCGCACCGTCCAGAACACAGCGGGGGAGTCGTCAGGCACGCCGAAGAGCCCTGCCATCCAGCTCACGACCGCATCACCGGCGAACGTGAGCGCGGCCGCGCCGACGAAGCCGCCGCCGATGATCAGCGCGAGCAGGATGCTGCGCAGCAGCACCAGCCACCACGCCACGTCGGTCGATTCTGTGCCGGCGATCGTGCGGACGGCGTTGCGCATCGACCCGATGGCGCCCAGCGCCGAGCCGATGAGGCCGACGAGCGAGATCACACCGGCCACGGACAGCCCGGCCGGGGCGGTGATCTCGTCGAGGTCGATGAGACCCTTCTCCTGGTCGGTGCTGACGAGCCCTGGCACAGCCGAGTCCACCGCCGAGACCACGGCTGTCCAGGCGACCGCGTCCTGCGACAGCCACAGGGCGGCCGCGGAGAATCCGAGCAGCACTGCGGCGAAGACGCTGAACAGGGCTCGATATGTCACGGCGTCGGCGAGCATCGGGCCGCGCCTGCCGGTGTACAGCAGTGCGGCGCGGACGATCCGGAACCGCAGCAGCCTCCGGATGACGTCCGCGGACGTCCGTGCGAACCATCCCTGCTGCGCCGGGTGCGTGGTCGAATCTGCTTCTGAACTCATCGGCCTCTCCATCCTCTCCACACTATTCAGCACATCGGAATGTGAGCAGGGGTTGACGCGGAGGTGTCTTAGAATCAGGGGCGACGTCGCCGACACGGCGAGACCCCGTGACCCGATTGGTGCTGCGTGCATTCCGCTGATTCCCCTCCCGCCCCCGGATGGCTGTCCGTTCCCGACGACGCCAACGACCTGGTCGAGGCGGTGTGGCCGCAGTCCGCAGAGCGCGATGCCTCT